>NZ_JBNNPS010000004.1:0-332525 GCF_050275975.1 Neorhizobium sp. NPDC001467 | reverse complement strand
AAAACACCGCCGTCACAAAAAACCAGAGACCAAACCGTTAAACCCGGTCCCAACCAGCATTCCGCTAATCTTTTGTGGCTTTCTTCAGAACGAGAGACTTCGTCGCCAGCAGCGCCGCCGCCCTCGTCAGTGACCGGGTTATAGGCGAACACCCCCGAAAACGTCAACACCCCAAATTCACAAAAATGCAAAAATCGAATAAGTTATTGATTTTGTGACGTATAATGCGGAGTCCGGCAATTTTAGACTTAAATTCGTTGTTCGTGGATGACAGCTTTCCAGTGCCAACCGGGGATGCGGCCTGGTTCTCATGAGAACGCGTCCCTGTCTTCGTTATGGCCTGACAGAATTCGGTCTCGCGAAAAATCGTCCCGTCTGCTTGCCGGTCCGCCTTCGTCCGCGACGCATCGAATAGCATGTTTCGCTCAACACTGCTCGGTTATGGAAAGACAGGCGCGCGGCGGGACAGGAGGACGGTTTATACAGGAAGGCCTGTCAGCTTGTTCCATCGTGCCTGGGTTGTTTGACACCATGCCCTGAAAAGGGCACATCTTGCGGTCACAGCCTCACATAAGAACGGCGCAGAGATAGGACGGGCCCGCTTCCCACGGGATATTGGTTAGAACCGGCATGATGACACCCCGAAACATGATCCGATCGCTCGGCAATGAGGCCCCCATCCTGGCAGATGGCCGGCGCGCGCCCGATCGCCGCGAGATCTCGGTGCGCTGGCTGTCCGGCACGTTTCTGACCGGCATCACCTCTTCCATCCTGATGGGCGTGGCGCTGTTTGCGGCGCTCGACGGCCGCCAGCAGCTCGCCATCCCGGCCGAAGCCTATGCCTCGGTTCCCGACGCGCACGACGGCGACGGCGTGACGCGCGGCAAACGCCTGCTCGGCGCCAATATCGTCGCCATGCCGACGGACCGCAAGGTGATGGAAGTGGCAACCGTCGTCCACGAGGGCTCAAAGGAGATCATCCGACGCCAGCCGTTTTCGCATGTGAAGATGCAGCTTGCCGCCAATCACGTCGCCACCGAGGAATACCCTTCCTTCAATCCGCTGACGATCTTCTCCACCGGCGAGAACCGCACCGAAGACGAAGCCCCGGTCAATCGCACCGGTCTGATCTACGGGTCGCAGGTCGAGACCGATGTCAGCCTCCAGACCGTCCCCTTCCCGGCCACCCGCGGCAGCTATACCTATGCGCCCGGCATGTCGCTCGACGAGGTCGAGGAAAACGTGCGCACCAACGGGTCGCTGCTGACCGCCGGCAACAGCCAGGTTTCGGGCCTCGCCTATGTCGATCCGCGCCGTTTCGACAATGACGACGATCATCTCGATACGTCCAATCTTCTGTCTGCCCGCATCGTCGAGGAAAACATGACGGTGTCCGAGCCGGAGCCGGTCACCTCGAAGACCCGCGACTACGCCGACGACGTCATTCCGGTGCGCCAGGACCAGACCATCATGGCCGCAATGACCGCCGTCGGATATCCCAAGGCCCAGGCCAAGGAACTCGCCGACAGTCTTTCCGATTATCTCGGGTCCGACCGCCTGACGCAGGGACAGGTCCTGCGCATCGGCCTCATCCAGGAAGGCGAACTGGTACAGATCGTCCGCGCCAGCCTATATCGACGCGGGTATCATCTGATGACCATCGCGCTCGATGATGGCGGACGGTTCATCAAGGGCCAGGAACCGATGAAGCTCGACGCCGTCGATACGGCCTTCGACGATTCAGCCCCGCCGATGATTGCCGGCCGCGAATTGCCGCGCATCTATGACGGCATTTTCCGTGCCGCCCTGTCCTATGGCATGACCACCGACATGACGGCGCTGCTTGTCAAGCTGCTTGCCAGCAATGTCGATCTGCAGGCCCAACTGCGTCCGACAGACACGATCGAGGCGTTCTTTTCGGTGGCCGACCAGAGCGGTCAGGCGACCGCCTCCTCCGAACTGCTTTATGTCAACGCGAAGTTCGGCGATACCGTTTCGCGTTTCTACCGTTTCCTCAACAGCGATGACAATTCAGTCGATTATTACGACCAGGACGGCAAGAGCATCCGCCAGTTCCTGCTGCGCAACCCGGTTCCGAACGGCCGCTTCACTTCGGGTTTCGGCATGCGCCGTCACCCGATCCTCGGCCGCTCGATCATGCATACGGGGTCCGACTGGGCCGCCCCGCGCGGCACGCCGATCATCGCTGCCGGCAATGGCATCGTGGAAAAAGCCGGCTGGGCGGGAACCTATGGCAACCAGACGCTGATCCGCCACGGCAATGGCTACGTCTCCTCCTACAACCATCAAAGCGCCATTGCCAAGGGCGTGCGCGAAGGTGCGAAAGTGACGCAGGGCCAGGTGATCGGTTATGTCGGCACGACCGGCCAGTCGACCGGCGCGCATCTGCATTACGAACTGATCGTCAACGGCGCCAAGGTGGACCCGCTGAAAGTGCGTCTTCCGGGCGGCAAATCGCTCGACGGCAAGGCGCTCGCCCGCTTCGAGCAGGAACGCATGCGCATCGACACGCTGCTGGGACCGAACGGCCAGTCGGGCGATCAGGTCGCCAGCCGGTAACATCTCGAGTTCCCAAGATCTCTCAGCAAGCGTAATCACCCTGCCAGCACCTCGGCAGGCAACCACGCTTTCATTGCTGCAGGATACAACTAAAAGTTCTATTGTTGAAATAATGCAATTCTAGGCAATAATGCCCTTGTGCTCCACAGACACTATGGGGGATCCGATGGCAATCGACTTTGACAATGCGATCTCATGGCGAAAAGCAACCGGCGTCGAACGGGCCATGCTCGACAATCTGCAGCCCAATATCCTGAAGGGCCATGTCAGGGAATTTCTGACCTTGCTGTTTCTTGGCTTCGACGATCCGGCGGGTGGACGCGCATTTCTGCGCACGGTCGGCAACGGCGTGAAGTCCGCGTGGCGCCACTTCAAGGAAATCGAAACCTTCAAGAAAACCATGGTGCCCGGCACCTCTTATATCGGCATCGGACTGAGCCGGGCCGGCTATATTGCGCTCGATCTGCCAATCGTCCCATCCGATCCTGCCTTCGTCCAGGGCATGCAGGCAAATCCCAAACTCAACGACCCGAACCCGACGGAATGGGACGAGCATTTTCGCGAGGCATCCAGGCTTCATGCTGTGATCCTGGTTGGTGACATGCTGGCCGACGCAAGGGATGAAACTCTGGAACAGGTCTGTGCATGGATAAGCGCAGCCGATGGCGTTTCCATCCTGGCAAGACAGGACGGCCTGAGCCAGCACAATGACAATGCCGAGGGTATCGAACATTTCGGCTATGTCGACGGCCGAAGCCAGCCGCTATTCCTGATGGAGGACGTCGTCGCTGAGGAACGGGGTACCGACGGGATTGCCAACTGGAATCCGCTCTGTCCGCTCAAACAGGTCATCGTCCCGGATCCGGGCGCACCGGATCCCACTGTGCATTGCGGCAGCTATTTCATCTTCCGTAAGCTTGAGCAGAATGTCAGACTTTTCAAACAGTCGGAACGCGATTTCGCCAGCAGGCTGGGCATTGCGGGGGATGAACGCGCCGGTGCCATGTTGGTCGGCCGCTTCGAAGACGGTACGCCGGTGACGATGCAGTTCGAAGACGGCGTCGAAAGTCCGGTCCCCAACAATTTCAACTATAACAGCGACGGGGACGGTGCGAAATGTCCGTTCGCCGGCCACATCCGTAAGACCAATCCCCGCGGCAGCGGCGGCTTTGGCCAGCCGGAAGAACGTGAACGAACGCATATCATGGCCCGACGCGGCCAGACCTATGGTGTGCGGACCGACGACCTCAATGACGGCCGGATCGACAACAAGCCGGAAAAGGATGTCGGCCTGCTGTTCATGGCCTTCAACAGCGACATCGGACAGCAGTTCGAGTTTACGCAGGTAGCCTGGGCCAATGCCATTGACTTTCCGGAGGTTCCCGACGGTTCGCCGCCCCCCGGCGTCGACCCGATCATCGGTCAGATGCCAGACGGCGAACCGCGTCCGGATATCAGTTGTCCCGTCAGCTGGGGTGATGCTGCGTCGATCAGAACGGTCGCGTCGGTGCCGCAAACGGTCACAATGAAGGGCGGGGAATATTTCTTCATGCCCTCCCTCGCCTTTCTGAAAAATCTCTAGCAACGCCGTCTGGATACGGACACGAGAAAGGCAGTCCCAAGCGACGGCCTTTCCCGGAGTTTTGCGCTTCACACAGGCTTCAACTGTTCGCAGCGCGCTCCGCCTGTTGCAACCAAAAGACCGCGCCAGTCACCCGGCGCGGCCTCATCTCAATCACTCACACTGAGCAGCCTTACGCCGCTTCGCTCAAACTACCCTTCACCCGAAACAGCAACCGGTCCGAACCCGACGTCACCTTGACGGTCGAGCCATCCGGGATCTTGCCGCCCAGAATGTCCTCGGCCAGCGGATCCTGAACAAACTTCTGGATGACCCGCTTCAACGGACGCGCGCCGTAAACCGGGTCATATCCCTTGTCGGCCAGCCAGATGCGCGCATCATCGTCCAGTTCCAGTTCGATCTTGCGATCGGCCAGCAGTTTCAGCAGGCGCTGCAGCTGGATATCGACGATCGCCCCCATGTCATCGCGCTTCAGGCGATGGAAGAGGATGATGTCGTCGACACGGTTCAGGAATTCCGGCCGGAAATGACCGCGCACCTGCGTCATCACCAGCTCGCGCACGCTGTCACTGTCATCGCCATCCTTCATCTGCGTCAGGAACTCGGAACCGAGGTTCGAGGTCATGATGATGATGGTGTTCTTGAAGTCGACCGTGCGGCCCTGCCCGTCCGTCAGGCGGCCGTCATCCAGCACCTGCAGAAGAACGTTGAAAACATCCGGATGCGCCTTCTCGATCTCGTCGAACAGCACGACCTGATAAGGCTTGCGCCGCACCGCTTCGGTCAGCGCGCCGCCTTCGTCATAACCGACATAGCCCGGAGGGGCACCGATCAGCCGCGAGACGGAATGCTTTTCCATATATTCCGACATGTCGAGTCGCACCATCGCTGTCTCGTCGTCGAACAGGAACCGCGCCAGCGATTTGGTCAGCTCCGTCTTGCCCACACCGGTTGGCCCAAGGAAGATGAACGAGCCGATCGGCCGGTTCGGATCCTGCAGTCCCGCACGCGAACGGCGAACCGCGCGTGACACGGCCTGAACCGCATCGCCCTGGCCGACGACCGACAGAGCCAGCTCGTCTTCCATGCGCAACAGCTTTTCACGTTGGCCTTCCAGCATCTTGTCGACCGGAATGCCGGTCCAGCGCGACACCACATGCGCGATCGCATCCGGATCGACCACTTCCTGCACCATGGCATTGGCGGTCGTATCCTGCGCTTCGGCTTCGGCGAGACGCTTTTCCAGATCGGGAATGACGCCATAGGTCAGTTCGCCGGCACGCTGGAATTCCGCCTTGCGCTGGGCAATCGCCAACTCGTTGCGGGCGTCGTCGAGCTGCTTTTTCAGGTCGGCGGCAAGACCGAGCTTCTGCTTTTCCGCCTGCCAGCGGGCGGTGAGCGCATCCGCCTGCTCTTCCAGCGACGTCACTTCGGTCTCAAGACGCGCCAACCGGTCAGCGGAAGCGCTGTCGGTTTCCTTTTTCAACGCTTCGCGCTCGATCTTCAGCTGCATGATGCGGCGGTCGAGTTCGTCCAGTTCTTCCGGCTTGGAATCCACCTGCATGCGCAGCCGCGATGCAGCTTCATCCATCAGGTCGATCGCCTTGTCCGGCAGGAAACGGTCGGTGATGTAGCGGTTCGACAGGGTTGCCGCCGCCACGAGCGCCGAATCCGAGATGCGCACCTTGTGGTGCTGCTCGTATTTTTCCTTGAGGCCACGCAGGATCGAGATCGTATCCTCGACCGTCGGCTCATCCACCATTACGGGCTGGAACCGACGGGCAAGGGCCGGGTCCTTTTCCACATGCTTGCGGTATTCATCAAGCGTGGTCGCACCGACGCAATGCAGTTCGCCGCGGGCAAGTGCGGGTTTCAGCAGGTTGGACGCATCCATCGCGCCATCGGATTTGCCGGCACCAACCAGCGTGTGCATCTCGTCGATGAACAGGATGATGTCGCCGTTTTCCGCCTGCACCTCGTTGAGCACGGCCTTCAGGCGTTCCTCGAACTCGCCACGATATTTCGCACCGGCAATCAACGCGCCCATGTCGAGCGCCATCAACTGCTTGTCTTTCAAGCTTTCCGGCACGTCACCATTGACGATACGAAGCGCCAAACCCTCGGCGATCGCCGTCTTGCCGACGCCGGGTTCACCGATCAGGACCGGATTGTTCTTGGTCCGGCGCGACAGGACCTGGATCGTGCGGCGGATTTCGTCATCACGGCCGATCACTGGGTCGAGCTTTCCCTCGCGCGCATCCGTGGTCAGATCGCGGGCATATTTCTTCAATGCGTCAAAACCCTGTTCGGCATTGGCGCTGTCGGCTGTGCGGCCTTTTCGCAATTCGTTGATCACTTGATTGAGCCCCTGCGCCGTCAGACCCGCCTTTTTCAGGCTGGCCGAGGTCGAGGCGGAATTTTCGATAAGAAGCGCCAGCAGCAGACGCTCGACGGTGACGAATGAGTCACCAGCCTTCTTGGCGGCGTCTTCGGCTGTCGAAAACACGCGGGCCAGAGGCTGCGAAAGATAAATCTGCCCGTCGCCGCCGGACACCTTTGGGAGCTTGGCGAGCGCCGCATCGTTGGCGATCTTCGCTTCCTTGGCATTGCCGCCGGCGCGTTCGATCAGCGCGGACGCCATGCCCTGATCGTCATCGAGCAGCACTTTCAGCACATGTTCGGGAGCGAATTGCTGGTGACCGTCGGACAGAGCCTGCGTCTGGGCGGACTGCAGGAAACCGCGCACCCGTTCGGAATATTTTTCGATGTTCATACCTTACCTCCTGAAATCGCCTCGCCCGGATCGGCACGAAACGACGGTTGGGATAGGGCTCCCGATTGCGGCAAGCCCCAAGCCGGATCACGATATGGACCGGCTTCGATGGACATATGGGAGCAGTTTTTTTGGATTTAAAGACGGGTCAAGCGCTTTTGCGGGCATCGTTTCTTGCGCCCCAAGAGGCAGAAGTCGAAGGGCCATGCGTGCCAACCGAAGCTCGGCACAGAACAACCGGCCGCGTCGGGCGTTGCCCTGTCGAACCGGCCAGATCTTCAGGTTCCCGCTGGCCGCAACCATGGGAGACAGGGCCATGACAGTGCAGAAATTCGCCATTGCCGACGCAACCTTCGAGCAGTCGCCGGGTCAGGACGATGCGGTCTATACCGCCAATCTCGTCGACCAGCGTCACGGCGGGCCAGTTACCGTAGGTTTCGGGCGCTACGGCGCCAATGCCACGCTCACCGAAACCATGGCGGTGCACGACACGATGATCGTTCTGGAAGGCCGGCTGACGGTGACGAGCGACGGCCATTCGGTGACCGCCGGACCGGGCGAGATCGTGCATATGCCGAAAGGAGACGGCGTCACGATCCGCGCCCATGCGCAAGGTGCCGTCACCGCCTATGTTACCTATCCGCACTGGCAGGAGGCGCGCTAGAACGACCTGAGCTTCGCGGCCAACCCTGACCGTCGGTCCACTCCGACGGTCCTTGGCGCGTCACCCAACCATGCGCGTCACCGGCAGAGCCCTCGACGGACACCGAACGCCGTCGCGATCGGCTGTCGCCATGACAGCCGTGGCGCCTTCCCTATTCCGCCGCCGCCTCCAGCACCCGCGCGCGATACGCTGTGGCGAGCTTGTCCACTTCCGCCTTGGATCCAAAGATCACCGGCACGCGCTGGTGCAGCGAGGTCGGCGCGATATCGAGAATTTTCTCATTCCCGATGATCGCCTCGCCGCCGGCCGCTTCCACCAAAAGACCGATCGGGTTGGCTTCGTAGAGCAGGCGAAGACGCCCGCCGGCCCCCGGCTTGTTGCGGTCGGCAGGGTAGAGAAACACGCCGCCGCGATTGAAGATACGGTGCGTATCGGCCACCATCGAGCCGACCCAGCGCATGTTGTGGCCGCTGTCGATCGCGTCTTCGATATAGGCTGACACCACGTCGTCCCAGCTGGCGCGTCGCGCCGCGTTGATAGCGAATTCCTTCGCCTCCGGCGTAATCTTCGCATCCGCCGTTGTCATCACATAGGTGCCCGCGGCATCAAGCGTGAAGATCTGCACGCCGCGACCGGTGGTCAGCACGAGCGTCGTCTGCGGCCCATAGGCGGCATAGCCGGCGATCAGCTGGTGACGCCCGCTTTTTAAGATCTCATCGGCACTCTTCGCTTCGATCACCGAAAAGATCGTGCCGACCGTGACGTTGACGTCGAGATTGGACGAACCGTCAAGCGGGTCGAAGATGACCGCATACCGGCCATCGACATGGATCGCCACTTCCGCATCGAGTTCTTCCGACACGGCAAAGGCAACCGATGGGACCGCGCGGCAGGCGTCGAGCAGGATATCGTTGGAAAGGATGTCGAGCGGCTTTTGCGCTTCGCCCTGGACGTTGGTGATCTCGGTGGCGCCGGTCAGTCCGTCAAGCGAGGATGTCTTGAGCGTGTCCGAAATCTTTCTCGTGGCCTCGGCAACCGCGCGCAGCACGGCGACAAGATCGCCGCCCAGCGCATCCGTCTGGGCATCAAGAAATGTTTCGAACGTCGTCATCGGCAACTCCTCCGGAAAAATGCTGGCACCCAGCCTAATGATTTTGCGCAGCGCGGTAAATATTGGTCGCTGTTCGATAAAACACATAGCGCACCGCAATATGACGGGAATGACAGCGACACCCGTTCGCTCCCTGGCTTTTCGAATGGACGACGAGCTGGCTCGGTTTCGGCGGCGGCATTCTTGCCGACGATCTGGCCGATCGCCTCGGCGCAGGCCGGCGCATCCTTTGCTCGAGGCCGGCTCCTACCTTTATCCGACCCATGTCTACAACTGCTCGCGCATTCCCAACGGCGCGATCGCGACGCGGTTCGGGTGCAGACGAATAGGCGGCCCGTATCAGCCAACCCCGCATTTGATCAGAAGGAAGGGGGGCCGGGCATCTTCCGCCAGGATTGGAGGCGATCGGCCCGAACGTACCTTGAGGCATGCCCCTCGCCAATCGCCTCTGCCCTGACGAAAACCTGCTCCGGCAGAATGGCGCAGATTAGCTGCGACGTGTTCCAGGCCGTAGTATAGGCGAACTGCTGTTGGGGGATGATCGCGTGCCGTGACAGCACGTCGATCCAGGCCTTGCACAGGCCGCTGGCAAAGTCACCGTAGATGCGCCGCACGCTGGCCTCGCCGATCCTTGCAATTTCCTCGAAAAGAGCATCGGAAATCTTTGCCGAAGCATTGTCGGCATCGATCAGAACCGCAAGACGTGGCGACCGCGTTTCACGCATGCATTCCCCCAAACGCTCCTGTCCCATCAGGGTGCCCGAGATCTGCAGCGTTGCAATCGGCTCAGTTGGCCACTGAACATGCAAGCCGGCGGCGTTGTACCCGACATTGCTCCCGCGACACCGGCGATCGGGGTCCTATTCGCTCCCCCGCCCCTTCCATAGTGGCGGGCACTCGCGAACCACCCCCCGCACAACGAAAAAAGGCCGCCCCAACCGGGACGGCCTTTTCCATGTCGCTGTCTTGAAACCTTATTCGCCGGCAACGTCCGCGAGTTCGGCCTTGCTGTCGCCATCGCCCTCGCCGCCTTCGGCGGTCTTGCGTGGCTGGCGGCGCGGGCGCGGTGCGGCACGGCGGCGTGGGGCGGCCTGTGCTTCGGCTTCTTCGGCAGCCACTTCGGCCGGAACGCCTTCAATCACCGGCTGAGGACCGCTGCCGTCGACAACGGCGGCGGCTGCCTGCTCGCGCGGTTCACGCGGTTCGCGACGCGGACGGCGCTCGCGGGTTTCGATGCGCGGCTGGTCGTCCGTCTCGGCAGCGAGTGCCGGTTCTGCGCCAGCAGCCTGACCCTGTTCGGCACCCTGCTCGCCAACCGGTGCGCCGCCGTGGACGCCGTTACGCTCGCCGCGTTGCGGGCGCTCGCCACGATTGTCGCGATTGCCGTCACGATCGCCGCGATTGCCGCGTTCCGGCCGGTCGCCTCGGTTATTGTTGCGGTCGTCGCGATTGCGATCACGGTTCTGGTTCTGCTCGCGGTTTTCGCGCGGCTGTTCCATCGCAGGCTGCGAACCCGTGGCGTCGTCGTAATCGTTACCGTCCATGTCGTCGCTGTCGCGATCGTCCTGGCCGTTATAATCCTGACGTTCCTGTCCCTGAAAACGTTCCTGCATCTGCGCCTGCGCGGCGGCAATGATGCGGTAGTAATGTTCGGCGTGCTGCAGGTAGTTCTCAGCAATGACGCGGTCGCCGGAACTCTGCGCATCGCGCGCCAGCGTCGCATATTTCTCTGCGATATGCTGCGCGGTGCCGCGGATCTTCACGTCGGGACCGGAGCTGTCATAAGTCCGGGTCAGGGGGTTCTGGCCCTTGCGGTTGAAGTTGTTACCACCACCGCCGCCGCCATTGTTGTTGTTACCGCGCCCTCGACCACGCTTATTCTGCTGTTGTCCTGGCCTCATCGATCTTTCACCTGAATTCTCTAGTTTTGCTGATAAAAGGGCCACGCTGGCCATACCGGCCACGCGCCGGACCAAGGCTTCACTGGCGGCATGCGGACATCATCGTCTCGCTGCTGCTCGTGAAGGTCGGTTTGTCTGATCACGCACCGGGAAAAGCTCAACCCTGAATGCTCCCGAAAAGAGAGCCGAACTCCGGTTGATCTGTCTTTGAACTTAACCGTTCATTCCCAGCCGCCCAATGCGTGATCCGAACCTAGCCCGCTTCAAGCGGAATTCCAAGCCTTTTCTTTCGCTTGTGCAAAACGTCCTAAAGTCTCGCACAAGCTTTGTTATCCGGCTGTCATGCTTAGCTTGAAGGCTTGTCTTCGCGACCGGCCCGAAGAAGCAGAACACGATCGTTTCCGCCATAGTCACGTACGGCCTCGACAAGTTCAAAACCTCTGGACCTGAATATCGCGGCGACCGTTTCCTTCTGGTCGAAGCCAATTTCCAAACCGATCATACCGTCAGGCTGGAGAAAAGGGCCGACCCCGTCCGCGATATCGCGATAGGCGTCGAGCCCGTCCGGGCCCCCGTCCAATGCCGCCATCGGATCGAAAAAGCGGACATCCTCGGCAAGCTGCGGGATCACGTCCGAACGTATATAGGGAGGATTTGACACGATTATGTCGAAACAACCCTCAATCCGGTCGAACCAGCGGCTTTCGCATGTCGAAAACCGGTTCTCGATACCATTCAAATGGGCATTGGCCAGCGCCGTATCAAGAGCGCCGCGCGAAATATCGCTACCGACAGCCGTCAGTTGCGGCACGCTTTTTGCCAGGGCAAGCGCGATCGCTCCGGTGCCTGTGCCCATGTCGAGCAGACGCAGGCTGCCCTTCTCTTCGGCGATCCGCCGGGCATGCGGCAGAACGGCTTCCACCAGCGTTTCCGTGTCCGGCCGCGGCTCCAGCGTTTCCTTCGAAAGCTTTAGTGTCAGCCCGAAAAAGTCGCGCGATCCAAGAATGCGATGCACCGGCTCATGGTGCAGCCGCCGCTCGATGGCATCGCTGATCCGCGCCGTCTCCGACAGCGTCAGCAGGCGGTCGCCACCGGTGAAGACCTGCGTGCTCGAAAGCCCAAGCAGCCCGCCGATCAGATAGCGCGCCTCGAAAGCCGCGTCGGCAAGTCCGGCTTCGGCAAATCGCCGCCGGGCGGCCATCACGGCTCCGGCAAGGGTCTTCATCCCTGCTTCTCGCCCAGTTGCGCCAGTTGGCCCGCCTGATAATCGGAAATCAACGCATCGACCATTTCGTCGATCTCGCCTTCGATCATCCGGTCGAGCTTGTAGAGCGTCAGGTTGATGCGGTGATCGGTCACGCGTCCCTGCGGGAAATTATAGGTGCGGATGCGCTCGGAACGATCGCCGGACCCGACCTGGCTCTTGCGGTCGGCGGAGCGTTCGCTGTCGGCCTTCTGGCGTTCCATGTCGTAGAGCCGGGTGCGCAGAACCTGCATCGCCTTGGCGCGGTTCTGATGCTGCGATTTTTCGGCGCTGACGACGATGATGCCGGTCGGCAGATGGGTGACGCGCACCGCCGAATCGGTGGTGTTGACGTGCTGGCCGCCCGCGCCCGAGGCCCGCATCGTGTCGATGCGGATGTCTTCGGGGCGGATCTCGATATCGATCTCTTCGGCTTCCGGCATCACCGCAACGGTGGCGGCAGACGTGTGGATGCGTCCCTGCGTCTCGGTATCGGGCACGCGCTGCACGCGGTGCACGCCGCTTTCGAATTTCAGCTTGGAAAACACCCCGCGGCCTGTGACATTGGCGATGATTTCCTTGTAGCCGCCTGCTTCGCCTTCGCTTGCCGACAGTATTTCGACCTTCCAGCCCTGGCCGCTGGCGTAACGATCATACATGCGGAAAAGGTCGCCGGCGAAAAGCGCAGCCTCGTTGCCGCCGGTACCGGCACGGATTTCCAGGATGGCGCTGCGCTCGTCGGCAGCATCCTTGGGCAGAAGCAGGATCTGCATATCCTTTTCCAGTGCCTCGACCCGCTCTTCCGCTTCGGGCAATTCCATTTCGGCAAGCTCGCGCATCTCGCGGTCGGTCGCCTTGTCGGCCAGCAGGGTCCGAAGGTCTGCTTCTTCAGCCACCGCCTTCTCGTATTCGCGGATCTTACGCACCACCGGCTGCAGTTCGGAATATTCCGATGCCAGCTTCACATAAACGTCGGCGGCAGGCCCCTCCGACATGCGCGCCTCGATCTCGGCGAACCGGCGCTCCAGGTCGCGCATCTTTTCGACAGGCAGTTTTGCCAATTAGAAAACTCCAGATATGCCGGCTTACACTTGGGAGCCATTTTCCGTGTCGTCATCCTCGGACTTGACCCGAGGATCTAACCACGTCGGAGAGGGCAGCAGATCCTCGGGTCAAGCCCGAGGATGACGTCGAGAGAGCGTTTACCCCGGCCAATAGCCGCCATTCAAGGCCCAGCGTGGGTCAAACGGGAATGTTATGTTCCGTCGCAAACCGCAGCAGGATCTGGCGCGTCGTTTCGCCCGACAACGAATGGTCGTCAAGGGCGGCGTTGAGCGCATCGGAAAGCTTGCCGGCATCGAGCCCAAGAAGCATCGCCTTCACTGGCCCGATCGCCGTCGGCGACATCGAGACCGAGCGGAAGCCGAGCCCGATCAGCGCCATGGCCGACAGCGGCCGTCCGGCCATCTCGCCGCACAGGGTCACCGGCGTATTGTTGCGCGTCCCCGCCCGCACGATATCGCGCAGGACCCGCAGGAACGGCTTTCCCAGATTGTCGAAACGGTCGGACACCCGCGAATTGCCGCGATCCACCGCCATCGTGTACTGGAACAGATCGTTGGAACCGACCGAAACGAAATCCACCGCCGCCATCAGTTCGTCGAGCTGCCACATCAGCGATGGCACTTCCAGCATGGCGCCGAACTGCAGCTTTTTCGGCAGCGCGTGGCCATGCTTCGAAAGATGCTGCACTTCCTTGAGGATCAATTCGCGCACCGCATGGATCTCGGCGACTTCCGTCACCATGGGCACCATCATCTTCAGTTCGGAACCGGCCGATGCCCTGAGCAAGGCGCGAAGCTGGGTGCGCAAAAGGCCCGGACGGTCAAGCGACAGGCGGATGGCACGCCAGCCCAGAGCCGGGTTTTCTTCCTCATGGGCGCGAAAATACGGCACCACCTTGTCGCCGCCGATATCGAGCGTGCGAAAGGTCACCTGCCGCCCGGCGGACTGTTTCAGCACGGCGCGGTAGAAGGCTTCCTGCTCCTCGAGCTTGGGCATATTGGAAGCGATCATGAACTGCAATTCGGTGCGGAAGAGGCCGATGCCGTCCGCGCCGGATTCGGCCAGTTGCGGCAAGTCGACCATCAGCCCGGCATTCATCTGCAGGCCGATACGCTGGCCGTCGCGCGTTACCGGCTCCACCGAGCGCAGCGCCCGGAACTGCTCCTGCCGCCTGGCGCGCAGTTTTACCTTTTCCGCATAGGCCTTTTGCAGGTCCACCATCGGGCGCAGATGCACCTGCCCGTCATCGCCGTCGATGATAACGGCATCGCCATTTTCGGCAAGCGCCACGATGCCGGCCGCCTGGCCGACGACCGGAATGCCCATGGCGCGCGCCACGATCACCACGTGGCTGGTCACCGCACCGTCTTCCAGCACCAGACCGCGCAGGCTCTGGCGCGGATAATCGAGCAGTTCCGCCGCCCCCATGGCGCGTGCCAGAACGATGGCATCGTTGGGAAAGCCCGCCTCGAAATCGCGTCCGGCAAAGCCGGTCAGCTGGCGCAGCAACCGGTTGGCGAGATCGTCGAAATCATGCATGCGCTCGCGCAGATACGGATCGGTCAGGCGCATCATCCGCGCCTTGGTGTCGCTCTGCACCTTTTCGACGGCGGCTTCGGCGGTCAGGCCGTTGCGGATCGCCTCTTCCATGCGCCGCACCCAGCCCTGGTCGTGGGCGAACATGCGAAACGCCTCCAGCACCTCGCGATGTTCGCCCTCCTGGGAAACGTCGCGGCGCTGCAGCATGTCGTCGATCGACAGCCTGAGCGATCCGATCGCCTCGACCAGACGGGTGATTTCCTTGTCGGCATCCTCGTTGAGCAGGTTGGTGACGACGATGCGTGGCTCGTGCAGGACCACATGGCCAAGCCCGATGCCCTCGTTATAGCCGTCGCCATCGATCGACACCGCGCGGGTCAGATCGAGTTCGAGACCGGGGGCCGTAATCTTCTTCAGTTCTCCGGTCGCGATCATTTCTGCGATTACCATTGCAGTCGTCTCGAGCGCTTCCACCTCGTCTTCGCGGTAGTTGCGCTGCGCCTTGTTCTGCACGACGAGAACGCCCAAAGTGCGGCCGGCCCGCAAAATCGGAACGCCGAGAAAGGAATGGTAGATCTCTTCGCCGGTTTCCGGCAGGTAGCGGAACGCCGGATGCGACTGTGCGTCGGAGAGGTTGAGAGGCTGCGCGGAGGCGGCGATCGTGCCGACCAGACCCTGGCCCATTTTCAGCTGGGCAAGGTGCACCGCGTCCTTGTTGAGGCCTTCGGTGGCATAAAGCTCCAGCACGCCATCCGAGCGCAGCACATAGACGGAGCAGACCTCCGCCACCACATTGCTGGCAATCTGGCGGACGATGCGGTCGAGCCTTTCCTGCGGCTCGAGCGGTTCCGCCATCAACTCACGCAGGCGCTTCAACAGAACCCGCGGACCTGCCGATAGATCTCGCGTCGGCATGCTTGCTCCCGAAAACAGGTACCCCACCTCCGGAAGCGGCCGCGCCTCACATGTCAGGCGCGGCGAACCGGTTCACGATCAATTCTTATCGAGACCGTAAGCGGAATGCAAAGTACGAACTGCAAGTTCGGAATATGCACCGTCGATCAGGATGGAAATCTTGATTTCCGACGTGGTGATGGCCTTGATGTTGATGCTTTTTGCGGCAAGTGCCTTGAAGGCGGTGGCGGCGACGCCAGCATGGCTGCGCATGCCGATGCCGATGACCGACACCTTGGACAGGCCTGATTCGGTCTGCACGACGTCGAAGCCGATCGCATCCTTGTTGTCGTTCAGCACCTTCATCGCCTTGTCGACGTCGCCGGACGGCACGGTGAAGGTCATATCGGTGCGCGAACCGTCTTCTGAAATGTTCTGCACGATCATGTCGACATTGATATGGGCTTCGGCCAATGGGCCAAAGATCGCCGCCGAAACGCCCGGACGGTCGGCGAGCCGGCGCAGCGAGATCTGCGCCTCATCCTTGGCATAGGCGATGCCGGTAACGACTTCCTGTTCCACGATTTCTTCCTCTGCGCAAATTAACGTACCGGGCGGATTGAGAAAGTCACCCATGCCCGGTGCATCGGGATCCTCGAAACTGGAGCGAACGAAGGTGCGGACCTTGTGGACCATGGCAAGCTCGACCGAGCGGACCTGCAGGACCTTGGAGCCGAGCGATGCCATTTCGAGCATTTCCTCGAACGACACCTTTTTCATCCGGCGCGCCGCCGGCACGATGCGCGGATCGGTCGTGTAGACGCCATCGACGTCGGTATAGATGTCGCAGCGGTCGGCCTTGACGGCAGCGGCAATCGCCACGGCCGATGTATCGGAACCGCCGCGGCCGAGCGTGGCGATGCGATTGTCGGGGCCGAGCCCCTGGAAACCGGCGACCACCGCTACCTGACCTTCGCCCATGCGCTTGATGATCTCGGCGCCGTCGATCTCTTCGATACGGGCCGCGCCATGGGCGCTGTCGGTGCGGATCGGGATCTGCCAGCCCTGCCAGGAGCGGGCGTTGATGCCCATCGACTGCAGCGCAATGGCCAGAATGCCCGAGGTCACCTGTTCGCCGGAGGCAACGATCGCATCGTATTCGCGCGCGTCGTAGAAGGGCGAGGTGGCGCCGGCCACCTTCGGCATGTCTTCGACCCAGCCAACCAGTTCGTTGGTCTTGCCGGACATGGCCGACACGACGACCGCGACCTCGTGGCCGGCATCGACTTCACGTTTCACATGGCGGGCGACATTGTGGATGCGTTCGAGGTTGGCGACGGACGTGCCGCCGAATTTCATGACAATGCGCGCCATTTTGAGACCAATACCACTCGTTCGCGCCCCATATGGCATCGGCCGGCGGACGCGTCTCCTGTCGAACGGACTTGCCCATGCCGGAAAAGCCCGAAGTTGCGGCGTCTCATAGCGAAAAGCGGAATGCGGTGCAATGGCCGCATCCTGCCAAAGCGGTACGGTTGAGCCGCGGAATTGCGCCGCCGTCCGCAAAAAGACGTTTCCGCAAGCGACCTGGCCCCAACCCGCACCGGCAACGGGAAAGGGCCGCCCGCGAAGGCAGCCCCTATTCTGTCCAGCCCGAGGGCCGATATATCCCGTTTCACACCAGCGCAAGGCTGGTTGGCGCGACTTGCGTGGTCAGTTGTTCGGATCCGACGGATCAAGCGGCAGCAACGTCGGGCCACCGCGCTCACGACCCTGCGGTGCCGGGCGATCGTCGCCGCGGCCTGCGCCTGGCGGCGGACCACGGCGGTCGTCTCTGCGATCGGCACCCGGCGGCGGGCCGCGACGATCATCATTGCCGCCGGTCCAGCCCTGTGGCGGGCCGCGGCGATCGTCATTACCACGGTTCCAGTCGCCACGGTCGCGGTCCCGATCCCTGTCGCGATCCCAGTTGCCGCGATCATTGCCTCGGTCCCAGCCCGGAGGCGGGCCACGGCGGTCATCGCGATCCCAGCCGGGCGGCGGGCCGCGACGGTCGTCGCGGGTCCAACGCGGCGGCGGCGGTGGCGGGCGACGATCCCAGCGATCGCGATCACGGTAGAAATCGCGATCGCGGTAGTAGCGACCCCAATAGTTGTCGACCTCGAAGGTGACCGTCGGAATGCCGAGCGACCGGTAGTAGTCCGGCTCGACATAAACGCGGTTCTGGCGATAGGTCGTGCTGATATAGCTGCCTGAGACCCAGCCGCGACCGCCAACGAACGAGACGTCGCACCAGTTGACGTTGCTCATGCAGCCATGCACGGTGATCGGCGCGCCGACCGGCACGACGGTGACGGCCGGATAGCCGGTGCTCGGGCCCGAGCGCATGTTGACATTGGCGGTCGCCACGCCGCGCACGGCAGCTTCCGCCAGCGAAGGCGCAGCCATCAGCGCGCTTGTCGCGGCCGCAGCCAGAATAAACTTTTTCACGCGTTCCTCCTTGAAGAACATTGCCTGATACCTCAGTCGTCCGGACCAGGGGTCGCCACGTCCGCAGAAATGCCGCGAACAATGCCGAAGACCTCCCGATAGTTCCAGT
The DNA here is from genome assembly GCF_050275975.1 of Neorhizobium sp. NPDC001467. Lineage (NCBI taxonomy): Bacteria > Pseudomonadati > Pseudomonadota > Alphaproteobacteria > Hyphomicrobiales > Rhizobiaceae > Neorhizobium > Neorhizobium sp. NPDC001467. The sequence goes on along the minus strand of NZ_JBNNPS010000004.1, from coordinate 314,574 downwards.
TTGCCCGTGAACCGGGCATGAATGCGGCGTTTAGCTGATGTTAAGTCCAGAATTTCGTCAGCATTTCCCGCCCAGGGCCGGAAACGCCGTCGACACACGAAGAAGGCGCGGCCGCGGAGGGCAACGCATGCTTCGCCGTCCGGCCGCTCTGCCCAGCGGCAAGACGACAGCATCACCACTGCGCGCCGGACAACCCTGACAGCTGCGGGCATATCGGCTGCCCGACCACTTGACTTCGTTTGCCGATCGGCCGACTTCAGTGGCCGGACAGGCGGCCCAAATGCGGCCGAGCAAAAGGAATGACACCATGAGTGATGCCACAAAAACCACCGTCGATCCGAGTCAGGTCGAATGGTTTTCGAAAATGGCGGCGGAATGGTGGAGCCCGACCGGCAAGTTCCGGCCGCTGCACAAGTTCAATCCGGTGCGACTCGCCTATATTCGCGATCAGGTCTGCGCCCATTTCGGCCGCGATCCGCACGCCCATAAGCCGCTCGAGGGGCTGCGCATCCTCGATATCGGCTGCGGCGGCGGCCTGTTGTCGGAACCGATGGCGCGCATGGGGGCGATCGTCGTCGGCGCCGATCCGTCGGAAAAGAATATCGGCATCGCCTCCACGCATGCGCGGCAGACCGGGGTGGAGGTGGATTACCGCGCCGTTACGGCCGAACAGTTGGCCGAGGCAGGCGAGCGTTTCGACGTCGTCCTCAATATGGAAGTGGTCGAGCACGTCGCCGACGTGGATTTCTTCCTGCGCACCTGCGCCTCGATGGTCAAGCCCGGCGGCCTGATGTTCGTTGCCACCATCAACCGTACGCTCAAGGCGCGCGCGCTTGCCATCTTCGCCGCCGAAAACGTGCTGCGCTGGCTGCCGCGCGGCACGCACCAGTATGAAAAGCTGGTCCGTCCGGAAGAAGTGGAAAAGCCCCTGACCGCCGAAGGCCTCGACATCATCCAACGCACCGGCGTCTTCTACAATCTTCTCCAGGACCGATGGAACCTGTCGGCCGACATGGACGTGAACTACATGCTGCTGGCACGGCGTCCGGGGTAATAGGCCGCCCCTTAAAAGGGATGATCCCCGGCGGGGTAAAGTCTGCTATGACAGGAAGGACGCTTACGAGCATAGGCTTGTTTGAGGAACCGCCAATGTCGCAGATGGCCACGATTACCGTGACGCTTGAACCGGAGAGGGAAGATTTCCTTCTGAAGGAAGTACGGCGTGGTGCTGCGGCCTCACCCGAGGACCTTGTGCGAGACCTGATCCGGAACCGTCAGGACACCGAGTTGGCGCGGGAAAAGCTCGACGCGGCAATACAAAAGGGTATCGACGACATAGAGGCGGGACGTTTCCGGCCGATCGATGAGGCTTTTGCGGAAGTGCGTTCACGACTTGGCATCAAGGCGTAAGAACAATGACAATCATCTTCGCACTCGAGGCAATCGAAGACCTCGTAGCGATTGGTGAATATATCGCAGCATCAAACCCGCAGCGGGCAGCAAGCTTCGTAACCGACCTTGAAGAAAAGGCGATCGATCTCGCAAACGGGCCATTCGCTTTCGAACGCCTCGCGCACCAACGGCGAGAATACGCAGGCGCCGATCCGGGAAATATCTGATCTTTTATGAGGTCGGCGAGGACCGGATCGAAATCCTCCATATCCTGCACGGCGCACGGGATTACGATAGAATTCCATTTCCCGAAGATAACGGCTTTTCACTCGAACTGGATCGTGAACCAGAGCAAAATTAAAACCGCCTGCGTTCATCCCCCTGCCCCAAACCCGCGCTACACTCCTATACCACGCACGGCAGCCAGCAGGTCCTCATGCCTTTCGGCACTCACCTCTGACAGCCTGCGGATACGCTCGCGGTCGAGGACCAATCTCTGCCCGTCAGCCCCGTATGGTTCTTTGAATTGAAAAGCCGACGGCCCCGGCCCGTGGTCGTGCAACTGCTCGAAGCGAAAAACCGCTTCGAGCCAGTCCGGCCGGTGTTCCTTCCACCACAGAACCAGCGCCGGCCAGCGTCGGGGAAGCTGCCAGTTGCGCGCATGTCTCAGGGCATCAGCATGCACACCGGAATAGGAAAACGCCATCAGGCTTTCGATATCTGTCCAGAGCGACAGGCTGGATGGTGCCGTTGCAAACCCGCTCCCCTCGATAAATCGCGGAAACACCTGCCTGCCCCAGCCTTCCGGCCCGGGTTCGCCATCATAACCGGAACGTCCGACAAATCCTTCCGCGCTTTCGGCGGCGGCAAACTTCACAGGCTCGCGAACGCGAAAACCTTCGACTTCGGGACTGTCGTAAGGGCCAACGAAAAGACCGAAATTGTAAATGGCCAGTCTTTTCGCGTGTTCGCCATCTCAGTTGGCGTCGTCGGGAATGACGGGAATCGGCGCGATCTCGATTCCCTCGTCCAGCAATTCACGCACCTCGCCAAAACTGGCCTGTCCGATGATGCCGCGCGCATCCGCCTCGCCGTAATGGATCTTTCGCGCTTCTTCGGGAAAGCGCTCGCCGACATCCTCTGCGTTGGCCCTGATCTCGGCGACGGCCGCCTTCAGTTTCGCCATGGCTTGCGCCCGCGCCGCGTCCATCGCCACCCCGTGACGTTTTTCCCTTGCCCGGGCGGTCGAGACCGAGGGCGCCATCAGGCTCTTGGAAATTGTCGCGGAACCGCAGACGGGACAGTTCAGAAGTCCGTCCGCACGCTGCTTTTCGAAATCCGCGCCTTGCGAAAACCAGCCTTCGAAACTGTGTGCGCTGTCGCAGCTGAGCGAATATTTGATCAAGCCAGAACCTCGCCGGAGCGTGCCGGCGCAACCGTATCGAGTGAAAAGTCGCGGGCGTTTTTCAAATTCGGAATTTTTGCGCGCGCAGCCGGAACCTCGGCCACGTCGATATCGGCCATCACGACCGCCTCGCCAACGCCACCGGCGGCGGCAAGCACGCGGCCCCAGGGATCGACGATCATCGAATGGCCGAACGTCTCGCGGCCATCCTCATGAACGCCCGCCTGTGCGGCAGCGATCAGGAAGGCGCCGTTCTCGATGGCGCGGGCACGCAGGAGAATGTCCCAATGCGCCTCACCGGTCTGGCGGGTAAAGGCGGCAGGAACGGTCAGCACGTCTGCGCCGGCAAGCGCCTCGGTTCGAAACAGCTGCGGGAAACGCACGTCGTAGCAGATGGCGAAACCGAGTTTTGCAAATGGCAGCGTGGCGACCCGCGCTACCTCGCCCGGCCGGTAGACGGCACTTTCGCGCCAGCTCTCGCCGTTGTCGAGATCGACATCGAACATGTGGATCTTGTCATAGGTGCAAACCCGCGAACCGTCGGGGCCGAACAGAAAGCCGCGATTGGCAATCCTGTCATCCTCGAGCGCTATTGCGGTGGAACCGACATGCACGTGAATGCCCAGTTCTCTTGCCAACTGCACGGCCGTCGAAACGATGACGTCGCCATCCTCGTCCTTCAGCACGGCGCGCAGGCCGGCGCGATCCTTCTGCACGGCACCTGTCATTTCCGGTGTCTGCACGTAGACCGCGCCCTTGGCGGCGGCTTCACGCACGAGCCTTGCCATATCCTGCGCGTTTTTCACCGGATCGACACCGGAGCACATCTGAATGGCAGCAGCCTTGAAAACCATGGTCGTGGGTCCTGCTCGTCGCAAATCGTGTCAGTGGTTCATGCCGCAAGCAGTGGATCGAGCTTGCCGGCGCGATCCAGCGCGTGCAGGTCGTCGCAGCCGCCGATATGCTGGCCGTTGATGAAGATCTGCGGGAAGGTCGTGCCGCCATTCGACCTGGCGATCATCTCGGCCCGCGCCGCAGGCGTGCGGCTGGCATTGTGCTCGACATAGTCGGCGCCCTTGGCGTCCAGCAGGGATTTTGCCCGCGCACAGTAGCCGCAGCCGTCGCGGGTATAGAGGATGATATCAGCCATTCGTATCTCCATGGGGCACTTTGTGGACCCTCATGAAAATCCTCAGGGATCGATGCTCCCGGCGGCACCATGAGGGCCAATCGGCCAGCTCGTCTTTCTCCTGTCATATAGGAGCTGAAATCGCCAGTGCAAAGGTCAAAACCGTCACCTCCGTGGCGCCGGCGCGCTTGAGGAGAGCGCTCGCGGCCGAGACGGTGGCGCCGGTCGTGTGAACATCATCGACCAGCACCAGCCGCTTGCCGAACACGTCGCTCTCGTGGCCGGGAACGATGGCAAAGGCGGCGCGGACATTGTCCTTTCGTCCCTTGGCCGACAACCCCACTTGGCGACTGGTGCGTTTCACGCGTTTCAGCGTCGAGGCCAGCAGCGGTCGATCACAAAGCCGCGACAGATGACGCGCAAGCTCCGCCGACTGGTTGAATTTTCGCGACGCAAACCGCGTCCAGTGCAGCGGCACCGGCACGATCCCGTCACATCGCAGCAGATGGTCGCCACCGGCCCGCTGCATCCATGAAGCCATCATGATCGCAAGCTCGGTGCGATCCCGGTATTTCAGCCCGTGCACAAGCTTGCGGGCCACGCCGTCATGGATCGCGACGGCTCGCAGCCGGTCGTAGCGCGGCGGCTCGGCGATGGCCTTGGCCGAGACCAGCCGACCGCCCTCGCTATCGATCCCGGTTTCATGGTTGAAGGCAAAGGGAATGCCAAGCACATCGCAAAAGGGGTGCTCGATGAAATGCACCGACTGCCAGCAGGAAGGACAAAGCGCGCCATGCCGCGCCGTCAGCGCGCCGCATGCGGCACAGACCGGCGGATAGACAACATCGGCCATCCTGCGCAAAATGCCGGTGACACCCTGCATCACAGGTGCAAGCCTACGGGCAATACCCACGTTGCGAACCGGCGCTTCGGCTTCCTCGTGCATGCCCTTCTCCCCCACCGGCGACCTACGTCCGGAAGCCCGGCAGCCGGACGCCTTCAGGCCAACTGCTACCGTCACCAGCCGCATGTCTTTCGTTCCGGCCTTGACATTATCCCCTTGCCGCCGCCTTTGCGATCAGGGATTCTTGGGGGATGGCGATGCGATCACCATATTGGCGTGATCCCGCATCCGGAGTGCATGATGGAAATTCTCTTCGATCTCGACCTGGTCGCCGCCCGCCGTGAACGCGCGGCAACGAAACCGTTGCCCGGGGCAGATTTCCTGCTGGAACTGGCCGGCCGAGAATTGGCCGAGCGGCTGGACGTGGTCGAGCGCCGGTTCGAACAGGCCGTCGAGTTGCATGGGGCCACCGGCATTGCCGCGCGTCTAGGCCTTGGAACCGGCAAGATCGAGCATCTCACCCGCGTCGAGACCGGTGCCGTCTTTGCCGGCGCGGGCGAACAGGAATTCGTGACGGCGGCGCTGGAAGACGTGCCGCTGGCGCCGCAATCGACCAATCTCGTGCTGTCGCCACTGGCGCTCCACCTGACCAACGACACGCCCGGCATGCTGGTGCGCATCCGCCGCGCCTTGAAGCCGGACGGCCTGTTTCTGGCCGCCATTCCCGGCGCCGGCACCCTGGCCGAATTGCGTGACGTTCTTCTGACCACAGAGGCGGAACTGTTGGGCGGCGCCAGTCCCCGCGTGATCCCCTTCCCCGATGTGCGCGATATCGGCGCGCTTCTCCAGCGCGCCGGCTTTGCCCTGCCCGTCGCCGACGCCGAAACCTATACGGTCCGCTACGAGTCGATCTTCGACCTGATCCGCGATCTGCGTGCCACCGGCATGACCAACCCGCTGGCCGGCCGCGCCCGCAGGCCGCTCAACCGGGCGTTCCTGATGCGGGCGGCAGAGATCTATGCCCAACGCTACGCTGACCCGGACGGGCGCATCCGGGCGACTTTTGCGATGATCTACGTGTCCGGATGGGCGCCGCACGAAAACCAGCCGAAACCGCTGAAGCCAGGTTCGGCAACGGTCAGGCTGGCGGATGCGTTGAAGGGCAGGCCCGGGTGAGCCTATCGCGTGGCGTTGGTGTACTCGTTCGTAACATAGCCGAACAGGTTGCCGACGCCGTTGCCCAGGGCACTGGCGCCGGAAATGACGGCAATCGAGATCAATCCGCCGATCAGGGCATATTCGATAGCAGTTGCACCACTTTCGTCGCACAGAAAGGCGCGGATCAATCGCATTATGGGCCCTCAGCAACCGGTTTCTGAATTATAGCCCTGCACGATACAGACCGAACCCGGCATTTCTTGCAGAACGCTTCTGCGTATTGTGTAATGCCTATTCTTTGCTTTTGTGTTATCAGTATCGCGCTGAATTGAACCAGTCGAGATCATGTCGAAATCCTGCTGGACATGCGCCATCCGATCCTGATCGCCGCGCTTGGCCAGCATCGGCGTCACGATCAGCGACAGGGCGATCGCGGCCGTACCGAACAGAAGTGCAACATTAAGGGCGCCAGTCCGGCCGGACCGGTACGTCGGCCGCGGCCGGGTGCGCACAGTCTTCCAGAGTTCGTCGTCCATCGTATTAAAACCTCACACACGCAGTTGCTTGCCCGCCCGAGCGTAAACTTCGCATGATCGGTTAAAGGATCTGTTAACGCCGTTGTCTTAGTCGCGCGGCGATCGCTCAGGCGCAAATGAACTGTGGATTGTTACAAAAGATCCTGCAGGAACGGGATCAGCGGCTCATCGGCCGGCGGCATGGGATAGTCGCGCAATGCCTGCGGCCGCACCCATTTTATAGCCTGTCCCTCGCGCCCGCTCGGGATTCCCTCGTAACGACGGCAGACATAAAGCGGCATCAGTAGGTGGAAGGTCTCGTAGCTGTGGCTCGCGAAGGTGAGCGGTGCAAGGCATGCCACCCTGGTAGCGATGCCCAGTTCCTCGTCAAGCTCGCGCACCAGGGTTTCTTCCGGTGTCTCGCCCGGCTCCACCTTGCCGCCGGGAAATTCCCATAGCCCCGCCAGCGATTTGCCTTGCGGGCGCTGCGCCAGGAGAATGCGGCCATCGGCATCAACGAGCGCGCACGCAGCCACCAGCAGGATATTGCGTCCGGTCCCGGTCCCGTTCACGCCGTCTCGTCCTTGCGCCAGTAATGATATTGATAGGCTTCACGAAACCCGAAACGCCGGTAAAGGGCGATCGCCGCAGCATTGGTTTCGCCGACCTGCAGCCAGGCCATACGCGCGCCGCTGATGCGGGCCCAACGCAGCGCGGCAGCGAGGATTTCGGTGCCAAGCCCTTGTCCGCGGCGCTCCTCTGCGACGGCGAGATCCTGAATGCCGGCAAGGTCGTTGTCCTGGACGCAGATCACCACCGCAGCCGGTCTCTCGCCTGGATTTTCCATCAGGAACAACCCGGTCGCCGGTTTGATGGCGCTCAGGATTTCGGCCATGGCCGGCTTGATGGCCGGATCCGCCTTGTGCACGGCAAGGCTGGCATCGATGAAGCGACCGATATCGTGGGTCGGCAGATGCGCCAGCGTTTCGGAAAAATCGATCGCGGCGAGATCCGCCGTCATCACCGACACGGTTTCGATACAGGTCCAGCCATTTTCGTCCAGCCGGTCGATCAGCGGACGCGGCGAAAGCGGTGTTTCGCGAATGACCAGCTGCCGTCCGTAATGGGCAAACTTCTTGCGGGCCTTTTCCAGCCGGATATTGGCATCGTGGTAATCGGACGGATCGAGCGGCACCACGCAGTTGAGCCGTTTCGACGGATGCCCGCCGGTCAGGCGCACCTGCCAGCTGCCGTCATAGACCACGGAGGCTGCCGGCCACGCCCGGAAGCCTACGGCTTCCAGACGACGCACCATCGGCAGATCGCCATGGGGAGAATTCGCCAGCATCGACAGATCAGCTCCGGTAATCGCCGTTGATGGCGACATATTCCTTGGTGAGGTCGCAGGTCCAGACCGTCGCCTTGCCCGATCCGAGACCGAGATCGACGCGCACCGGGATGTCCTTTTCCTTCATCACGTTGGAAGCTGCCTCCTCCGAATAGCCGGGATCGCGTTCGCCGTTGACGGCAACGCGTACGTCGCCGAACCAGATGGCCAGCTTGTCGCGATCGGCGGCTTCTCCCGCCTTGCCGACGGCCATGACGATACGACCCCAGTTGGCGTCTTCGCCGGCAGCGGCGGTCTTGACCAGTGGCGAGTTGGCGATCGACAGCGCGATCGTCTTTGCGGCCGCGTCACTCTCAGCGCCGGTTACGGTAATTTCCAGCATTTTGGTGGCGCCTTCGCCATCGCGGGCCACCTGGATCGCAAGGTCCTTGAGGAGCGCGTTCAGCGCGTCGCGAAACGAAGCAAGCGCCGGATCCTCAGCATCGACGATCTGCGTCTGTCCGTCCCTGGCCGCAGCGCCGGTCGCAAACAGCATCAGCGTGTCCGAGGTGGAGGTATCGCTGTCGACCGTCATCGAATTGAAGCTCGGTTCCACACCGGCGGAAAGCAGGCTCTGCAGAACCGGCGCGGCAATATCGGCGTCGGTCACGACGAAGGACAGCATGGTCGCCATGTCGGGCGCGATCATGCCGGCGCCCTTGGCGATACCGTTGATCGTCACCGTCACGCCACCGATCTCGGCAGTACGGGTCGCGACCTTCGGATAGGTATCGGTCGTCATGATAGCCTTGGCCGCTTCGAGCCAGAAATCGCCCGTCGCGGTGCTGTTCATGTCACCCAAAACGCCTGCAAACTTCGTGGCATCGAGCGGTTCGCCGATGACGCCTGTGGAGGCCAGATAGACCTCGTTCTCCCCGCAGCCGACGGCTTCGGCCGCGGATTTTGCGGTTAGCGTCGTTGCGGCCCGCCCCTTCATGCCGGTAAAGGCATTGGCATTGCCGGAATTGACGACCACGGCGCGAGCGACGCCATGCGATAGGTTCGCACGGCAGAAATCGACCGGAGCCGACGGACATTTGGACTTGGTGAACACGCCCGCCACCGCCGCCGGCTTGTCAAACACCATCATCAGCACGTCGGTCCGTCCCTTGTACTTGATGCCCGCACTTGCGGTCGCCATGCGCAGACCGCGCAGCGGCGGCATGTCGGGATAGGAGGTCGGGGCGAGCGGCGAAATGGTGGCGGACATGGTCTTCAACCCTGGGTCTTCAAATCCTGGACATGGAAAGGCCCGCAAAAGCGGGCCCCGGCGACAGATACAGACTTACTGCTGCTGCTGTTCCTTGGTGGCGTCCTCGTAAGCCTTCTTCAAGGCTTCGTCGGTGATCTCCACCTTCTGCTCTGCCTTGGCCTTTTCGAGGAGTGCCGAATACTTTTCCTGCATCACGAGCTGGCGAACCTGCGGCTCGACCTGCTCGAATGCCGGCGGAGCGGCTTCGCGCTTGTCTTCCACCTTGATGACGTGGAAGCCGAACTGCGACTTCACCGGGGTCTTGGTGTAGGCGCCCTTTTCGAGGGTGAAAGCAGCTTCTTCGAACTCAGGAACCATGCGGCCCTTGGTGAAGTAACCGAGGTCACCACCATCGGACTTGCTCGAATCTTCCGACTTGGCCTTCGCCAGTTCGATGAAGTCCTTGCCCTCGTCGAGCTGCTTGATGATGTCCTTGGCCTCTTCCTCGGTCTTTACGAGGATATGACGGGCATGCACTTCTTCTTCCTTGGGAAGCGAAGCGATTTCCTTCTCGTAACGGGCCTTGACTTCTTCATCCTTGACGGCGTCGAAGACTTCCTTGCGCAGATACGCATTGTGCAGTTCGCGTTCCTGCAGGAAGGCCAGACGCTTCTTGAAGTCTTCCGTCTTGTCGAGGCCGGCGGCGGTAGCGTTCTTGGCCAGGAGTTTCACGTCGATGACCTGCGAAAGCGCGGCAGCCTGCTTCTGATCGTCGGGAAGCTGCTGGTACTGCGGGCCAAGGCTGGAGGCAGCCATGTCGAGGTCGGACTTGTGGATCTCGACACCATCGACCTTGGCGACGACGGCGTCTTCCTGCGCGAACGTGGCGGAGGAAAACGAGATCGCGGCGACGAGGGCAGTGGCTGCAAGAAGCTTGTGGCGCAACATAGGGGAACCTTTCGGATTAAGCACCGGTATCTACCTGTCTGGATCCCGGCCGGGAACCTTCAAAAACACCGGATTGTGGCCATTCTGTATCGGCCGGAACCGTTGACATCATTCGGCCCCCCTCTTATCTGTCACGCAACTTCGCGTCCAGAAGAGTTTCGGGCGTGGCGGAGCAATTTGTCGGGTCGACAAGGCCTTGCAATCGAACGGTCCGCAACCATGGGACATGATTGAGAAAGGACCATTCGGATGGTCAGCTTCGGCGGCATCGCCCGCAAACTGTTCGGCTCGGCAAACGAACGCCGCGTTCGCTCCTACAGCTCCCGCATCCAGGCGATTGCAGCCCTTGAGGAAACCACGAAGGCCCTGACCGACGAACAACTGGCTGCCAAGACTGTCGAATTCCGGCAGATGCTGGCCGACGGCAAGACACTGGACGACATCCTCGCTCCGGCTTTTGCGGTGCTTCGCGAAGCATCGCGCCGCGTTCTTGGCATGCGCCCGTTCGATGTCCAGCTGACCGGCGGCATGATCCTTCACGATGGCGACATTGCCGAAATGAAGACCGGTGAAGGCAAGACGCTTGTCGGCACCCTGCCCGTCTATCTCAATGCGCTGTCCGGCAAGGGCGTGCACGTCGTTACCGTCAACGACTACCTTGCCAGCCGCGACGCCGCCACCATGGCGCGCCTTTACAGCTTCCTTGGCCTTTCGACCGGCGTCATCGTTCATGGTCTCGACGACGAACAGCGCCGCGAGGCCTATGCCTGCGACATCACCTACGCGACCAATAACGAACTCGGCTTCGATTATCTGCGCGACAACATGAAATTCGAGCGCGGCCAGATGGTTCAGCGCGGCCACAATTTTGCGATCGTCGACGAAGTCGACTCGATCCTGGTCGACGAAGCCCGCACGCCGCTGATCATCTCCGGCCCGCTCGACGACCGTTCCGACCTCTACAACACGATCGATGCCTTCATTCCGATGCTCTCCGCCGAAGATTACGAGATCGACGAGAAGCAGCGTTCCGCGAACTTCTCCGAGGACGGTACCGAGAAGCTGGAAAACCTGCTGCGCCAGGCCGGCCTGTTGAAGGGTGAATCGCTTTACGACGTCGAGAATGTCGCGATCGTTCACCACATCAACAACGCGCTGAAGGCCCACAAGCTCTTCACCCGCGACAAGGACTATATTGTCCGCAACGGCGAGATCGTCATCATCGACGAGTTCACCGGCCGCATGATGCCGGGTCGCCGTTTCTCCGAAGGCCAGCACCAGGCGCTCGAAGCCAAGGAAAAGGTACAGATCCAGCCGGAGAACCAAACGCTCTCCTCGATCACCTTCCAGAACTATTTCCGCATGTACACGAAGCTTGCCGGCATGACCGGTACGGCGTCGACCGAAGCGGAAGAGTTCGGCAATATCTACAATCTCGAAGTCGTGGAAGTGCCGACCAACCTGCCGATCCAGCGCATTGACGAGGACGACGAGGTCTATCGCACCGGCGAGGAGAAGTTCAGGGCGATCATCAAGGAGATACAGGAGGCCCACAAGCGCGGCCAGCCGGTTCTCGTCGGCACGACCTCGATCGAAAAGTCCGAACTGCTCGCCACCATGCTGCGCAATGACGGCTTTGAAAACTTCCAGGTCCTGAACGCCCGTTATCACGAGCAGGAAGCCTATATCGTTTCGCAGGCGGGCGTTCCCGGCGCCGTCACGATCGCCACCAACATGGCCGGCCGCGGTACCGACATCCAGCTCGGCGGCAATGTCGACATGCGTCTCGAGCGCGAGCTTGAAGGCATCGAGGACCCGGCGGAACGCGAAGCCAGGGAAGCGGCCATCCGCGCCGAGATCAAGCAGCTGAAGGCCAAGGCGCTCGAAGCCGGCGGTCTCTACGTGATCGCGTCGGAACGCCACGAAAGCCGCCGTATCGACAACCAGCTGCGCGGCCGTTCCGGCCGTCAGGGTGACCCGGGCCGCTCGAAATTCTACCTGTCGCTTCAGGACGACCTGATGCGCATCTTCGGCTCCGACCGTATGGACGGCATGCTGCAGAAACTGGGTCTCAAGGAAGGCGAAGCCATCGTCCATCCGTGGATCAACAAGGCTCTGGAACGTGCCCAGAAGAAGGTCGAAGCTCGCAACTTCGACATCCGTAAAAACCTTCTGAAATACGACGACGTCACCAACGACCAGCGCAAGGTGATCTTCGAACAGCGCCTCGAAGTCATGGACGCCGAGGATCTGACCGAGATCGTCGACGACATGCGCCAGGACGTCATCGACGCGCTGGTCGGCAAGCATATCCCCGAGCGCGCCTATGCCGAACAGTGGGATGCCGCCGGCCTGCAGGCCGAGGTCGCCCGTCTGCTCAACCTCGAACTGCCGATCGTTGAATGGGCGCAGGAAGAAGGCATCGGCGAAGACGATCTGCGCGAGCGCATCACCGAGGCGGCCAACAAGGCCAATGCGGAACGCACCGAGCGTTTCGGCGCCGACATCATGACCTATGTCCAGCGTTCGGTTACTTTGCAGACGCTCGACCACCTGTGGCGCGAACATATCGTCAATCTCGATCACCTGCGCTCCGTCGTCGGTTTCCGCGGTTACGCACAGCGTGATCCGCTGCAGGAATACAAGGCCGAGGCCTTCGAACTCTTCCAGGCGCTGCTTGCCAATCTCCGCGAAGCCGTCACCGCGCAGATGATGCGCGTCGAACTGGTGCAGAACCCGGAACCGCCGCAGGCGCCCGAGGTGTTCGGCGAACACCATATCGACGCCTCGACGGGCTGGGATGAGGCTGCCAACCGCGACGGCCAGGATTTCGTGGCCGCACCGCAGGACCGTCGCCCGGAAGATCCGTCCACCTGGGGCAAGGTCGGCCGCAATGAGAACTGCCCCTGTGGTTCGGGCAAGAAATACAAGCATTGCCACGGCGCCTTCGAAAGCGCCTGAGCGAGTTGAAAGGTTCGAAAAATGCCGCCTCCGGGCGGCATTTTTTATGGGATGAAAAACGGGGGAGTTCAGAATTTCCGCTTAGCAGACCTTGCTAATGGAAACAGTTTTTTAACCGTGACCTGACACTCTGTGCGACTGTATATCTTCGTCATTGCGAGTATTGCGTGTCCCTGTTGACGGCCATCCAGTTTGCGGAGCGTCAGCTGCCGCATGCCTTGCGCCGGCGGGCCTCCCCGGTCCTGCTGCGGCTGCAATCCGTGCTGACCGCAACCGACGAAACGGCCCGCTCGCAACGCGTGGCGCTCGTTGCCTTCTTCATCCGCGTCGTCAGCGCCGGTATCGCCTTCATCGCCCAGATCGTTCAGGCGCGGCTGATGGGCGAATTCGAATATGGCATATTCGCCTTCGTCTGGGTTCTGGTCGTGGTGTTCGGCAATCTCTCCTGCCTTGGTCTGCACACCGCCGTCATCCGTTTCCTGCCGGTCCATCGCGCGCAGGACGACCACCGAATGGTGCGCGGCCTGACCTGGACCGTGCGCGTCCTTGCCATGGTTTCGGCAAGCCTTGTCGCCGCCCTTGGTTTCGTGCTGCTCCATGTTGCCGGCGAAAGGATTGCCGAATACTGGCTTGTGCCGCTTTTTCTCGCGCTATTTACCCTGCCGATGATCGCGCTCGGCGATGTGCTCGACGGCACGGCCCGCGCCCATGGCTGGACCGTCGCGGCCCTGTCCCCGACCTATATCATCCGGCCGGTGCTGATCCTTATCTTCATGCTTCTGGCGGTCTGGATCGGCGAACCGAGAACCGCCGTGACCGCGATGACGGCGGCGCTGGCGGCCACCTATGTCACGACGCTTGCGCAGTTCATCCGGATCACGTTGAGACTTAGAAAAAATTACGGCCGCGGCGCGCTGGGCTTCAGCCTGCGGCCATGGATGAAATTCTCCCTGCCGGTGTTTCTCGTCGATGGGATCGGCTTTCTGCTTACCAATTCCGACGTTGTCGTTGTCGGCCTCTATATGCCGCCGGATCAGGTCGGCGTCTATTACGCCGCGGCCAAGACGATCGCACTGGTGCAATTCGTCTACTTCTCCGTCAAGGCCGCTGCGGCGCCGCGCTTTTCGGCCATCATGGCCGAAGGAGACAACGAAACGCTGGCCGTCTTTGCCGGACAAACGGTGCGCTGGGCATTCTGGCCTGCCTTGGCGGTCGGCCTTTGTGTCCTGGCGCTCGGCGAGGTTCTGCTGGGACTGTTCGGCTCCGCCTTCACCTCGGGTTACATCCTGATGGTGATCCTGTTTGCAGGCATCCTCGCCAAGGCTTGCGTTGGTCCCGGTGAAGTGCTGCTGAGCATGGCGGGGCGTCAGAAGCTCTGTGTCGGGCTCTACGCCGTGACGCTTGCGGCCAATATCGGTCTCAACGTCACGCTCATACCGCATTTCGGATTGATTGGTGCGGCATCGGCGACGGCAGGGGCGATGATGGTCGAAGCCGTGCTTCTGCATCTCGCCGTGCGCCGTGTGCTTGGCATCGTGCTGTTTGCCTTTGCCGATCCGCGCCCTGCCAATACCCTTGCGAAAGGCCGACCATGACGCCGCCACCCATCAGCAGTGATGTCTATCAGCCGACGGCGGACACACGAGCCCGTGCGATGAGCGAGCGGCCCGACGCGGCGCTGACGGTTGAGGTGGGGCGCCCGGGCCGTCATCTTGCGATCTATCCGGCAGCGCTCGGCTACGATCTGCAGGAGGAGCTTGATTTCCTGTCCAACCGGGTGATGGAGCCCAACATCTTCTTCTCGGGCCGACTTCTGGCCCCCGCCATGCCGCGCGTGGAAGATCGTGATGTGCGTCTGGCCCTGATCCGCGATGACCGCGAGGGCCGCAGCCGCATGCGCCTGCTGATGCCCTATTCGGTGGAAAAGCCCGGCTTTTCCATGGGCCCGCCGATCATCCGCGTCTGGGCCAATCCGTTCGGCCCGCTCGGAACCCCCCTGCTCGATGCCGAGGACGCCGCCGAGACCATCGACAATCTGCTCGAGGCGCTCGGATCCCGTCAGGCGAAACTGCCCTCGGTGCTGGTTCTACCCGACCTGCGTCTCAATGGCCGCTTCGCGCAGTTGCTGCGCGCCGTGGCGATCAGCCGCGAATTGCCGGTGACCGTCACCGGCCAATACCAGCGCCCGATGCTGGAAAGCTATCTCGACGGCGATGCTTATCTGAAGCAGGCGATGACGGCGGCGCACCTGCGCGACATGCGCCGCCAGTGGCGGCTTCTGGAGCAGGACGGCGCCATCTCCTATAACGTTGCCCGCCAGCCGGCGGAAATCCGCCGGCGCACGGAGGAATTCCTGGCGTTGGAAGCCAAGGGGTGGAAGGGCCGCAAACGTACGGCGCTCATAAACGACCGTTACCGCGCCGCCTTTGCGCGCGAGGCGATCAGCAATCTTTCCGAGGCCGATGCCGTCCGTATACACACGATCGACATCGATGGCCGCGCGATCGCCAGCCTTGTCGTCTTCGTCATGGCCGGCGAAGCCTATACCTGGAAGACGGCCTATGACGAGCAATATGCCCGTTTCTCGCCCGGCAAGCTTTTGATGATGAAGCTGACCGACTGGCATCTCGACGATGCCAACATCATGCGCACCGATAGCTGCGCCGTGCCGGACCACCCGATCATGAGCCGGTTCTGGGGGGAGCGTGAGGACATGGGCACCGTGCTGATCGGCCTTCGATCCAATGCCGACCGTGACATGCGCCAAGCCGCCAGCCAGTTGCATTTCTACCGCAACACCCGCAACGTCGCCCGCATGCTGCGCCAGAAAATCATGGCCATGGCCGGCCGACACGGCTGAACGACCGGAATTGGAATACGAGGCACTATGGCTTCTTCGTTCCGATCGACGGAAACCGCCCGATCGCCGTTGACGGACGGGAGAGGAGCCCGCGATCGCCGCCACATCCTTGCGGAGCGGCCGGCGCTGTCAAAGACCAGCGTCCATCCCCCGTCCACATGGCAAAGTGCGGCGCATGTTGCGGTTCAGGAAGGCATCATTTCGAGGCGCTGACGCCACTGACGACGCAGCGCTGCCACCGGCGCAATCGCTCCGGGCTCTATCTGTCGCCCTGCTACAGGCGCCGGCGGCACACCGGCGAGAAGGGCGGCCCCGGACCCGGTTCCCGTCGAGCCGGACACGGCCAGCACATTGCGGCCGGTTAGGCCGGCAAGCAGGCGCAGATAGGATGCGTTGCCGGCCAAAGGACCCTCGACGATGGTATCGCCGCGCGCATCAAGAAGCGACAGGCAAGTCTCCGTCATCAGCGCGATGTAGATCGATGCGAGCGCATGCATTTCGGCGGCTGTACGAGGTTCGTCGCCAATGAATTGAGCCTTGTGACGGGCGAAGGGACCCGACCCCTGCACCACCGCAGGCAACAGCATTCGCCCAGTCGCGAGCATGGCGTCGACGGCAGCGGCGACATCCTCGTCCGCTGGTTGCGGCCAGCCGGATGTCAGCAGTTCGAACTCGCGCCCGCCCATGAAGCGCGACGAGGGAACGGCGCGGCCGAACGCATCCACATTGGCCAGCGTATCGCGAGCAGGATCAAGCCCGGCAAGATTGCCCCCGACCGCAAAACTGACGACCCAGGTGCCGGTGGAAACGACGGCAAACGGACTGTCGCGACGCAAGAGATGTGGAAGCAGCGAGGCGTTGGAATCGTGAATGCCGCAAAACACCGAAACCGGCCGTGTCGTGCCGATGCGCTGGGCGATCTCCGGCAGAAGAGTGCCTAGCCTGTCAAAAGCAGATCGCACCGGCGCCATGACATCAGAAAGGCCGAGTTCTGCAACGAGGTCGGAATGGTCCGCGCTGGCCGGTTTCCACAGATCCGTGTGGCAGCCCAGCGACGTCGCCTCGTTAGCAGCAACGCCCGTCAGGCGAAAGGCCCAGTATTGCGGATAGGTGACAATGGTGGCGACGCGGGCGAAATCGGCCGGAAACATCGCCTTCTGGTAATGCAGTTGCGCGCCAAGATTGAGCCCTCCCGGCAAAAACGGCGATGCCGTTTGCGCAAAATTCGGACGGATAGCGGCATAGGCATCGCGGACCTGTTGCGGATATTCGTGCTCGTAATCGAGCACAGGCAGCGCCAACCGACCCTGGCTGTCGAGAAGGGCGGCGCAGGCGCCGTGGGTGGCGATGGAAATCGCATCATATCCCGGCGATAGCGCGAACTGCGCCAGCGCATCGAGCACGAAGGACCAGATCCCCTCCACATCGTAGTGCGGATAGGGCGGACCGGCGAGCACGTGGTTCGCCATCCGCACGGCCGCGATCTCCATGCCCGACACGGCATCGATGATCACCACTTTCACGTTGGTCTTGCCGATATCGAGGACGGCAATGCGCTCCACGATGCTCATGGCAAATGAAACATGGTGACGAGATCGCTCTGGACCGGCGAATGATCGGCATTGCTCTCCATGATATCCGCCATATGCGCCCACCAGCGTTTCATCACCGGATGGTCCGGCAGGCTTGCCATGGAATGATCGACCGGGCGGGAAAGCACGCCGAACAGCGTATTGGTCTCACGATCGAGATGGATGGAATAATCGCGCACGCCGGCTTCATGCAGAAGTGCGCTCAGTTCCGGCCAGATCTCGTCATGGCGCTTGCGGTATTCGGCTTCCATGCCCGGATGAAGCTTCATCTTGAAAGCGTGTTTTTCCAAAATCATTTGCCGCTCATATGCCTGATGCGCCGTGCCACGATGGGCAGCGCAATGGTGATGATCAAAAGAAGACCGACGAAGATCGACATGACGATGCCCGGCACATTGAGAAGGCCAAGACCGAAGGTGACGAGGCCCATGACGAAGGCAGCGATCACGACACCGGCAATGGTGCCCGCCCCGCCAAGAATGGAGACGCCGCCGAGAACGACCATGGTGACAACCTCCAGCTCCCATCCTTGCGCGATCGAGGGCCGCGTCGAGCCAAGCCGCGAAGTGAGGCAGACGGCAGCGATGCCGGACATAAGCCCGGTCAGCAGAAACAGCTTGAACTTGATGCGCTCGACAGGAATGCCGGAAAAGCGCGCCGCAAATTCATTATTGCCGATGACAAAGATCTGGCGGCCGAAATTGGTGGCGTGCAGCAAAACGCCGAAGATGACAGCCATCACGATGAACAGCACGAATTCGAACGAGAACACCCAAATGACGTAACCCTGCCCGAAAAAGGCGAAATCGGCCGGGTATTTGCCATAGGCCTGATCGCCCAGCACGATATAGGAAATGCCGCGAAACAGGCTCATCGTGCCGATGGTGACGACGATGGACGGCAGTTTCAGCATAGAGACCAGCGTGCCGTTGATGGCACCGCAGGCAAGCCCGACACCGATGCCGATCGCCACCATCCCCGGCGTGCCGATGCCCATCTGCGCCGCCGCCCCCATGGCGGTGGAGGCAAGTGCGATGATGGCGGCGACAGAAAGATCGATCTCACCGGCAATCACCAGCATGGCCATGGCAAAGGCGATCATCGCCTTTTCGGTGAAATTGAACGTCGCGTCCGACAGGTTCCACGCATTGAGGAAGTAAGGCGAGGCAAACGAGTTGGCGATGAAGATCGCGACCGCTACTCCGAACAGCAATACTTCCCAGCTGCCGAGCAGGCGGCTGACCGGCGTGCCGAGACGATCGGGAATTTTTTGCCGCGCGCTCTGCTCTTCACTCCGGTTTTCGATGATCACGTCGCTCATGTGGAAACCTCCTTGGCGCCGCGATCGCGCAGGATGATGCGTCCGGCCCGGCGTTCGGCACGGGCATTGAAGACGACGGCCAGCACGATGACGATGCCGGAAATCGCCATCTGCGCAAACGGAGAGATACCGATCACCGGGAGCGCATTCTTGATGACACCGAGGAACAGCGCGCCGAGCACGGCGCCTGCCACCGAGCCGATCCCGCCGGCAATCGAAATGCCGCCGATGACGCTCGCCGCCACCGTATCAAGCTCGAAACCGGCCGCGACATCGACATAAGCCACCGCATAACGCGACACCCAGAGATACCCGGCAAGACCCGCTAAGGCTCCAGACAGCACGAAGGCGAAAAACCGCGTCTTGCCGATATCGATGCCGGCATAAACCGCCGCCGTCGGGTTGCCGCCGGAGGCATAGGCGGCACGTCCGAACGGCGTGCGGGTCAACAGTCCCCACATCAGCACTACGATGACAATGGCGACCCATGACAGAAGCGGCATGCCGAGCACCGAGACACGCGGAAAATTGAGAAAACCGGGAGTCATCTGATGCGAATTGACCCAGGCACCGCCAGAGAGAACGAAAGCCATGCCGCGATAAATGGTGAGCGTGCCGAGCGTCACGACGATTGGCGGGATCTGCAGGGCCCAGACGAGATAACCATTGATGGCGCCAAGCGCCGCACCGATGCCGATCGCCAGCACCACCAGCAGCGCCAGCGGCAGGCCGGGATAGGCCGCATCCAGCATCGCTACCGCCATGCCGGTGAAAGCGAGATTGGCGGCAACCGACAGATCGATCGATTTCGTCAGGATCACCGTCATCTGGCCCAGCGCCAGAATGATCAGGATCGAGGTGTCGTTAAAGATGTTGGCGAGGTTTCCGGGCGTGGCAAAACCTGGCGCACGCGTGGCAAAACCGGCCACCATGATGGCGATGATGCCGACCAGAAGAAGTTCGCGGTGTTTCAGGAGTTTTTTCATCGGTGTTTTCTCACGCATTCCCGGTGGCGGCGCGCACCAAAGTTTCCGCACTCAGCTGAGAGCGATCGAACATGCCGGCCATCAGCCCCTCGCGCATGACCAGAACACGATCCGACATGCCGAGAATTTCCGGCAGTTCCGACGAGACCATGATGATCGACAGGCCTTCGGAGGCGAGTTCGCTGATAAAGCCGTGCACGGCAGCCTTGGAGCCGATATCGATGCCCTTGGTCGGCTCATCCAGAATGATCACCTTCGGCTGAGTGGCGAGCCATTTGCCGATCACCACCTTCTGCTGGTTGCCACCCGACAGCGCGCCGACCGGCACGGAAAGGGCTGCGGCACGCAGATCCAGACGCTCGGCATATTTGCGGGCAAGCGCCAACTCATTGGCGGCTTTCAGGAAACCGGACCGCGAGGTGCGGGCAAGCGACGGCAGCGACATGTTCTGAAAAATCGGCATGGGCAGCGCCAGACCATGCCGCCCACGCTCTTCCGGCACATAAACGATGCCAGCGGCAATCGCATCGCGCGACGAGCGGATGTGGACCGCATTGCCCTCCAGCGTCAGGCGACCGGAGGAGGGTTGCGACACACCGAACAGAGACTGGCACAGCTCCGAGCGCCCGGCGCCGATCAGCCCGTAAACGCCGAGGATTTCGCCGCGTTTCAGATCGAAGGAAATGTCGCGATATTCGGTCGGGTGGCAGTAGTTTTCGACGGACAGCACCGTCGCACCGATCGCCACATCGACCTTGGGAAAGATGTTTTCGACATCGCGACCGACCATCATTCGCACGATGGCATCCTGCGGCGTTTCCGCCAGACGCCCGTGACCGACGGCACGGCCATCACGAAACACCACAAAATTTTCGGCGATCTCGTAAAGCTCATCGAACTTGTGGCTGATGAACAGAATGGCCTTGCCCTGTTTTTTCAAGCCCTCAACGATCCGAAACAGATCATCGATTTCCTTGCGGGAAAGCGCGGCCGTCGGCTCGTCCATGATGACGATGCGCGCTTCGACGGACAGGGCGCGGGCGATGGCGACGAGATGCCGCTGCGCAATCGACAGATCTTTCAGCCGGATGGTCGGGTCGATCTCGCTTTCCAGCGCATGCAGCAACTTTCCGGCGCGCGCATTCATCGCCTTCCAGTCGATCAGGCCGAAACGCTTTTTCGGCGCATGGCCGAGAAAGATGTTTTCCGCCACCGTCAGTTCGTCGAACAGCACGGTTTCCTGATGGATGGCGGTGACGCCGGCATCGATCGCATCCTGCGCGCTGGCAAAGGCGACCGGCTGGCCGTCGATAACGATCTCGCCCTCGCTGGGCCGATAGATGCCGGTCAGGATTTTGACGAGCGTCGACTTGCCGGCACCGTTTTCGCCGATCAGCGCGGTGACTTCGCCGGCCTGCAGCGAGATGCTGACATTATCGAGCGCTTTTACGCCGGGAAAAATCTGGGAAATGCCGCGCATTTCCAGGATGGACATTCGCCTGACGGGCGTTGCATCCCCAACAGGAAAAGTCTCCGCGCCGGTCTTTTCGACTGCAGTCATCATCACATCTGCCATTTGAAAATCATGGTCGGTCCGGCGCCGTCGAGGACGCCGGACACAAGTCCCAAGAGGGATCAGAAAATCTTCGAGAACTCGTCGATATTCTTGGCGTCGTAGATGAACGGATCGGCCATGGCGGCTTCGCCCTTGTCGTCGATCTTGATCTTGCCCATGCGGCCGGCCTCGATTTCCGAGCCCGGCTTGCCGTCGGCATCACCCTTCACGAGGTGATAGGAAATCTGCGTGGCGGAATAACCGAGATCGATCGGATTCCAGATCGCGAATTCCTTGGTGGCGCCCGACTTGATGGCACCCGCCATTTCCGACGGAAGGCCGAGACCGGTGACAAACACCTGGCCGATCTTGCCGGCATCCTTCACCGCCTGCGATGCGGCCAGAACACCGACCGTGGTCGGCGCAACGATGACCTTGACGTTCGGCTGCGAGGTCAAGAGGCCCTGCGCTTCGCGATAGGACTTGTCGGCAAGATCGTCACCGTAAACGGTGGTGACGAGATTGAGGCCGGCAAAATCCTTCAGCTGCTTCTTCATCTGGTCGATCCAGATGTTCTGGTTGGTCGAGGTTGTGGTGGCAGACAGGATGGCGAAATCGCCCTTGCCGCCTTCGAGATGGCTCGCCGCAAGCTGCAGGCACATCTTTCCGATCAGCTCGTTGGACGACGGATTGAGCTGCAGGATACGGCCTTCCGGTGCCACGCCACTATCCCACGAGATCACCTTGATGCCGCGCTGCGCCGCCTTTTTCAGCGCCGGCACAACGGCATCCGGGTCGTTGGCGGAAATGGCGATGGCATCAACACCTTGTGCGATCAGCGAATTGATCACCTCGATCTGGCCTTCGGCCGTCGTCGAGGTCGGGCCCGTATAGATGATCTCGACCCCGCCGAGCTGCTTGGCTGCTTCCTGCGCGCCCTTGTTGGCGGCTTCAAAGAAACCGTTGCCGAGCGATTTCACCACAAGCGCGATCTTCATGTCGGCAGCGGAAGCCGCGGACGACATCATGGTCACGGCCAAAGCCACACCCAATGCGAGTTTTTTAGCAAGTTTCATGTCAATTCTCCTCCCAAAGATTGAACTAAAGTCCGTCCCCCCGCCGGCGCGTCATGCCACCGACGTGGTATCCTCCTCATCTGCTTGAGCGGCATTACCCGCCCCTGCAATGATCAGTCGTACGTCGGCGTCTTCCACCATGCGCATCGATTCTTCCGAGATGCCGTCATCCGTGATGATGGCGGCGACACGCTCCAGCGGACACAGGATCATGCTCGAGCGCCGCTGGAATTTCGACGAGTCGACCAAAACGATCAGCTCTTCCGCCTGTTGCATCAGCTTCTGCTCGCTCTGGATCACCAGCGCATCCGGCTCCATGATGCCGAGCGGGCCAATGCCCTGCGCGCCGATAAAGATGCGGCGCGCATAAAAATGGCGGATTGCGTCATTGTCGAAGGGCGACAGGATCAGGCTCTGCTCGCGATAGATCGTGCCGCCCGGCACCGTCACATTGTTCTTGGAATGCTTGACCAGATGTTCGGCGATCGCGAATGAATTGGTCATCACCTGCATGCGCCGCAGCGCCATGTAATGCACCATCTGGAAGGTCGTCGTGCCACCATTGATGATGATGGATTCACCTTCCTCGCACAATTCGACGGCCTGACGCGCGATTGAGCGCTTTTTATCGATATTGACCGATTCCGACACCCGGAACGAACGTGCCGCCAGCTGACCGATCTGCGGCGGGTGCATCGCCTCGGCCCCTCCCCGCACCCGGCGCAGCTTGCCTTGCACATGCAGGGACGCGATGTCGCGCCGGATCGTCGCCTCGGACGCGTCCGTCAGGTCAGCAATATCCTGCACCGTGATCACAGGCTTTTCCTGGATCGCGCTGAGAATGATGCGATGGCGTTCGCGTTCGTGCATTGGGGTCCTCCTGATGCCAACTATTGCCAGATTCCAAATCCTGTCAATCATCAACAATCACAAAATATCTTACTGCGACGCAACTTGATTGATTTTGACCGAACACGATTGACAAGCGTCAAGCGGGTGCGCGATATCCTTTCGCACAGGCGCGCCGGAGGACGAGTGTCGCCAACAAGACAACGTCAGGGAGGACGACATGTCGGGCCAGATCCGCCTACTCGATAACCGCTGGGATGATGCTTACGCCGCAAAGCTCGATGAGCCCGGCAAGCTGCTCTATCGCTCCAACCTGCTGGGCAGCGACAAGCGCATCACCAATTACGGTGGCGGCAATACCTCGGCAAAGGTGCTGGAAACCGACCCGCTGACCGGCGAACAGGTGAAGGTCATGTGGGTAAAGGGTTCCGGCGGCGATGTCGGCACCATCAAGCTCGACGGTTTTTCCACCCTCTATATGGACAAGCTCGAAGCCCTGAAGGGCATTTACAAGGGCGTGGAAGATGAAGACCGCATGGTCGGTTTCCTGCCGCACTGCACCTTCAACCTCAACCCGCGCGCAGCCTCCATCGACACCCCCCTGCACGGCTTTGTGCCGTTTACCCATGTCGATCACATGCACCCGGATGCGATCATCGCGATTGCCGCCTCGAAGAATTCCAAGGAACTGACCCAGAAGATCTTTGGCAGCGATATCGGCTGGTTGCCCTGGCGCCGCCCCGGTTTCCAGCTCGGCCTTGATCTCGAAGCCTTCGTGAAAGCCAACCCCACCGCCAAGGGCGTTGTTCTCGAAAGCCACGGCCTGTTCACCTGGGCAGACGATGCCAAGGATTGCTACCTTCTGACGCTCGAGATCATTAACAAGGCGATCGCGTGGTTTGCGAAGGAAACGGACGGCAAGGCCATTTTTGGCGGCGCCGTCACCGAAAGCCTCGGGCCGGAAGAGCGCCGCGCCATCGCGGCAAAACTGATGCCGGAAATCCGCGGCCGCATCGGCAAGGCGGAACGCAAGCTCGGCCATTTCGACGATCAGGATGCCGTCCTCGAATTCGTCAATTCGAAGAATCTCGCACCACTCGGAGCCTTGGGCACCTCCTGCCCCGACCACTTTTTGCGCACAAAGATCCGTCCGCTGATCGTCGATTTCGATCCGGCGAAGCCTGATGCGGACGCCGTGATCGCCGGCCTCGACAAGGCGCTGGATGATTACCGCGCCGATTACACTCGGTATTACGAGACCTGCAGACACGACAACTCGCCAAAAATGCGCGATCCGAACCCGGTCATTTTCCTGGTTCCGGGCGTCGGCATGCTGTCCTTTGCCAAGGACAAGGCGACGGCCCGCATCGCCGGTGAGTTCTATGTGAACGCCATCAATGTGATGCGCGGTGCTTCCACGGTCTCCGAATATCAGGGCTTGGCAGAACAGGAAGCCTTCGATATCGAATATTGGCTGCTGGAAGAGGCAAAGCTGCAGCGCATGCCGCAACCGAAAAGCCTTGCCGGACAGGTCGCCTTCGTCACCGGCGGCGCCGGCGGCATTGGCCGCGCCACCGCCACTCGCCTGATCGGTGAAGGTGCCTGCGTGGTTCTGGCCGATATCGACCGGACGGCACTCGACGAAGCCCATGCCGATTTTACGAAACGTTTTGGCGCAGATGCAGTGCGCAGCCTGCAGCTGGATGTGACCGCCGAAGGCGCCGTCGCCAAAGCTTTTACGGAGGCAACCGTCGAATTCGGCGGCATTGATATTCTTGTTTCCAATGCCGGCATTGCCTCCTCGGCACCGGTGGAAGACACGACATTGGCGATGTGGAACAAGAATATCGACATTCTCGCCACCGGTTATTTCCTGGTGTCCCGCGAAGCCTTCCGCCTGTTCCGCCGCCAGAAACTGGGCGGCAATGTCGTGTTCGTCGCCTCGAAAAACGGCCTTGCCTCCTCGCCCAACGCTTCGGCCTATTGCACGGCCAAGGCCGCCGAAATCCACCTTGCCCGGTGCCTGGCGCTGGAGGGGGCCGATGCCGGCATCCGCGTCAACACGGTCAACCCCGATGCGGTTCTGCGCGGCTCAAAAATCTGGAGCGGCGAGTGGCGCGAACAGCGGGCCACATCTTCCAAGATCGACGTCAGCGAACTCGAGGAACATTACCGCAAGCGTTCGATGCTGAAACTCAACGTCTTCCCTGAGGACATTGCCGAGGCGATCTATTTCCTCGCCTCCGACCTCTCCGCGAAATCGACCGGCAACATCATCAATGTCGATGCCGGCAATGCCCAGAGTTTTACACGGTAAGATAGTGCTGCCCCTCACCCTAACCCTCTCCCCGCCTGCGGGGAGAGGGGACGTGCCACGCGATGCGCTGGACGAAGACGGAGAGGGCGCGGCATATCCCTTCTCCCCGCTTGCGGGGAGAAGGTGGCGGTAGCCGGATGAGGGGCAGCCGCAGTTCAAAACATTTCGGGAGGATTTTTTGACATGACCACACTCAAGATCGCCGCCGACACCGTCGACAAGGACAATGAAGCGCGCCTCGCTGCCCTGAAATTCGATTACGCAGCACTCGGCGACAACCTGTCCCGTCGCGGCATCGATATCGAAGCCATCACCCAGAAAGTCTCGGAGTTTTTCGTGGGCGTCCCCTCCTGGGGTGTCGGCACCGGCGGCACCCGTTTTGCCAGGTTCCCCGGCAAGGGCGAACCGCGCGGCATTTTCGACAAGCTCGACGACTGCGCCGTCATCAACCAGCTAACCCGCGCCACGCCGACCGTCTCGCTGCACATTCCTTGGGACAAGACCGACCCGAAGGACCTCATCGCCAAGGGCGAGGAGCTGGGTCTCGGCTTCGACGCCGTAAACTCCAACACATTTTCCGACGCACCGGACCAGAAACATTCCTACAAATACGGCTCGCTCAGCCACACCGACGCCGCCACCCGCGCGCAGGCGGTCGAACACAACATCGAATGTATTGAGATCGGCAATGCGATCGGCTCCAAGGCGCTGACAGTTTGGATCGGCGACGGCTCGAATTTTCCGGGCCAGAGCAATTTCACCCGGCAGTTCGAACGTTACCTTTCCTCTATGGCGGATATCTACAAGGCCCTGCCGGATGACTGGCGGCTGTTTTCCGAACACAAGATGTACGAGCCGGCCTTTTATTCCACCGTCGTGCAGGACTGGGGCAGCAACCTCCTGATCGCCCAGACGCTCGGCGAAAAAGCCTTCTGCCTCGTCGATCTCGGCCACCATGCGCCGAATACCAATATCGAGATGATCGTTGCCCGCCTCATCCAGGCGAAGAAACTCGGCGGTTTCCATTTCAACGATTCGAAATACGGCGACGACGATCTCGATGCCGGCTCGATCGAACCCTATCGCCTGTTTCTCGTCTTCAACGAACTGGTGGATGCCGAAGCACGCGGTGTAAAAGGTTTTCACCCGGCCCACATGATCGACCAGTCGCACAATGTCACCGACCCGATCGAAAGCTTGATATCCAGCGCCAACGAAATCCGCCGCGCCTATGCGCAGGCATTGATCGTCGACCGCACGGCACTAGAAGGTTTCCAGGAAGGCAATGACGCGCTGATGGCGAGCGACACGCTGAAGCGCGCCTACCGAACCGACGTGGAACCGATCCTCGCCGAAGCCCGCCGCCGCGCGGGCGGCGCGATCGACCCTATCGCCGCCTATCGCGCCAGCGGTTATCGCGCCGAGGTTGCGGCGGAGCGCCCGGCAGTTGCAGGCGGCAGCGGCGGGATCATCTGATCGAACCTCAAACGAATGCGATGGGGGCTTTGAAAAAGCCCCGCCGCTTTTCGTTGAGGCAACGGCAGATCGCCGCGCAACACTGGAGCGCACTATTTGTCTGATGATGATTTTATCGAGTGTGGTGGTGCCCCGTGCCGGAATCGAACCAGCACTCCTCTCGGAACCTGATTTTGAGTCAGGCGCGTCTACCAATTCCGCCAACGGGGCATTGCAAGCGAGTGATCGGCCTCTAGCATGTGTGCGCAAAGGCGGCAAGACGCCCTTGCCGCGTCACGGGGCAACACCTGAAAAATTTCTGCCGTCCTCGTCCGCTGACCTGCGCCGGTATCACGCAACTGTGCCATGCAAGCCGCCATCATGCGATGGCATGCCGATTTACAGTGGCGGCGGGGCGGATTAAAGCAGCGGTGACCAGTGCCCCTGCAGGGATCGCTGGCGCGCGCACGGTATCAGGAGACAGTCATGGCGCATGCAGCAACCAGCGCTTCCACCCGCGGCATTCCGCAGATCGTCTTTCCCCTGACCGTCACCGTCGGCATGACAGCTGTCATCTCAAGCGCGCTCGCCTTCCAGCATATCGGCGGCTACATGCCCTGCCATCTATGCCTGATCCAGCGCGACCCCTATTATTACGGCATTCCTGCCGGCATTCTTGCCATCGGCACCGTCGCGTTCAGGCTGCCGTCATGGACCGGCCGTGTACTGCTGGCGCTGATCGGCCTGATGATGCTCGTGGGCGGCGCCATTGCCGTTTATCACGCCGGCGTCGAATGGGGTTTCTGGGCAGGCCCCTCCAGCTGCACCAATCCGGCCGGTTCGGTCACCACCAGCGCAGCCGGCCTTCTCGATGACCTCAACACCGTGCGCGGTCCGTCCTGCGATGCCGCAGCGCTTCGCGTGCTTGGCCTTTCCATGGCCGGCTGGAATGTGCTGGCAAGCCTTGCCCTGGCCGCGATTGCCTTTGCCGGCGCTGTCCGCAAGCGGGCGTGAAAACGACCCCGATCCGAACGAACCGCATCACCCCGCGCCGAGCGTGAATGCAAAAGACCGCCGGCAAAAAAAGCGCCGACGGTCTTGGCGTTGAAGCGACGGCCTGTTGGGCGCGATCTTACGGCTGCAGTTCGCTGTCCCAGTAGAGATAGTCGACCCAGCTTTCGTGCAGATAGTTCGGCGGAAACAGCCGGCCATTGTTGTGCAGGTCCTGTACGCTTGGCGCATAGGGCTTCTGGTGCGGGAACATGCCGGCCTGTTTGGGCAGCTTGCTGCCCTTTTTCAGATTGCAGGGCGAGCACGCCGCCACGACATTCTGCCATGTCGTCTCGCCCCCATGGGCGCGGGGAATGACGTGGTCGAAGGTCAGGTCGTTGTGATCGCCGCAATACTGGCACTCGAACTTGTCGCGCAGGAACACGTTGAAGCGCGTGAAGGCCGGGTTGCGGGTCGGCTGCACATAGGTCTTCAGGCTGACGACGCTCGGCAGACGCATCGAGAAACTGGGGGAGGACACCGCGTGGTCGTATTCGGCAATGATGTTCACGCGGTCAAGGAAAACCGCCTTGATCGCGTCCTGCCAGGACCATAGCGACAAGGGATAGTAACTCAGCGGCCGATAGTCGGCGTTCAAGACGAGCGCCGGCAAGGCCTGCGGGGAGACTGCAATCGTCAAGTGACGCTCCTACCCGATTCGGCATCTATCCTCTCTATATTAGGTCCGTTGTTACAGGAATGTGAAGCCAAGAAATGCAGGGGTTTGCGCGATAGGCGAATCAGTCACAGCCAATGTTGCAGACCTGTACCGAATCAGCGCGTCGGCAGGGCATCGCGGCGCATATGCGTGGCGTAATAGGCCCAGAACAGCCGGGCTGCGACCGACCGCCAGGGCGACCAGATTGTGGCCATCTGCCGTAATTGTCTGGCCGATGGGCGTCGCTCCAGCGCAAATGCATGCGCGACGGCGGCCTGAAGGGCAACGTCACCGCTCGGAAACACGTCCCGATGGCCGCCGCAGAGCATCAGGTAGACTTCCGCCGTCCAAGGTCCGATGCCGGGAAGCGCCGTCATTGCGGCCATCGCCTCGTCCGGTGGCATATCAAGCAGCGCACCGAGATCGACACGGTCCTCGACGATGGCCTGGGCCAGACCGGAAAGCGTCTGCGCCTTGGCGCGCGACAGGCCGAACGTGGCGGCAATCTCCGGCGCGATCGCGAGATAGGTCGCGGGCGTGATCGGCCCATGCGCCGCAATGCGGCTCCAGATCGCCGCAGCGCTTGCTTTCGAGACCATCTGCGACACGATGATGGCGGCGAGGCTGGCAAAACCCGGCTCGCTCAAACGCAGCGGTATGGTGCCGGACACCGCAACGATCGCTTCAAGACGCGGGTCGTGCGCGACCAGATGCGTCAGCCCTTTTTCGATATCGGTCATGTCGCGGATCGTTGTCATCGGCTCTCTTCACGTTTCGGCAGCCATTGGTGCCGGGACTTGACCCGATAGCGTAAAAACAAGCAAATCGCGCATGCCCGTCAATCTTTACCAGAAACCTGTCTTCCGCTTTGCCCCGAGCCCGAATGGCCTTCTGCATCTCGGCCATGCGCTATCGGCCATCCTCAATCACGACATGGCGCAGGCGGCGGGTGGGCGCCTTCTGCTGCGCATAGAGGATATCGATCTTGCCCGCTGCTCCCGCGCCTACGAAGAGGCCATTGGTGACGATCTTGCCTGGCTGGGTCTGACATGGGAACAGCCTGTCCGCAGACAGTCGGAGCATTTCGAAGCCTATGCCGAAGCGCTGGGCCGGCTCGACGCGATGGGGCTGATCTATCCGGCCTTCCTCACGAGGGGTGAGGTGAAAGCCATGGTCACCGCGCATGTAAAGGCCGGCAATGCCTGGCCCCGCGATCCCGACGGCTCGCCGCTCTATCCCGACATCTGCCGCCGCAGATCGGCCGGCGAGCGTCAGGCGCTGATGCGGCAGGAAGGCCGACGTTACGCGTGGCGGCTCGACATGGCAGAAGCATTGGCAAGAACAGATATGCCCCTCGACTGGCAAGACAGCGGCGATGGCGAACGCGCCACGGTCGCGGCCGATCCCGCCGCATGGGGCGATGTCATCCTGTCGCGATCGGACGCGCCGTCGAGCTATCACCTGTCGGTGGTGGTGGATGATGCGGCCCAGGGTGTCACCCATGTGGTGCGGGGCCTTGATCTGTTCCACGCCACATCCGTGCACCGGCTGCTGCAAGTTCTGCTGGGCCTGCCGCAACCGCTCTATCACCATCACCGCCTGCTGCTCGATCCCGAAGGCCGAAAGCTGTCGAAGAGCAGCGGCGCGACCGGACTTGCGCAATTGCGGCAACAGGGCCTTTCAGCGGCCGATATCCGTCGACTTGTCGGCCTGGGATAAGGGCTGGGCGTCGATCGGGTCGCCGCCACCGGCTCCCGTCCTTTCGTCACCCGGCATCTGTCCGGTACGCAGACGGTGAGTTACCACGGAAAACACCCGGTATTTCATCAGCGCTGCGTTCACTTCCGCCCCCAGCATGAAGATCACCCCGACCATATAGAGAAAAACCAGCACGATCATCACCGAGGCAAGCCCGGCATAAGTGGCGGCGTAATTTGCAAAGGTGGAGATGTAGGACGCAAAGGCTAGGGCCCCGCCCGCCCAGAAGAGAATGGTAAGGAATGCGCCCGGCAGGATATCAACGAGACGGCGGCTGCCGGCCGGCAGCCATTTATGCGCCGCGATAAGACCGATGACCACGAGCACGATCGTGCCATAGAGGCCGTAGCTCATCAGGCTTGCGAGCCAGTCCTGCAGCCAGGGAAATCTTGTCCCCGCAAAGCGCAACGCAATCGGAATGGCGACGAGCAGAATGCTGATGGCGGCAAAAACGACGACAACGACGATCACGTAGCCGAGACTGGCAAGACGGGTCACGTACCAGGCCCGGGTCTCAGTAACCCGGTAGGCGCGGTTGAGCGAGATGCGAAGCGCCTCGACGCCGTTGGACGCGAAATAGGCAGCGGCAAGAACCGAAACCGTCAGCAGCCCGCCCCGCGGAATATCCAGCACACGGCGGATTTCGGCCTGCAGCGGATCGGCTATATCCGCCGGCCAGGCATCAAACAGAAGATGCACCGAGGTCGAGGAAAACGTGCTGGCGCCGAGAAAACCGGCCAGCGCCGTACCGAAAATCAGGAATGGGAACAGCGCCAGCAGACCCGAGAGCGCCACGTGGCTCGCCATCGCCCAGCCGTCATCCTCGTGGAAATGATTATAGGCATCCGACAGGACCGTAAAGGCGAGGCTGTACCAAGCGGTTTTGCGCATTCTTCCCGGACAGGTCCTGCAACCCGCCGCTCCGTTGTCTTCGATCCTGAAATATGGGAAACGCCCTGCCTTTGTACAGGACGCCATGTCCGTCACAAGCAGGAAGGTTTTTCCGATGAGCAAGCAGCGCAGCATTATTGTTACCGGCTGTTCATCCGGCATCGGGGCCCATTGCGCCAGGGCGCTGAAAGCCGAAGGCTGGCGGGTGTTCGCCACCGTTCGCAAGGCCGAGGACCTCGCATCCCTTGAAGCCGAGGGCATCGAAGCCCTGCTGATGGATTACACTAGAACAGACACGATCGCCGCACTGGTCGACACGGTAACCGCCCGAACCGGCGGCCGCATCGACGCGCTGTTCAACAACGGTGCCTATGGCCAGCCGGGCGCCGTGGAGGACCTTGCCACCGATGTCTTGCGCCTGCAATTCGAGACCAACCTGTTCGGCTGGCACGAACTGACGCGCCGGGTGATCCCGCTCATGCGCGCCCAGGGCCATGGCCGTATCGTCAACTGCTCCTCCATTCTCGGCCTCATCCCCTACCGCTATCGCGGCGCCTACAACGCCTCCAAACACGCGCTCGAAGGCTTGACCGTCACGATGCGCATGGAACTCGAAGGGTCCGGCATCCATGTCAGCCTGATCGAGCCGGGCCCGATCGCCTCGCGCTTCACAGCGAATGCGCTCGAGGCGGTTCGCAGGCACATCGATGTGGAACGCTCCGCCCACGCGTCGGACTACAAAAGACAGCTTGCACGGCTGGACGGGTCCGGACCGGCCAACCGCCACAAGCTCGGTCCCGACGCGGTCCACAAGGTGTTGATGCATGCCTTGACCGCGAAGAGGCCGAGACCACATTATCTCGTCACCAGACCGGCACAGCAGGGCATGGTCTTGAAATGGCTGTTGCCGGCTGATCTCTTCTACCGGTTGATGCGCCGGTTCGACTGACAAACCGGATCGACGGGCGCAGCAAGACCAGTAATATCATCGGGGAGGAAGCCACCATGTCCAGTTTCACCACCGTCCTTGCGGTGATCGTCATGGGCCTGGTCGCGCTCGTGCTGATCCGCGGTCTGTTCAACATGGTCAAGGGGCAGGATGCAAACCGGTCCAACAAGCTGATGCAGTTGCGCGTGCTGTTGCAGGCGGTCGCCATCGGTCTGATCATGCTCACTCTTTGGCTCTCGGGAGGCGGCCGCTAATGGTCAAGCTCAACAAGATCTATACCCGCACGGGCGATAACGGGACGACCGGACTGGTGGACGGCCCGCGCCGCCTCAAGCACGACCTGCGGGTCGAAGCCTATGGCACGGTTGACGAAACCAATTCGCTGCTTGGCCTTGCCCGACTGCATACCGGCGGCATGGCCACGCTCGATCCGATGCTGTTTCGCATCCAGAACGACCTTTTCGATCTCGGCGCCGACCTTGCCACGCCAGATACAGGCGCGGCCCCGAAATACGAACCGCTGCGCATCGTCCAGTCGCAGGTGGACCGTCTGGAATCGGAAATCGACCAGCTCAACGAAAGCCTTGATCCGCTGACATCCTTCGTCCTGCCCGGCGGCAGCGCGGCGGCCGCCGGGCTGCACGTCGCGCGTGCGACAGCGCGGCGCGCCGAACGCATCATGGTGGCACTGACGCAGCAAGCCGGTGAAGTGGTCAGCGAGCCGGCGCTCAAATATGTCAACCGCCTTTCCGATTTCCTGTTCGTGGCTGCGCGCCATGCCAACGACGGCGGTCGGGCTGATATTTTGTGGGTGCCGGGGCAGAACCGCTAAAGGCGGGAACGCAGCCGGTGGCGGGAATGGCGTTATGACAAAACGACACTGCCGATCATGGGACAACCACATTGTGTTCGGCTCGAAAAATGCTTACCCATGTCGCCAATTGACAACTGAACGCGTGGGAGACGTCGCATCTTGCGGCGGCGTGATGTCCAGAGGAAGGAAGCCATGAAGATCCTTGTGCCGGTAAAGCGTGTGGTCGATTACAACGTGAAAATCCGGGTGAAACCGGACAATACGGGTGTCGAACTGACCAACGTGAAGATGTCGATGAACCCGTTCGACGAGATTTCCGTCGAGGAAGCGCTGCGGCTGAAGGAAGCCGGCAAGGCGGAGGAAATCGTCATCGTCTCGATCGGCCCGGCAAAGGCCGAGGAAACCATTCGCACGGCGCTTGCCATGGGCGCCGATCGCGGCATCCTTATCGAGACCGACGAAGCCGTCGAACCGCTCGCCGTCGCCAAACTTCTGAAGGGCGTGGTCGAGGCCGAACAGCCGGGTCTCGTGATCGTCGGCAAGCAGGCGATCGACGACGATTCGAACCAGACCGGCCAGATGCTGGCGGCCCTTCTCAACTGGGGTCAGGCTACTTTCGCTTCGAAAATCGAACTTTCTGCCGACAGTGCGACCGTGACCCGCGAAGTCGATGGCGGCCTGCAGACCATCGACGTCAAGCTTCCGGCCATCGTCACCACGGACCTGCGCCTCAACGAGCCGCGCTATGCTTCGCTGCCCAATATCATGAAGGCCAAGAAGAAGCCGCTCGACAAGAAGGCACCCGGTGATTTCGGCGTCGATATCGCACCACGGCTGAAGGTTCTGAAGACAGAAGAACCGGGTGGCCGCAAGGCCGGCATCAAGGTCACGTCGGTCGAGGAGCTGGTCTCCAGTCTCAAGACCGCCGGCGTGATCTAACGGTAAGGACAGGAGTATATCATGACCATTCTTCTTCTCGCCGAACACGACAATGCCAGCCTGTCCGACCAGACCGCCAAGGCCCTGACCGCCGCGGTCCAAATCGGCAGCGACGTTCACGTGCTGGTCGCCGGTTCCGGTGCCAAGGCTGCCGCTGATGCCGCTGCAAAGCTTTCGGGCGTCGCAAAGGTTCTGCTGGTCGACGATGCCGCTTACGCCAACAATCTCGCCGAGCCGCTGGCCGACCTGATCGTGTCGCTGGCTCCCGCCTATGACGTCATCCTCGGACCGGCTTCCGTGTCGATGAAGAACGTCCTGCCCCGCGTCGCAGCGCTGCTTGATGTCATGCAGATCTCGGAAATCATCGAGGTCGTCTCGGCCGATACGTTCAAGCGTCCGATCTATGCCGGCAACGCCATCCAGACTGTCCAGTCAAGCGATGCCAAGAAGGTCATCACCGTCCGCACCGCCTCGTTCGCGGCCACGGCCGAGGGCGGCTCGGCAACGGTCGAGAACGCGACTGCTGCCGGCAATTCCGGTCTGTCGACCTTTGTCTCCGACGCGCTGGCCAATTCCGAACGTCCGGAACTGACCTCGGCCAAGGTCATCATTTCCGGTGGCCGTGCGCTCGGTTCCTCGGAAAAATTTCAGGAAGTCATCCTTCCGGTGGCCGACAAGCTTGGCGCCGCCGTTGGCGCATCACGCGCCGCCGTCGATGCAGGCTACGCACCGAACGACTGGCAGGTCGGCCAGACTGGCAAGGTCGTCGCACCGCAGCTCTACATCGCCGTCGGCATTTCCGGTGCCATCCAGCATCTTGCCGGCATGAAGGATTCGAAGGTCATCGTCGCCATCAACAAGGATGAGGAAGCACCGATCTTCCAGGTCGCCGA
Organism: Neorhizobium sp. NPDC001467; assembly: GCF_050275975.1. Lineage (NCBI taxonomy): Bacteria > Pseudomonadati > Pseudomonadota > Alphaproteobacteria > Hyphomicrobiales > Rhizobiaceae > Neorhizobium > Neorhizobium sp. NPDC001467. Next base: position 279,680 of record NZ_JBNNPS010000004.1, on the reverse strand, counting down.
TTACGGCCTTGTGGGCGACCTCTTCGAAATCCTGCCGCAGCTGGAAAAGGCGCTTTAACCGAACCTGCCAAAAGGGGCTGGAAAAACACCGCCTGCATGAATAACAATCTGCCGGACCCGATTACAGCGCCGTGCGCCACTTGTGGCGCACAAAGGACGCTGTAAGACTTATAATTCCGCGCATCGGGCCACACTAAAACGTCTCGTTTTTGGTTGGGCCGATGCGCGGGAGTTCGGCATTTTTCATTTACCGGCCTTCTTCATCCAGAACGAACACCGGCAAAGACGCAGGAGCAAGCATGTCCACGGCCATCAGGAACATCGGCATCATCGGCGCGGGCCAGATGGGCTGCGGCATTGCACATGTTTCCTCCATTGCCGGCTACAGGATCCAGATCTACGATCTGGCCCACGACCGTATCGAGGCAGCACTTGCCACCATCAATGGCACGCTCGCCCGCCAGGTCGGCGCCGGCAAGCTGACCGAAGAGGACCGCAAGGCGGCCCTGTCGCGGATCAGCGGCTCGACCGACGTCAATGATCTTGCTTCGATGGATCTGGTGATCGAGGCGGCAACGGAAGACGAAGCAATCAAGCGCAGGATCTTTGCGACGGTGTGTCCCGTCCTGCGGCCGGAAGCCATTCTGGCCACCAACACGTCGTCGCTCTCCATCACCCGCCTTGCCGCCGCTACCGACCGGCCGGAACGTTTCATGGGCATCCACTTCATGAACCCTGTGCCGGTTATGAAGCTGGTGGAACTGGTGCGCGGCATCGCGACGGAAGAAGCCACCTTCAACGCTGCCAAGGAATTTGTTTCAACGCTTGAGAAGACCTTCACCGTTGCCGAGGATTTCCCTGCTTTCATCGTCAACCGAATCCTCCTGCCGATGATAAACGAGGCGATCTATACGCTGTATGAAGGCGTCGGCTCTGTCGAGGCGATCGACACGGCCATGAAGCTTGGCGCCAATCATCCGATGGGGCCTCTGCAGCTGGCAGATTTCATCGGTCTCGACACCTGCCTGTCGATCATGCAGGTCCTGCATGATGGTCTCGCCGACAGCAAGTATCGTCCCTGCCCGCTCCTCGTTAAATATGTCGAAGCCGGATGGCTTGGCCGCAAGTCCGGCCGCGGTTTCTACGACTATCGCGGCGAAGTGCCGGTGCCGACGCGGTAGTTCGCAGCGCCCCCCCGTCTTGCACAGAATGCCGTCAAGGGGTATATTTGCGAGTGAGAGGCGAGTTTGCGCCCGCCTCTCTGGTTTATTTTCGGAATTCGACCCGCACGCTTGCCTGCCAGCTCGTGCGGGTTTTCCGTAAGATAAACGTGATTCTAAATGGCATAGGCCACATAGATCACCCTCCGGTTGGATGACGAGGCCTTCGCCTAGGTCGGAGTGGCCACCCTCTCCGAGACGCCTGGCAGGGCGCATCTGCTTCCGTCAATGCAACCAGAACAAGAATAACAAAAAGACTTTGGCCGTAAAGTCGCCGAACGCGACAGCACGTCGCAGTCAAGAATCATCCCCCCTTCACGCCCGTGATCAACGTCTTCGCATCCTCACTCGCCCATTCGGCCGGACCATTCATCGACCCGATCAAACAGCCCTTGTCATCGAGCAGCAGCGAGACGGGCAAGCCGAAAGCAAGCCCCTCCTTCTTCAGCGCGTTGAACACGCCCATCGAACTGTCGCGGTAGAAACCCAGCGCATCGACGCCGGTATCGGTGAGAAAAGTCCTCGGCTTCTGGTCGCTGCCGGTGTCGATATTGATGGCCACGACCTCGAAACCGGCGCTGCCCATCTCGTGCTGCAGCGTGTTCAGCGCCGGCATTTCCTCACGGCAGGGCACGCACCATGTGGCCCACAGATTGAGAAGAACCGTCTTGCCGGCGAAATCGGCCATGGTCAGGTCCGGCGCGCCGTCACCCTTTGTCGCGTCCTTGAAGACAAGGTTGCCGATCAAGCGCGGCCGATCCACGCCGCTCATCGCCGCCACTTCGCCTTTCGCAAGTTCCGAGACCGTCGCCGCCCGCTTGACGGCTCCTTCACAGGCGCCACCGGCCACGTCCCCGGCATTGCCAGACCCCATGTTCGTCACGTATACCGCCACGGCTCCCGCCAGGATCCCAGCGGTGGCGGCGATGGCAATCAATCTGGCAGACGGAAGGCCCAAGGGTCGTTTCTCTGTCATAACTACTCCAGGACGGGCATCATGGCTGACGGCACGAAGGACGCAATATCCTCCAACCAGATGTGGGGCGGGCGTTTCGCTTCCGGGCCGGATGCCATCATGGAGGAAATAAATGCCTCCATCGGTTTCGACAAGAAGCTCTATGCCCAGGATATTCACGGCTCGATCGCGCATGCGACCATGCTCGCCGAAAAAGGCATCATTTCGGAAGAAGATAAAGACAAGATCATCGCCGGGCTGAACACGATCATGTCAGAGATCGAGCAAGGCTCGTTCCAGTTCTCGCGAAAGCTCGAGGACATTCACATGAATATTGAGGCGAAGCTGGCCGACCTGATCGGTCCCGCCGCCGGCCGCCTCCACACCGCCCGCTCGCGCAACGACCAAGTGGCGCTCGATTTCCGTCTCTGGGTGAAGGAAGAGCTCTCCAAGACGGAAAAGATGCTGAGCGACCTGATCGCCGCCTTCCTCGATCGCGCTGAAGAACACGCCGATACCGTCATGCCCGGCTTCACCCACCTGCAGACCGCGCAGCCGGTCACGTTCGGCCACCACTGCATGGCCTATGTCGAAATGTTCGGCCGTGACCGCGCCCGAGTGCGCCACGCCATCGACCACCTCGACGAAAGCCCGATCGGTGCCGCAGCCCTTGCTGGGACCCCCTACCCGATCGACCGCCACATGACGGCCGCCGCACTTGGTTTCCGCGAACCGACCCGCAACTCGATCGACACCGTCTCCGACCGCGATTTCGCGCTGGAATTCCTGTCGGTCGCGGCCATCTGCGCCATGCACCTGTCGCGTCTGGCCGAAGAGATCGTCATCTGGTCGACGCCGCAATTCGGCTTCGTGCGCCTGTCGGATGCCTTTTCCACCGGCTCGTCGATCATGCCGCAGAAGAAGAACCCCGATGCCGCCGAACTGGTGCGCGCCAAGACCGGCCGCATCAACGGTTCGCTGGTGGCGCTGCTGACCGTCATGAAGGGCCTGCCGCTCGCCTATTCCAAGGACATGCAGGAAGACAAGGAACAGGTGTTTGACGCCGCCGAAAACCTGGAACTGGCGATCGCCGCCATGACCGGCATGATGCGCGACATGACCATCCGCGCCGACAAGATGCGGGCAGCCGCGGGCGCCGGTTATTCGACCGCGACCGATCTTGCCGACTGGCTGGTGCGCGAAGTGGGCCTGCCCTTCCGCGAAGCCCACCATGTCACCGGCCGCGCCGTCGCATTGGCGGAATCGAAAGGCTGCGACCTGTCGGAACTGCCGCTTGCCGAATTGCAGGACATCAACCCGGCGATCACGCAAAACGTCTTCGACGTTCTGTCCGTCGACGCTTCCGTCGCCAGCCGCACCAGTTTCGGCGGCACCGCGCCGGCGGAGGTCAGAAAACAGATCGCCTGGTGGCGCGAACGCAACTGAGAGCCATGAAGCCGAGGGCCAGCCGCCCGGCTTCGCGAATATGACTGCACAAGGACGATGAAACTGGTTATGACATCGTCGTCCGCCACGCTGATGTAAGGGAACGGGAATGTCGAAATCGCTGCTGAATTTGGGGCATCATGCGGGCCGGGTCGCGGTTATAGCAGCCGTTGCCGGCCTTGTGCTTACTGGCTGTGGCCGCAAGGGCAATCTCGACAAACCGAGCACGCCGATCGAGCAGCAGAACATTCGCAAGGACAGCAAGGCGCCGAAGGAAAAGACGCCCGAAAAGCCTTTCATTCTCGATTCGCTTCTCTGATCCGGGCCGATCCGTGAACCATTTTCAGTATATCGACGGCGTGCTTCACGCCGAAAACGTTCCCGTACCCGAGATCGCCAGGGCCGTCGGGACGCCGTTCTACATCTATTCGACGGCGACGCTGGAACGGCACTACAAGGTTTTTTCGCAAGCGTTCGACGGTCTCGACGCCATGGTCTGCTATGCCATGAAGGCGAATTCCAACCAGGCCGTGCTGAAGACGCTTGCCCGTCTCGGCGCCGGTGCCGACGTGGTCTCGGGCGGCGAACTGCGCCGGGCGCTCGCCGCCGGCATTCCTCCCGAACGCATCGTGTTTTCCGGCGTCGGCAAGACGGATGCGGAAATGGATTTCGCGCTCGACGCCGGCATCTACTGTTTCAACATCGAGTCCGAGCCGGAACTGGAAGTGCTGAACCTGCGCGCCGTCAAGGCTGGCAAAAAGGCGCACGTTTCCTTCCGCATCAACCCGGATGTCGACGCCCGCACGCATGCGAAAATCTCGACGGGCAAGAAGGAAAACAAGTTCGGCATTTCCTTCAAACGCGCCCGCGAGGTCTACGCGCATGCCGCAACCCTGCCCGGGATCGAGGTCGCCGGCATCGACATGCATATCGGCAGCCAGATCACCGAGCTGCAGCCCTTTGCCGATGCCTTCAGGCTGATGCGCGAGCTGGTGGAAACCCTGCGCGGCGATGGCCACACCATCACCCATGTCGATGTCGGCGGTGGCCTTGGTATCCCCTATCACGACGATAACAACCCGCCGCCGGAACCGACGGCCTATGCGGAAATCGTCACCGAAGGCCTGAAAAGCCTTAACTGCCGTATCGTCACCGAACCCGGTCGCCTGATCGTCGGCAATGCCGGCATTCTGGTGACGGAAGTGCTTTACGTGAAGGATGCCGGCGAAAAAACCTTTGTCATCGTCGACGGCGCCATGAACGATTTGATCCGCCCGACGCTCTACGAAGCCTATCACGGCCTGCGCCCGGTCATTCTGCCGCAAAAGGATGCCGTCCACATCAAGGCCGACGTCGTTGGCCCAGTCTGCGAGACCGGCGACTATCTGGCGCTCGATCGCGACATGGCGGCGCCCAAGCCCGGCGACCTGTTTGCCGTCTCCTCCGCCGGTGCCTATGGCGCCGTGCAGGCCGGCACCTACAATACCCGCCTTCTGGTGCCCGAAGTGCTGGTCAAGGGCGATACTTTCCACGTCATCCGTCCGCGCGGCACCTATGAGGAGCTGATCGCACTCGATTCCATCCCTGCCTGGCTGGCGTGATGCCCGCTATGCGGCACGTTCACGATTGAGCGATATCCGGCAAAATGCGGGGGCTTCGGCCCCTGCCCCCTCGTCTTCGCCACAAAGATCGCTATCCTTGCGCCGTGAAGGGTAGCGCTCAAAGACGCGCCGCGCCGCCGATTTGCGCCGCCACGACGGAGACGGACCGCATGACAATCGATAATACGGGCGATAATACGGGCGACACCACCGGCAAGAATAACCGCTCCGGCACGGCAAAGGGTGCTTTCGCGCTGAAGCCGGAACTGGCGCGGCGTATTTCCCTGAAACGCGGCGTCGCGCGTCTCGTGCTCTTCCTCGAACGCCTGCTGCCTCTGGCCATCGCGCCCCTGTGCGTGGTGGCGCTGTTCCTGTCCGTCTCGTGGTTCGGCCTGCTGCGTCTCTCGCCGGACTGGCTGCGCTGGACGCTGAATTTTGCCTTCACCTTCGCCTTTCTCGCCTCGCTGCTGCCCTTGGCGCGCCTGCGGTTTCCAAACGCCGCTGATGCCGACCGGCTGCTCGAAGACCGCAACAACCTGCCCCACCAGCCGGTGGCCGTGCAGGATGACGAACCGGCCTTCGAAACACCTTTCTCCCGCGCCCTCTGGCGCGAGCACCAGACGCGCATGGCCGAGCGTATCGCTGCCCTCGATGCCGGCCTGCCCCGTCCCGGCATCGCCAACCACGACCGTTACGGCCTGCGCGCCCTTCCCGCGCTGATCCTTGTGGCAGCCTTCGGCTATTCCTTTTCGAACGGCGGCGGCTCACCATCAGACGCATTGATACCGTCGGCACCCGCCGCTCGCATCAATCCTGACCTGCGCGTCGACGCCTGGCTGACGCCACCCGGCTACACCGGCAAGGCCCCGGTTTTCCTCACCGGCCGCCAGGCAACAGCGACGCAGACCGTCCAGATCCCGGAAAATTCGGAACTGACCGTGCGCGTGACCGGTGGCGAAGGCGAGGAGACTGTTCGCTTTTCCCCACTTGAGGGGGGCGAGGCCCGCATTCTGGCTGCCAATGAACAGAAACCGCAGAATCCTGCCGCGCCCGGCAGCGCGCCGTCATCCGCAGAACCAGCCACCGCCACCGATGACGGCAACAGGCCGTTGGCCCCACGCACCTACGCCATGAAGGTCGGGACAAGCGGTGACCTCAGCGTCAACGGCCAGCAATGGATGTTCGACGTCATCCCCGACAAGGCACCGGAAATCGCCTTCGAGAACCAACCGCGCCGCGCCGTCAATGGCGCACTGGAAATCGGTTTTCGCGCCAAGGACGATTACGGGATCACCAAGGCACAGGCGCTGATCGAGCCGGTAGACAAGGTCGAAGACAAGGCCACTCCGCTTTACCCGCTGCCCGACTACAAGCTCGACATCCCGCGCCAGAACAATCGCGAGGCCAAGGGACTGTCCAGCCGCAACCTCACCGAACATCCGCTCGCCGGCAAACGCGTACGCATCACGCTGGTCGCCACCGATGGCGCCGGCCAGGAAGGCCGCAGTCCATCGCTGGAAATGGTGCTGCCCTCGCGCAATTTCACCGAACCGCTGGCGGCTGCCGTCGCGGAAGAACGTCAGGTGTTTGCGCTCGATACACGCCAGATACCGAAAGCCATCGCGCTCAACGAGGCACTGACCATCCGCCCCGACGAGACCATTCCGAACCTCAGCCACTTTCTGCTGATCCAGTCCGCCCATGGCCGCATGAAACTGGCGCGCGGCGAGGAACAGCTTAAAGAGACCGCCGAATATCTCTGGGAAATCGCTCTCGGGATCGAGGACGGCGACCTGTCAGCTGCGGAAAAACGTCTGCGCGATGCGCAGCAGAACCTGTCCGACGCCATCGAAAAAGGCGCGAGCGACGAAGAAATCGCCAAGCTGACGCAGGAACTGCGCGAAGCCATGCAGCAGTTCATGAACGAACTTGCGCAGCGCATGCAGAACGCGCCGCAGGGCCAGCAGAACATGCAGGCGCAAAACATGATCCGCCAGCGCGACCTGCAGAACATGATGGACCAGATCGAAAATCTGGCCCGTTCCGGCAATCGCGATGCCGCCCAGCAGATGCTGAAGCAATTGCAGCGGATGATGAACAACCTGCAGGCCGGCCGCCCCCAGCGCGGCCAGCAGGGTCAACAGGGCCAGCAGCAGAATAGCCAGATGCGCCAGCAGATCGACAAGCTTGGCGAGATCATGCAGCAGCAGCAGCGGCTGATGGACGAGACGTTCAAGCTCGATCAGGCCCTGCGCGACCGCCTGCAACGCGGCGACCCGGAACAAGAGGGCGAAAGCCCGTATGAACAGGGTCAGAACCAGCAGGGACAAGACCAGCAGCAAGGCCAGAACCAGCAGCCCGGTCAACAAGGTCAACAGGGCCAGCAAGGCCAACAGGGCCAGGGTCAGCAAGGTCAACAGGGCCAGCCATCGACGGACCAGATGACCGCCGAACAGTTGCGCGAGGCGCTGAAAAACCTGCGCGCCCAGCAGGAAGGTCTTGGCAAGCAGCTTGGCGAGTTGCAGAAGGGCCTGAAGGAACTCGGCATGGACCCCGGCCCCGGTTTTGGTCAGGCCGAACGCGAGATGGGCAATGCCGGTCAGGCGCTGGGCCAAGGCCAGGGCGAACAGGCCGTCGAAGGTCAGGGCAATGCGCTCAATGCTCTGCGTCAGGGCGCCCAGAGCATGATGCAGCAGATGATGCAGGCCATGCAGGGTCAGGGCCAGCAGCAGGGTCAGGGCGAAGGCGAAGGCATGGCCAATCAGGGCGGCCAGAACGGCCGTGACCCGCTCGGCCGTCTGCGCTCCAGCTCCGGCCCCGAATTCGGCGATCAGGTCAAGGTGCCGGACGAAATCGACGTGCAACGCGCCCGCGAAATCCTCGATGCCATCCGCGAGAAGCTGGGCGGTGCGCTGTCCGGTGAAGCCGAGCGGCGTTATCTCGAGCGTCTGCTGGAAATGCGCTGATTCGCAAGTGGTCATCGAACAGCAAAAGGCCCGGAAGTTTATCGCTTCCGGGCCTTTCCCATTCTGAAATCCTGAAAATTCAGGCCGCCCGTGTCTCGCGCTGCACGGACAGCGCCTGCGCTACGGCCTTGCGGATATCCGGCAGCGCGAATGGCTTGTCGACGACATCGATCACCTTGGTCATCAGGTCGTCGGCGCGTTCCCGCTGTTCGGCATAACCGGTCATCAGCAGGATGCGCAGATCGGGAAATCTTGCCGAGGCCTGATGGGCAAGCTCGATTCCGTCCATGATCGGCATGCGGATGTCGGAAAGGAGAAGGTCGAACGGTCCCTCTTCCAGCAGCGCCAGCCCTTCGGCGCCATCGGCAGCCTCGCAGGTTTCATGACCATCGAGCCGCAGTGCGCGGGCCACGAAACGACGCAGGGAATCCTCATCTTCGGTGATCAGGATTTTTGCCATGGCGATCAGTCTCCCGTGCTTCGATTTGGCACCCAGATGACCGGTCTTTCCTTTGCAAGGAGTAAACGCCGGTCCTATGGATAAGCAACGTGGTTAACGGGCCGTGTCACTGCATCGGTTTAGGACACCGTCACGCTTCCGGATCTGCCCCGGCATCGCCGGTCACGACGCCGACGAAGGGCAGTTCTCGGAAGGCATAGGCGACATCCATGCCGTAACCGACGACGAAATAATCCGGGCATTCGAACCCGACATAATCGGCCTCGAGCTCTTCCTTGCGCTTGACGCGTTTGTCGAGCAGCACCGCGATGGTGACGTTGCGGGCGCCACGCTCGTAAAGCAGTTCCTTGGCGAATTTCAGCGTGCGGCCGGATTCGAGAATATCGTCGATCAGCAGCACGTCGCGATCGTGCACGTCGCTGTCAATATCCTTGACGATGCGGACACCCTGCGAAACCGTGCCGGTGCCATAGCTCGAAAGCGTGATGAACTCGACTTCCGGGGCGAGGTCCACGTCGTGCATGGCGCGCAGAAGATCGGCGGCGAAGATGAAGGAGCCTTTGAGAATGGCGATGACCAACAGGTCCTTGGTCGGACCGCTGGCGATCTGGGCGGCGATCGCATGGTTGCGCTCGGCAATCTGCTCGGCAGTGTAGAGCGGCTCGATATTCTTTCCGCGGACCACGGGCATATGCATCTCCTTGGGCCTGGTGCCTCTGGTGTGAAACCGGGCCGATAGCACAATCAGGAGCCTGAGGCACCATTGTCGATCATGGAGAGGCGCAACTCCGGCTTTTTTCCACCGGCATAGGCCATCTTTGCGGAGAACCCGCGGCTCTGTTTCGGCCCGATCGTGGCGGCCGGCGGTGCGATCATCGTCTGCGCCACCACCCGCCCGTCGAGCAGGAGTTCCGCGCGGATCGGCGACAGCGAACGGACGTCGGCCTCGCTGTTTTCGATCATGCCGGTAATCAGCATCACCGGCATGCCATTGGCATCCTGCGGGGTCAGGTTCACATGGGTAAGGCCGAGAGCACTGACCGATGCCGCATCTGCCGGGCCCCCGGCGATCAGCGAGAAACCACCGGACGCGCCAAACACCAAAACGAAGACGAGCGCGACAATCGCCGAGAAGAAATCCGCCGATAGCCGCATCAGCGCCTGCTCGCATCGATCCAGCGTCCGCGCCAGCAGACCGGTGTGTGGCGCGGGACGGTTAACCGCCGGACGGCGCGGGGCGCGGCGGTTGTCGTTGCGGGGAGCGGTCTCGGCAGGATGGCGCGAACGGGTATCGCGAACCGTCACGAAATGTGCGTCGACAGCCTCCGCCTGTGTCGGCCGGCCCGCTGCGTGCCGGCCCCATGCCGCGCCGCCAAAACCCGGTCGGTCCTGCGCCTGCGAACGACGGCTTGGCGCGGGCGGCAGGATGTCGTAGTCAGCGGTCGTGTTCCGTTGGTGTGAACGACCATCGTGGCGTGAACGGAATGCGCTCATGGCGTTACCGGCCTCCTCCAGCCTCGTTATCCCCGGGGTCCGGTGAAGGGCCGAAGGCGGGGCATTGAAACGAATCCCGCCCAGACGTAAATTTAAATGGTTAATGCTTCGCAAAGACGGCGCAGCAGGCCGCTGCTTTCCTCGGACGATTCATGCTCCGTAAACCTTCGAGGTTTACGCACGCGCAAGACACAAGCTCAAGGACTGGACGATCGCTTGATCCATTTCGAAAATGTCGGTTTGCGGTACGGGATGGGTCCGGAAATTCTTCGGGACATGACGTTCGACATCCCGAGCGGCTCGTTCCAGTTCCTGACCGGCCCGTCAGGCGCCGGCAAGACCACGCTTTTGCGCCTGCTTTTTCTGTCGCTGCAGCCGACCCGCGGTCTGATCCGCATGTTCGACCGCGACCTGTCGCAGATCCCCCGCAGCGAAATGCCGATGCTGCGCCGGCGTGTTGGCATCGTCTATCAGGACTTTCGCCTTCTCGACCACCTGACCACCTATGAGAACGTGGCGCTGCCCTTGCGCGTGCGTGGCAAGGAGGAGACCTCCTATCGCAACGACGTGATCGAGCTGTTGAAATGGGTGGGCCTTGGCGAGCGTATCAACGTCCTGCCGGCAGTCTTGTCCGGAGGTGAAAAGCAGCGCGCCGCAATCGCTCGCGCGCTGATGGATCAGCCGGAGATCCTTCTGGCTGACGAGCCGACCGGCAATGTCGATCCGCCGATGGCGCGCCGCCTGCTCAACCTGTTCCTCGAACTCAACCGGCTCGGCACCGCCGTCGTCATCGCCACCCACGACCTGGCGCTGATGGACCAGGTGGATGCGCGCCGGATGATCCTTACCGAAGGGCGGCTCGATATCTATGAATGAGTTCGAGCGCATCAGGCGGTCGCGCCTGCCGAAGACGGATCTGAAGCGATCCATTCCTGCCACCGATGACCTGCCGGAACAGCAGCCGCGCCGCACCGGAATGCATGTCCGCCCGACAGGTCCGATCCTGCCGCCATCGAACATCCAGGGCAATGCGCTGATGGTGGTGATCGCCATCATGTCCTTTCTCGCCTGCCTCACGCTCGGCGGCGTCAGCATGGTTCGCGCCACAGCCTCCAGCTGGGAAAGCCAGATCTCGCGGGAGATCACCATCCAGATCAAGCCCGATGACGGGCTCGACATGAATGCGACGCTCGAAAAGGCCCGCGACATCGCGCTCGGCTTCGTCGGCACGACGAATGGCACGATCATGGATGACGGCGCCACCGCGCGCCTGCTCGAGCCCTGGCTCGGCAGCGGCCTCGATCTCAAGGAACTGCCGGTCCCGCGCCTTGTCATCATCACCATCGATGAAAGCAACCCACCGGATTTCCAGGCCATGCGCGACCGCCTGCATGCCGAAATTCCGCAGGCCTTTCTCGATGACCACCGCACTTGGGTCGACCGTCTGGTCTCGATGGCCCGCACCACCGTCATGATCGGCGCCGGCATTCTCGTTCTCGTGTTCACCGCAATGATCCTCACCGTCGTGTTTGCCACGCGCGGCGCCTTGTCTGGCAATCGCCATATCGTCGAGGTGCTGCATTTCGTCGGCGCCGAAAGCGGCTTTGTCGCTCGGGAATTCCAGAAACACTTCCTGATGATCAGCCTCAAAGGTTCGGCCGCCGGCGGCGTGCTGGCCGCCATTCTGTTCGCGGTTGCCGGCTTCTGGCAAAGCCGCTCGCTGGCCACGCCGCAAAGCGACCAGGCAACGGTTCTGTTCGGTACGTTCACGATCGGGCTCGGCGGATATGTCGGCATTGTCGCCACGATTGCGGTGATTGCGCTTTTGACGACGCTCACGGCCCGTTTCACGGTGATGCGCACGATCGACGAGATCGACCTGATCCGGTCCGATCCGGCGCGCTCGGACGGGTTGCCCTCGTCCTGACCGTCCATGAGCGATCCGCTCCGAAATATGGCCCTGTTCTTGCCGCAGATCTCGGGCTAAGGACTGAGCATGACATCGGTTAAGACCAGCACTGATCAGGACCCGCAGCGCCAGCCGGAACGCCGGAAACGCAGCGGCTGGTTGTCACGCCGCAGTCCGCTCCGCCGCTTCGCGCGCCGGGTGATCTTTGCCGGCCTCGCCCTGATTGCGGTGTTCTGCGGCGGTTTCCTCTGGTTTGCCAACGAGGTCACGTCGCTGAAGGCGCCGGACAGCGCCCGGGCGGATGCGATCGTCGTTCTGACGGGTGGCTATCAGCGCATCGACCAGGCCGTCGGCCTGTTGCGAGATGGCGCAGGAAGGCGCTTGCTGATTTCAGGCGCGCATCCTTCGGCCACACCCAGCCAGATCCGCAAGACAACGCAGGTTTCGGCCGATCTGTTCGCCTGCTGCGTCGATATCGGTTATGACGCGATCGACACGATCGGCAACGCCAACGAAATCATCCGCTGGATCCATGACCATGCCTACCGCTCGGTTCTGGTCGTCACGAACAATTACCACATGCCCCGCAGCCTGCACGAACTGCGCCAGCGCGATGCGCAGACGACTTTCATTCCCTATCCGGTCATCAATGCCGACCTTGCCCGCAAGGCGTGGTTCACCGACCCCGACGCGCTGCGCATCATGCTGGGGGAATACGGCAAGATGGCCGCCGCGATGATGCGCGACTGGGCGGGCATGAGCCAGGGCAGCGGATTGCGGACCGACGCCGACAATACGCCCTCCAAAGGTCAGTGATCTTTCCTGCACCCCACGCCGCCGACACAAGGCAACCGATGCGCGACCCGGACAAGCCAGCTTTCCTCGTCTCTCGATATCGTGTAGGCAGCGCCTAGTCCCTTATCCGGAAATGCGTTCATGCTGCTCTTGCGTTCGGTCCTGTTCAACACGGCCTTCTATACCAACACCATCGTCCGCATGATCGTGCTCTCGCCGATCTATTTCCTGCTGCCGCGAAGGGTCGCCTATCGCATTCCGAAAGCCTGGGCGGCTTCCAACAACTGGCTGATGGAGAAGATCGTCGGCGCGACGTTCGAAATTGAAGGGATGGAAAACATTCCCGAAGGCGGCTGCATCTTTGCACCAAAGCACCAGTCGGCCTGGGACACGTTTGCCCTCCTGCCCTACCAGCGCGATCCGGTCTATATCCTCAAGCGCGAACTGCTGTGGATCCCGCTGTTCGGCTGGTATGTCGCCAAGCAGCGGATGATCCCGGTCAATCGCGGCGCGCGCGGCAAGGTCATGGTCGAGATGATGAAGCGGACGCGGCAGGAAATGGATTCCGGCCGGCAGTTGATCATCTATCCGGAAGGCACGCGCCGCGCGCCGGGTGATGCGCCAGATTACCGCTATGGTATTGCCCGCATCTATCGCGACGTGCAGGTTCCGGTTGTGCCGATCGTCGCCCATTGGGGTCTGTTCTGGGGCCGCCGCAAGCTGATCAAGCACCCCGGCCGCTTCAAGGTGAAAATCCTGCCGCCGATCCAGCCGGGAATGGAGCCGGATGCGTTCTACACCCATCTGATCGCGACACTGGAACAGGCAAGCGACGAACTGTTGGTCCAGACCGCGATCAACAACCCGCATCTGCCGCTGCCGCCGACGGCGGTCAAGCGTCTGACGGAGCTGCAGGCGCAGACAGTCTCCTGACCGATCAGCCGACCGCCGAGGCTTCATCCTGCGCCTGCAGGGCGTGAACACGCGCACCCACGGCTTCCAGCCACAGATCGCGAATGCCCATCTCGCGCAGGTGATCCAGCGTGCTGAGAACATAGGCATCGTTCGGCCCGGACCGACCACTGGACGCATGCACGATACGCGACGCCTCCTCGACACCGAGCGCGCCGGCATACTGCAGATGACCCCGATCGACGACATAGCCGACCGCCGAGACCTTCACACCATTGGCCAGCATCAGCGGCAGCATGCGTTCGCGATAAACATTTGTCACGAGTTCGCGCTCGGCGAGATAGGTCATGACCGGTCCGTGCAGCGCGCCACGCACCCGAAACGCCACGCCGCGGCATGAGCCGCCGCGGTCGAGACCCAGAACCAGACCCGGCTTTTCGGGCGTTCCACGATGTACAAAGGACCGCACGCACAGTGACCGGCGATATCCGAAAGCGCGCGCCGCCATGCGCTCTTCATATTCGAAGCCCGGATTCCACATCAACGAGCCGTAGCCAAACACCCAAAATTCGTCCATATCCGACGCAACACCTCTGCAATCGAAGCACCATTGGAGAACATCATGGCAGCGTCAAGCCGGCGGAGCGTCAGCGGCAGGATTTGGGCTCTTGCAACCGTCATCATTCTGCTCATCGGCGTCTATACCGGCGGCTGGTTCTACGCCGCCTCCTTGCTGAAGGACCGCACCCTGACGCTGTTGGGTAGCCAGGAAAAGGCCGGCGTGATCGCCGAATGCACGGATGCCGAATATCGCGGCTATCCTTTCCGCATCGGCCTTTTCTGCTCACGCGTTTCGGTGGAGGATCGCAACAACGGCGTTTCGGCGACGTTTGGCGGCCTGCGTTCGGCCGCCCAGGTCTACGATCCCAAACATGTCGTCTGGGAACTCGACGGACCTTCCGAAATCCGCACCGGCCACGGCCTGAGCATTTCCTCGCAGTGGGAAAGCCTGCAATCGAGCCTTACCGCCAAGGGTCGAGGCGTGGAGCGGTCCTCCACCGCCATCGCCGCGCTTAAATCTGCGATCGTTTCGTCCGCCAGCGGCCAGACCTTCAATCTTGCGGCCGCCAATACCGAAATGCATCTGCGCCAGAACGGCGCCGATCTCGATGCCGCGATGACCGTGACCAATGCCAGCGTAACGGGTGAAAGCGTGCCGCAGGGCCTGCCGGCGCTGACGACCAGCGCCGACGTGACGCTGGCCGGCAAGGCCGGGCTGATCGATGGCAGCGATCGCAACGTCTCGCTTTACGGCGCCGAAGGCACTATCCGAAATCTGTCTGCCGATCTGGGCGACGGGCGGATCATCAGCCTGTCGGGCCCGTTCAGCGTCACGGCGGATGGGCGCATCAACGGTAAGATGAAGCTACGCGTGGAAAAGCTGGAAGCATGGAAACAGAGCCTTGAAACTGTCGTTCCCGGCATTGGTCCGATGCTGAACAACGCCACCAACATGTTGTCGGCGCTCGGTGGCGGCGATCGCGCTTCGATCGACTTCACCATCAGGAACGGAAAAATTCTGGTCGGCGGCTTCATCCAGGTGGGTGAAATTCCGCCGATCTGATTATTTTTTCTGGTCCAGCGCGTGGCGTCCGAAGTCCGGGGCGTCCACGTCCTGGCCGGCCTGAATGATCGAGCGGCGCACGTCGCGGGTGCGGGTAAACAATTCGAACAGCTTGTCGCCCTCGCCCCAGCGGATCGCCCGCTGCAGATAGGCGAGATCTTCCGAAAAGCGCGCCAGCATTTCAAGGATCGCATCCTTGTTATGCAGGCAGACATCCCGCCACATGGTGGGATCGGACGCGGCCAGGCGGGTAAAATCGCGGAAACCGGAGGCGGAATATTTGATGACTTCCGATTCCGTTACCGTTTCAAGATCATCCGCCGTGCCGACGATATTGTAGGCGATGATATGCGGCAGGTGCGAGACGATGGCGAGCACCTTGTCGTGATGCTGCGGATCCATCTCGTCGATCCGCGAACCAAGCGCGATCCAGAAAGCCTTGAGCTTTTCCAGAGCGGCGGCATCCGTGTCCGGCAATGGCGTGAAGATGCACCAGCGGTCCTGGAACAGGCCCGCAAACCCGGCATCGGGTCCGGATTTTTCCGTGCCTGCCAGCGGATGGCCAGGAATGAAGTGTACGCCTTCCGGCACAAACGGCGCCATCTGGGCGATGACCGACGCCTTGGTCGAGCCGACATCGGTCAGGATCGCACCCGGCTTGAGGTTCGGCGCGATCTGTTCGGCAACTGCGCCGGAGGATCCGACCGGGACGGACACGATGACGAGATCCGCATCCTTCACGGCCTCGGTCGCGGACGATACGTAATGCGTGCCGAGATCGAGTTCTTCCGCGCGCTTCAGCGTTTCAGCACTGCGCGAGGAAATCACCACCTGACCGGCCAGACCGAGCGCCTTCACATCGCGGGCGATGGAGGAGCCGATCAGACCGATGCCGATCAGGGCGATGCGGTTAAACTGCGGGTCGGTCATGCGCTTTTCGCCATGAACTCACCGAGCGCTTCGATGACGCCACGGTTTGCCTCTTCCGGGCCGACCGTCATGCGCAGCGCGTTCGGCAGGCCGTAACCCTTGACGGCGCGCAGGATGTAACCGCGGCTGGAAAGGAAGGCATCCGCATCCGGCGCGCGCTTGCCATCGACATCCGGGAAATGGATGAGGATAAAATTGGTGACGGAAGGCGTGACCGTGAGCCCGATCGCCTCGAAGGCGTGGGTCAACTTGTCGAGCCACAGCTTGTTATATTCCACCGCATTGCCGATGAAAGCTTGGTCGCGCATGGCGGCGGCACCGGCAGCGATCGCTGGAGCATTGAGGTTGAAGGGTCCGCGCACGCGGTTCATCGCATCGACGATTTCGAGCGGGCCATACATCCAGCCGATACGCAGCGCCGCCAGACCGTAGACCTTGGAGAAGGTTCGGCACATCACGACATTGCTGTTGGACGATACGAGTTCAATACCGGCTTCGTAATCGTTCCGGCGCACATATTCCGCATAGGCCGCGTCGAGAACGAGAATGACGTTTTTCGGCAGTCCGGCCTGCAGGCGGCGGATATCGGTAACAGGCACGTAGGTTCCCGTCGGGTTGCCCGGATTGGCAATGAAGACAAGCTTGGTCTTTGGCGTCACGGCCGCAAGAATAGCGTCGACATCGACCGTATAGTCCTTCTCAGGCACGGTGACCGGCGTGGCGCCCGCGCCCATGATCTGGATCTTGTAGACGAGGAAACCGTGCTCGGTGATAACAGCTTCGTCCCCCGCGCCAAGATAGACGTGGCAGAGAAGGCCGAGCAATTCATCGGACCCGTTGCCGCAGAGAATGTTGGCGGCGTTCAGGCCGTTGACCGAAGCAATCGCTTCGCGCAGGGCATGCGCTTGACCATCCGGGTAAAGTTCGAGATTGCCGGCCGCCTCGCGAAACGCCTCGATCGCCCTGGGGCTGGCACCGAGCGGCGTTTCGTTGGACGAGAGCTTGTAGACGCGAGCGACCCCTCCCGCATGATCCTTGCCGGGTACATAGGCGGCAATATCCAGGATACCCGGACGCGGAACGGGTTTCATCATCTCGGTGCTCATCGACAGACCTTCCAGGGAACACGCCGGAAAAGCCGGCGAAGAATTGCCTTGAGGCAATAAAACGGAAGCGCCGTCTTGTCGAGTGGCGTCGGTCTTAGAGCACGTCGCAGCTAATCTGCGCCATTCGGCCGGAGCAGGTTTTCGTCAGGGCAGAGGCGATTGGCGAGGGGCATACCTTAAGGTACGTTCAAGTCGATCGCCTCTGATCCTGGCGGAAAGATGCCCGGCTCCCTTCCTTCTGATCAAATGGGGGGGTGGCTGATACGGGCCGCCTATTCGTTCGGCCGGCTTGGCCGTATGCTTTGGCGACGACGCGCGCCAACCGAACGAATATCCGACGCCGTCTAAGCCAACAGAATGGCGCAGATTAGCTGCGACTTGCTCTAGTCGCGGTTGCGCGTGGTCGGCACGCCCTGCGGTGCGAGGACCGGCACGAATACGCGGCGTGAGGCGCGGGCCGCCACCGGCAGTCCCTGATAGAGCCGCTTTTGCGCCTCCACCACGATCACGCCTGAAAACACCGGCCAGAAACGTCGCCCGCCCTGTTCGAGGAGATGCCGCAGTTTCAGCAGGAACCGCAATTTGGAGGGCGGGAAGAACAAGGCCTCGGCGCTTGCCGACGGCGTGAAATTGCTTTCGCGCAGCAGCGATGTGAGCTGGCCGCGCGAATAGGGCCTGCCCGAACCAAAGGGCGTATGCTCCATCCGCGCCCAGACCCCACGGCGATTGGGCACGACGATGACCAGACGCCCGCCGGGTGCCAGAACCCGCCAGATCTCCTTGAGACTTTCCCGCGGGTTCTCGGCAAATTCGAGTGAATGCACCAACAAGAACCGATCGATCGAAGAATCCGGTAGCGGCAGTTCCTCGTCGAACACCAAGGCCGTCGAAGACAGCTCGCCGGGCGGCCAGTTCACCGCTCCCTGTCCGGCCGGCATGAAGGCGAATGTCCGCTCCGTGTCCCTGCGGAACCGGTCGAGATAGGGAACGGCGTATCCCAGGCCGACCAGCCGCTCCTGTGGCAGCCGTGCCCATACGGACGACAAAGCCATCGCGATCGACTGTTCGGTCACACGGCCGAGCGGGGTTTGATAGAATTCTCTCAGATCGACGATATCGGCGTGCATGGCAATTTGCTATCGGACAAGCGGTTGGACTTCAGCGTCTCACCCTCTACATTGTTCGCAGGGCCATTCAAGCAAGAGAGGCGGATTGATGAAATCGCTGGAGATCGAAGTCTTTTCATGCCGTAGCGACAATTACGGCGTGCTGGTGCATGACCCCGAGACCGGCCTGACGGCCTCGATCGACGCACCGGAAGAAAAGCCGATCGTGGACGCCGCCGAACGCCGCGGCTGGACCATCAGCCACATTTTCACGACCCATCATCACACCGATCATGTCGAGGCCAATCTCGCCTTGAAGGCGCGGTTCGATCTGGAAATCATTGGCCCGGTCAACGAGGCCGTGGCCATTCCGGGCCTTGATCGCAGCGTTGAAGATGGCGACGAATTCCTGTTTGGCGAACATCTGGTGCGGGCGATCGAGACACCGGGCCATACGGCCGGTCATATCTGTTTCCATTTTTCCGAAGACAAGATTCTGTTTGCCGCCGACACGCTGTTCGCACTCGGCTGCGGCCGCCTGTTCGAACGTCCGGCCGCCGACATGTGGCATTCGCTGCAGAAACTGGCTGTGCTGCCGGATGAAACCGCTATTTATTTCGGCCACGAATACACGCTTGCCAACGCCCGCTTTGCGCTGACCATCGATCCCGACAACGAAGCCCTGCAGCGCCGTGTCGTCCAGATCGAGGAAGCCCGCGCCGAGGGTCGCTTTACCATCCCGACCATGATGGGGCTGGAGAAGGAAACCAACCCGTTTCTGCGCGCCGCGGACCCGTCGATCCGCCGCAACCTGATCATGGAAGGCAAGACCAATGAGGAAGTGTTTGCTGAAATCCGCAAGCGCAAGGACAATTTCTGATGCCTGCCATGGGCCGTGTCGAAGAGATCATCGCGACGCTCGGCATGCAGCGCCATCCGGAAGGCGGATGGTATGTCGAGACCTTTCGCGATGAACACGGTGCGCCGCGCGGACACTCGACGGCGATCTACTATCTGCTTCAGGCCGGAGAACGCTCGCACTGGCACAGGGTGCGCGATGCCTCCGAGGTCTGGCATTTCTATGCCGGCGATCCGTTGCTCCTTAGAATTTCCACCGATGGTCGCGCGACAAGAACGGTGACGCTCGGAAACGAGCTCGCAGCCGGTCAAAGGCCACAGGCGGTGGTGCCGGCGTATGCCTGGCAATCCGCCGAACCGCTGGGCGCCTATACGCTTGTGGGCTGCACTGTGGCGCCCGGCTTTGATTTCGCCAGTTTCGAAATGGCGCCGGCAGACTGGCAGCCGGATCGGCTTTGAAGCCGGCGTTATTCGCCGTGCTTGCGCTTATCGTTGCGCACCCAAAGATAAGCGTAGGTCCAGCCAATCGCCGCGATGGAGAGCGGCAGCACAATGAATGCATAAATCTGCAAACCGGTCATCGCAGTCTCCTCAAGATCGTTTTACCCGATAAATGTAATATGGCGGCGGCGAAAAGCCAACAGACACCAAAGAACATCAAGGGAAGCATGCCGCCTCCCGTTGCCAAAGGCGCGTAGACAGCCGCCGCAATGGGCGCGAAAACACCCACCGTGAGGCAGGACGTCGACGCGCGATCAAAGGCATTCGCAATATATTTCGTCTGCTCGTTATGAATGGCCGACATGCCCCAACTCCCCCAAGCCGGATTTGCTGTATTTCTCACCCGCCGTATTTTGTCGCCTTCACATAAAGCGGCCCCATCCGCGTCGGGATATAGGCGTAGACCGGCGCATAGACATTGGCGCCATCGGCCTTGGCGAACCACACCTCCATCGAAACCGTCTTGAGGTATTCGATATCCTTGCGACCCTTGCGATAGCCGGACTTCGGGACATATCGGATCGAGCAGACGATGGCATCGCCCTTGAAGCCGGACGTGGAGAATTTTTCCGTGCCCTTGGCCGTCAGCACGAGATCGAGACGGGACTCGCCGTCGTAGATCGGCAGTCTGCCGGGGCAGATCTTCGCATCGGCCGGAAAGATCATGCCGGAAAGCGGATCGAGCACCGCCCGCAGGTCACCGTCACCGATCGGCACCCAGCTCGCCGGTCGCGCTTTCGGCTCCGGCTTCACCGTGGTCGAGACGACGTTGCCGTTGCGATATTGAACGTCATAGGTCTGGGTTTTCTTTTTCGTCGTATAGACCAGCGTGTAGGAATTGGCCTGCAGTCGATCATTGCCCATCGAACCCTTGACCGTCGTCTCGGCCGAGGTCTTGGCGATCACGTCAACGAGGCCTGCGGAGCGGAAACTGCCGTTGATCGTGTAGGACTTTTCGTTGAACTCGCTTGCGAACGACATTCTCGCCACCGGCAGGATGCCGAGCGACACGCTGTATTCACTCGTGTGACGGATGCCGGCGGCGCCGGCGGGCAGAGCCGTGCAGACGCTAACGATGGCGGCGACGAATGCAGCGGAAGCCTTGGCGACCATGAACCAGTCCTGACCTTAAGAATTGTTGACGTCATATAGGCGTGTCACTATGGCAAGAAAATAGCGGCTTGTGGCGCCTGCCCCGGGATTATCCCGATTCGGCTGAAGGTTTGGCTTGACGCGCGCGGCCCCACTGACTATAGAACCGCAACTTTCCAATCAGGACCAGTTGGATCGGCGTGACGGGCATTGCCCGGATGAGCCTCCGATTGCAGAAGAAAACAAA
Organism: Neorhizobium sp. NPDC001467; assembly: GCF_050275975.1. Lineage (NCBI taxonomy): Bacteria > Pseudomonadati > Pseudomonadota > Alphaproteobacteria > Hyphomicrobiales > Rhizobiaceae > Neorhizobium > Neorhizobium sp. NPDC001467. The sequence goes on along the minus strand of NZ_JBNNPS010000004.1, from coordinate 258,458 downwards.
GGTGTATCCCATGTCTCGTGTATGCGAACTGACCGGCAAGGGCGTAATGACCGGCAATAACGTCAGCCATGCCAACAACAAGACCCGTCGTCGGTTCCTGCCGAACCTCTGCCAGGTCACGCTGATCTCCGACGCTCTCGGCCAGCGTTTCCGCCTGCGCGTTTCGGCCCACGCCCTGCGTTCGGTCGAACATCGTGGCGGCCTCGATGCCTTCCTCATCAAGTCGGATGAAACCGAACTGTCGATGCGCGCTCGTCTGCTGCGCCGCCAGATCGTCAAGAAGACCGCCGAAGCCGCTTAATCAGCTTCGACATTACACATCATCGGTTCTGGTGAAGGCTTGGGCGTTTGTCGCACAGGCCTTTTCCTTTGCTAAACGTCAACTGGTGGCATCACCCAGGATAAAAAAATGCTGACGACACGTCACACCCTTACCTATGCTCTCGTCATGGCGGCCATCGTGGTCGCATCCAACATTCTTGTACAGTTTCACCTGACGGGAACGCTTTTCGGCATTGCCCTCGGCGATCTCCTGACATGGGGCGCCTTCACCTACCCCGTCGCCTTTCTCGTCACCGACCTCGCCAATCGCCAGTTCGGCCCCGCCGTGGCGCGCCGCATCGTCTATGTCGGCTTTGTCGTCGGCGTGGCGCTTTCCTTCTGGCTGTCTGAGCCGCGCATCGCCATCGCCTCCGGCACAGCTTTCCTTGTCGGCCAGTTGCTCGACATCTCGGTCTTCAACGAGCTGCGCCGCAAGAGCTGGTGGAAGGCGCCGCTGGCAGCCTCGATGATCGGCACGGTTCTCGATACTATCCTGTTCTTCTCGATCGCCTTCGCACCCTTCTTCGCCTTCATCGGCCCCAACCTCGATTTTGCGGTAGCCCCTGCACCGATCCTCGGCGTCATGGCGACGGAAGCACCACGCTGGATCTCCTGGGCGCTCGGTGATCTCGTCGTCAAGATCGTGGTCGGCGTCGTACTGCTGCTGCCCTATGGCGCGCTTATGAACGTGCTGAAGCCCATGCCGCAGGTTACCGCCCGCTAAACGCGAACACCCGTCCTGAAAATCGGATGACGGAGAAAGCCTCGGCAAGCTCCGTCACCGGGCTTATCGAATCCAGCCGCAGAACGGGCGCTGTCTGCGCTGACAGCCATGCCTCATGCGCCACAAGGCTGCGCTGCTCCGGCCCCGCCGTATCGTAACTTTCCGCCCATTCCAGAAATGCTTGGCTCTTGTGCGCCATATCGCCGCCGGCGGTGATCCTTGCGCCATAACGCGCCGCTTCCCGTTTGCGGATGCGCTCCATCCGCACAGCCGGATCCAGCCTCAGAAACACGATCAGATGATAAAACGGCTCTATCGACCTGCCCCATTTGAGGGCCGAGCCGGTCAGCACCCATCCGTCATCCGGCAAAGCCTGCTCTTCCAGCATGGCGATACGCGCACCGATCTCGCGCGGCGTTGTATAAGGCGGGTCGGTCGGCATCCAGTAAAAATCATCGGAATCGAGATGCGGAATGCCGAGCTTTTCCGCCAGCGCCATGCCGAGCGAGGTCGTGCCGGAACCGGATGCGCCCATGACATGAATACGAACCATCTCTTTCCTCCCAAACCGCCGGACGCGAAGGATAGAGAAGCACGATCACGGCATCAACCTGAACTCCAGCATCAGGTTGCGCTGGAAGATCGAATGATTGTCATCGGACACGACGATCAGATGTGGCGCACCATCCGGTCCTGCCACCACATCGAGGCCTTCCATATTGTCGATCTGCTGGCCCATATCCGCCTCGATCAACATCTCGCCATCCACCAGCGCGCCCGACTTAAGGCTGTCGCCATCGATGCGCCGAATGCGCATGCCGACGCCACCGAGCACGCTAAAAGACCGCTCCAAGAGAACGAGGTCGCCATTTGGCAGAAAGGCGCCATCGGTAATATCGAACGGATGATGGCGCTTGACCTTGAACTGGCCCTTGCGCGGCCCTTCCATGATGGCGGCGTAGAAATTGCCGTCCTCATCGACGCTCTTTTCCGCAACCACGACAATGGCACCGCCAAGCGGGCCGTTTTTCGGTGCAGCGACGACCGTTTCCATGCCGCCATTGGCCCGCAACTCACGGCGCGGAATGAGAAAATCCAGCGTCTTTGTCGGGCGGGACGTTTCAAAACCCGGATCGGGATAAACGTCCACGCGGTGGCGCCGCTCGAAACTGACGATAGCCTCGCCGTCGCGCAGCGCCACACCCTCGGCATCGATATCACCCTTGGAACGCGGCTCCCGCCCCGTGGCATCCACCATGGGCAGGATGCGGACATCGCGCATCCCCGACAGGCGCCCTTGTCCGTCGCGATCGATCGTGCCGGTCATCCAGTGCCCGGTATCGAGCACGGCTACAAAGTTCTTTGCGTCCGGCCGGAAGCGGATGCCGGAGACGGCTCCGACGAACTCGTTGTCGGACGTGTATTCAATGCCACCGACAAATTCGAGCGCACCGAACCGGTTGTCCGGCTGGCCCGCCTTGAACGCTTGGAAAGCACGCGCCTTGATCGGCGCATCAACCTGCGCCGCCTTCGAAGGCAGCGGAACAACCGCCATCAGCGAAACCGCGACGACTGAAATGCGAAAACCGGAAACCGTGTAGCGCATGCGCGGGCCGGCTCTCACCCCGTGCGACGGCCGCGGCCGGTCCCGGTGCTTTCCTCAAAGAGCGAAGCCAGCTGCTCGGTCATGGCGCCCGCCAGTTCGTCGGCATCGACGATGGTGACAGCTTTACGATAATAGCGCGTTACGTCGTGACCGATACCGATCGCGAGCAGTTCCACGGGCGAGCGCGTCTCGATCTGCTCAATGACGGCGCGCAGGTGCCGCTCGAGATAATTGCCCGGATTGACCGACAGTGTCGAATCGTCGACCGGCGCGCCGTCGGAAATCATCATCAGGATCTTGCGCTGTTCGCGGCGACCGATCAGGCGGTTATGCGCCCACATCAGCGCCTCACCATCGATGTTTTCCTTGAGCAGGCCTTCGCGCATCATCAGGCCGAGATTACGGCGTGACCGGCGCCAAGGGGCGTCGGCCGACTTGTAGATGATGTGGCGCAGATCGTTGAGACGGCCCGGCGTTGCCGGCTTGCCGCTAGCGAGCCAGTTTTCGCGGCTCTGTCCACCCTTCCAGGCCTTTGTTGTAAAGCCCAAAATCTCAACCTTGACACCGGAGCGTTCCAGCGTGCGGGCGAGAATGTCGGCGCAAGATGCGGCAACCGTAATCGGGCGGCCGCGCATCGACCCGGAATTGTCGATCACCAGCGAGACGACCGTATCGCGGAATTTAGTGTCCCGTTCCCTCTTGAAGGAAAGGGGCTGCATCGGGTCTATGACGAGGCGCACGAGACGCGCCGGATCGAGATACCCCTCTTCCAGATCGAAATCCCAGGACCGGTTCTGCTGCGCCATCAGGCGGCGCTGCAGGCGGTTGGCGAGACGGCCAACGGCACTCTGCAGATGCGCCAGCTGCTTGTCGAGGAAGGCGCGCAACCGGTCGAGTTCGGCTTCGTCGCAAAGTTCCTCCGCGGTAATTTCCTCGTCGAATTCCTTGATGAAGATCTTGTAGTCGACCTTCTCGTTAAAATCATCAAACGGGCTGTTGGGACGCTTGGTCTCGCCCGGCGTCTCGGAATGTTCGTCGCTCTCCTCCGACATGTCGTCGTCGGAGATTTCGGCGCCGTCCATCTCGCCGTCATCCATCTCGTCTTCGGCGGCCTGGCTCTGTTCAGCCGGCGCCGCGTCCGATCCCGCCTCTTCCTCGACCTCTTCGTTTTCGGTCTCGTTGCTGCGGGCCTGCTCTTCCTCACTCTGATTTTCGAGTTCTTCCGGCTCGCTTTCCTCGTCGCCGTAATCCTCGGCCATCTGCATCGAGGACAGCATGTGCCGGACGAGCTTGGCGAAGGCCTGCTGGTCGTCGATCACGCTCTTGAGGTTATCGAGGTCGGAAGAGGCATTCTGCTCGATGAACGGCCGCCACAGATCGAGCACCTTGCCCGCACTTTCCGGCGGCGCAACGCCGGTCAGCTTTTCGCGCACCAGCATGGCCATGGCTTCGCCGATCGGCGCGTCTTCCTGACGCTCGACGCCGGTGAAATTGGCCTTGGCGTATTTTTCCGAGTTCATGCTGCCGATATTGGCGGCCATGCCGGCCATGCGCAGCGAGCCGATGGATTCGACGCGCGCCTGCTCCACCGCATCAAAGATGGCCCGCGCATCGGAACCCTGCGGCGCCATGCTCGCATGAATATTGGTATCGTGACAGGCAAGCCGCAGCGCCATCGAATCGCCGAGACCGCGGGTGACAGCCAGCTCATGCGCCGTCGGACGTTTCGAAATTTCCGGCAGCCGAATGCGCTCCCCGGCCATGCCGGGACGCTCGTTGGCGAAAGTAACTTCCACTTCGCCACTACCTGCGACCGAACGGACGCACCCGGTAATCGCCCGGCGCAACGGCTCGGTATCGACCGGACCGCCTGCCTTGGGTTTCGAATTGTCTCCGCGACCTGCCATGCCTAGTGCTTCCGTGCGTTCAAGCCCCGAGAACGATGTTGGCGGCGCTTTCCTTCAACTCGACACCGAAGGCGCGCTGGTACTGTTCGGCCACCAGCGTGCGCTCCAGTTCATCACACTTGTTGAGGAAGGTGACGCGGAACGCGAAACCGACATCGCCGAAGATCTCGGCATTTTCAGCCCAGGTGATGACGGTACGCGGGCTCATCACGGTCGACAGGTCGCCGTTGATGAAGGCCGAGCGCGTCATGTCGGCGATGCGAACCATCTTGGAAACCGTCTCGCGACCTTCGGCCGTCCTGCCAAAAGACTTCACCTTGGCGGCAACGATATCGACTTCCTTTTCGTGCGGCAGGTAGTTCAGCGTGGTGACGATGGACCATCGGTCCATCTGCGCCTGGTTGATCTGCTGCGTGCCGTGATAGAGGCCGGTCGTATCGCCGAGGCCGACGGTGTTTGCCGTCGCGAACAGGCGGAAGGCGGGGTGAGGACGGATGACGCGGCTCTGATCGAGCAACGTCAGGCGGCCGGAGCTTTCCAGCACGCGCTGGATGACGAACATCACGTCCGGGCGGCCGGCATCATATTCGTCGAACACGAGCGCGACATTGTGCTGGTAGGCCCAGGGCAGGATGCCGTCCTTGAATTCGGTGATCTGCTTGCCGTCCTTCAGAACGATGGCGTCCTTGCCGACGAGATCGATACGGCTGACATGGCTGTCGAGGTTGACGCGCACGCAGGGCCAGTTGAGGCGGGCGGCGACCTGCTCGATATGGGTCGATTTGCCGGTGCCGTGGAAACCGGAGACCATGACGCGGCGGTTATGGGCAAAACCGGCGAGGATGGCGAGCGTCGTGTCGCGGTCGAAAAGATAGTCGGGATCGAGGTCCGGAACATAGGGGTCGCCATTGCTGTAGGCTGGAACCTTCAGGTCGGTATCGATGCCGAAGACGTCTCTGACCGAAACGGTCGTGTCGGGAAGGTTGGAAATATCAAGATCAATTTTGCTCATCACCACTCCATGCCGGACGGACGAAGGCCCGGCAGCAATTCTTGCTGCATCCTGTTCGTAACGGCTTAGCAGAAACCGGACTGTTTCAACAACTGATATGCCTGAATGACCGCGCGAAAACGTTCTTCCGATCCGCGGTCGCCGCCATTCGCATCGGGGTGATGCTTCTTGACGAGCTCCTTGTAGCGGCTCTTGATTTCCGCCGAAGTCGCCCCCGCCGTCAATTCCATCGTATCGAACGCCTTCTGCTCCAGCGTCTTCAGCTTGCGCGCCTGGGGCGCACGCGTGCCGGCGCCAGCCCGCCCCTCACGCACGAAGCCGAACGGGTCCTTGATGCGGTTATGGCTCGCAGCGCCGCCGGAGCGCACGGTCGCATGCAAAGGCGCATCCTTGACGTCCTTGTTGACGCCAACCGACCAGGTCGGGCGATGCCCGGTGATCGCTTCCTTCTGGTAGCGCGCGATCTCGCTGTCGGAGAGGCCGGAGAAATAGTTATAGCCCTTGTTGTAGTCCTTCACGTGCTCGAAACAGAACAGGAAGAACTGCCCCTCGGCGTTGCGGCCAACGGGGGCGCGGTGGGCGCCCGGTTTGTCGCAGCCGTCCCATTGGCAGGTCGGAGCCTGCGCGGGCTCCTCCTGCTTGCGGTTCCGTCGCGTCCGGATACGGTCGAAATATTTTGAATCGAGGTTCATGAGGCGTACATTATGGGCTGCATGGCAAGACAGGACAAGAATTGACAAATCCCTTTGCTGCTGGTTTGTGGGATGCCCTTTCACGCTGCTTCGGAGCAAAATCATGACGACAAAAGCCCGTATCGAAGCGAGCCTGACCCATGCCCTTGCGCCGGAACGGCTGGACGTTATCGACGAAAGCCATCAGCACGCCGGCCACAAGCCGGAATTTGCCGGACAGGGCGGAACCCATATGCGGGTCCGCATCGTATCGAGGGCATTCGAGGGGAAAAGCCGCGTCGAGCGGCACCGCATCATAAATGATATCCTGAAGCCCGAACTTCAAGCCGGCCTGCATGCTTTGGCGGTCGAAGCATCGGCGCCGGGCGAGCCGACCCGTTGGTAACAATCCGTTGATGACGATCCCGCGAGCAAGACTTACGGTATCGGCGCGACGGCTGGCCGGATGCGCAGGCGCGTGATGCGGTTCTTTTCGCGCTTGAGCACGATGAAACGCTTTTCGTAAAAGGTGAACGCCTGCCGTTCCTGTGGGATCAGTTTCGATTCGTGGATGACAAGGCCCGCGATCGTCGTGGCTTCCGTATCGGGAAGGCTCCAGCCGAGCGCACGGTTGAGGTCGCGGATCGGCACGGAACCATCGACGAGGATCGAGCCGTCCGCGTCCTGCCGCACGCCCTGCAGCGATGGATCGTGCTCGTCGGAAATGTCGCCGACGATCTCCTCGATAATATCTTCCAGCGTGACGATGCCCTGCATCTCGCCATATTCGTCGACGACCACTGCCATATGCACCTTGCGCCGCAGGAAGGCGTTGAGCTGGTCCTTGAGGGTGGTCGTATCGGGCACGAACCACGGCTTTTGCGCAACCTTGACGATGTCGACGGTCTGCGGCTGCACATCCGGTTCTGACAGCGCCCGCAACAGATCCTTTGCATGGATCACGCCGACGATGTTTTCGGTCGTCCCGCGCCAGACCGGCATGCGCGTATAGGGACTTTCCAGCACGGTGCGCACCACCTGTTCCGGCGGATCGGCGGCGTTGACGGCGCGCATGGCCATGCGATGCACCATGACGTCGGAGACTTCGAGTTCCTCCAGATCGAACAGGCCACGCAGGCGATCGCGATCCTGCTTGTCGAAGGCGCCTTCGCGATGCACCTCGTCGAGCGCTTGATGGAGATCGTCATGCGAGGCGAATGTCAGCGTCGAGGGAGAAAGCGACGTGCCCGTCGCGCGCAGCATGCCGCGCACGAGAGCATTGACCAGGCGTGATAGAACCCCTGCTTTCGACGTCATCGTGCCGGCTGCTGCTCCAGGAAGGTGAGGACCTCGGAAGCCGCCACGTCGTCGGCAACAAAGGACTCGCCGATACCGCGGGTGAGGATGAAGGTGAGCTTGCCGCTCTTGACCTTCTTGTCCTGCGCGATGGCGTCCATCAGCCTTTCGACCGGCAGCGCATCGCCCGGAATGTCGCTGATGCGCGTCGGCAGGCCGACAGCCTTCAGATGCGCCTCGACGCGTTCGGCATCATCGGGACTGGCCAGATTGAGCCTTGAGGAAAAGCGATAGGCAAGCGCCATGCCGATGGCGACACCTTCGCCATGGACCAGACGGCTGCTGTCATACTGGGTCGCCGCTTCGAGCGCGTGGCCGAAGGTATGGCCGAGATTGAGCAGCGCGCGGCGACCGTTCTCGAACTCGTCCTCGACGACGACATCCGACTTGGCCTGGCAACTGATGGCAATTGCCTGCGCGCGGCTGGGGCCGCCGGAAAACACGTCCTGCCAGTTCTTTTCCAGCCAATCGAAGAAGTCCGGCTTGTCGATCAGCCCGTATTTGGCAACCTCGGCATAGCCGGCACGGAATTCCCGCTCGCTCAGCGTATTCAGCGTATCGGTATCGGCAAGCACCAGATCCGGCTGGTGGAAGACGCCGAGCAGGTTCTTGCCGTGGCGCGAATTGATGCCGGTCTTGCCGCCGACGGAACTGTCGACCTGCGACAGAAGCGAGGTCGGCATCTGCACGAAACGCACGCCGCGACGCACGATGCCGGCCGCAAAACCGGCAAGATCGCCAATGACGCCGCCGCCCAGCGCGATGATCGCATCATTGCGTTCAACGCGGGCCGCCAGCGCCATGTCGCAGACGGCGGCCAGATGATCGAGGCTTTTCGTCTTCTCGCCGGCCGGCAGGATCAGCGACGCGACCTCGATACCGTCCGTCTGCAAGGCATCCGTAAGCGGTTCGAGGTAAAGCGGCGCGACATTCTCGTCGGTGACGATGGCCGCCTTGCGCCCCTTGATGCGGCTGGTGATCTCGCCGCCTGCACGTGCGATGAGGCCGGGCCCGATCAGGATATCGTAGGCGCGATCCCCCAGCGGCACATGCACCAATCGTTCGTCCTGCACAGCCGATCTCGTCATTTCCATCACTTTCCGCCGGTGGCTTGCCGGCTGTTCGAAAGCCCGGCGATCGCAGCCAGCACATTATGCGCCATGGCATCCTTGCGGACATCGCAGGACTCGATGGTCAGTTCGGCTTCCGCATAGATCGGGTATCTCTGGTTCATCAGGTTTCTGAGCGTCTGCTTCGGATTTTCGGTCTTCAGCAAGGGCCGCGTATCGCGCTTGCGCACGCGCTCCCATAGCAGCTCGAGATCGGCCCGCAGCCAGATAGACAGGCCGCCGGCCTTGATATGCGAACGCGTTTGCTCGTTGATGAAGGCACCGCCCCCCGTCGAAACCACCCGTTGCGACTGATGCAGCAGACGCTCCATGACGCGGGCTTCGAGGGCACGGAATTCCGCCTCGCCATAGGCCGCGAACAGTTCCGAGATCGTCATGCGCGAAACCTTTTCGATTTCGGCATCCGTATCCACGAACGGCAGCGACAGCTGCTGCGCCACTAGCCGGCCGATCGCCGACTTGCCCGCCCCCATCAGTCCGACAAAGATTAGGTTGCGGCCAGCCAGCGCCTCGCGCGCCCTGTCGCTTAGCGACGGCGCTGCCTTCAGCGCCTCGGGCATAACAAGATCCGTCATTGCCCGGTGGGCCTGTTCCTTGGGGTCTTCCATGTCAAACCCTATCGACAAATGCACCGGCAGCGTCAAGGCTTGTCGCCCTGGAAAGATGCAACCGGCTGATCGTCGCGACGTTGCGCAGGCGATCCGCGCCGCGATACGAGACCCTTCCAAGACTTCCGAATGTTCGCAGATCCTTGCTTGCCTTGCCGCCAGGCTTTGCTCATAAAGGGGCCAATCACACGGAGCCCCGCATGCCCTCACTCTTCCGGTTTCTCTTCATCCTCGCCGTCATCGCCGGGGTGATCTACGGAAGCATGATGGCGCTCGTTCTGCTGGTGGAACCGAAGGACCGTGATGTAACGGTGCATGTGCCTTCCGAGCGCCTGAACCCGCCGGCACCGGTCGCCCCGGCCAGACCTTGAACGAAACGGACCGGACGTGATGTGATGGACCTTTCTGGCGCACATCTGGAAGCCTTTCTGGAAATGATGAGCGCGGAGCGCGGAGCCGCCGCAAATACGCTTGCTTCCTATGAGCGCGATCTCACCGACCTGCGCGACTTTCTTGGCAAGAAACAGACGTTGGCGCTGGCGACGAGCACGGATCTTTCCGCTTACCTCGCCCATCTGGGGCGGCAGGGTTTTGCCGCGTCGTCGCAGGCAAGAAGACTGTCCGCCATGCGCCAGTTCTATAAATTCCTCTACGCCGAGAACCTTCGCCCGGACGACCCGACCTCCATCCTGGATGCGCCCAAGAAAGGTCGCCCGCTGCCGAAGACCATGAGCGAGGATCATGTCGGCAAACTGCTGGCGCTGGCGGCGGCGGAAGCCGAGGATCCTGCGCCCGGCCGCCTTTCCCGCTTGCGAATGCTGGCGCTGCTCGAACTTCTCTATGCGACCGGCATGCGCGTCAGCGAACTGGTTTCCCTGCCGGCCCGCGTGCTCGACCAGCAGGGTCGTTTCCTCGTGATCAAGGGCAAGGGCAACAAGGAAAGGCTGGTGCCGCTGTCGCGCGCTGCGATCGATGCAATGCGCGCTTATGGCGCAGCCAAGGCGGAAGCGGCGAAAGAGAAGGAGGGCGGAGAGGAAAGCTCGTGGCTTTTCCCTTCATCCGGCAAGCAGGGTTTCCTGCCGCGCCAGGTCTTTGCCCGCGACCTCAAGGACCTTGCGATCAGGGCGGGTCTGCCGCCGTCGGCGATCTCTCCGCATGTGCTGAGACACGCATTCGCAAGCCATCTTCTCGCCAACGGTGCGGATCTGCGCGTGGTGCAGGAACTGCTTGGCCATTCGGACATTTCCACCACTCAGATATACACACATGTTCTGGAAGAAAGGCTCCGTGAACTGGTGGAAACGCATCACCCTCTTGCAAAACAGGCCAAAAACCGGGAATAGAGCGGGCAAACGCGCGGCCAGCCATCAGCCAGCAAGATCGGAAAACGGTTCTTATGCAGACTTATCTCGATTTCGAAAAACCCATCGCGGATCTCGAAGGCAAGATCCATGAGCTGAAAAAGCTCGCTTCCGAAGACGAAAGCATCGACACTTCGGATGAGATCGGGCGCCTCGAAGTTCGGGTTCGCGAAGCGATCCAGGACATCTATTCAAAACTGACCGCCTGGCAGAAGACACAGGTCGCGCGCCACCCGCAGCGCCCCCATTTCGTCGATTACGCCGCAAGCCTGTTCACCGAGTTCACGCCTCTGGCCGGCGACCGTTCCTTTGGTGAAGACGCCGCGATCCAGGCAGGTCTTGCCCGTTTCCGCGGCCAGCCGGTTGCCCTGATCGGCCAGGAAAAGGGCCACGATACCAAGACCCGCATCAAGCACAATTTCGGCAGCCCGCGGCCGGAAGGCTATCGCAAGGCGATCCGCATCATGGAAATGGCCGACCGTTTCGGCCTGCCGGTCATTTCGCTGATCGATACCGCCGGCGCCTATCCCGGTGTTGGCGCCGAAGAGCGTGGCCAGGCGGAAGCCATCGCCCGCTCGACCGAAATGTGCCTCGGCCTCAAAGTGCCGATGGTTTCGCTGGTCATCGGCGAAGGCGGCTCGGGCGGCGCGATCGCGATCGCGACCGGCAACAGGGTCTATATGCTCGAACATTCGATCTATTCGGTCATCTCGCCGGAAGGCGCGGCCTCGATCCTGTGGCGCGATTCGACCCGCGCCCGCGAAGCCGCCACCAACATGAAGATCACCGCCGAAGATCTGAAGAGCCTTGGCGTCATCGACGAGATCATTGCCGAACCCTTGGGCGGCGCCCATCGCGAGCCGGAAACGGTCATCAATGCCGCCGGCGACGTCATCGAAAAGGCGCTGGCCGAACTCGGCCAGATGTCGGGCGAGGACGTGCGCAACGCTCGCCGCCAGAAATTTCTGGCGATCGGCAGAAACCTGTAATCGGGCCAGCTCGCCGCGAAACCACCGCATTGACGGTCAAATTGCCATCCTAGTCGATGCCGGTCGCTTGATTTGCGACCGGCATCGTCGTATGCGGTTAGGAAGATGTAAAGATTACCATTCTATTGAGAATGGATGGGAAGCTTGGCACCGCCCTGCTTCGTTCGTATCGTCAGCAATACGTGGTTGTCCGTGATGCGCCTAAAACACATCGCCCTCGCCCTTCTCGTCGGGACGGTCCTGACCGGCTGTAACGACACGCTGGATTCGGCATCGACCATCGATATTTCCAAGGTCAAGAACAAGGTCGAGCAGCCTTTGTCTGCCCGCATCATTGCGGAAATGCAGAAGAAAGACATGCCGCGGACCTCGCCGATCATGATCCGCATCTTCAAGGAAGAAGGCGTGCTGGAAATCTGGAAGGCCAAGGCCGACAACCGGTTCGACAAGCTGACCAGTTACCAGATCTGCGCCTGGTCGGGCAAACTCGGCCCGAAGGTGAAGGAAGGCGACCGACAGGCGCCTGAAGGTTTCTACGGCCTGACACCGGCGCATCTGAACCCTAATTCCAAATATTACCTCGCCATCAATACCGGCTTTCCAAATCGTTATGATGCCGCGAACGGTCGCAGCGGCACCAATCTGATGATCCACGGCGCCTGCTCCTCCTCGGGCTGCTATTCGATGACGGACGAGCAGATCCTGGAAATCTACGGCTTTGCTCGCGACGCCTTCAAGGGCGGCCAGACATCCGTGCAGCTGCAGGCCTTTCCGTTCCGTATGACGGCGGAAAACATGGCGCGCCACCGCGGCAGCGAACATTTCGAATTCTGGAAGATGCTGAAGGTCGGCTACGACAATTTCGAAGTCACCAAGCGTCCGCCCGAAGTGAATGTCTGCGAGAAGAAATATGTCTTCAACCAGCAGGCCAGCGGCAACTTCAGTGCCGGCGGCGCCTGCCCGACCATGTCGACGCCTCCGGCGCTCAACGTAGCGCTTGCATCCTACGAGAAAAACTACGATCTCGCCTATACCAAGGCCGTGAACAAGCTTGACGGCATGGTCTGGTACGAACCCAGCGAAGCCGAGCGCAAGGCCGTCGTTGCCGACAAGCGCAAGGGCCGCGAACTGGCCTTTGCCCCCACCGGCACCTCGCTCGAGGCCGGCAAGCTGATGAAACAGGCCGAGTTCGAAAAGATGATGGCGGCCCGCATGGGCAGCGGCTCCAAGCCGGCCGGTCCAATCGTCGCATCCGCCCCGGCCGACGGTTCGGCAGGCGCTCCGGCAACGCCGCCCCGCAGCAGCGCCGCTGCCGTGATGGAAGCGGAGACGCAGAAACGCCGTGGCGCTTCCGCCGTGGCCGATGTCGCGAACGCACAGACCAAGGTGGCCGCCAAGACGGACCGCGACGGCACGACGACGACCGGCGCCATTCCGGTTCCCGCCCAGAACCCTCTGGCCTATACGCAGGCCCCTGCCCCCGCACCGGAAGAGAAGAAGGCATTCTGGAAGCTGTGGTAGTCGCCACATGGGCGACAGCAGCGACCCGACCATTTCATATGATCTCAGGGGCCTGAAATGCCCGCTGCCGGTGCTGAAGACGCGCCGGCGGCTGAAGGACATGCGGGCAGGCGATACCCTTCTCATAGAGACCAGCGACCCGCTTGCCGGTATCGACATTCCGCATTTCTGCCGGTCAGACGGCCACACGATCCTGTCATCCGAAAAGACCGGGGACGGCCACCGTTTCCTGATCCGCAAGGGGCCCGCGGTCTGACTCAGAGTTTCAGGCCGGGCACGGCCAGCGGATTGTCCTCCAGCGCCGCACGATCGGGACGATCGATCCGCGGCTCACCGGTAAAGGCGGCGAACAGATCCTTCACGAACGCTTCCGGCATGCCTTGGGTAATCAGCACCATGCGTGTGCGCCGATCGCTGCCTTCCGGCCATTTCGCCAGCCGTTCCGGCCGGTGAAAAATGCTCTGCACGCCATGCAGCACCAGCGGTCGATCCGGATTATCCGACAACGCAACGATCGCCTTCATGCGCAACAGCTTTTCGCCATGCGCCGAGCGCATGAGATCCACGAACATTTCGATCGCCATCGGCGAGATCGGGGTGTCGTGGACCATCGAGAAGGAACGTATGTCCTCGCCATGACGGTTCAAATCGTGGTGGTGATGGTGAACATGGCCATGATCGTGGTGGTCACGACCGTGGTCATGGTGACCATGATGATCGTGATGATCGTGGTGTTGATGATCATGCGCGTCCGCAGCCATCTCGTCACGCAGCCAACGGTCGACATCAGCGATCTTGGTCTGCGGATCATAAAGCCCATTGGCGAGGACGGCCGCCATCGCCGCTTCGCCGCTATCGCCATCGATCATCGGTGCACGCGGATTAAGCGCGCCGAGCCTCGCCTTCAACGCCGCGAGCGTGTCCCTATCCGCCATGCTCTGCTTGGATATGATCAGCCTGTCGGCAACCGCCGCCTGCTTGACCGCTTCCGGGTGACGATCGAGCGTCGAAAGTCCGTTGACCGCATCGACGACCGTGATCACGCCGTCCAGCTCGAAATTCTGGGCGATGACCGGATTGCCCATCACCGCCTGCATCACCGGCGCGGGATCGGCAAGCCCGGTAGTTTCGATGACGACGCGTCGAATAGACTGAATTCTTTTCGTCTGCACCTGATCGATCAGGGTCGCCAGCGTATCGACAAGCTCGCCGCGGATGGTGCAGCACAGACAACCGTTGGAAAGCTGCAGCAGCGTATCGCCGGAGGATTCGACCAGAAGATTGTCTATCCCCACCTCGCCGAACTCGTTGATGATGACTGCCGTATCTCTGGCCGCCGGATCCTTGAGAATGCGGTTCAGCAGGGTCGATTTTCCCGCACCGAGAAAACCGGTTAGGATGGCAACCGGAATGCGGTCACGCAATGTCGGCATGGTCTGTACTTTCTGACTTGCTGTTCAAACCGGACCGGATCGACGCCGTCAGAACGTGCTCGGACGCGGGATCGGGATCGGCACATTGGCGGACGGGCCGGCACCGCCGGCAACGGTAACCGTTTCCGTGCCCGGCAGTGGCCCGGCGAATGTGTAGGAAATCGGATGGGACAATTCGCGGATATAGGGCGAATGGGTAATCATGCGGCCGGCTTCGTCGCGCGTTTCGCTGCGCATCTTGGCCGCCTTCGGATTGCAGATCTCGGCGCTGATATCGTTGACGGCGGCCGTATCGCCATAGGGCGCCAGCGCGGCAAGCGGCGTGCCCTGGTTCGCACCGGCGGTCAGGCCCGCCTGAAGCAGGTTTGCGGTATCGTCGGCCCGGCCCGCGAGACTGTCGGAACCGAGTACGACCGTGACGACGGATCGTCCATTGCGCGTGGCCGAACCGATCTGGTTGAAACCGGAGGCACAGATAAAGCCGGTCTTCATGCCGTCGGCGCCGTCGAAACGGCCAATCAGCATGTTGAAATTGGCATATTGCTTCTTGCCGACATCAATGCCCTCGATCGAGAAATAACCGGCATATTCCGGAAACTCTCGTTTCAATTGCACGGTCAGGATCGAAAGGTCACGCGCCGTCGTGTACTGGCCCTTGCCCGGCAGACCGTGCGGATTGATGAAGCGCGTCGCATTCATGCCAAGCCGCGCGGCTTCCGCATTCATCATCGCCACGAACTGGTCATGCGAACCGCCCACCGTCTCCGCCACGGCGACGGCCATGTCATTGGCCGATTTCACCAGCGTGATCTTCAGCGCATTGTCGAGCGTCAGCCGGGTTCCCGGCTTGAAATACATCTTGCTGGCCGGCTGGTCGGCCGCCCGCTTGCTCATCGTCACGACGCTATCGAGGCTGAGGCGGCCGCTCTTGATCGCACGGAAGGTGACATAGGCCGTCATCAGCTTGGTCAGCGAGGCGGGATACCATTTGCGAAAGGCTTCCGTATGGCTGATCACCCGGCCGGTGCGCACATCGACCACCATCTTCGGGTTGGCATGGGCCATTGGTGCAAAACCAGCCGACACAAGCGAGAAAGCCACAAGGGCGCCGATCGATCTCGATGCGAGCGGGAAAGCAGTCTGCGCTTTGGGCAAGGGGTCGTCCTCGTACAATCTCTGGCGTGACGAGCATGGCCGTTATTGGACCACTATGGCCTAGCAATGGCAAAGATCGTTGATTCCGTCAATTCCGCAGCGCAATATGGCACGGACAAGACAATGACATGCGCACGATGGAAATGGATACCGGATGCCGATCTTGAACAGAGCTGCCGAACTGCAGGACGAAGTTGCCGGCTGGCGCCGCCATATCCATGAAAATCCCGGCATTCTTTACGATGTCCACCATACCGCCGATTTCGTTGCGGAAAAGCTTAAGGAATTCGGCGTCGATGCGGTTGAGACAGGGATCGGGCAGACGGGTGTTGTCGGCATCATCCGCGGCAAAAATCCCGGCAGCCGCACGATCGGCTTTCGCGCCGACATGGACGCGCTGCCGCTGACCGAGGTCACCGGTGCGGAATGGGCATCGAAAACACCTGGAAAAATGCATGCCTGCGGCCATGACGGCCACACGGCCATGCTTCTGGGCGCTGCCAAATATCTTGCCGAGACCCGCAATTTCACCGGCACGTTGGCGGTTGTCTTTCAGCCCGCCGAGGAAGGCGGGCGCGGCGCCGATGCGATGGTCAAGGACGGCCTGATGGAGCGTTTCGGCATCCAGGAAATCTATGGCATGCATAACCGTCCGGGCATTCCGCTTGGCCACTTCGCCATCCGCAAGGGCGCCATCATGGGCGCGCCCGATAAGTTTGCCATCACGCTTACCGGCCGCGGCGGCCATGCCGCCGAACCGCACAACACGATCGACCCGATCGCCATCGGCGCGCACATCGTCAGCAACATCCAGCTGATTGCCGCGCGAAACGTCAATCCGCTGCGCTCGATCGTCGTCTCCGTCACCCGTTTCCAATCCGGTACCACGCACAATATCATTCCGGAAACGGCCGAACTCGAAGGCACGGTCAGAACACTTGACGAGGCGGTGCGCGATTTCGCCGAGGGGCGCCTGCGCCAACTGGTGGAGACCATTGCATCCGTCCACGGCGCGAAAGCGACATTCGAATACGAGCGGGCCTGCCCGGTAACCATCAACCACGACGCCGAAACGCTTCATGCGGCCGAAGCTGCGATCGCCATCGCCGGCGCCGCCAAGGTCGACACCGATACCGATCCGATGATGGCGGGCGAGGATTTTTCCTTCATGCTCAACGCCCGCCCCGGCGCCTTCATCTTCATCGGCAACGGCGACAGCGCCGGCCTGCACAACCCGGCCTACGACTTCAACGACGAGGCGATTGGCTACGGCATTTCCTTTTGGGCGAGACTGGCGGAACAACGCCTGGGCGGCTGACAGAACAGGCGACGCCTATCCCTTAAAAGGGCTTGGCTTGCCGCCCGGCCTTTTGTATGGATGGCACCAGTGGTTCCGTAGCTCAGCAGGATAGAGCATCAGATTCCTAATCTGAGGGTCACGCGTTCGAATCGCGTCGGAATCACCATTTGCGCACCACGTTGTCGCAACAGACGGATTTGTGGCGCCAGTCGAACCGATCTGCCGACGTCTCCTCCTCGTGCTCCGCCATCCAGCCCCCCAGCTTTCCCACCTCCAATACAACCAAAGGGTATTTTTCCCCAACGGTTCTCGCAGTTAAAATTTACCTCTCGTTAACCATGTATCGGTTGTATGCGGCTGCAACCAGCATAAACCAGCGGCTGTCCACGAGAGCGTGTCATGACCAGCATCAATACGAATACCGCAGCCGTTTCAGCCCTTCGGACCCTTCGCTCCATCGGCGGCCAGATGGAGGTGACGCAGCGCCAGGTGGCGTCCGGATACCGTATCGAGGCGGCGGCCGACAACGCCGCATACTGGTCGATCTCCACCACGATGCGGTCAGACAACAAAGCGATGCTCGCCGTTGCCGATACCCTCAATTTCGCCGCCGCCAAGATCGATGTCGCCTCTACCGGCATGGAAGCGGTTATCGACATCATGGCCGAATTCCAGGCCAAGCTGGTGGCCGCCAAGGAACCCGGCGTCGGTCCCAGCAAAATCCAGGCCGAACTCGACCAGTTGAAGGATCAGGTCACCACCATCGCCGGATCGGCCAGCTTCAACGGCGTGAACTGGCTGAGCACGAATGTGTCGGATATCAATGACAGCGATCTCAACCGTGTCGAGATGGTCTCTTCCTTCATCCGCACCGATGACGGCGTTTCGCTCGGCAAGACCGACTTCCACCTGTCGGAGATCGCCTTGTTCAATGCGAATGGCGGCGGCCTGCTGCAGGCAGATACGCGTCACCTGAAGACGCTGGGCGGGATCAGAAACTTCGATACGTACATGGACAGCGACGGCATCATCCATATGGACCAGTCGAACACAGTCCGCGGCGACAACGCCCAGCATACTTTCACCTTCGCCGGTCCGCTGACCTTCGATCCCGGCGACACGATCCAGTTCGACATCGTCGTCGACGCCGACAATCCGGCGGACCTGCCCGGCCCCCACAACCCGGGCAAATCCACCCATATCACCATCGATCGCGCGCTGGTGGACAGCCTCTACCCGGCAGCCAACGGCGTCGTGTCGACCTATACACAGTATGCGACGATCCTCGGCCAGGCGCTGTCCGCGGCAGGCAGCGGCGCATCCGGAGGGCGCGTCTATGACTACCAGGGTAATGTCATTCCGCAACGGGTCGCCATCTGGACCAACGAGAATTCCGGCCTCGACGGTTCGTCGGTCGAAGTTCGCAACTTCGCCAGCGATGTGGGAGGCGGCGGACTTGCCGATGTCCTCACCTATGGGGTTCGTGGATCCGGCATGTCCCTGACCTTCGACCCGTTCGAGGTCTATACCGATGGCGACAATCCCGAAGGCGTCTCCGTATCCTTCAGCTTTTCGGTCAATGGTGCCGCGCCGAAGACCTACGAGTTCGACAGGCCGTACGTGAACGCGTTGCTGGGCAAGGATACCGGCAAGATCGAAACCGCAGAGGAAATGGTCACGCTGCTCAAATCCTTTCTGGACGATGACTGGCCGACCCTGATCATCGAGGCAACGGGCACCAGCAGCATTTCCGTACGGTCGGATACGGGGTGGGACCGGTTGTCGGGCCTGCGGACCGCTATCGGCTTTACCGGTATGCGCGTCAGCATCGAACCCTTGGCCGATCAGAATTTCGTCGATATAGACATCGTCGAACACCCGGAAAAGCTGGATCGATATATCGGTTACATCAACGTCGTCAGTGCCGACATCATTGATGCGGCGGCAACGCTCGGAGCGTTGAAAACCCGTATCGACATGCAGAGCGATCTCGCCGCCGACCTGACTGACGTCATCGACAAAGGGGTGGGCCGGCTGGTGGATGCGGATATGGACGAAGTCTCGACGCGGTTGAAGGCTTTGCAGACACAGCAGCAGCTTGCCAACCAGGCGCTTTCGATCGCCAACACCAATTCGCAAAGCATCCTGTCGCTGTTCCAGCAATAAGGGTAACGCCCACCCTGCGACCGCACCCTTTTTGCTGGCATCACCGCCTGCGCGCATGTTCCATGCGAAAGCCCAACCCGATCAGCCGTCCGGCAAGATGCGACAACAGCGGAAAACGGGCAATGCCGCGAATGAAGGCGGGCGGGCCTTTTCGCCTTTCGTCATGTCCCTCGTCCGCACGGCGAGAGCTGCGCATCATCAGCTGCAATTTCTGCGTCGCGCGGGTGGGAAAGGCGCGGCGGGCCTCGACTGCGGCAAGATCGGCATCGGTCAACGTGCCCGTCTTGAGCGGCAGGGCCAGACGATTGGCGGCGGCGACCGCATCCTGAATGGCGAGATTGACGCCGACGCCGCCGATCGGGGACATCGCATGTGCCGCATCGCCGATGCACAGGAGCCCCGGCCGCCACCAGCGCCGCAGCCGATCTATGCGCACCTGCAACAGGCTGACATCGTCCCAGCTCCTTATTTCGGCCATCCGTTCGGCCGGCAGCGGCGAGACCGCAATCACCGCCTGACGGAAGGCGTCGATATCCCCGGCCTTCATCTGGGCGAACGTGCCGCGGCGGATGACGAAGCCGCATTGCCAGAAATCGCCGCGATCGATCAACACGAGACCCTGGCGTGGTCCGGCATGGCCCATCGTCTCGACCGGATCGCCCGGCTGCCTGGACAGTTTCATCCAGACGACCTCGCTCGGTGCGCCAAAAGTTTCGACCTCGAGCCCGGCTTTTGCACGCACTACGGAATGACGGCCATCGGCGCCAACCACGAGCTGGGAGCGGATCTCGATCGCGCCCTCAGGCGTGGAGGCGCAAAGCCCCGCGATACGCCCCTGATCCTCGACAAGCTGCTCCACACGCGCCTGCATGATCAGCCGGAAGTTCGCATAGCGCGCCGCCTCACGGCTGAGAAAATCCAGAAACTCCCATTGCGGCATGAAGGCGATGAACTTGTGTTGCACCGGCAGCCTTGAAAAATCGGCAATGGTGATCTGCCGCCCGCCGATCTCCGCGGAGAGTTTCGGGGCCTTCGTATGCGGCAATTGCAGAAACGTCTCGTCGAGGCCGAGTTCGCGCATGACTTCGAGTGTCGAGGGGTGAATGGTATCGCCGCGGAAGTCGCGCAGGAAATCCGCGTGCTTTTCCACAACGACGACGTCGACCCCGGCCCGCGCCAGCATCAATCCGAGCATCAGCCCGGCGGGGCCGCCGCCGACGATGGCACAAGTGGTTTCGATCTGTTCGACCAGGGGCGTCATTTTGTTGTCCATACCCTACCTTCTACCGGCGGCGCGACCGGATCAAGCCAGTGCAGTGTCGCAGCCCTCTGCGCACCACTCCGGCCGGGACTTGTGAGCGCGCCCATTCGGCGATAGACCGGCGATCTGAAAAGCAGACGGGTATTTCATGGCATCGACGCAGCATTCGCGTTCCATCACCGTTCTCGGTTCCACGGGCTCGATCGGCGTCAGCACGCTGGATGTGGTTAAACATCTTGGACGCGAGGCTTTCGAAGTGGCGGCCCTGACCGGCAGCGGCAATATCGGCCTTCTCGCCGAACAGGCACGCGCCTTCGATGCCAAGCTTGCCGTGACCGCGGACGAAAGCCGTTACGGCGACCTCAAGGATGCGTTGGCGGGGACCGGCATTCGGGTGGCGGCCGGTCGCAGCGGCCTGATCGAGGCGGCGCAGATGGATGCCGGCCTGGTCATGGCGGCAATCGTCGGCACGGCCGGCCTTGCACCCACATTGGCAGCGGCAAGACGCGGGGCCGATATCGCGCTCGCCAACAAGGAATGCCTCGTCTCGGCTGGCGACCTGTTCATTGATGCGGTGAAACGCGGCGGCGGCGCGCTGCTGCCCGTCGACAGCGAACACAATGCGATCTTTCAGGTTCTTCAGGAAGACCAGCGCCACGCATTGGAGCGCGTCATCATTACCGCATCGGGCGGGCCGTTCCGTACATACAGCCTTGAACAGATGGCCGGGGTGACGGCCGAGGTCGCACGCGCTCACCCCAACTGGTCGATGGGGCTGAAAATCTCGATCGACAGCGCCTCCATGTTCAACAAGGCGCTGGAGATGATCGAGGCGAAACACCTGTTCGACCTCAAACCCGAACAGGTGGAAGTGATCGTGCATCCGCAATCGATCATCCATTCCATGGTCGGATATAGCGATGGCTCGGTTCTGGCGCAGCTCGGCTGTCCGGACATGCGCACCGCCATCGGTTACGCCTTGCAATATCCGCAGCGCGCCAGCCTGGCCGTCGAACGGCTGGATTTCGCCAAGTTAGCGCGGCTGGACTTCGAGGCGCCCGACGAGACCCGCTTTCCCGCGCTACGGCTGGCGAGGCTCGCCATGACACGCGGCGGCGTGCAGGGTGCCGTGCTGAACGGCGCCAAGGAAGTGGCGCTTGACGCCTTCATCGCGGGCCGCACCGGATTTCTGAGAATGGCGGAGATCACCGAAAAGGTGATGACCGATCTGGCGACACTGCCGCCGGCATCGAGCATGGATGATGTATTTGCGGCCGATGCCGAGGCCCGCCGTCTCGCGGCCCAGCATATCGGCTGAGCAGAACGCTCGGAACGACAAAGGCCCGGTTCGAACGCGACCGGGCCTTGCGCAGTCATCCTTCGCGACGGAGGTCACGCCACTTGGCGGGCCAGCGCGCAACGCGACCACAACTGGTGCAGCGAATCGACCAGGTGGTCGAGATCGGCATCCGAATGCAAAGGCGTGGGCGTGATGCGCAAGCGCTCGGTCTTGCGCGGCACGGTCGGGTAGTTGATCGGCTGCACGTAGATGCCGCAATTGTCCATCAGCAGATCCGAGATCCACTTGCACTTGGCAGCATCGCCGACCATGACCGGCACGATATGGCTGGGGTTCGTGATATGCGGAATGCCCTTGGCATCCAGCATCGAACGC
Organism: Neorhizobium sp. NPDC001467; assembly: GCF_050275975.1. Lineage (NCBI taxonomy): Bacteria > Pseudomonadati > Pseudomonadota > Alphaproteobacteria > Hyphomicrobiales > Rhizobiaceae > Neorhizobium > Neorhizobium sp. NPDC001467. Next base: position 236,262 of record NZ_JBNNPS010000004.1, on the reverse strand, counting down.
AGCTTGCGCACGCGCTCCTGATGACGGGCGCGCTCGAACTGGCTGCCCTTGAGATGCCGGATGGACGCGATCGCACCGGCGGCCAAAGCCGGCGGCAGTGCCGTGGTGAAGATGAAGCCGGATGCGAAGGAACGGACGAAATCGCAAAGCGCGGTTGATGCCGTGATATAACCGCCCATCACGCCAAACGCCTTGCCGAGCGTGCCTTCCATGACGGTGACGCGGTCCATCAGACCCTCACGCTCGGCAATGCCGCCGCCGCGCGGGCCGTACATCCCAACCGCATGCACTTCGTCGAGATAGGTCATGGCGCCGTATTTGTCGGCGAGATCGCAGATTTCCTTGATCGGCGCGATATCGCCATCCATGGAATAGACGCTCTCAAATGCGATCATTTTGGGCGCGCCCGGATCGGCAGCGGCGAGCTTGGCTTCGAGATCGGCGAGATCGTTATGTTTCCAGATGACGCGCTCGCACTTGGCGTGGCGGATACCCTCGATCATGGACGCATGGTTGAGCGCATCGGAAAAGATGATCATGCCCGGGATCTTCTGACCGAGCGTGCCGAGGGCGGCCCAGTTGGACATGTAGCCGGAATTGAAAATCAGGCCGGCTTCCTTGCCGTGCAGATCTGCGAGCTCACGCTCCAGAAGAACGTGATAGTGGGTGGTGCCAGAAATATTCCGGGTGCCTCCCGCACCCGCGCCACAGTGATCGATGGCCTCATGCATCGCGGCAATGACGGCGGGGTGCTGGCCCATGCCGAGATAGTCGTTGGAACACCAGACGGTGACATCCTTCGTGCCATCAGGCGTGTGGTGCGTCGCGCGTGGAAAACTTCCGCGCTGGCGCTCAAGGTCTGCGAACACGCGGTAGCGGCCTTCCTGATGAAGTCCATCCAGCTCGTTCTTGAAAAATGCCTCGAAATCCATGTCACACTCCAGAAACTGCACTTTTGTGAGTTCTGCCTTTTCTTCCGTCAACCCCAGCAATGCCTAATAGAGGACACTGCGGCAAATGGCCCACTTTTTTGAACTGTTCTAGTCAAGAGATCGAACGGGCATACGCCCCCGTCCTGATCGATGTCAAATTTTGATGGATTGCATTTTCGTGAACGGGCTTTCCGAAAAGGGTAGGCGGCGGCGGGCTGGACATATGTCGTCCGAATCCTATTCTTGCTGTTGACGATGCTGCTCGCGGGATGCGGTGAGAGGCGAGATCACTCCCTGCAGCCGTCTTCAACGAAGTGGAGAGAGTTATGAAAAAACTGATGGTCCTCGCTCTGGCCGGCCTTTCGCTGGCAGGCTGCACGCAGACCGAACGCGGCGCCGGCATCGGTGCTGCATCGGGCGCCGTTATCGGCGGCCTGGCAACCGGCAATGTCCGTGGCGCTGCCGTGGGCGGCGCGATCGGTGGTGTCGCCGGCGCCGTGATCGGCAACGTCTCGGAACAGCCCGGCCAGTGCTACTATCGCGACCGTTACGGCCGCCGTTACATCGACAGCTGCCCGCGCGGCGGCTACTGACGCCACGCGCCCTATCCGTATACAAACGAAGGTCCGGCGCCGATGGCCCCGGGCCTTTTACGCGATCGCCCGCACCGTCGCAGCCCGATCGGCACCAACGGTACGCTGCGCGACCGTGAGGCAACACCACTTGCCTAACGCCCGGGTCACCTCACGGAAAGATTCGACCTGGCTCATTAAAAGACGTATGTTCACCCTGATTTTGCGAATTAATTAGCATTAAAGACAACGGCGACGACCGGCGAGGGCGGGAAAATAGAAGCACGGCAGAAGCGCCTTCGTTCGGCATCGGTTTTTCGCCTGGCTTCCAGAGGCGCAACGATTGTGGCGCTCGCAGTGGCTGCGGCAGGCTCACCCGTTCTCATCGACCGCGCGCATGCGCTGAAAATCTTTGGTCTGACCCTGTTCGAAAGCGATGACGACAAGATCGAGGTGATCGATCCGGTTCGCTACGATGTTGCCTTCGACGCCGGCAATGCCGATAGCGACCTTGAGGAACGCCTGGAGAATGCCGCCTCGCTGGTCGCCGACAAGGAAAATCCGGTCTCCGGAGACCTCGGCATCGTCATCAAGGCCCGCGAGGACCGTGACCGGCTGGTGGCCGTGCTGTTCGAGGAGGCCCGCTACGGCGGCATCGTGACCATCACGATTGCCGGACAGGATCTCGACAGACTACCGCCGAACCCGACTTTCGACCGCAGCAACCCTGTTCCGGTGACGGTATCCGTCGAGCCGGGTCCGGTCTTCACGTTGGGGCGGATCACCATGCTCGGCGATGCAGCCGGCCGGGATCCGAAAGAATACGATCTCGTGCCGGACGGCAAGGCGGGATCACGCCTCATCATCAAGGCCGGCGAAACGATCGTCCATGACCTCAAGAACGAGGGCCGGCCGCTCGCGGCGCTGACGCGGCGCGAAGTCGTTGCCGACCATGCCACAAACAAGGTGGACGTCACCCTTGAAGCGCGTGGCGGGCCGGTGGCGCCCTTCGGAAACGTTGCGGTCAAAGGCGCACGCGCCGTCGATCCCGATTTCATCCGGCGCTATTCCCGTCTTGATCAGGGCCAGCAGTATTCGCCGGATCAGATGAAGAAGGCCGCGGACCGGCTGCGCGAACTCAGCGTCTTTTCCAGCCTCACCATCCAGGAAGACAAGATGCTGGCGCCCGACGGCTCGATCCCGCTGTCGATCGAAGTGTCGGAAGGAAAATTCCGCTATTTCGGTTTCGGCGCCGAATATTCATCTCTGGATGGCGGCGGACTGTCCGGCTATTGGGGCCATCGTAACCTGTTCGGCCAGGCGGAATCGCTGCGCTTCGAGGGCGAGGTCTCGGGTCTCGGGTCCACGGCGGGAACCGATGTCACCGACCTCAACTACCGTGCGGGCGTTTACTTCAGGAAGCCGGGCATGTTTCTGCCGCGGATCACCTTCGATGCCAGCCTGGAAGCGAAGACGGAAAATTATGACAGCTACGACGCCGAATCCGTCACCGCGCTTGGCCAGTTCACCTACGAACTGACGGATCAGGACACGTTTACCGGCGGCGGCGAAATCGCCTACACGCAGACCCGTGACGTCTATGGCAACAACGACTACCTGACCTTCAGCCTGCCGATCGGCTACGAACGCGACACACGTGATAACAAGCTGGATCCGACGGAGGGCCATTTCGGCACCCTCCTGGCCAAGCCGAGTTACGAGGCGCTGAACGGAAGCGTGTTCTCCTCGTTCGAAGGTTCGATTTCCGGTTATCTGGGGCTCGCCCAGGAAGACCGCGTCGTTCTGGCCGGCAAGCTTGCGGCGGGAACGCTGATCGGCGCCGACGGTTTGGCAAGCATTCCGGCGACACGGCGCTTTTATGCAGGCGGCGGCGGGTCGGTCCGCGGATATTCCTATCGCGAAATCTCGCCCTATAACGACAACGGCGATGCGCTTGGCGGCCGCTCCTACCTGTTAACCTCGTTGGAAGCGCGGATAAAAATTACTGACACGATCGGAATTGTGCCGTTTTTGGATGTCGGTACAGTGGCCACCGAAATCGTGCCCGATTTTTCCGATATTCGGATGGGTGCCGGTATCGGCCTTCGATACGGCACGCCGTTCGGGCCGCTGCGCATTGATTTCGCCCTGCCGCTCGATCGATATGAAGGCGGCAGTTCATACGGCATCTATGCAGGCATAGGGCAGTCGTTCTAAAAGAATGCAGCGAGCCGAATGGCAAGTTCGAAAGGTCTGATCGCGTCCGATGACAGTCTTGTTTCGCCTGATGAAGTGGATCATGCGCGCCGTTGCCGGTGTCGTCGCGATCCTGCTCGTCCTGGCCATTGCCGTCATCCTGTTCGTCGGGCTTGTCCCAGCTGGCGGACGCATGGCCGCCGACACGCTTTCCTCGCTCATCTCGACACCAGACCAGACGATCCGGATCTCCCGTCTGAAGGGCGTCCTCACCGGCCGACTGCGGATCGAGGGCGTGTCGCTCTCCGATCGTCAGGGCACGTTCGGCGAAATCAGAGACATTGCCGTCGACTGGTCGCCGCTTGCGCTTCTGACCGCGACCTTTCACGCCGAAAAGATTTCGATCCAGTCCGTATCCCTGACGCGGGCACCGGCCGAAAGCGAAACAGCCGCTGACACGACGAGTGGCGGCAGCGGATTTTCGCTCCCTGTCGAGCTCAAGATCGACCGTTTCGAACTGCCTGACATCCGTTTGGCCGAAGCCCTGGCCGGCCGCGACTTTTCTCTCGCCGCCAGTGGAGCCGTCGATGCGACATCCGAGCGCGTCGGCCTGAATTTCGCCGCGCACCGGCAGGATCTGCCCGATGCGATGGCGCAGGCCGATATCGTCTATGCGCCCGCGCAGAACGAATTGAAGCTGCAGGCCTCGGTCGCAGAGCCGCAGGGCGGGCTGATCGCGCGACTTTTGAGACTGCCGGGCAACCCGTCCGTGGCCATGACGCTCGATGGCAGCGGCCCGCTGTCCAACTGGACCGGCGATCTGGACGGCAAGGTCGACGGTGCCCCGGTCATCAGCGTCAACGGCAAGCACACGCTGACCGACAACGGACGTCATCGCCTGCAATTGACCGGTGGCGGCCAGTTGCAGGAAATGCTGCCGCCGGCACTTCGGCCGTTTTTCTCCGGCATCACCGCCATAGATATCGCCACCCGCTTCGGCACGGACGAACGCATCGATATCGAGAAGGGCAATATCAGCACCGGTGCGGTCAAGGTATCGGCATCCGGCGCGCTTGATCAGAAGGGCGACAACAGCCTGACCGCAAGTATCGCGGGCGCCAATGGCCCGGTCGCCGTCAACTGGCCCCTGCAGCGCGGTCAGCAGGCGCGTCTTTCCGTCGATAACGTCAATTTCACCCTGACCGGCGCTGCCACTTCGGCCCGTTTCAATGCGACGGCGGCGATCCGTTCGGCGGAACTGCCGCAGGGACGCTTCGAACAGGTCCGGCTGCAGGCCGAGAGCGAGGATCTCGATCTTGTCGAGCGCGCTGGCAGCGTTCGCAGCCGGCTGACCATCGGCCGTTCCGCCTTCGTCAATGCCGACCTCGACCGCGTGATCCGCGCACCATTCACGCTCGATGCTCCGATCCGTCTGGCATTGCCGGCGATCGGCCTTGATGCGGCAACGCTCGAAAGCGTCAATCTCAACGGCACGATCAGCGGCGCCTATGATCTGTCGAAACAGGCGGTGACGGGCAATATCCGCATGACCGCCAATCCGGCCGTGCTGCCTCCTGCCGTTGCCGGCAAGTTCTCCGAAGCAATCGGCGTCGAGGCCTATGTCAACGCCGTCATCGGCGGCCGCATGGCGCTCGAAAACCTGACGATCCGCTCGGGCACGGTCGAAGGGCATGGCAATGCGGTCGTCGAAAACCAGACCGTAAACGCGCGACTGGCCGGTCGCCTGCCCGATCTGGGCAAGTTCCGCCCAGACGCCAAGGGCGCTGCCGGCTACGACATTTCCGCAAGCGGTCCTCTTGAGGCCATGACCGTGAAGGGCGTCGTGAACTCGGCGGAGGCCCGCCTTTCCGGCCGCATGATCGAGGCCTTGAGCATCAACCTGGACGGCACCGCGGATCTGGCCGCCCCACGGGGTCGTATCGGCCTGACCACCCGCATCGACGGCAAGCAGGTCAATGCGGCTTCGGACGTCGCCTATGTCAGCAACCGATTGTCGGCGTCGAACCTTGAGCTGAGCGTTGGCGCCAACAAGCTGACCGGCGCGCTCGATTTTTCCGAACAGTTCCTGCCGCAGGGCGATCTCGACTTCGACTTCCCCGAAATCGCCCTGCTCGCTTCCTTCGCGGGCCAGCAGGCGCGCGGCGATCTGCGCGGCACGCTTAATTTCGTCAATGCGCAGGACAGGCCGTCGCTCTCCGTCAAGGCCAACGGAAACATTTTGGCGCGCGGCGGCCTCACCGTCACCACGCCTTCGATCGACCTCGCGATGCCGGATCTCCGTTCTCTGTCGGCAGATGGCACGATCAGGGCAGCCGGTATCGGCATCGGCACACAGGCGCTCACCGACGTGACCCTCCAAATCCGCAGGAATGATGAGGCGACGCTGTTCGACCTTAAGGCCCTGCTCGATAACGCACCGCTATCGGCAGCCGCCGCCGTGACCTCCGGTGACCGCGGCACGGCCATCGCCATCGATCATTTCACGGCAAGACCGCGCAGCATAGACGTGGCGCTCGCCCGTCCCTCCCGCATCCTGTGGGCGGATGGCCGCGCCGCCTTTTCGCAACTGACCCTTCAGGCGGGCAACGGCCGGGTAACTCTGGACGGCGAGGCGGGCAATGCGCTCAACCTCACCGCCGATGTCACGACCCTTCCGGCCACGCTTGCCAATGCCTTCGTTCCCGAGATCGATGCCGCGGGTGCCATTAGCGGCAAGATCGAGGCGACCGGCACCGCTGCCGCGCCGGTCGTTCGCTACGATCTGCAATGGAGCGATGCGCAACTGCGCCAGACCAGGGCCGCGGGGATTGCGCCGCTGCTGATCGAGGCGGATGGTCGTTTCGAGAACAATGTGGTCACTTTCGGCACGACCCGCATCACAAACCCGGATGGCCTGTCGCTTGCGGCGGATGGTACGCTCAGTCTCGTAGAAAACGGCCCCGGTCTGGATGTCACTGTCGATGTCGGGTCACTGCCCGCCAGGATCGCCGACGGTTTTCGCCCCGGCCTCGACGCGTCAGGCACGATTTCCGGTTCCGCCAGCGTCAAGGGCGTCATGTCGGCGCCGACCGCCGATTTCAACATCCACTGGCATGATGCGCAAACCGCAGAGACCCGAAGGGCAGGTCTTTCCGGTCTGACCGTCGAGACCGCGGGACGTTTCGAGAACAATACGCTGACGATTGCGGATGGCCGGATTGCCGGTCCTGGTCGGCTCGGTCTTTCGGCTCGCGGCTCCATCGGTTTGGGCGAGGATCGGCCCATCGACCTCAACGGCGAGCTGGCCGACATTCCTGCAGCACTCGCGAATGCCTTCGTTCCCGACCTCGATGCCGCGGGTCTTCTGACCGGCAGGCTCGCCGCCAGGGGCACGTTGGCCGCGCCCACTGCTACGTTCGACCTTACCCTTCGCGACGCCGCCCTTCGCCAGACGCGGGCAGCCGATATCGGCCCGCTCCAGGTCGCGACGCAGGGACGTTTGGAAAACAACCGCGTGACGCTCAACCGGCTATCGATGACAGGGCAAGGCGTCGACCTTTCTGCGACGGGCTGGCTCGATCCTGCGGGTGAACGTCCGTTTTCAGCGAATGCCACGATCTCGGCGCTACCGGCCAGGCTCGCCAATGCCTTTCGTCCCGGCTTGAACGCCAGCGGCTCCCTTTCCGGCCGGATCGAAGCCAGCGGCACGCTATCGGCTCCAAATGCCGTTTTCGATGTCAGCGGTTCCGGCCTTGCCCTCGGTGCGGGAAACACCGCACTGACCGGCCTTGCGGCGCATGTCGCCGGGCGCATGGAAAACCAGGTTCTGACGCTCGAAACGGCCAGTTTGAACGGGCCGGAGAACCTGTCACTTACTGCACGCGGCAATGCCGCGCTGTCGGGCGAGCGCAAGCTCGATATGGCGGCCGATCTGGCTTCCGTGCCGCTCGCGCTTGCCAATCTCTTTCGTCCCGATCTCGAAGCCAGTGGCACGATCAGCGGCTCGGTCGTTGCTTCGGGAACGATCGATGCGCCGACTGTGCGTTACGACCTAGCCACGACGGAGATCGGAACACGCCAGATCCGTCAGGCGGGCGTTACCGGCCTTCAGATGAGGGCCAAGGGCCATTTCGAAAACGCGACGGCGACGCTTGAGGAAACCCGCTTAACCGGCTCCGGCGGCCTTGCTGCCTCTGCTAGCGGCCGGGTCATCCTTGGTAATGCGCAGCAAGGCGGTACTGGCCCGCAGCTGGACATCAATGCCGATATCGCCGCCCTGCCGGCCAATCTTGCAAACGGCTTCGTTCCCGGCCTTGATGCCGGCGGCATGCTGTCGGGAAAGATCGCATCGACCGGCACGGCAGAAGCGCCGGCCATCCGTTACGATCTGCGCTGGGCGGACCTTGCCGTTCGTCAGACCCGCGCCGCCGGGCTCAATGCTCTGCAGCTTGCGGCCAGCGGCACGTTCGAGAACGGCACGTTCCGTCTGGAAAATGGCCGGCTCTCCGGCCCTTCCGGCCTTGCGCTGGACGCCAACGGTTCCGTCAGTCTTGCCGGCGAACGTGCAATCGACGTCACGGCGAATATCGCATCGCTGCCCGCGAGCCTTGCCCAAAGCTTCGTGCCGGGCGTCGAGGCGGGCGGGCAGGTCACCGGTACCGTGGCGGCGGGCGGCACGATAGCCGCTCCCGCGATCCGCTACGATCTTCAGTGGAGCAATGCGGAAATCCGCCGCCAGGGCGCGGCCGGCATTTCCGGCATGAATCTGAAAGCGGCGGGCACGTTCGAAAACAACACGCTGACACTGGGCGAGACACGCCTGACGGGTCCGCAGGGCATGTCGCTGGTTGCCGGCGGTCGCGTGGTTCTGGGCGGCAATGCGGGTCCGGTGCTCGACGTGAACGCTGATATCAAGGCCCTGCCGGCAAGCCTTGCCAATGGTTTCTTGCCCGATCTCGAAGCCGGCGGGCGGATTACCGGCAAGGTTACCGCCCTCAGCAGCGCCGCCGCCCCCGGCGTCAGGTTCGACCTTGCCTGGGACGACGCGGCGTTAAAACAGACCCGCGCCGCCGGCCTTGCCCCGTTCCGCATCACCGCCAACGGCCGTTTTGAGAACAACACCGTCACGGTCGATACCCGTCTTTCCGGTCAGTCCGGCCTGGCAATTTCGGGCAGCGGCTCCGTCGGCCTTGCCGGCGACCGTGCCCTGAACCTCAAGATCAATGGCGGTGTGCCCTTTGCTCTGCTCGGTGCGCAGCTCTCCGGTCAGGGTTTCGTGCTTGAAGGCAAAGGCACGATCGACGTTACAGTCGGCGGAACCGTCGCCGCACCGCTGATCACCGGTTCCGCTAGAACGTCCGGTTCACGGCTAATCGACGTTCGCCGCAACCTTGCGCTCGAAAACCTTAACGCGAGCATCGATTTCAACCGGGACCAGGCAACGATCTCCTCCGCAACGGCAAGCCTGTCGACCGGTGGCACCGTCTCAGCACGCGGCACAATCGGTATCAACCCCGCAGCCGGCCTGCCCGCCGACCTGACGGTGACGCTTGCAAAAGCGACCTATGTCGATGGCCAGCTTCTCTCGGCAACCGCCGATGGCCAGCTGACTGTAACCGGCCCGCTTCTGTCCAACGCCGTGCTTGGCGGTCGCCTGAACCTGTCGAAAACCTCGATCACGGTACCGGCCAAGCTTCCCTCGTCGCTTGCGCAAATCAATATCCGGCAGAAGAACGCGCCGGCTGACGTCCGCCGCCAGATGGCCGCGATCCAGCCCAAGGGCGGCAAGGGCACGACATCCGCCCTTGGCCTCGACCTCGTTATTAGCGCGCCGACCGGCATTTTCGTGCGCGGCCGCGGCATCGATGCCGAGCTTGGCGGCGAACTGACCGTCACCGGCACCTCGGCAGCGCCGAATGTGGCCGGCGGGTTTGAAATGCGCCGCGGTCGCATCATCATTTTGACCAAGCGTCTGGACTTTACCGAGGGAAAGATCACCTTCGGCGGAGGTCTTATCCCCGTGCTCGACATGGAAGCGACGACCACCTCGCAGCAGACGACGATTACGGTGAATGTCACGGGCGTCGCCAACGATCCCGACATCAGCTTCTCCTCCTCCCCCGCCCTGCCGCAGGACGAAGTTCTCGCCCGGCTGGTCTTCGGACAGTCGATGTCGAAACTGTCGCCGCTTCAGATCGCGCAGCTGGCCGATGCCGTCAGCCAGCTCGCGGGCGGCGGGTCGAACTCCCTTCTTGAAACCCTGCGCGCCAATCTTGGTGTCGACGATCTCGACATCAACACCGACAGCACCGGCCAGACGACCGTGTCCGTCGGCAGATATTTGAACGATCGCACCTATCTGCAGATCGAACAGGGCGGCACGGCCGGCGCACGGGCCGTGATCAATCTCGATGTCGGCCGCGGCGTGAAGCTGAAGGCTGGTGCCGGCGGCGATGGCGGCTCGGCCGGGGTGTTCTACGAAAAGGAATATTGACAGCTGCACGTCTCCGGCGGAGATCAAGGCTAAGCGGCTGATTACGTGCCGACTTCGGTCACCGGTTTAGATTTAAGAAATACTCTTCCACTAAAGTAACCCCAATTCGATCGACAGCACATCCCGTGCCATCGGCGACACGTTTTCGGCAGGGTCGCGCCCGTTCACAGGCGCATCGACGGTCCTCCGGCAGGGGCAATGGGGTAAAAGTTTAGTGGCTACGATGATCAATTCCGTCAGCTATGGCGATGAGAACCTGGAAATTATCGCTTTCCGTCTTCATGATCAGGAATTCTGCGTCAAGACGACGACCATTCGCGAAATTCGTGGCTGGGCGCCGTCCACGCCGATCCCGCACGCGCCAGCCGACGTCATTGGCGTCATGAACCTGCGCGGCTCCGTCATTCCGATCATCGACCTCGCCTACAAGCTTGGCATGAAGAGCACGGTCGCCAATGAACGCAGTGCCATCGTCGTTGCCGAGGTGCACAATATGGTCATCGGCATGCTGGTCGACCGGGTCTCCGACATCCTGACGATTTCCGCCAGCCAGGTCCAGCCGGTCCCGGAAGTATCGGCTTCCTTTGACAAGTCGTTTTCCGAAGGCGTTATCGCCAACGAGCACGGGATGATCTGCTTCCTGAATCTTGCCAAGATGTTCAAGGGTACAGAAGCAGAGGATCTCGCGGCCTGATTTCAGCTTTTGTCAGAATGGAAACGGTCATCGTATCGGTACGATGACCGTTTGCATGTCATGACTTCGCCCGACGCGGGATTTTTCTTTGCCAAGTTATGATGATTTGCATTCATATTGCTTCAATTTATTATTAAGTTTTAAATGTCTAAAATAACCCCGAAATGAATCGCCGGTAATATTCGACTGGGCGCCAGCCGGACCGACGAGGACGCATATCCTTGGGGAGCGAAGAATGTTTGGTTTCGGAACGTCGGGCGCGCAGCAGGTCGTCGACGCATTGTCCAGATCGCAGGCCATTATCGAGTTCGATCTGCGTGGCAACATTCTCTACGCGAACGAGAATTTCTGCCGGGCGCTCGGATATCGGCTGGAAGAGATCAAGGGCCAGCATCATCGCCTGTTCTGCGATCCGGACTATGCGGCCAGTGCCGAATACCGGCAGTTTTGGAGCAATCTCGGTGCCGGCCGTTTCGATGCCGGCGAATACAAGCGCTTGACCAAGACCGGCGAAGAAATCTGGATCCAGGCCTCCTATAACCCGGTCCTCAGCGGGGGCAAACCGATCAAGGTCGTGAAGATCGCTTCCGATATTACCGCCGCCAAAGCGAAAGCCACCGAGGACGCCGCCAAACTTTTGGCGATCTCTCACTCCCAGGCCGTGATCGAATTTACGCCGCAGGGCGAAATTCTGAACGCCAATGACAATTTCTGCCAAGGTCTGGGCTACGCCCTGGCCGAGATCCAGGGCCGGCACCACCGCATGTTCTGCGATCCTGCCTATGCCGCCTCTCCCGCCTATGCCGTCTTCTGGCAAAGGCTTGCGGCAGGAGACTTCATCGCCGACGAATTCGTCCGCTTCGGCAAGGGCGGCAAGGAAATCTGGATCCAGGCGGCCTACAACCCGATCCGCAACCTCAAGGGCGAGGTCTACAAGGTCGTCAAGTTTGCAACCGACGTGACCCCACGCATGAGCGCCATCTCCAGCCTCGGCAACGGCCTGAAAGCGCTGGCCGATGGCGATCTCGAGCAGCGTCTCGACATGACTTTCGTGCCAAGCATGGAAGCGACCCGCCGCGATTTCAACGAGGTTGTCGCCAAGCTGCGCGCCGCCATGCAGACGGTTGCCGAAAATGCTGTCGGGATCGCGGCCTCCTCTGGCGAGATTGCCGTTGCATCCGACGACCTTGCGCGCCGCACGGAACAGCAGGCCGCCTCTCTGGAGCAGACGGCAGCGGCGCTTGAGGAAATCACCATCACGGTTGCCGATTCCAGCCACCGGGCCGACGAGGCCGGGCGTCTGGTGACGTTGACAAAGGGACATGCCGAGCAGTCGGGGCAGATCGTGCGGGACGCGATCGCGGCGATGGACCAGATCGCCAAGTCTTCCGGCGAGATCACCAGTATCATCAGCGTCATCGACGAGATTGCTTTCCAGACGAACCTTTTGGCGCTCAATGCCGGCGTGGAGGCGGCACGCGCGGGTGAAGCCGGCAAGGGCTTTGCCGTCGTCGCGCAGGAAGTGCGCGAACTGGCCCAGCGCTCCGCCACCGCCGCCAAGGAGATCAAGACCCTGATCAATGCCTCCAGCAGTTACGTCTCCAACGGCGTGCATCTGGTCGGCCAGACCGGATCGGCGCTGGGTGAGATCGTCGATCAGGTGGCCGCCATCCATACCAATGTTGCGGCCATCGTCGAGGCTTCGCGCGAACAGTCGGCTAGCCTCAAGGAGATCAATCAGGCCGTCAACATCATGGATCAGGCAACGCAGAAGAATGCCGCCATGGTGGAGGAAACGACCGCCGCCAGCCATTCGCTGTCGTCGGAGGCAGACAATCTGCGCCTTCTGCTTCAGCAGTTCCGGATCGGGAAGACGCTGCCGAAAAGCACCGCGCCGCGCCACGAAACTTCTTCATCCGCGCCACGTAGCGCCGCGCATCGTCCGGCTGTCCATCACGTACGCGGCGGACAGGCTGTGGCTGTGGCGGCCGACGGCTGGGAAGATTTCTAGTTCTAAGACCGCATTGGGATCGCATTGGGATCGCATAACACAAACGAAAAGGGCAGCCGAAGCTGCCCTTTTTTATGTCATCTCAGATCGTTCAGCCGAACAGCGCAAGGCTGCTCTTCACCGTCACCCAGACACCCCACAGAAGCGGGATGCCGACAGCCGCCCAGGCAAGCGCGGCCTTGGCGTCGAGACCACCTGTGCCGATGCCGAAGGAACCGGTCGGACCCGTGCTGGCAGCAGCGGTCTTGGCCTGGAGCGAGGCAACTTCCTCGTCCGACATGAACCACTTGTCACCCAGCGGGCGAACCAGGAAGTTCGCGACGAGCCCCAGAGCCAGCATGCCGGCCAGGATATACATCGTGCCGGTGTAAAGTTCCGGACCCGGTGCCACGCCGGCGCTGATCTGCGCTTCGCGGATATAGTTGACGACGACCGGGCCAAGGATGCCGGCGGTTGCCCATGCGGTCAGCAGACGGCCGTGGATGGCGCCGACGAACTGCGTGCCGAAGATGTCGGCCAGATAGGCCGGAACGGTGGCAAAGCCGCCGCCATACATCGACAGGATGATGCCGAAGGCCAGCACGAACAGCGCCTTGTTGCCCATGTCGGCAAAGGTCGGAGCCAGCGTGTAGAGGATGATGCCGAGGATGAAGAACGTGTAATAGGTGTTCTTGCGGCCCAGCTTGTCCGACAGCGACGCCCAGACGAAACGGCCGCCGATATTGAACAGCGAGATCAGGCCGGTGAAACCGGCGGCGATTGCTGCGATCTGCGTCTTCTGCGCCATGTCGAGCTGCGAGAAGGTCAGGTCGGGAAGGCCGATCAGCGAACCGGCGAAGATTTCCTGCAGCATCGGCGAAGCCATGCCGATGACGCCGATACCGGCAGACACGTTCAGGCAAAGCACGGCCCAGATCAGCCAGAACTGCGGCGTCTTGTGCGCATCGCGCAGGTGGACGTGCTTGCTGGTGATCATCGTCGACTTGGAAGCCGGAGGCGTCCAGCCTTCCGGGCGCCACCCGGCCGGCGGGATGCGGTAACCGAAGGTGCCTGCCATCATGAAGACGAAGTAGATCAGAGCCATGGCGACGAATGTCTGCCAGACGCCGACCGAAACATCGGTCTTGAAATAGTTCATCAGCAGGTTGGCGAGCGGTGCGCCGATCATGGCGCCGCCACCAAAGCCCATGATGGCCATGCCGGTTGCCATGCCGCGGCGGTCCGGGAACCACTTGATGAGCGTGGAGACGGGCGAGATGTAGCCGAGGCCAAGGCCGATACCGCCGATGACGCCGGCACCCACCCACATCAGCCACAGCTGGTGGGTCATGACGCCAAGAGCAGCCACGAGAATACCACCGCACCAGCACAGGGCCGATACGAAGCCTGCCCTGCGCGGACCGACCTTTTCGAGCCAGCCGCCCCAGATGGCTGCCGAGCAGCCAAGCAGGACGAAGAACAGGGTGTAGATCCAGCCGAGATCCGAAACGCGCCAGTTGCACTCCGTAGTGAACAGGGCGGTGACGAGGTTCATGCTGGCGCATGCGGCGTCAGGTGTGCCAGCAATGGCGCGCGACAGCGGCAGCCAGAACACGCTGAAGCCGTAAGCCATGCCGATGCAAAGATGAATGGCCAAGGCTGCCGGCGGTACCAGCCAGCGATTGAAACCGGGTTTTGCGATAATGCGTTCGCGGTCGAGAAGACCGGCATTGCCTGCGGACGTGCCGTCTGCAGAAGTTGCAACTGCCATGCGCACTTCCTCCCTCTGGGAATGATGTTTCGGTCACGGACGCGACCGCTGCTTTCCATGCCGGCCGCATGATTTCATGCGGTGTCCCCCGGCGACTGGGAATGATCGGGCGCCTCATCGTCGCACCCCGTGCGACGGATCAGCGCAGACGCGTCCTTGACGACTGCCAATAAACCGTCTCCACCGTTCTCGATATGATTAAAAAGCTGCCGGCGCATGCGCGGCGCCCAAAATCTGTTGATATGTTGCGCCACCCCCTCGATTTGGGTATTTTTGGGCTGGGACATGAAGAAGATTCCGATCTGATTAGCCATGCGAATCAGCTTTTCCGGCGTTTTTTCGTTCCCATGGCGATCGTCAGACATCTGGTTCCGCTTCGAATCCGACACGTTCGGGATGAGTGAAGACCTCGAAATCCTCGCCGCGCGAAAGGGCAATCAGGGTCATGCCGGCGGCCTCGGCGGTGCGGATTGCCAAAGCGGTCGGGGCGGAGATGGCGATGAGAACCGGGGCGCCGAGAATGGCGGTCTTCTGTACCATCTCAACCGAAATACGGCTGGTCACCACAACCACGCCATCACTGCCCCGCCGGCCCGACCGCAGCACGGCGCCTGAAAGCTTGTCGAGCGCATTGTGCCGGCCGACATCTTCCCGCACCGCGACCAGGCCCTCGCCCGGAATGAAAAAGCCGGCGCCATGGACCGCGCGCGTTTGCGCGTGCAGCGGTTGCGCCTGATTGAGTGCCGCGCTGGCCGTTGCGATCTGCGACGGCGACAGGACCACCTTAACCGTGGAGACGTCCGGCACCGGCCGCATCGCCTGTTCGATGGATTCGATACCGCAAAGGCCGCACCCGACCGGCCCGGCCATATGGCGGCGACGGGCGCGAAGGGCGTCTTCCTTGTCTTCGCCCAGCGTTACCTGAACGTCGAGACCATCCCCCTCCTGAAGGATCTCGATCGTTTCGATTTCGTCAGGTGAGGTGATGATGCCTTCCGTCAGGCTGAATCCGGTGGCGAAATCTTCCAGATCATCCGGCGTGCCCATCATGACCGCATGGCTGGAACCGCCATAGGAAAACGCGATCGGCACTTCCTCGGGAACGGATCGGACAGCCGCTCGCACCACGCCGTCACGGCGGATCGTCTGCGGCGCCTCGGCCGTCGTTGCAATCCGGATCTTCGGGGCGAGTTCGGTTATCGACATGCAGGGCATCCTTTGCGCCGGAAACCGCCTTTCACGGCCGTTGGTCTCCGCATTTCTGATGCCCACCAAAATAGTCATCGCCGCTTGGCGCGCAACTGGCCGCGCAGCGATCGTCCCTGCTTGCGCTGAACCCTCGCCTGCATTCATTCGGCCGCCTCCATCCTCGTAGCGATCCGACGGGAGCGGCGGGCTTGTTCTTCATAATCCGACTGCCATTCGCTTGGACCGTTGGAGGGCGACACCTGCACCGCCGTCACCTTGTATTCCGGGCAATTGGTCGCCCAGTCGGAAAAATCGGTCGTGATGACATTGGCCTGCGTGTCCGGGTGATGGAAGGTCGTGTAGACCACGCCCGGCGCCACGCGATCGGTGATCAGGGCCCGCAATGTCGTATCGCCGGAACGGCTGGCCAGCTTGACGAAGTCGCCATCCTTGATGCCGCGTTGCTCGGCATCATGCGGATGGATTTCCAGCCGGTCCTCTGCATGCCAGACGATATTTTCCGTTCGCCGGGTCTGGGCGCCGACATTGTACTGGGAAAGAATGCGGCCGGTGGTCAGCAGCAGCGGAAAGCGCGGTCCGGTGCGCTCGTCGGTCGCGACGTATTCCGTGCGGATGAACTTGCCCTTGCCGCGCACGAATCCGTCGACATGCATCACCGGCGAGCCTTGCGGGAATTTTTCGTTGCACGGCCACTGAACCGAACCCATCCTTTCGAGGTAATCGTAGGAGACGAGCGCAAAGCTCGGTGTCGTTGCGGCAATCTCGTCCATGATCTGGGATGGATGCGTATAGGACCATTCCAGCCCCATGGCCTGCGCCAGTTTCTGGGTGACTTCCCAATCGGCATAACCGTTCTTCGGCGTCATCACCTTGCGCACCCGGTTGATGCGCCGCTCCGCATTGGTAAACGTGCCGTCCTTTTCAAGGAAGGTGGAGCCGGGAAGGAAGACATGGGCGTAATTGGCCGTTTCATTCAGGAACAGGTCGTGCACCACGACACATTCCATCGCGGCCAGCCCGGCCGACACATGCTTTGTGTCCGGATCGGACTGCAGGATATCCTCGCCCTGGATATAAAGACCCTTGAAGGATCCTTCGACCGCAGCGTCCAGCATGTTGGGAATGCGCAGGCCCGGCTCCTTGCTGAGCGTCACGCCCCAGAGCTTTTCAAAGATGTCGCGCGTGGCATCGTCGGAGATATGGCGATAGCCCGGCAATTCGTGCGGAAACGAACCCATGTCGCAGGATCCCTGCACGTTGTTCTGGCCGCGCAACGGGTTTACGCCCACTCCGGGACGGCCGATATTGCCTGTCGCCATGGCAAGGTTGGCGATTGCCATTACCGTTGTCGAACCCTGGCTGTGTTCGGTGACGCCGAGGCCGTAATAGATCGCGCCATTGCCGCCGGTGGCAAACAGCCGGGCAGCGCCGCGCACCAGATCCGCAGCAACGCCGGTGAAAATCTCGGTGGCCTCCGGGCTGCGGGCGTCATCCGCAACGAAGCCCGCCCAATCCTGAAATTCGGACCAGTCACACCGCTCGCGGATGAAACTTTCGGCAAACAGGCCCTCGGTGACGATGACATGCGCCAGTGCCGTCAGGAGTGCGACATTGGTGCCGGGCTTCACCGGCAGGTGATAGGCCGCCTCGACATGCGGGGTGCGGACGAGGTCGATGCGGCGCGGATCGATAACGATCAGTTTGGCGCCCTGCCGCAACCGTTTCTTCAGCCGTGACCCGAACACAGGGTGCCCATCCGTCGGGTTGGCGCCGATGACGATCACCACATCCGTATGCTCGACACTGTCGAAATTCTGCGTGCCAGCCGACGTGCCGAAGGCCTGACCCAGACCGTAACCGGTCGGCGAATGGCAGACACGCGCGCAGGTATCGACATTATTGTTGCGGAAACCGGCACGGATCAGTTTCTGCACAAGAAAGGTTTCCTCGTTGGTGCAGCGTGACGAGGTGATACCGCCGATCGCCTCGCGACCATACTGGTACTGGATCTGCCGGAATTGCGAGGCAACGTACGAAAAAGCGTCTTCCCATGTCACCTCCCGCCAAGGATCGGAAATTCTCTCGCGGATCATCGGGTTGAGAATGCGGTCCCGGTGCGTGGCATAGCCATAGGCAAACCGGCCTTTGACGCAGGAATGGCCGCGGTTCGCCTGGCCGTCCTTGAACGGCACCATGCGCACCAGTTCCTCGCCGCGCATTTCCGCTTTGAACGAACAGCCGACACCACAATAGGCGCAGGTGGTGACGGTAGCATGCTCCGGCTGGCCGATCGCTATCACCGATTTTTCCGTCAGCGTTCCGGTCGGACAGGCCTGCACGCAGGCGCCGCACGAGACGCATTCGGATTCCAGAAATGGCTCATGCGCGCCCGGCGAAACGCGGCTCTCGAAACCCCGCCCCTCGATCGTCAGCGCGAACGTGCCCTGCACCTCCTCGCAAGCACGCACGCAGCGGGAACAGACGATGCATTTCGACGGGTCATAGGTGAAATACGGATTTGATTCGTCCTTCAGCATCCATCGGGCGTTGGGCGTGCCCTCGTCGCGCGCCCGCACGTGGTTGCTTCCCCCGTAGCCGTAACGGACATCGCGCAGGCCGACCGCGCCCGCCATGTCCTGAAGCTCGCAGTCCCCATTAGCGGCACAGGTAAGACAGTCGAGCGGGTGATCGGAAATGTAGAGTTCCATCACGCCGCGACGGATATCCTTGAGCCGCGCCGTTTGCGTGTGGACGACCATGGCCGGTGCGACCGGGGTGGTACAGGAGGACGGCGTGCCGTTTCGCCCCTCAACCTCCACCAGACAGAGGCGGCAGGAGCCGAAGGCATCGACCATGTCGGTTGCACAGAGTTTGGGAATCCGGATGCCGACCTCCATCGAGGCGCGCATGATCGATGTGCCTTCCGGCACCGTGATCGCACGGCCGTCGATTGTCAGCGTGACCGGATTTTGACCCCGCGAGGCGGGAGTACCATAGTCGATTTCATGCACAAGCGACATGGCGGATCTCCTCAGCGCCTGTTTCCCTCGGCCAGCGTATGCGCCACGAGCGCATTGGCATGCCCATGCCCGAGGCCGTGCTCGGCCTTCAACCATCCGACGATTTCCATATGCTTCTTGCCGGATTGCTGCCGGATCAGATCCGTCCAGTACGCGATCGGCTTCCCATAGGTCTTCTCGATCGAAGGAAAATAGCTTGCCGGCCCCTTGCTCTTGGTCTCCGTCATTCCGCCGCCTCCACGATCCGTGCTGGTGAAAAATCCTCGGGAAAATGGGTCATCGCGCTCATCACCGGATAGGGCGTGAAGCCGCCAAGCGCGCAAAGCGAGCCGTATTTCATCGTGTTGCAGAGATCCGAAATCAGCGCCCGGTTCTTTTCCGGCTCTATGCCTGCCCTGATCCTGTCGAGCGTCTCGACGCCGCGGGTGGAACCGATCCGGCAGGGCGTACACTTGCCGCAGCTTTCGATGGCGCAGAATTCCATGGCGAAACGCGCCTGCTTCAGGAGATCGGCGGTATCATCGAAAACGGTGATGCCGGCATGGCCGATGAGCCCGCCTTTTGCTGCGAAGGCTTCGTAGTCGAAAGGCGTATCGAGAAGGGCGCGCGGGAAATAGGCGCCGAGCGGGCCACCCACCTGCACCGCCTTGACGGGGCGGCCACTTGCCGTACCGCCGCCGATCTGATCGACGATCTCGCCAAGCGTCAGGCCGAAGGTGGTCTCGAACAGGCCGCCATGCCTCACATTGCCGGCAAGCTGGATCGGGATCGTGCCACGCGAGCGCCCCATGCCGAAATCCCGGAAGAAAGCGGCTCCCTTAGCCATGATGACGGGTACGGACGCCAGCGAGATGACGTTATTGACCACCGTCGGTCGCCCCAAGAACCCCTGCAAGGCCGGAAGCGGCGGCTTGGCGCGAACCACGCCGCGCTTGCCTTCGAGCGAGTTCAGCAGCGATGTTTCCTCGCCGCAGACATAGGCACCTGCGCCGCTGCGAACCTCGATCTCGAAGGCATGCTTCGAACCCAGCACGTCTGCACCTAGAATGCCGGCCCTCAGGGCGATTGCGATCGCCCGGGTCATGCTGTCGATCGCATGCGGATATTCCGAACGGATATAGATATAGCCTCGGGTCGCGCCTGTCGCGACGCCCGCGATCGCCATGCCCTCGATCAGAACGAAGGGATCGCCCTCCATGATCATCCGGTCGGCGAAGGTTCCGCTGTCGCCCTCGTCAGCATTGCAGACAATGTATTTCTGCGGCCCGGCGGCTTCCATCGTCGTTTTCCACTTGATGCCCGTCGGAAAGCCGGCCCCGCCCCGTCCGCGCAGACCGCTATCGGTCACCTGTGCGACGATTTCGGCGGGCCGCATGGCGAGTGCCTTTTCCAGCCCGCTCCATCCGCCATGAGCGCGATAGTCGTCGAGCGAGAGCGGATCGATGATGCCGCAACGGGCAAAGGTCAGGCGGGTCTGCTGGCGAAGGAAGGGAATATCCTCCGTCAGACCCAGACAGAGCGCATGGCCATGGCCGGAAACTAAGCCGCTGTCGAAGAGCGATGTCACGTCCGAGACCGCAACCGGTCCATAGGCGGTGCGGCCAAGCCCGGTATCCACCTCGACCAACGGTTCCAGCCAGAACAATCCGCGCGACCCGGTGCGCACGATCCGGGCGTCAAGACCGCGGTCGGCGATCTCGGCAGCGATTGCGGCGGCCACGTCTTCGGCGCCGAGCGCCAATGCCGCCGCATCCTGCGGCACAAAAATTCTCACCGTCATCTGCAGGCCTCCTCAAGGAGGTCGGCCAGACGGTGATTATCCACCCGCCCGTACACCCTGTCGCCCAGCATGGCTGCGGGCGCGCAGGCACACAGCCCCAGACAGTAGACCGGCTCCAGCGTCACCCTGCCGTCGGGCGTGGTCTGGTGGAAATCGATGCCGAGCATCTGCCTCGCGCTCTCAGCGACGCGGTCACCGCCCATGGCCTGGCAAGCCTCGGCACGACAGAGTTTCAGCACATGCCGGCCGGCTGGATGATTGCGAAAGTCATGGTAGAAAGTCACGACCCCATGCACTTCGGCCCGCGACAGATTGAGTTCGGCAGCAATGACCAGCTTCGCTTCATCCGGCACATAACCGAACTCCGCCTGGATCGCGTGCAGGATGGGTAGCAGAGGCCCTTCGAGATGTGTATGCGCTTTCACGATATCACGGAAACGCGCAGCCCTCTCGGCCGATGCAAGATGCATATCCATGCGTCAGCCTCCCAACCGACTTGCCGTCATGCCAGCGCGACGTCTATTGCCGCAGCAGATAGGCATCCTCCTCCGCCTGCACGCGGCAATTGTCGCAGCAGGGGGCTGCAGCCGTCAATAACTCCTTCACATGACGCGATAGAACATTTCTATCAATCCGGATCGATGGCGCCGAGGTTCCGGGCTTCGTGGAGTAGCGCGGAGACGAGCGGGGTATAGGGTTCGCGATGCGTCGCGACCAGGCCCACCCTATGGCTTGCCGCCGGCTCGACGATCGGGATGGTGCGGACACGGGCAGAAAAACCGAATGTCAGCGCCACGTTCCGCGGCATGATGCTGGCCCAGTGGCCCGTGCCGACATGTGCGAGCAGGACGACCATGGAATTCGATTCCAGCATTGTGCGGACATTCACGCCGGCATCGGCCAGATGCTGGTTGACGATGCGACGGTTCTGGTTGTCCGGGGTGAGCAGGCAGAGCTTCAGCCCCGCCATGTCTTTCCATGTCACCTGTTTGCGATCGGAAAGCGGCGTGCCCTCCGCCGTGACAAGCGTGTAGTGTTCCGCATAGAGCGGCACACTGGTGACGCGCCCAAGCGGCTCGTTGTCGAGATAGGTCAGGCCGGCATCGATCTCGAAATTTTCCAACTGGCTCAAGACCTGAAGCGAGGTGCGCGAGACGACGGAAAAGGTCACTTCGGGATGCTTGGCCTGAAACGGTTCGGTCAGCTTGGGCACCATCGCAAGCGCGGTTGGAATGGCGGCCAGGCGGATATGACCGGCAAGGCCTTTACGCGCGGCGCGCATCTCTTCTCGCATGGTGCGCGTATCGCCGACGATGCGGCGCGCCCATTCCAGCACGCGCTGCCCTTCGGGGGTCAGTCCTTGGAAACGCGACCCGCGTACCACCAGGCCCACGCCGAGGCTTTCCTCCAGGTGCCGGATCGCCGCCGACAGCGTCGGCTGGGAAATCCCGCATTCCTCGGCAGCGCGCCCGAAATGCTGTTCGCGCGCGAGTGCGATGAAAAATTCCAGCTTGTCGATCATGGCAACCCCTTTGCGACAAGCGCTAGCGGTTTCGGGCCCGCAATTCAACAGCCGCTGCTCGCCCATAGGCCGGGTCCGGGACATGCTCCCGGCTGACGCTTGGCGGCGGGTGGCGTGTTGCTGCACCATACGAGGCCGCCGGCATCACCAACTCCGGGTCTATCCCACCCTCTTCCGCGACCAACCGTGCATGAAAAAGGCGGCCGAAGCCGCCTGTTCACCCGTCGCTTGCGCCTTGTTCAGGCAGCAATCACGGTGTGGTTGAGATGCGTCAGTTCGGAAAGGAACTGTTCGAGCTTGGTCTTGTGCTCGTCGCTGTCGGCATTGTCGATTTCCTTCTGCGCATGCTCGATACGCTTCTGAAGGGTTTCGCGCGTCAGTGCGGTGGCGACGACTGCCGATTCCGCCAGCAGCGTGCAACCGGTCGGCAGGATGTCGGCAAAACCGCCGAAGACGACGTATTTTTCCGTCTGGCCGGACGCGAGCTTGACGGTCACGACGCCGGGTCTGATGGTGGTCATCGTCGGGGCGTGATTGACCAGCACCGTCATCTCGCCGAGCGTCGCCGGAATGACGACTTCGCTCGCCTGTTCGGAGACGAGAAGACGCTCGGGCGATACGAGTTCAAATTTGAAGGTGTCGGCCATGACGGTCCACTTTCAGATGATGTTGCAGGCAAGAGCCGACGGCGCGTTTTCTTTAACGCGCCGTCGAGGCATCGATCGGATCAGGCAGCGGCCTGCAGCTTCTTGGCCTTTTCGATGGCTTCTTCCATCGAACCGACCATGTAGAAGGCAGCTTCCGGCAGGTGATCGTACTCGCCGTTGACGAGGCCCTTGAAGCCCTTGATCGTGTCTTCGAGCGCAACCAGCTTGCCCGGCGAACCGGTGAAGACTTCTGCAACGAAGAACGGCTGCGAGAGGAAACGCTCGATCTTGCGGGCGCGGGCAACCGTCAGCTTGTCTTCTTCCGACAGTTCGTCCATGCCGAGGATCGCGATGATGTCCTGAAGCGACTTGTAGCGCTGCAGCGTCGTCTGAACCTTACGGGCGACTTCGTAATGCTCTTCGCCGACGATCATCGGGTCGAGCATGCGCGAGGTCGAGTCGAGCGGGTCAACGGCCGGGTAGATACCCTTTTCGGCGATCGAGCGAGACAGAACCGTCGTTGCGTCCAGGTGGGCGAACGAGGTTGCCGGTGCCGGGTCGGTCAAGTCGTCGGCGGGGACGTAAATGGCCTGAACCGAGGTGATCGAACCGGTCGTGGTCGTGGTGATGCGTTCCTGCATCTGGCCCATGTCGGTTGCGAGCGTCGGCTGGTAACCAACGGCCGAAGGAATACGGCCGAGCAGAGCGGACACTTCCGAGCCGGCCTGCGTGAAGCGGAAGATGTTATCGACGAAGAACAGAACGTCCTGGCCCTTGTCGCGGAAGTCTTCAGCGATGGTCAGACCGGTCAGCGCGACGCGCGCGCGTGCGCCCGGCGGTTCGTTCATCTGGCCGTAAACGAGAGCGGCCTTGGAGCCTTCGCCACCACCGTGCTTGTTGACACCCGATTCGATCATTTCGTGGTAAAGGTCGTTACCTTCGCGGGTCCGTTCACCCACGCCGGCGAAGACCGAATAACCGCCATGCGCCTTGGCGACGTTGTTGATCAGTTCCATGATGAGAACCGTCTTGCCGACGCCGGCGCCGCCGAACAGGCCGATCTTGCCGCCCTTTGCGTAAGGAGCGAGAAGGTCGACGACCTTGATGCCGGTGACGAGGATCTGGCCTTCGGTAGCCTGATCGACATAGGCCGGGGCATCCTGGTGGATGGCGCGAAGATGGGTGCGGTCCAGCGGACCGGCTTCGTCAACCGGCTCGCCGATGACGTTCATGATACGGCCCAGCGTATGGTCGCCGACCGGAACCGAGATCGGCGCACCGGTGTCGGAGACAGGCTGACCGCGAACCAGACCTTCGGTCGAGTCCATGGCGATCGTGCGGACCGAGTTTTCGCCAAGATGCTGAGCGACTTCGAGAACGAGGCGGTTGCCGTTGTTTTCGGTTTCAAGTGCGTTCAGGATCGGCGGAAGTGCGCCTTCGAACGAGACGTCGACGACGGCGCCGATAACCTGGGTGACCTTGCCGGCAGCGGCAGGAGCGCTCTTGGCGCTGGTCTTCAGGGTAGCTGCTCTAGCCATGTTTCTTACCCTTTCTAAGGACGTCAGAGCGCTTCCGCGCCGGAGATAATTTCGATGAGTTCCTTGGTGATCTGCGCCTGACGCTGACGGTTGTAGGACAAGGTCAGCTTGTTGATCATCTCACCAGCATTACGGGTCGCGTTGTCCATCGCGGACATCTGCGCTCCGTAGAAGGAAGCGTTGTTTTCCAGAAGCGCCCGGAAGATCTGCATTGCCACGTTCTTCGGCAGCAGGTCTTCGAGGATCTCTTCCTCGCTCGGCTCGTATTCGTAAAGGGCTGCGGACGCGTTGTCGCCTTCCGAGACCTCATCGAACTTGGCCGGAATGATCTGTTGGGCCGTCGCCACCTGCGAGATGACCGACTGGAACCGGGCATAGAACAACGTGGCGATATCGAACTCGCCGGCGTTGAACATGGTCAGCACCTTCTGCGCCACCTCATCCGCCTGAACGAAGCTGAGCTGCTTCACTTCGCGGAAGGTGATGTAGTCGACGATGTTCTCGCGGAAGGAACGACGCAGGATGTCGTTGCCCTTGCGGCCGACCGTCAGGATCTTGACCGTCTTGCCTTCCTTGAGCAGCTTCAGCGCGTGATCGCGGGCAAGGCGGATGATGGAGGAGTTGAAGCCCCCTGCCAGTCCGCGCTCGCCGGTGGCGACCACAAGAAGATGAACCTGATCCTTGCCGGTGCCCGACAGAAGCAGAGGTGCTTCCGCGTTGCCGGCATTGGCAGCCGAAAGGCTGGCCAGAACCTTGCCCATGCGTTCCGCATAGGGGCGTGCGGCTTCGGCAGCCTCCTGGGCGCGACGCAGCTTTGCCGCGGCGACCATTTTCATCGCCTTGGTGATCTTCTGCGTCGCCTTGACGGAGGCGATCCGGTTTTTCAGATCCTTAAGTGAAGGCATCCGTTATCGGTCCTCGGGCTCGTTCCGGTTTCAGGCGAAAGACTTGGCGTAGGCGTCGAGCGCAGCCTTCAGCTTTGCCTTGGTGTCGTCGGAGACCTGCTTCTCGTTGCGGATCGCATCGAGAACCGGCTTGCCTTCGCCACGCATGTAGGACAGCAGACCCTGTTCGAACTTGCCGACGTCGGAAACCGCGATCTTGTCGAGGTAACCGTTGACGCCTGCGAAGATCACAGCAACCTGTTCTTCCGTCTTGAGCGGCGAGAACTGCGGCTGCTTCAGGAGTTCCGTCAGACGGGCACCACGGTTCAGCAGGCGCTGGGTCGAGGCGTCGAGGTCGGAACCGAACTGGGCAAACGCGGCCATTTCGCGATACTGGGCAAGCTCGCCCTTGATCGAACCGGCAACCTGCTTCATGGCCTTGATCTGAGCGGCAGAACCAACGCGCGAAACCGACAGACCGACGTTAACGGCCGGACGGATGCCCTGATAGAACAGGTCGGTTTCAAGGAAGATCTGGCCGTCGGTGATCGAGATCACGTTGGTCGGAATGAAGGCCGAAACGTCGTTACCCTGCGTTTCGATGACCGGCA
This sequence comes from Neorhizobium sp. NPDC001467, assembly GCF_050275975.1. Classification (NCBI taxonomy): domain Bacteria; kingdom Pseudomonadati; phylum Pseudomonadota; class Alphaproteobacteria; order Hyphomicrobiales; family Rhizobiaceae; genus Neorhizobium; species Neorhizobium sp. NPDC001467. The sequence goes on along the minus strand of NZ_JBNNPS010000004.1, from coordinate 210,403 downwards.
GAGCCGTCAACGAACCGGCACCGGCTTCGTCGCCCATCTTGGCGGCGCGCTCGAGCAGACGGGAGTGGAGGTAGAAAACGTCGCCCGGGTAAGCTTCGCGGCCCGGCGGGCGGCGCAGCAGAAGCGACATCTGGCGATAGGCAACAGCCTGCTTGGAAAGGTCGTCGTAACCGATCAGGGCGTGCTGGCCGTTGTCACGGAAGTATTCGCCCATGGCGCAACCGGCAAACGGTGCGAGATACTGCATCGGAGCCGGGTCGGAAGCCGTGGCGGCAACGACGATCGAGTACTGCAGGGCGCCGCGCTCTTCCAGAACCTTGACGAACTGGGCAACGGTCGAACGCTTCTGGCCGATGGCGACATAGACGCAGAACAGCTTTTCGCCGTCCGGGCCGTTGTCGTGAATGGCCTTCTGGTTGAGGATCGTGTCGAGAATGATGGCGGTCTTGCCGGTCTGGCGGTCGCCGATGACGAGCTCGCGCTGGCCGCGGCCAACCGGGATCAGCGCGTCAACAGCCTTGAGGCCGGTCGACATCGGCTCATGAACCGACTTGCGCGGAATGATGCCGGGAGCCTTGACATCGACGCGGGCGCGACGGGTCGCATTGATCGGGCCCTTGCCGTCGATCGGGTTGCCGAGCGCGTCAACGACGCGGCCAAGCAGTTCCGGACCAACCGGAACGTCGACGATCGCGCCGGTCCGCTTGACGGTGTCGCCTTCCTTGATGGCACGGTCGGAACCGAAGATAACCACGCCGACATTGTCGGCTTCGAGGTTGAGGGCCATGCCGCGGACGCCGCCGGGGAACTCGACCATTTCGCCGGCCTGAACATTGTCCAGACCGTAGACGCGGGCAATACCGTCACCGACGGAAAGCACCTGGCCGACTTCGGAAACTTCGGCTTCCTGGCCGAAATTCTTGATTTGATCTTTCAGAATTGCGGAAATTTCCGCGGCGCGGATGTCCATCAGCCAACCTCTTTCAGTGCAAGCTTAAGGGTGGAAAGTTTGGTGCGAAGGGAAGTGTCGATCTGGCGCGAACCAACCTTGACGATCAGGCCGCCGAGAAGCGACGGGTCGACAGTCACATTGATGGTGACATCCTTGCCAGTGACGCCCTTCAGCGCCGTCTTAAGTTCGGTCTCCTGCGCTGCGGTGAGCGCATGCGCCGAGGTGACCTCGGCAACCATTTCGCCGCGGCTTTCAGCGGCAATTTCACGGAACGCACGGATCATGCCCGGCACTGCAAACAGGCGGCGATTACCGGCAACGACCTTGAGGAAATTCGTGACGACGGGGCCGAAAGCAGCCTGCTGGGCGATCGCCGCAATGGCTGCGCCCTGCTCACCGGAAGAAAAGACCGGGCTTGCCACCAGGCGACGCAGATCTTCACTCTCGTCAAGCATCGCCTGAAAACGGCCAAGATCGCCCGCGATCTGATCGATCGCATTCATCTCGACAGCCAGCTCGAAGAGCGAGGATGCGTAACGTTCGGCAACGCCGGAAACACGCTGGGATGTGTCAGCCACGGGCACAAGTTCCCTGATTGTCATCCAAGCGCCGCGCCCCTTTTTAGGGAGCTAAGCAAACGCTTGAAATCGTTTCATTTTCACGAGACGAACAGGGAACCTCCCCCCGCCGTTCTTTTTAATTCGGGGTTCGTCTAGCATACGCCGTTTAGACTCGCAACACGCGCGGGGCCGCAAATCACCCTCTGCACGACGGGTTTGCGCGTTTTTGAAGCGCTTTCCACCGCAGCGCAGGTTGCCGCCCGTCATCCCGGCAGAGAGAAGCGCTTAGAAATACCTGAGCGAATATGCGAGAGGCCCGGCCGCGAGCAGCAGCTGCAGCATGAAAAGCGCGACGTTGCGGCCGCCCAGTCCACGGTCGAGGAGCAGTGACAAAAGCCTCCCAAGAGCGCCGAAACCCAGCGTCACGCCGATCATGAAATAATAGTATTCCTGCGCCAGCAGCAGCGCGCATAGCGGCAGGCCGAGATAGAGGCCACCGGTCGAGCGCGTGGCGCCGTAGCCTTCCGGCGTGATCTGCCCAACCTGAAACCCGCCGAGCCGCAGGGCCGTTGCCGGCGATAGGAGGAGCAACAGGCCGACAAGCATGGTCAACACACCAGCAATGAAGGCGATCTGTTCAGGCAGTTCGGTCGGAAAATAGAGTTCCATCGGGCTTACGCTCCAGGCAGGCGTGTTATCGGGTTGTGTAGCAGCTAACCGGTCATGGTTAAAGAAAGCTCTGCGGATCGACGTCGAGCTGCACCTGAACGGAACCGCGCTGTTTCGGCCCCGCGTTGAGCATGACCCGCAGGAAGGCCTGCATGTCGGAATTGCGACGGCCATGCACGAGCAGGCGGAAACGGTGCCGGCCCCGCACGAGCGCAAGCGGCGCTTCGGCCGGGCCGAGCACGGATATGCCGGTGACCTGAGGTGCGGCCGCGCGAAGGCCCCGTGCGTGGCTTTCCGCGTCAGTACGCGTGTCGGCGGATACGATGATCGAGGCCAGGCGCCCGAATGGGGGCAGGATGGCCTTTTCCCGTTCGCTGATTTCGCGCTCATAGAACGCAGAAGCGTCACCCGAGACGATCGCCTGCATGACAGGATGCATCGGCTGATAGGTCTGCAGCAGACCGTGGCTTTTCAAACCGGTACGGCCGGCACGGCCCGTCACCTGGCTGAGGAGCTGAAACGTGCGTTCGGCGGCGCGCGGATCGCCGTTGGCAAGACCCAGGTCCGCATCGACGATGCCGACCAGCGTCATCAGTGGAAAGTTGTGCCCCTTGGCAACCAGCTGCGTGCCGATGACGATATCCGCCTCGCCATTGGCGATGGCCTCCAGTTCCAGCCGCATGCGCTTGACGCCACCGAGAATGTCGGAAGACATGACGATCGTGCGAGCGTCGGGAAAATGCCTTTCCACCTCTTCGGCGATGCGCTCTACGCCCGGCCCGCAGGCAACAAGGTGATCGAACGTGCCGCAATCGGGGCAGTGCTCCGGCGTGTGTTGTGAATAGCCGCATTGATGGCATTGAAGCTGGTTGCGAAACCGGTGCTCGACCAGCCAGCTGGAACATTGCGGGCATTGGAAGCGGTGGCCGCAGACCCGGCACAGTGTCAGCGGCGCATAGCCGCGGCGATTGAGGAACAGTAGCGCCTGCTCCTTGCGCTCGATCGTGCGCCCCATGGCGCGCAGCAGCAGCGGTGAGAGAAAGCCACCGCGCTCCGGCGCATGCCGGCGCATGTCGATGAGGTGCAGGTCCGGCAGCGCCGCGTCGCCGAAGCGCGTCGGCAGCTGCACCAGATTGTAGCGGCCCGACAGACCATTGACCTGGCTTTCCACCGATGGCGTCGCCGACACCAGCACGACCGGGAAATCGCCGATGCGGCCGCGCACCACCGCCATGTCGCGTGCGTTGTAGAAAACGCGGTCTTCCTGCTTGTAGGCGGGATCGTGTTCCTCATCGACGATGATGAGACCCAGCTCTTCGAAGGGCAGAAACAGCGCCGAGCGCGCGCCGGCCACGACACGGACCTCGCCTGTCACCACGCCACGCCACACCTTCTCGCGCATGCGCGGCGAAAGATCGGAATGCCATTCCCCCGGCTTGGCGCCGAACCGGTTCTGAAAGCGCTCCAGAAACGCAGGCGTGAGAGCGATTTCCGGCAGAAGGATGAGCACCTGCTTGCCGCGCCGCAGCGTTTCGGCAATGGCCTCGAAATAGACCTCGGTCTTGCCCGAGCCCGTGACGCCGTCGATCAGCGACGCGGAAAATCCGCCTTCCCGAATGGAGGCGACGATCTCGGCGGCGGCATCCTTCTGGACCCCCTCGATACGTGGGGCGGTATAATCCGGTTCCGGCATCGCAACCACGGGCGGGGGCGGAAGAAAAACCGTCTCGAAAATACCCTGTGCCGTCAACCCGTCGATCACGCTCATGGAAACGCCGGCGGCATGTGCCAGGCCGCTGCGGGTCCATGGGATGTCCTGTTCGCGAACGATATCGAGAACGCGCACGCGCGCAGGTGTAAGACGCTCGGGCTGGCCGCCGACATGCCGCACCGCCTCGACCATCGGCTCGGGCTCGAGAGCGGCGGGCGCCCTGACCGCCATGCGCGCCACCAGACCCGGCGGCGACAGCGTATAGGCGGCCACCCAATCGACGAAATCCCGCATTTCCCGGGAAAGCGGCGGACAATCGAAGGCAAGTGTGATCGGGCGCAGCTTCTTCGGGTCGAGCCCTTCTCCACTGTCGCCCTCCCAGACGACTCCGATCACCTGTCTGGGCCCAACCGGCACCTGCACGACCGAACCGGGCGCGACATGCATGCCCTCCGGCACCGCGTAACTGTAAGGGCCGGGCACCGGAAGCGGCACGAGAACGGGCACCACCCGCTTCAACGGTGGTGCTTCAAACAGTGAACCGAAAAGGCTGGAATTATCTGTGCCCATGCGTGGCGCACCATGCCCAAAGAGAGAACAAAAGTGAACCCTCTACCGATCTTTGTTCTTGTTGTGGCCAGTGCCGGATACGGTCAGAGAGGTCGGCAACGTCACGCGGCCGCAGAGCTGCCGGTAACATGAGCGGCGAAGCGGGTATCCGCATCCCGCGCCAGATGATGCACCGTGTGTCGCTCCAGCGCCTGCGTCACCTCGTTGATGTCACCTTCCAGCGCTTCCGGCGGAATGAGGTGACCCACGGTCATCTCGAAACGGTTACCCTTCTTGTTGAGCAGTTCGTAAAAGACAGTCATGTCGCGCAACTCGGTCGACCATTTGGCGAACCAGTAGAACAGGCCGGAATTGCGTGCTGTCATGTGGATCGGCAGGATCGGCAGATTGTACTTGCGGGCAAGCCCGACCGCGGAGGTCTTCCACGGCCGCTCGTTCAGGCCGCCGTTTTCCCAGTAGGCGATACGACCGGAGGGAAACAGGACCATGACCTTCTGCGCCTCGACCGCCTGATTGGTGAGGATCAGCGTTTCGCGGGTCTTCAGCTTGCTCTTGTGCTCCTCGCGCCATTCGACCGGAATGATCGTTTCGGCAAAACGCGGATTGACCCGCACCGCATCACGATTGGCAAACACCATCAGATCCGGACGTTTCGGTTTCAGGAGATCGAAGACGGCCACTCCATCGGCGATGCCGGTCGGATGATTGCTGACAAGGATAAAGCCGCCGGAAGCCGGAATGCGATCCGTATGCCTGGCCTGCACGTCGAGATGCAGCAGATCGCTCATATATTCGAAGGATTCGAAACCGCTCAGATTGGCGACATCATTGGCAAAGCCGATGGCGCGGTCATAACGCAGCAGAGAATACAGGAAGGGGCGCATCAGCGGCCATAGCGGGTGCGTGACGATGCGCTTCCCGCGTTCGGCAATCAGGGTATCGACGATATGTCCGGGGCGACCTTGTGAGACGAGCGCGATCGTTTGGGCAAAGTGACCGAATGCGGTCGAATTATCGCGGCGCGTCATGCAAACTCCATTACCACTTGCCGTATATCGCAGTCCCTCGCGATGTCAAAACGACATTGTGCCTTGCTTTAGGGAATTCGTAACGGAACCATCGGCAATGTGGGATTTTGACACGCGAATTCAACAGGTCTGTGATGAACGACATCCTGATCATTGCGGCACCCGAACTTCTGGAAATGCGTCGCGAATGGCTTGAAAGCCTGTCGGGCGAGCGCCGGCTGTCGGACAATACGCTCACGGCTTACGAGCGCGACACGCGGCAATTCCTCAAATTCCTCACCGGCCATCTCGCTCAACCTGCCCGGCTGGCGGATATTCACACGCTGCGCCCTGCGGATCTGCGTGCCTTTCTGGCGGCACGCCGCCGGGACGGTTCCGGCAACCGCTCGCTTGGTCGCCATCTGGCGGGCATCCGGTCGTTCCTCCGGTATCTCGAACGCCGCGGCCTGATCAACGCCGCCGGCGCTTCGGCGATCCGCACGCCGAAACAACCAAAATCACTGCCGAAACCGCTTTCCGACATTCAGGCCATCGCCGTTGTCGCGCAGGACCAGCAGCTGCACGAGGAACCATGGATCGCCGCGCGTGACGCCGCCGTTCTGACACTGCTTTACGCCTGCGGCCTGCGCATTTCCGAAGCGCTCGACCTCACCCCATCCGCACTGGCGGCAGGTACGACCGCGCTGCGCATCACCGGCAAGGGTAACAAGACACGGGTCGTGCCGCTTCTACCGGCAGCGCTTAAGGCCGTGGAAACCTATCGGCATCTCTGCCCCTATCAGCTGCCCGACAACGAGCCGCTGTTTCGCGGCGCCCGTGGCGGCAAACTGCAGCAGGCAATCATCCAGGGCGAGATGCGAAAGCTGCGCGGCGCGCTCGGCCTGCCGGAAACGGCGACGCCGCATGCCTTGCGTCACTCCTTTGCCACCCATCTTCTGGCCGGCGGCGGCGATCTGCGCACCATCCAGGAATTGCTGGGACATGCCAGTCTCTCGACCACACAGGTCTATACCGGCGTCGATGCCGCCCGCCTGCTGGACGTCTACGACCGCGCCCACCCGCGCGCGTGATGCGACCGGATAGGGATCGGCGGCGTTAACCATGTCCGTTAAGGGCTTTTCGACGTCGAAGCGCTAGATCGAAAGCATGAAGAAATTTGCGCGCTTCCCGTCCGGCCATCCCTTCGCCTTGCCCCGCCCGTCCAGCGATATCGCCCTCTGGCTGCTGGCAGCGATCCATGTCATCGTCATCGTTTCGTTCATGGCCGTCCTGGCATCCCTCTCGCCCGCGCGTGCGCAGGATGCGCAGGACGCCCAAGCGACCGCGTGCACGGGCGCCAACCTGCTGGAAGAGATGAAAAGCCGGGATCCGCAGCGCTATGCCCAGGTTCTGGGCGATGCGGAAAAGGTACCGAACGGCAAAGGCCTCTTCTGGCGGATCGAAAAGCCGGGCGTTGCCCCATCCTATCTCCTTGGCACGATGCATGTCACGGATCCTCGGGTGCTCGCGATGCCGGCAGGCGCCGCTCCGGCGCTTCAGAACGCAAAGACCATTGCGATCGAATCCGACGAAATCCTCGACGAGGCCAAGGCGATGGCGGGCCTGATGGCAAAGCCCGACCTGCTGATGTTCACGGACGGCAACACGATCAGGACGCTGTTGCCCGACGATCAGCTGGCCAAGCTGGAAGCCGCGCTGACAGAACGCGGCATTCCACTTGGGGCCGTGCAGAGCTTCAAGCCCTGGATGATTTCAGGCATGATCGCCGTACCCGCCTGCGAACTGGCGCGCAAAAAGGACGGCACCCCCTTCCTCGACAAGAAGATCGCGCTCGACGCCATCGCCGCCGGCAAGCCGGTCAAGGGCCTGGAGACGATGGAGGAGCAACTTTCGGCAATGGCGGCACTTCCGCTCGATCTGCACGTGAAGGCTCTGGAGGACACGCTCTCGCTGGGCGCGCGCATGGACGACGTGACCGCGACGATGACCGATCTCTACCTTGCCGGCGATGTCGGAGTGACCGTTCCAATGCTAAGGGCGCTGAGCCCGGAAGACGACACGCAAGCCGATGCCGGCTATGCCGCGTTCGAAGAAATGATCGTCACCCGACGCAATCACGTCATGGCGGAACGGGCGGCGCCTCTCATGAAGGAAGGCGGGCTATTCCTGGCGGTCGGCGCACTTCATTTGCCCGGCCAGGAAGGCCTGATCGAATTGCTACGCAAGCAGGGCTTCACCGTGACGCCCGCAATCTGATCCCCTGTCGGTTACGCACCCGCACCCTTGGCATCGCCGAGGGTGCTTCCATATCCCGCCATGCGGTCGGCCCACATGGACCGACCCGAGCGGGTAAGGACAAGGACGTGACATGCCAGAGACAGACGAAATGCAAGCTGATCGAAAAGTGGGTTTGACCGAGGGGGTCAATCGCCCCGTGTTTCTCTGGTCGGCCGGCCTGACGCTGGTCTTCGTTCTGTCGGGCGTGCTGGCGCCCGAAGCATCCGCTTCGGCATTTGCGGCCGTCCAGAGCTGGATCATCACCGAACTCGGATGGTTCTATCTTCTGGCCGTCGCCATCTTCCTGATGGTGATGCTCTATCTCGGCGTATCCAGCTACGGCAACATCAAGCTTGGTCCCAACCATTCGGAGCCCGATTTCAGTTATCCAGCCTGGTTCTCGATGCTGTTTGCCGCCGGCATGGGCATCGGCCTGGTGTTCTTCGGGGTTGCCGAACCGGTCAACCATTTCACCAAGCCACCGGTCGGTGATCCTGCTACCGTTCAGGCCGCGCGCACGGCGATGGAAATAAGCTATTTCCACTGGGGCCTGCACGCCTGGGCCGTTTACGGCCTGATCGGCCTTTCACTCGCCTACTTCTCCTATCGCCACGGCCTGCCGCTCACCATGCGCTCGGCGCTCTACCCGATCATCGGCGATCGCATCTACGGTCCGATCGGCAACGCCGTCGATACATTCGCTATCATCGGCACGATTTTCGGCGTGGCGACATCGCTTGGACTGGGCGTGTTGCAGATCAATTCCGGGCTTTCCCACGTGGCCGGCGTTCCGATCAATTTCGGGGTGCAACTGGTCCTGATCGTCGGCATTGTCGGCATTGCTGCCATTTCTGTTGCCACCGGCCTGGAAAAGGGCGTCAAGTTTCTGTCCAACCTTAACATGATCATGGCCGCCGCGCTCATGATCTTCGTTCTCATCCTTGGACCGACAACCTTTCTACTGCGCGCCTTCGTCCAGAATCTCGGCACCTATCTCGATAATTTCGTACTGCGCACCTTCTACATGTATGCTTATGCGCCGAACGAGGAGCCGGGACAGTGGCTGGGAGACTGGACCCTTTTCTACTGGGGCTGGTGGATCGCCTGGTCGCCTTTTGTTGGCATGTTCATCGCCCGCATTTCGCGGGGCCGCACCATTCGGCAGTTCGTCCTCGGCGTCCTTCTCGTACCGACCGGCTTCAGCTTCGCCTGGATGACGGTATTCGGGGATACGGCCTTGGCCATGCATCTTACGGGCGCGACCACCGCTGTCTCCGAAGCGGTGGGCCGCGACGTGACGCTGGCGCTGTTTGCGTTCCTGGAACAGTTTCCGCTGGGCACCTACGCGTCCTGGCTGGCGATCGCGCTGATCGTCTGCTTTTTCGTGACCAGCGCCGATTCCTCCGCATTGGTGATCGATACGCTGGCCTCCGGCGGACGCGACGACGGGCCGGCGCTGCGCCGCGTGTTCTGGGCGATCGTATCGGGGCTTATCGGCATGATCCTGCTTTCGTCCGGCGGTCTTGATGCACTCCAGACCGCTTCGATTGCCGGGGCCCTGCCCTTCGCCTTCGTGATGCTGCTGATGTGCTGGGGTCTGCTGCAGGGACTGCGGCGTGAGGGTGTTCGCCAGAACGCCTTGGTGCAGAGCCTGCGTCCGCGCAAGACGGTGAGCTGGCAGCGGCAACTGCACGGCATCATCAGCTATCCGCGCAAGGCGGAGGTTTCGACCTTCATGACCACGGTGGCGACCCCGGCGCTGGCGGACGTCGCCGCCGAACTGCGCAAGCGCTCGCTCGACGCTGCCGTAGAGGAGAACGATCAGCGGCTGAAACTGGTCGTCTCGCCCGGCACGGCGGAGGAATTCTCCTACGGCATCCGCATGCGCCCATACGACATGCCGAGCTACAGCTTCATCGAGAGCCAGAGCAATCGAAAGGCCGGAGAGAAATACTACCGCGCCGAAGTGTTCCTGTCGGATGGCAGCCAGGATTACGACGTGATGGATTTCGGCCGCGACGAGCTGATCGAGGACGTTCTTGCCCAGTACGACCGGCATTTCCAATACCTGCACGCCGTCCGCTGACGACGACAAAACGAAAAAGGCCGGCTTCGCGGGGAGCCGGCCTTTTTCGTTGGAGCGTTATGCCGATCACATATGGATCGGCTTGGCGAAAGTGGCGAGCGCCGCTTCCTTGACCGCCTCCGACATGGTCGGGTGCGCATGGCAGGTGCGGCCGAGATCTTCCGACGAGCCGCCAAATTCCATCAGCACGGCGATTTCGTGGATCATCTCGCCGGCGCCGAAGCCGACGATATGGCCGCCGAGCACACGGTCGGTGTCCTTGTCGGCCAGGATTTTCACGAAACCGTCGGTGACCTGCATGGCGCGGGCGCGACCATTGGCCGTGAACGGGAACTTGCCGACCTTGTAGTTGACGCCTGCAGCCTTCAGCTCTTCCTCGGTCTTGCCGACGGAGGCCACTTCCGGCTGGGTGTAGACGACGCCCGGTATGACGTCATAGTTCACATGGCCATGCTGGCCGGCGAGAATTTCCGCGAGCGCTACACCTTCATCCTCGGCCTTGTGGGCCAGCATCGGACCCTTGACCACGTCGCCGATCGCATAGATGCCGGCAACATTGGTCTTGAACCCAGCGTCGATCTCGACGCGACCACGGTTGTCGAGTGCGACGCCTGCACCTTCGAGGCCAAGGCCTTCAGTGTAGGGCTTGCGTCCGGTGGAGATCAGCACGACGTCGGCTTCGACAACAACCGCTTCGCCGCCCTTGACCGGTTCATAGGTAACCTTGGCGCCGGTTTCCGTCTTTTCGACAGCGGTCACCTTGGCTTCGGTGCGGATGTCCATGCCCTGCTTGGCGATCAGGCGCTGGAACTGCTTCGACACGTCGGCATCCATCGCGCCGAGCAGCTTGTCGAGATATTCGATCACGGTCACCTTGGCGCCGAGACGCATCCAGACCGAACCGAGCTCAAGACCGATAACGCCGCCGCCGACAACGATCAGGTTCTGCGGTACCTTTTCGAGCGCGATTGCGCCCGTGGAGGAAACCACGATCTTCTCGTCGATCTCGACATTGACGCCCGGAATGCCGGCCACGTCGGAACCGGTGGCGATGACGATGTTCTTCGTTTCCAGTTCCTGCACCTGGCCATCTTCAGCCGTGACGGAAACCTTGCCGGCCGAAACGATCTTGCCGGTGCCGATAAAGCCGTCGATCTTGTTCTTCTTGAACAGGAAGGACACGCCGTCGACATTCGCCTTCACCGTGGCGTCCTTGTGGCCCATCATCTTTTCGAGGTTCAGCACCGGCGCCGCGATTTCGATGCCGAGCGAATCCATGCCGTAGGCAGCGTGATGGAACATTTCCGACGCATGCAGCAGCGCCTTGGAGGGAATGCAGCCGACATTGAGGCAGGTGCCGCCATAGGTGGCGCGCTTTTCGACAACCGCAACCTTCAGCCCGAGCTGCGCCGCCTTGATCGCGCATACATAACCGCCGGGGCCGGAACCGATGACGACAACATCATAAGACATCAGAAAATCCTTTTGATTGGGCTGCCGGCGGTCACAGGAACAGACCGACCATCATGATCACGAGACCAACGATGCTGACCAGCCAGACGAGCGAACGGACATAGGGAATGCCCGCGAGATAAAGGGGAATGTAGACGATACGGGCAATCAGCCAGACCGTGCCGCCTGTGAGGCCCCAGCCGGACATGTCGCCGGTCAGGATCATGGCCAGCAGCAGGCCGATAAAGGCCGGATAAGTTTCCTGGTAGTTTTTCGAGGCGCGGGCCGAACGTCCGGCCAGCACGCCCTTGGGTTCATTGTCACCATCGCGGGCACCGGCATTCCATGCCCGCCCACGTTCCTTGGTGGCGAAGTTCCCCTGCAGGAGGATATGCACGATGAGCAGGACGACGCTCAGGCAAAGCAGCGTCAACAGGTATGTTGCGTGGGCTGAAGCGGCGTCCATTTTGCTCTCCGGGTTTCGAACGGACTATTACAGATCGAGAACCAGACGTTCCGGATCTTCCAGGCTTTCCTTGACGCGCACAAGGAAGGTAACCGCTTCCTTGCCGTCGACGATGCGGTGATCGTAGGAGAGCGCCAGATACATCATCGGACGGATGACGACCTGACCGCCGATCGCAACCGGACGCTCCTGGATCTTGTGCATGCCGAGAATGCCCGACTGCGGCGCGTTGAGGATCGGCGAAGACATCAGCGAACCGTAGACGCCACCATTGGTGATGGTGAACGTGCCGCCCTGCATATCCGCCATGGACAGCGAACCGTCGCGCGCTGCCTTGGCGAGACGACCGAGTTCCTTTTCGACGCCGGCGATCGAGCGCTGGTCGGCGTCACGGATGACCGGCACAACGAGGCCCTTGTCGGTGCCGACGGCCATGCCGACGTGGCAGTAGTTCTTGTAGATGATGTCGGTGCCGTCGATTTCAGCGTTGACGGCCGGCAGTTCCTTCAGCGCGTGCGTGACGGCCTTGGTGAAGAAGCCCATGAAGCCGAGCTTTACGCCGTGCTTCTTTTCGAACACGTCCTTGTAACGGTTGCGCAGGTCCATCACGGCCGACATGTCCACCTCGTTATAGGTGGTCAGCATGGCCGCGGTGTTCTGGGCATCTTTCAGGCGCTTGGCAATGGTCTGGCGCAGACGCGTCATTTTTACGCGTTCTTCGCGCGAAGCATCGTCAGCCGAAGAAACCGGGCGCGGTGCAGCCGGCGCAGCGGCCGATGCTGCCGGAGCAGACGTGCCCTTGGAGATGGCAGCAAGCACATCGCCCTTCAGGACCTGGCCACGCTTGCCGGAACCATCGATGTCCGAAGTCGAGATATTGTTGTCGGCGGCAACCTTGGCGGCAGCGGGTGCTGCCGGCATGGAGGACGCGGAAGCCGGTGCGGCCGGAGCCGGGGCAGCAGGCGCCGCAGCGGCAGGTTCAGCCGCCGGAGCCGCGGCAGCCGGCTGTGCAGCCGGTGCAGTGGAGGCAGAGCCGGCAGCGCCTTCGGCGATCTGGCCGAGCAGGGCGTCGAGGCCAACGGTTTCGCCGTTCTGGGCGACGATCTCGGTCAGCACGCCGGATGCCGGGGCCGGCACTTCGACGGTGACCTTGTCGGTTTCGAGTTCGACCAGCGGCTCATCGGCCTTGACGGTGTCGCCGACCTTCTTGAACCAGGTGCCGACGGTCGCCTCGCTGACGGATTCGCCGAGGGTGGGAACGCGGATTTCGGTGGCCATGACTTGTTTCCGTTTTTGTCAGGTGTTCGTTGAATGGGCGATAAGGCGGGAGGCTGATAAGATCAGCCGCCCAGTGCGTCTTCGAGGAAGGCTTCGAGCTGCTGCAGATGCTTCGACATCAGGCCCGTTGCCGGCGAGGCGGCGGCCGGACGGCCGGTATAGCGCACGCGCTGATACTTGGCGTCGATATGTGCCAGCACCCATTCCAGATAGGGGTCGATAAAGGACCATGCGCCCATGTTCTTCGGCTCTTCCTGGCACCAGACCATTTCGGCATGGCGGAAGCGGGAAAGCTCGTTGATCAGAGCCTTGGCCGGGAACGGATAGAGCTGTTCGACGCGCAACAGGTAGACATCGTCGATGCCGCGCTTTTCGCGTTCTTCGAGCAGATCGTAATAGACCTTGCCGGTGCACATCACCACACGGCGGATCTTGGCATCCTTCTGGAGCTTGATCGGGCCGTCCTTGATAACCTCGGCGTCATCCCACAGCAGGCGGTGGAAGGACGACTCACCGGCCATTTCGGCAAGCGTCGAAGTGGCGCGCTTGTGACGCAGCAGGGATTTCGGCGTCATCAGGATCAGCGGCTTGCGGAAGTCGCGCTTCACCTGGCGGCGCAGGATGTGGAAGTAGTTCGACGGCGTCGTGCAGTTTGCGACCTGCATGTTGTCTTCGGCGCAAAGCTGAAGGAAGCGCTCGAGACGTGCGGACGAATGTTCCGGACCCTGACCTTCATAGCCATGCGGCAGAAGGCAGACGAGACCGGACATGCGCAGCCACTTGCGTTCGCCTGACGAGATGAACTGGTCGAACACGACCTGCGCACCGTTGGCGAAGTCGCCGAACTGGGCTTCCCAGAGTGTCAAGGCGCTCGGGCGGGCCAGCGAGTAACCGTATTCGAACCCGAGAACGGCCTCTTCCGAAAGCATCGAGTTGATGACTTCGTATTTGCCCTGGCCGGCCTGCAGGTTGGCAAGCGGGATATAACGTTCTTCGCTGTCCTGATCGTAAAGAACCGAGTGACGCTGCGAGAAGGTGCCGCGTTCGCAATCCTGACCCGACAGGCGGATCTTCGTGCCTTCGACGGCAAGCGAACCGAAGGCAAGTGCTTCCGCCATCGCCCAGTCGATGCCCTCGCCCGTCTCGATCATCTGCGCCCGGTTTTCCATGAAGCGCTTGATCGTACGGTGAGCGTTGAAGCCTTCGGGAATCGTCGACAGCTTGCGGCCGATTTCCTTGAGGCTCTTCATCGGCATGGCGGTCTTGCCGCGACGCTGTTCGTCGGCGTTGTCGGCCGAGCGCATGCCCGACCACTGGCCATCCAGCCAGTCGGCCTTGTTCGGCTTGTAGGCCTGGCCTGCTTCGAACTCGGTTTCCAGATGCGCGCGCCAGTCGGCCTTCATCTTCTGGAAATCGCCATCGGAGATCACGCCTTCGCCGATCAGGCGCTCGGCATAGAGCTCGGCCACGGCCTTGTGGGCGCGGATGACCTTGTACATCTTCGGCTGCGTGAAGCCCGGCTCGTCGCCTTCGTTGTGACCGAAGCGGCGATAGCAGAACATGTCGATGACGACCGGCTTGTGGAACTTCATCCGGTATTCGGTGGCGATCTTGGCCGCGTAGACGACCGCTTCCGGATCGTCGCCATTGACGTGGAAGATCGGCGCTTCGATCATCTTGGCGACGTCGGACGGATAGGGCGACGAACGCGAGAAACCGGGATTGGTGGTGAAACCGATCTGGTTGTTGATGATGACGTGCATCGTGCCGGCAACGCGGTGACCGCGCAGGCCCGACAGGCCGAGGATTTCGGCAACAACGCCCTGACCGGCAAAGGCCGCATCGCCGTGCAGCAGCAGCGGCAGAACCTTTGCACGCTCCGACAGCGGGATGATGTTGTCCTTGTCCCAGACCTTGGTCAGCATGTCCTGCTTGGCGCGGGCCTTGCCCATGACGACAGGGTTGACGATTTCCAGATGCGACGGGTTTGCCGTCAGCGACAGGTGAACCTTGTTGCCGTCGAACTCCCGGTCGGAGGAAGCACCGAGATGGTACTTCACGTCGCCCGAACCTTCGACTTCGTCCGGCTTGAACGAACCGCCCTTGAACTCGTGAAACACGGCGCGGTGCGGCTTGTGCATGACGTTGGTCAAGACGTTCAGACGGCCGCGGTGAGCCATGCCGAGCACGACTTCCTGCAGACCTTCCTGGCCGCCGCGCTTGATGATCTGCTCCAGCGCCGGGATCAGCGATTCACCGCCGTCGAGACCGAAACGCTTGGTGCCCTTGTACTTGACGTCGATGAACTGCTCAAAGCCTTCGGCTTCGACCAGCTTGGACAGGATCGCCTTCTTGCCTTCCGGCGTGAAGTCGACGCCCTTGTCCGGACCTTCGATCCGTTCCTGTATCCAGCCCTTTTCCTCCGGGTTGGACATGTGCATGAATTCGACGCCGATGGTCGAGCAATAGGTGCGCTCGAGAATGTCGATCATCTCGCGGACGCTGGCGTATTCCAGACCAAGCACGTTATCGATGAAGATCTTGCGGTCGTAGTCGCTTTCCTCGAAGCCGTAGGACTTCGGCGACAATTCGTTATAGTCCTCGACCGGGCTTGCGATGCCGAGCGGATCGAGCTTGGCATGCAGGTGACCACGCATGCGGTAGGCGCGGATCATCATGATGGCGCGCACGCTGTCGCGGGTCGCCTGGTTGACATCGGACGGATTGACCGGCTGGCCGGTCGCTGCAGCGGCCGCTTCGGCCTTGGCTTTGACCTTGGTTTCGACCGCCTTTTCGATGACCACAGGCCAGTTGCCATCAAGCGCCGAAACGAGATCCCCGCTGGCGGCCTGCGGCCAGTTTGCCCGCTTCCAGGACGCGCCCTGGGCAGCCTTCTTCACATCTTCCGAACTATCGCCCAGCGCCTTGAAAAAGGCCTGCCACTCCTCGTTTACCGATTTCGGGTCTTCTTCGTAACGGGCGTAAAGCTGCTCGATATAGGGAGCATTCGCGCCATCGAGGAACGAAGTGATGAGAAACTGCTCGTTGGCTTCTTGCCGTGCCATGATGTCCCGCGGGCGCCGCGCCCGCCTCCTCACGTAATTGAGGGCCGGGGAAAACAAAGCGCCGGCCGCCGCTTGGGTCTTTTGTCGTCCGCCCAAGGATTTTCCCAAGAGCGGCAGCGCCTGAAAGCGCCGAAGCGGAAGGCGACAAAGCCGCCTTCCCGGATTTTTGAGGCCACATCCGGTTCGACACCGGACGCGATCCCTAAGTGGCTTCAGCCTTTGAGGACTTCAACCAGCGTAGCGCCGAGGCGTGCCGGCGAAGGCGATACCTTGATGCCGGCTGCTTCCATGGCAGCGATCTTGGATTCCGCATCGCCCTTGCCGCCGGAAACGACAGCGCCGGCATGGCCCATGGTGCGGCCCTTCGGAGCGGTACGACCGGCGATGAAGCCTGCCATCGGCTTCTTGCGGCCTCGTTTGGCTTCGTCGATCAGGAACTGGGCCGCGTCCTCTTCAGCAGAGCCGCCAATTTCGCCGATCATGATGATCGACTGCGTGGCGTCGTCCGCGAGGAACATTTCCAGCATGTCGATGAATTCGGTGCCCTTGACCGGGTCGCCACCGATGCCGACAGCCGTCGTCTGGCCGAGGCCTTCGTTGGACGTCTGGAAAACGGCTTCGTAGGTCAGCGTGCCGGAGCGCGAAACGATACCGACCGAACCCTTGCGGAAGATCGAGCCCGGCATGATGCCGATCTTGCATTCTTCCGGCGTGAGCACACCCGGGCAGTTCGGACCGAGCAGGCGCGACTTCGACTTGTCGAGCTTGGCCTTGACGCGCACCATGTCCATGACCGGGATGCCCTCGGTGATGCAGGTGATGAACGGGATTTCGGCGTCGATCGCCTCGATGATCGCGTCGGCGGCACCTGCCGGCGGCACGTAGATGACAGATGCGTCAGCGCCGGTGCGTTCCTTGGCTTCGGCAACGGTCGCAAAGATCGGCAGGCTTTCGCCCTTGGAACCGGTCCAGGTTTCGCCACCCTTCTTCGGGTGAATACCGCCGACCATCTGCGTGCCGTAATAGGCAAGCGCCTGTTCGGTATGGAACGTGCCGGTCTTGCCGGTCAGGCCCTGAACGAGGATCTTGGTGTCTTTATTGACGAGAATAGACATGTATCAACTTCCCCGGATTAGGCTTTGATCGCAGCGACGATCTTTTTCGCCGCGTCATCGAGATCGTCGGCAGCGGTGATCGCCAGACCGGACTCGTTGAGGATCTTCTTGCCGAGCTCGACATTGGTGCCTTCGAGGCGCACCACGAGCGGAACCTTGAGACCGACTTCCTGAACGGCGGCGACAACGCCTTCGGCGATGACGTCGCATTTCATGATGCCGCCGAAGATATTGACGAGGATGCCCTCGACCTTCGGGTCAGCGGTGATGATCTTGAAGGCAGCCGCAACCTTCTCCTTGCCGGCGCCACCGCCGACGTCGCAGAAGTTTGCCGGCTCCTTGCCGTAGAGCTTGATGATGTCCATCGTCGCCATGGCGAGACCGGCGCCATTGACCATGCAGCCGATATTGCCGTCGAGGGCAACGTAGGCGAGGTCCCACTTGGAGGCTTCGATTTCCTTGGCGTCTTCTTCGGTCTCGTCGCGCAGCGCCTTGACGTCGTCGTGGCGGAACAGCGCATTGCCGTCGAAGGACATCTTGGCGTCGAGCACGCGCAGATGACCGTCCTTCATGACGATCAGCGGGTTGACCTCAAGCAGCGCCATGTCCTTTTCGCCGAACGCCTTGTAGAGCGCCGGGAACAGAGCCTTGGCATCTTCTGCGGCAGCACCCGAGAGTTCGAGAGCCTTGGAGATCTTGGCCACGTCGTCAGCCGTCACACCGGTTTCCGGGTCGATGGCGATCGTGTGGATCTTCTCAGGCGTATCGTGAGCAACGGCTTCGATATCCATGCCGCCTTCCGTCGAAACGACGAAGGCAACCTGACCAACCGAACGGTCAACCAGAAGCGAGCAATAAAGTTCGCGCTCGATGTCGGCGCCGTCTTCGATGTAGAGACGGTTGACCTGCTTGCCGGCATCGCCCGTCTGGGCGGTGACCAGCGTGTTGCCGAGCATGTCCTTGGCATGTGCCACGACTTCCTCGATCGACTTCGCCAGGCGGACACCGCCCTTGGCATCGGGGCCGAGTTCCTTGAACTTGCCCTTGCCGCGACCACCGGCATGGATCTGGCTCTTGACGACGTAAAGCGGGCCCGGAAGCGACTTGGCGGCAGCTTCGGCTTCCTCCACCTTGAGGATGGCCACACCTTCGGCGACCGGAGCGCCAAAACCCTTCAGAAGAGCCTTGGCCTGGTATTCATGAATGTTCATGGGGCGATGTCCCTGTTTGAATTACTTCAGAGAAGGCGCGATGTTGACGCAGGCTTCGCACAGACCGGCGACAGCGCCGACCGACTTCTGGAAGGCTGCCTCTTCGTCCTTGGTGAATTCGACCTCGATGATGCGCTCGATGCCGCCGGCACCAATGATCGTCGGAACGCCGACATACATGTCGTTGACGCCGTACTGGCCCGAGAGGTGGGCAGCAGCCGGGAGAACGCGCTTCTTGTCCTTGAGGTAGGATTCGGCCATTTCGATCGCAGAGGCGGCCGGCGCGTAATAGGCCGAGCCGGTCTTGAGCAGGCCCACGATTTCCGCACCGCCATCGCGTGTACGCTGAATGATTTCCTCAAGACGCTCCTTGGAGGTCCAGCCCATCTTGACCAGATCGGTCAGCGGAATGCCGCCAACGGTCGAGTAACGGGCGAGCGGCACCATCGTGTCGCCGTGGCCACCGAGAACGAAGGCGGTTACGTCCTGAACGGAAACGTCGAATTCGTCGGCGATGAAATGGCGGAAGCGGGCACTATCGAGAACGCCGGCCATGCCGACAACCATGTTCTTTGGCAGGCCGGAGAATTTCTGCAGCGCCCAAACCATGGCATCGAGCGGATTGGTGATGCAGATCACGAAGGCGTTCGGGGCATATTTCTTGATGCCGGCGCCGACCTGCTCCATGACCTTGAGGTTGATGCCGAGCAGATCGTCGCGGCTCATGCCCGGCTTGCGGGCAACACCGGCGGTGACGATGCAGACATCCGCCCCTTCAATGGCAGCATAGTCGCTGGCGCCGGAAAGCTTGGCATTGAAGCCCTCAACCGGACCGGACTGGGCAATATCGAGGCCCTTACCCTGCGGAATGCCGTCGGCAATGTCGAACAGGACGATGTCGCCCAGTTCCTTCAGGCTGGCGAGATGCGCCAGCGTGCCGCCGATCATGCCGGAACCAATAAGTGCAATCTTCTTGCGTGCCATCGAGATGCTTCCTCTCCGTTCAAATCCATGGCCGGCACGAACTTTGTCGACCGATGTGGGAGAGGACATAAACCTGCTGCGACAAATTGGCAACCGATTAATTGATCGCCATATTTTTCAATCGTTTAACTATGCAGATTCTTACGTAAACGTAAGAGACGATGTCA
This sequence comes from Neorhizobium sp. NPDC001467, assembly GCF_050275975.1. Classification (NCBI taxonomy): domain Bacteria; kingdom Pseudomonadati; phylum Pseudomonadota; class Alphaproteobacteria; order Hyphomicrobiales; family Rhizobiaceae; genus Neorhizobium; species Neorhizobium sp. NPDC001467. The sequence continues at coordinate 190,812 of NZ_JBNNPS010000004.1, read as the reverse complement.
TCTTTGTGTTAGCCTTCAGCACGTCGCTGCCGATGCAGCGTGAGATAATCGGCACTGCGCATTTCGAAAAGGCGCGATACGGTCCTGTCGAATTCGAAGCCTTCCGTACCCCGCCGCTCGGTCAAAAGCTCTTCCGCCGGCGCATCTGCGGTGACATAGAGGCGCACGGCGTGATCGTAGAGGGCATCGATCAGGGTTATGAAGCGTTTGATTTCGTTTCGCTTCTCCGGACCAAGCCTGGGAACATGATTGATAAAGACCGTGTCGTAACGATCGGCGATCGCAAGATAGTCGCTGGCGCCCAGCGGCTTTTCGCACAGATCGGCAAAACGGAAGCGCGCGGCGCGACCCGCCGCCTCCGGCACGTGGATGCTTCGCCCCTTCATCCCGATCTCGTCAGGCGCGGATTGGACCCCATTCGCGACGTGATGCCAGGCGGATTCCATCGCTGCATCCGCGCGCGCGTCCGCAGGCGTCATATAGACGGGCAGGCTCGCAAGTTTTTCCATGCGGTAATCGGTCGGCGAGTCGAGCGTCACGACATCGACGTGATCCTGCAAAAGCGCGATAAACGGAAGGAAGAGACCACGGTTGAGCCCCTCCCGGTAGAGATTTTCCGGCTCCACATTGGAGGTTGCGATCAGGACGCAGCCGAGCGAAAAGAGCTCGGTAAACAGGCGCCCGAGGATCATCGCATCGGCAATGTCGGTGACGGCAAACTCGTCGAAGCATAGCAGTTCGGCTTCGGCAAACAGCGCGGCCGCCACGGGCGGAACCGGATCCGCCTGCCTGGTTTCGCCCGCCTTGAGCTTCTGCCGGTGCGCGTGAATGCGGCCATGCACATCGGCCATGAACTCATGAAAATGCAGCCGACGCTTGCGCTCGACGGGCGCCTTGGCAAAGAACATGTCCATCAGCATGGTCTTGCCGCGTCCGACACTGCCGTGAACATAAAGGCCGCGGATGGGCCGCGGCCTGCCGGCGCCGCGGGCGAACAGCCAGCCAAGAGCGCTTTTTTTCTTGGCCGGACGGGTTTCCTTGAAACAGGTCAGGATATGGTCGAGCTTTGCCGCAACGCCAAGCTGCGCGGCATCCGCCTGCAGCCTGCCAGACGCCGTTAGCGATTTCAGTTCCTCGCCGACGCTCGACGTATAGTCCGGTATGCGTTCCAATCAGCCCTCCCCGCCGACAACCCTGTCGGGCCTTAGCGGCTGAGGCTGACCTGCTGGCCGGAATTGGTGGTGCCGTCGTAACGGTTGTCGGCGCTCTTGTAGACGCGGCCGATGACATCGCCGTTGCGGTTCTTGAACTGAACCATCTTGCCGGACACTTCCCACGAACCCATGGCCGTGAGTTCGCCCGAACAACCGCGCGTGCCGCCACGCGAACCGCTGCCAAGATTGGTGAGCGTCAGGAACATGTCGCAGGAAGCGCCGCCGTTGGAAACGCGCCAGTTGCCGACCATGGACTCCTTTGTGACATCCATGGCGTTGGCCGGCGCCGACCCCGGATCGAGCGACGCCATGTTCTGGTTGCCCGTCGGCGCGTTAGGGAACTGCTGGCCCCCGGCACCCGGAGGCGGCAGCTGGCCGGACTGAACGGACGGAACGGGCTGCGCCTGCAAGGGCGGCGGAGACTGCAGATTGCTATACGGATTATTGGATGTTCTCTGGCAGCCAGCGAGAGAGACCGCGACCACAAGTCCCGTCACCACATATTTCAACTGCATCATCAAGCTCCTGTCCGGATCATTTCGCACTGCATCCCAATCTGCGCGGGATATCGTAAACGCCCTTGGTTAATCAAGTGTAGACAGGCAAATCGCCCTAACCTCAACCCGAGCGGTGATCAAGAACATGTGCGCGGGCGGGCCGGGCTATCGTCGTGACGGCCGCGAAACGCGTTCGCGGCCGTCATGGTCGGACCTGTCAGACGCGGCGCTCGACCATCATTTTCTTGATCTCGGCAATTGCCTTGGCCGGGTTCAGGCCCTTGGGGCACGCCTGGGCGCAGTTCATGATCGTGTGGCAGCGATAAAGACGGAAGGGATCCTCGAGATTATCGAGGCGTTCGCCCTTGGCTTCATCGCGGCTGTCGATCAGCCAGCGATAGGCCTGCAGAAGAACGGCTGGACCGAGATAGCGGTCGCCATTCCACCAGTAGCTCGGACAGGAGGCCGAGCAGCAGGCGCACAGGATGCACTCGTAAAGACCGTCGAGCTTGAGGCGGTCCTCATGGCTCTGCTTCCATTCCTTGGCCGGCGTCGGCGAAACCGTCTTCAGCCAGGGCTCGATCGAGCGGTGTTGGGCGTAGAAGTTGTTGAGGTCCGGAACGAGATCCTTCACGACCGGCATATGCGGCAGCGGATAGACTTTTACCGTACCGTTGACGTCATCCATGCCCTTGGTGCAGGCAAGCGTGTTGGTCCCGTCGATGTTCATCGCGCAGGAACCGCAAATGCCCTCGCGACAGGAGCGGCGCAGCGTCAGCGTCGGGTCGATCTTGTTCTTGATATAGAGAAGACCGTCGAGCACCATCGGGCCGCAATCGTCGATATCGATATAATAGGTATCGATACGCGGATTCTGGCCGTCATCCGGGTTCCAGCGGTAGATGCGGTATTCCCGAACGTTCGTGGCACCATCCGGCTTCGGCCAGACCTTGCCTTCTGTCATCTGGGAATTTTTTGGGAGAGCGAGTTCAACCATTGTCCAATTCCCTTCAGATCAATAGACGCGGGCCTTGGGCTCGATCTTGTAGGGATCGATGCCTTCGGCAATCAGGTCGGTATGGACCGGGCGATAATCAAGCTTGACCTCGCCTGCATCATTGACCCAGGCGAGCGTGTGCTTGCGCCAGTTGACGTCGTCACGGCCGGCGAATGCGCCCTCGGTATAGTCCTCGCGGGCGTGGCTTCCGCGGCTTTCCTTGCGGGCTTCGGCGCCGTAGACCGTGGTAATGGCGTTGGCCATGAGGTTGTGGAGTTCCAGTGTCTCGACGAGATCGGAGTTCCAGATCATCGAACGGTCGGTGACCTTCACGTCCTTCATCTCGCCCCAGATCTCGCTCATGCGGCGACAGCCGGATTCGAGCGATTCCTGGGTGCGGAACACTGCCGCGTCTTCCTGCATGGTGCGCTGCATGCGGTCACGCAATACAGCCGTCGGCGTGCCGCCGGAGGCATGACGCAGACCGTCAAAACGATCCATGATCTTGTCGCAGGCAGCCACATTGAGCGCCGGGATCGGTGCATTGCGGTCGATGACCTGACCTGCGCGGATCGCGGCGGCGCGGCCAAAGACCACGAGGTCGATCAGCGAGTTGGAGCCGAGGCGGTTGGCACCGTGGACGGAGGCGCAACCGGCTTCACCCACGGCCATCAGGCCGGGCAGGATGCGTTCCGGATTGTTGGCATCGGCGTTCAGCACTTCGCCCCAGTAGTTGGTCGGAATGCCGCCCATATTGTAGTGAACCGTCGGCAGGACCGGGATAGGTTCGCGGGTCACGTCGACGCCGGCAAAGATTTTGGCGCTCTCGGAAATACCCGGCAGGCGTTCGTGCAGAACGGCCGGATCGAGGTGATCGAGATGCAGGAAGATGTGATCCTTGTTCTTGCCGACGCCGCGGCCTTCACGGATTTCCATCGTCATGCAGCGCGAAACCACGTCACGCGAGGCAAGATCTTTCGCGGACGGCGCATAGCGTTCCATGAAACGCTCGCCTTCGGAATTGACGAGATAACCGCCTTCGCCGCGCGCTCCCTCGGTGATCAGGCAGCCTGAACCGTAAATGCCGGTCGGGTGGAACTGAACGAATTCCATGTCCTGCATCGGCAGGCCGGCGCGCGCTACCATGCCGCCACCGTCTCCGGTGCAGGTATGAGCGGACGTTGCGGAGAAGTATGCGCGTCCGTAACCGCCGGTCGCCATAACCACCATCTTGGCGGCGAAGCGATGGATCGTACCGTCATCGAGGTTCCAGGCGACAACGCCTTCGCAACGGCTGCCGTCCTGCGACATGATCAGGTCGAGCGCGAAATACTCGATGAAGAATTCGGCATTGTTGCGCAGCGACTGGCCGTAGAGCGTGTGCAGGATGGCGTGACCGGTACGGTCGGCAGCGGCACAGGTGCGCTGTACCGGCGGGCCGGCGCCAAAATTCTGCATGTGGCCGCCGAACGGGCGCTGATAGATCTTGCCTTCTTCATTTCGGGAGAAAGGCACGCCGTAATGCTCGAGTTCGTAGACGGCCTTCGGCGCTTCCATGACCATGTACTGCATGGCATCGACATCGCCGAGCCAGTCGGACCCTTTGACAGTGTCGTAAAGATGCCATTGCCAGCTGTCCGGCGTCATGTTCTGCAGCGAGGCGGCGATGCCGCCCTGTGCCGCGACCGTGTGCGAACGGGTCGGAAAAACCTTGGTGATGCAGGCGGTCTTGAAACCCTGTTCGGCCATGCCGAGCGTGGCACGCAGGCCGGCACCACCGGCGCCGACGACGATCACGTCATAGGAATGATCGACATAGGTGTATGCTTTGCCGTTCTGAGCTGCCCCATTGGCGCCAGGGGTGGCGATAGGTGTAACGGATGCCATGGCGGGTTATCCTACGAACGCAATCTTCAGAACGGCGAAAAGACAGAGGCCACCGATCAGCATTGCAAAAAAGGTCGTGAACATCAGAGCGAGGAATTTCAAACCTTCGCTATGAACATAATCGATGATGATTTCCTGCAGACCGATGCGCATGTGAACGAGGCCTGCGACCACCATGAGACCGAACAGGACAGCGACGATCGGATTGGAGAGTGCGCGGACAACGTCCTCGTATGGAGCCCCGGCATATCGGATCAGGAAAATCAGGAAGAAGATGACCAGTGGCACCATGGCCACGGCGGTCATCCGCTGGACCCAGAAATGCTCGGTGCCTTCCTTGGCGGAACCGAGGCCGCGAACTTTGCCCAAAGGCGTGCGCATATCCATGATCGTTTTCCTCAGATCGCCAGACCGACGATCCAGATCACCACGGTGAGACAGATCGAAGCGATCGGCAGGGCAATTGCCAGCTTGGTGGTAAAATGTTTGTCGAAGCCGCGGCCCATGTCCCACATCAAATGGCGGAGACCGCTCAGCATGTGGTGCACCAGCGTCCAGGTATAGCCGAACAGCACGATGAGGCCGATCCAGGTGCCCAGCAACCAGCTGATCCAGTCGAAATACGGCTTGCCCGAGGCTGCGGCAATTAGCCACCATGCCAAAATAATGGTTCCCACGGCCAGTGCTCCACCGGTAATACGGTGAACAATCGACATAACCATAGTGGGAATGGGCTTGTAGATTTGCAGGTGCGGCGACAGGGGCCGCTTATTCGTCACATTCGCCATCATATCCTCGCGGCGTATATCCGGAAGCGCGCTGAACCTCCTGGCGCTATCCCGGCAATGCACCATGCCGAAGAAATGTGCATTGCATCATGCGTTGCTTTAATCGTCGAATGCCACGACGACAAGCTTATTTCAGAGCGTTTTCAAATTTAATCGATTGGGGGAATGAGGCTCGGTGTGCCGTTCCGCCCCGGAGAAAGTTAACCATTTCAGTCAGTTTTCGACGAAAGGGAAAAAGCGCTGGCGCATTCTGCCGCGTTGTGTGTTAACCCTCCGTTAACCGTAACGCGTTGGAGGATCCGCCATGATGGCGAACAGCATCTGCCGCGGCATGATCGCCGCTCTCCTAGTGACAGCCACTGCATCCGTTGCTTATGGCAGCGACCGGTCGCTGGGCAGCGGTAACGGGTCGTTCGGCAGCACGGCCAGCATTCGATCCTATGGCCATGACAGCCAGGGCAGCGGCACCGTTCGCGCGGCTCATCCGTCGTTGGTCCTGATCGGCATCTTGGGCGACCTCCCCGCGCTTGGGGGTCGACCGGAAAATTCGAAAGCCCGCATCGTTCTGTCCCCGAAGGCCAAGATCATAGACGTCAACGCTGTCGCTTATGATGATGCGTTTACGCCGCGTTCCGGCTGCGCCATGGAAATGGGAGTCTGCGTCATTCGCGGCCACCGTTGATTCAGGGGGCGCATGCGTTCAGGCGAACTGCCAGACGGTGGTTCGCTTGATTTCGCTATCTTCCAGCGCACGGGTGACCGGAACTTCATAGGTTGCGAGCGCGACAAGACTTTCCTTGGGACAATAAGCGCGGCCGGGATCGCCGACGATGACCCTTTTTCCCTCTGCCGAAAGCTTTCTGAACCAGGGTAGAAGCGCCGCCGCGAAAACGCGATCGTAAAACACGTCGCCTGCCAGGACGACATCGGCCTCCACAGCCACGCCGATCAGGTTTTCGCGCGTGAAGTCGAGCCTTACATCGTTGGCACCAGCGTTCAATAAGACTGCCGTCTCCACCCAGGGATCGATATCGGCACCTAGAACATTCGCGGCGCCGGCCTTCATCGCCGCAATCGCCACCAGTCCCGAACCCGTGGCAAAATCCAGCACACGCTTGCCCGCGACCACCTCAGGATGATCGAGCACATACCGGGCAAGCCCCTGCCCGCCCGCCCAGGCAAAGGCCCAGAAGGGTGGCGGCAGGCCGATCTCCTGCAACTCGTCCTCGGTCTTCAGCCAGAGATCATGCGCCTCGCTGGCAAGGTGCAGCGATACTTCCGGCACATGCGGCGGGCGCATGAGATCGGTATTGGCCAGGATAAAGGCTTTCGGATCGCTCTTCACGCCGCAATGTCTTCTCAGCTCAATCCGGAGATCTGGGCGGATTATCGAGACCGCCCAGCCGGCAAATCTCCAAATATTCCTCGTCCGTGACCGGCTGCACCGAAAGCCGCATCGATGTCACCAGAGACATCTTCTCGAATTTCGGATTGGCCTTGACATCTTTGAGCGTGATCGGCCTGGGCACATCGGTGACGGCGCGGATATCCACGCAGTCCCACTTGGGATCACCCTTGGCGGAGGAGTCCGGATGCGACAGCGCGCAAACCTCGACGATCCCGACGATCTCCAGCCCCTCGTTGGAGTGGTAGAAGAACCCCTTGTCGCCAATCTTCATGGCGCGCATGTTGTTGCGCGCCTGATAATTGCGCACACCGGTCCATTCCTCGCCAGCGGCACCCTTGGCCTTCTGCTGCTCCCAGGACCAGACATCAGGCTCGGATTTGAAAAGCCAGTAAGCCATATGCGATCAAGCCTTCGGCGGGTTGAAAACCCAGTTGAATGGCTTCACCTCGACCTTCTCGAACAGGCCGGCCTTCGCGTAAGGATCGGCATCGGCAAGAGCCCTCGCTTCCTCGATCGTTGCGGTCTCGACAATCACCAGGCTGCCATTCGGCTTGCCCTCACCATCGAGGAACGGGCCGGCCATCTTCACGATGCCCTTTTCGTTGAGTGCCGTCAGATGCTCGATATGCGGCGGACGTGTGGCCATGCGCAGGTCGAGCGAATTAGGCTTGTCTGTGCAGACGAAGGAGAAGAGAGGCATCGTGTCAGAACTCCCGTGAGAAATCATTCCGTGGTGATCGGCCGCGTCATCAGCGCTTCCATGGCAGCGCGTACGCCCAGACGGCCATCGATAATGGCCGCTACCGCTTCGGCCACCGGCATTTCGATCCCGTTTTTGCGTGCCAGCCGGACAGCGATGGAAGCGGTATGCGCCCCTTCGACCAGACCTCCGGCCGCGGTTTCTGACGGAATGCCCTCGCCGAGCGCTATGCCGAAACGCAGATTGCGCGATTGGTGACTGGTGGCCGTCAGCACGAGATCGCCAAGGCCGGAAAGGCCCCGTACCGTATCCGCCGATCCGCCAAGCGCCACGACCAGACGCGACATTTCCGCAAGACCTCGGGCGATCAGCGCGGCGCGGGCGCTGTCGCCCAGTCCGGCACCCTCGACGACGCCACAGGCAATCGCCAGCACATTTTTCAACGCACCACCCAGTTGAACGCCGATGCGGTCGTTCGAGGCATAAAGACGGAAGGTCGGGCTGGAAATGGTCTGCGCCAGATGTTCGGCCACATTCAGATCTTCAGCGGCGATCGACATGGCCGTCGGCAGGCCCCGCGCAATGTCGGCAGCGAAACCGGGACCGGACAGAACGGCAACGGCATTGTTCGGCAGGGAGGCTTTCAGTACATCGGTCAGCAGGCGGCCGGTCGAGCGTTCGATGCCCTTGGCGCATGTCACGACAACGACGTCGCTGCACAGATAGGGGCCGTAGTAATGCGCCGCCGCATCATGCGCCTGCGCCGGCATCGCAAACAGGACGAGGCCCGCCTGCTCCAGCGCGTCCGGCTCGGCCGAAAAGTGGAGATTGTCCGGCAGGGGCACGCCGGGCAGCGCCGCATCATGCACGCGGTCCGCGCGCAAATCGGCCATCAGCGCCAGGTCGCGACCGATCAGGGTGACGTTCGAGCGGCCGTCCAGCGCCATGACGGCGGCAAGCGCGGTGCCAAAAGCGCCGGCACCGATAACAGCGATATGTTGCCGCGCGCTCATGCCTTGGCTCCCCTCTTGCCGGAGCCGAGCAGTGTCTGCGCTTGCGAATCGAGCGGCCAGCGCGAACGTGGCGCCACATCCAGCGTATCAGGCGGGACTTCGCTTGCCATGCGCTCCAGCCCGGCCCATGCGATCATGGAGGCGTTATCGGTACATAGGTTCATCGGCGGCGCGACGAAATCGAAACGGTGTTCGGAGCACAGGGATTGAAGGGTGCGGCGCAGGTCCCGATTGGCCGCAACCCCACCGGCAACCACCAGCGCCGGCTGCGCCACGTCGGGATATTCCGTCTTGAAGCGCGCAAGACCGCGACCGATACGATCGCGAAGGGTCCTCGAGATCGCCTTCTGGAACGAGGCACATATATCGGCGACATCCTGATCGGAGAGCGGTACGATTTCGGTGGCCGCCTGCCGTACGGCCGTCTTCAAGCCGGAAAACGAGAAATCAAGACGGGCTTCGCCAACCAGCGGACGCGGCAGGGCGAAACGATCCGGGTTGCCGGAAACTGCTGCCTTTTCCACGGCCGGACCACCGGGATAAGGCAGGCCGAGCAGTTTGGCCGTCTTGTCAAACGCTTCTCCCAGCGCATCGTCGATCGTTGTGCCCCAACGCTCGTACTCACCGACGCCCTTGACCAGAATAAGCTGGGTATGACCGCCTGACACAAGCAGCATCAGGTAGGGAAAGCTCAGACCATCCGTCAGCCGCGCCGTCAGCGCATGGCCCTCAAGGTGGTTGATCGCATAAAGCGGCTTGCCGGTAGCAAGCGAAATCGCCTTGCCCGTCATCAGACCGACCAGCAGACCGCCGATCAGACCCGGACCCGAGGTTGCGGCAATTGCATCGATATCCGACAGCGACAGATTGGCGCGGGCAAGCGCCTCCTCGATCAGCCCGTCGACAGCCTCGACATGGGCACGTGCTGCAATCTCGGGCACGACGCCACCATAAGCGCTATGCTCTTCAAGCTGCGAAAAAACAACGTCCGAGAGGATCTCGCCGCGCCCGTCTGCATGACGCGCGACCACCGCCGCAGCGGTCTCGTCGCAGCTTGTTTCGATGCCGAGAATACGCAGAAACGGTGCCATGGGTCTGTCGGATTGATTGCGATGGGGCTAGAAGCCGGTTACGAAGCTACCGCCTAACAATGGATGACTGCGGATGCAAACAAAACCTTTCCGGATCGGCACGCGCGGCAGCCCGCTGGCGCTTGCCCAGGCCGCCGAGACCCGTTCCCGGCTGATGCAGGCCCATGGCCTGCCCGAGGAAATGTTCGAAGTCGTGGTGCTTTCCACCATGGGCGACCGCATCACCGACCGCGCCTTGAGCGAAATCGGCGGCAAGGGCCTGTTTACCGAGGAACTGGAACAGCAGCTTCTGTCCGGCGAACTGGATTTCGCCGTTCACTCCTCAAAGGATATGCCGACCTGGCTGCCGGAAGGGTTGGAAATTTCTGCCTATCTGCCGCGCGAGGATTTCCGTGATGCCGTGGTCGGCCGCACGGCCCCCAGCCTCACCGCCCTGCCCGACGGCGCCATCGTCGGGTCCGCATCGCTGCGTCGACAGGCTTTGATCCGCCGCATGCGCCCGGATATCGAAGTCATCGTTTTTCGCGGCTCCGTCGAAACCCGTCTGCGCAAGCTCAACGAGGGCCAGGTCGACGCCACGCTTCTGGCGCTCGCCGGCTTGAAACGCCTCGGCCGGGAGGATGTGGTCACCGAACTGCTCGACCCGACGGACTTTCCGCCGGCTCCGGCACAAGGCGCGATCTGCATCGAAAGCCGGATCGGTGACCGCCGGGTGCTCGACCTGCTCGGAGGCATCAACCACAAGCCGACCTATGACGCGGTATCCTGCGAGCGGGCGTTCCTGGAAGTGCTGGACGGTTCCTGTCGCACCCCGATCGCCGGCTATACGCTGCTCGATGGCGATCACCTGCAGTTTCACGGCCTGATCCTTACGCCAGATGGTCGCCGCGAACATGCCGTCAGCATTGACGGTGCCCGTAAGGACGCCGTCGCATTGGGCAAGCAGGCGGGCGCGACGGTGCGGGCAGCTGCAGGTCCCGGCTTTTTCGACAGCTGGCGCTGACCGATGCGGGTGGTTGTCACACGGCCGTTGGACAGGGGACAAACCACCGCCGCAACCCTTCGCGGCATGGGGCATGAACCGATGCTTCTGCCGCTGAGCGAGGCTCGGCATCTCACGGACCAGATCGAAAAGGCCATTCCCGCTGCGTTTTCCACCATCGCCGTCACCAGTGCCGAAGCGTTGCGGGCGCTCGACACCGTCGATTTTTCCGCGCATCTGACAACGCCGCTTTACGCCGTTGGCCGCAAGACAGCCGCCGCCGCCCGACAGGCAGGTTTCAAGACGATTGCCATTGCCGGCGGCGACGGCGCCTCTCTGGCCGCGCTCATCGCCCGACATGCTCCCACCGACGTGGTTTACCTGACCGGACGACCACGGTCGCCGACATTCGAAGCAGCACTGCGAGAAGAGGACATTCGCCTTGCCGTCATCGAATGTTACGAGATGGTGCCGTTGCAGCCATCGACTGACGAGCTGCAGGCTTTTCTCGCTTTCACTCCGGCTGCCATCCTGTTTCATTCGCGCGAAACCGCCCGCCTGTTTTTTGAACTGCCTGTGTTTTTCAGTGGTGCTCAGGCTCTTCAGTCCTGCGTGATTGCCTGTCTCAGCGCGCGGGTCGCCGAAGTCGTGCCGCCGTCCTTGCAGGCTCAGGTGAAAGTGGCGCGAAAGCCCGATGAAGACAGCTTGCTGGCGCTTTTGTAATCTTCACGACCGGTCACAAGACGGCGCGCCGGACCTATTTCCGGGAAAGCCCCTTCCCTTCCCAGCCCCTCCTATCTACTTCTGTCCTCAGTGCATCATCTGGAAAACAGGCATGTTTCCGCAAAGCCGATGTGCAGGACTTTATCAATGACAGCGTGCTGTTGCGCTCTAAGCCGCGCGGCGCTGTACCGCCAGAAACGAGGTTGCCATGGTTTCGGACAAGCCCCCCCGCCGTTCAAAATCGGACAAGTCTCCTGTCACGATCGATCTCGCAGCCAAAGACGTCACCGCGATCGCGACGCCCGTGCGCAGCGATGACAGCGACGTGCCGCTGGCAGCAGTAGAAAAGGTCACAGCGGTTTCCGGGGCACCGAACCCCGCTGCGGACGAGGAAAAGCCGACCGCTCCCGGAACGGCAGCGAGGACGGAGCCCGCTTCCATAGGCCCGGATGCCGCCACGGTACCGGGCAAGGGCAAGTCCGGCGAAGCAAAGCCTGCGATCGCCGCCACGGTCACCACCGCCGAGGCGGAAAGGACGGCTGCCTCCCCCTTGGCCGATAAGGGTTCAAGTGAGGAGACGGACCGTACTGCTGGCGCCAAGACGCCACCCTTTTCGGCACGACCGACCCCATCAACGCAAGCGGCAGCAGCCAAAGCGCCACCGAGCGCATCCGCTGCTTCGACCGCAAGCGATAGCGCCGACGCCCGGGGCAGGGCGTCCGAAATGTCGGGTGCAGCCGCTGGCACCGCCGATATCTCATCCCGTCCAAGCGCCAGTTCGGGTACCTCTTCCCGCTCGTCATCGGCAGCACGGGCTTCCGAAACCGGGACGGCAGCCGGCACCTCCGCTGCTCCTAGCGCGCCCAAACCGGTCAAATCGACCACGACCGGCGGCCTGATCGCTGCCGGGATCGTAGGTGGTCTGGTCGCTCTGCTGCTGGCCGGCAGCATGTATTATGCCGGGGTCATCCCGGGCGGCTCCGAGCGCGCGGCGGATGATACGGCCGCCATGCAGCAACAGATCGACAGCCTTGGACAACAACTGGCGGCGAGTAACGCTGCCATCGACGCCTTGAAGGCAGCGCCGACAGACAGCGGCGTGGGTGCGGACATCGCAGCACGGCTGGCTGCATTGGAAGCGAAGGCCGGCGAGGCCGGGTCCGGTGCGGCAGCACTCGACGCGTTGACACAGCGGCTGGCTGCTCTGGAAACACGCTTCGAACAGCCCGGTCGGGAAAACGCGGTCGCCACCGCGCTTGCCGCTTCGGCGCTGAAGACCGCGATTGATCGTGGCGGCCCCTTCACCGGGGAACTGCAAACTTTCGCCGGGCTCGCCGGGGATGATCCGGCCGTGGGGACACTCCAGAAATTTGCCGAAAGCGGCGTGCCATCGGCATCCAACCTCATCCAGAATTTTGCAGGCACCACCGACGCCATCCTCGATGCCGCTCACGCAACGGACATGCAGGCCGGCGTCGGTAGCCGGCTATTGTCCAGTGCCATGCAAATGGTCAAGGTTCGACCGGTCGGCAATGTCGAGGGTGATACGCCGGAAGCCATCGTCGCGCGCACCGAGGACAAGCTGCGCAAGGGAGATCTCAAGGGCGCAGCCACGGAATGGGATAGGTTGCCGCAACCGGCCAAGGATGCGTCGATTGCCTATAAGCAGGCCCTGGATGCCAGGATCGAAGTCGATGGCCTCGTCGACAACACGCTCAATCGCGCCATCAGCGGCGCCAGCAATGCAGGCTGAGGTTCATCGATGATCCGTTTATTCGTATTCGCCATTGTCATTCTCGGCCTGGGCTGGAGCTTTTCATGGCTCGCCGACCGGCCCGGTCTGATCTCGATTACCTGGCAGGGTCAACTGATCGAAACCAGCCTGATGGTAGCTGCGACGCTGCTCGTGGCCATCGTTGCCGCAATGATGCTAATCGGCTGGGTGGTGCGTGTCATCTGGACATCGCCGCATCTCGTGCAACGCCACTTCCGAGCCCGCAAGCGCGACCGGGGCTACCAGGCGCTTTCCACCGGGCTGATCGCCGCTGGTGCCGGCAATGCGCATCTTGCCCGCAAGATGAGCCTGCGCAGCCGCAGCCTGATCCGTGCCGATCAGGAACCGCTGATCCTGCTTCTCGAGGCGCAGACGGCGCTGATCGAAGGCAAGCATGACGAGGCTCGGTCGATCTTCGAAGCCATGTCGCAGGATCCGGAAACCCGCGAAATCGGCCTGCGTGGCCTTTACATGGAAGCGCGACGGCTCGGCGCCGACGAGGCCGCCCGGCAATATGCCGAAAACGCTGCCGAAAACGCACCCTATTTGCCATGGGCGGCGCAGGCGACACTGGAATATCGCTGTCAGGCCGGCAGGTGGGATGATGCTATCCGCCTTCTTGATCAGCAACGCACAGCCGGCGCTATCGAGCGCGCCCAGGCGGATCGCTGGAAGGCAGTGCTTCTGACCGCCAAGGCAACGGAACGGCTGGAAGGCGATCCGAAGGGTGCCCGCGACGATGCCATGGCCGCTCTGAAACTGGCCAAGGACCTGGTCCCGGCCGGCGTTATTGCGGCGCGCGCCTACGCCCGGGAAAACAACCTGCGCAAGACAGCGTCCGTGCTCGAAAGCCTGTGGAAGCTCAGCCCCCATCCAGACGTGGCGCAGGCCTATATCCGCGCACGCAGCGGCGACAGCACAACCGACCGCCTGAAACGCGCCGAAAAGCTGGAGGCGCTTCGGCCCAACAATGTGGAATCGCTGATTGCCGTTGCCCGGGCAGCGCTCGACACGCAGGACTTTTCAAAGGCCCGCATCAAGGCGGAGGCTGCGGCACGCATCGAGCCCCGCGAGGGTGTGTTCCTGCTTCTGGCCGATATCGAGGAGGCCGATACCGGCGATCAGGGCCGCGTGCGCCACTGGCTGGGGCAGGCCCTGCGCGCGCCGCGCGACCCGAGCTGGGTAGCGGACGGCATCGTTTCCGACCACTGGCTGCCGGTCTCACCCGCCACCGGTCGTCTTGACGCTTTCGAATGGAAGGCGCCGTTCGGCCAGCTCGAAGGCCCGATCGAGGAGGGCAGCCTTGCCGAAACGGCAATCGCCAGCCTGCCGCGCGTTGCCGACCGTTCACACCATGACGAGCAGTTGAACGACAGCGAACCGGCTTCACAGCTTTCCGCCGCCCCGGACGAGGAGCCCACGCCCACGGCGATCGTGGCTTTCCCCAAACCGGCGGAACCGGAGCCCACAAAACCAGCACCTCCTGCCGTCGTTCGCGCCACGGACGAAAAGCCGGTCGGTCCGGCCTCCGGCAAGGGTAGCGAGACCGCCGGCGAGAAGGAAGCCGTGATCGATCCGTTCAACGGCCGGCCGCCCGATGATCCCGGCGTCAAGGATCACGACGCGCCGGCGGAGCCCCCCACCCGTCTGAGGCTTTTCTGATGCTGGACCGCATTCAGTCCTTCCTTCAGAACCTGACCGTCGGTCGCGCCGGGAACGATTTTCCCCCTGACGATCCGCGCGTCGCTTTCGCCGCTCTCTGTTTCCAGGTGATGGAAGCGGATGGACAAGTCTCCCGCCCGGAAATGGAAAGGCTGAAGGATCTGCTCGGCCACCATTACAATCTTGGTCGAAGCCAGCTCCATGCATTGATCGAAGCCGGTCACGAAGCCGGTATGGAAGCGGTCGACTACTACCGCTTCACGTCCGATCTCAAACGGCATTTGGGCGAGGAAGAATGCTTCGAACTGCTTGGGATTCTCTGGGATCTTGTCTATGCCGACGGAGACCGCAGCGAGATGGAAGACCATGTGATCTGGCGGATCGCCGATCTGCTCGGCGTCTCGTCACGCGATCGCGTTCTGTTGCGGCAGGAAGCGGCGTCCCGCGCCAGTTCGCAGACCATGGTCCGGGAAACCGAGAGCGAAACCTGATCGCGTTTGCCCATGATCCGCGAGAATGGTTTGATGCGGTACCGGGGTCATGGGTGTCCGCTGCGCTCAGGATGACAAAGTCTGGCGACTGAAACGTCGGCGGATCACGGTTCTCATGCCCTTCGAAAAGCATCAAGGTAGCGCCCGGCGCGCTGCAACTGGCCGAAGGCAATGCCAGGGGCGGTTCATTGCCATGGGTCCAACCCGCAAAACACCGGAGGGCCGGCTGCGCGAAAAACAGCCGCTCCCCTTTTTTACAGTCAGCCGTTACTCTGATGATCGATCGGGCGCCTGCAGACTGTCGATCTTGCGCAGTTGCGGAAAGCCCAACGACCAGATAACCGCCACCGCCAGAGTGCCGAACCCGCCGATCACCACGGCCGGCACCGCGCCGATGACATGTGCCATGGTGCCGGCGCGAAACTCGCCAAGTTCGTTGGATGCGCCGATGAACACGCTGTTGACGGCATTGACCCGGCCGCGCACCTCGTCGGGCGTCCACAGCGCGATCAGGGTTTCGCGAACATAGACGGAAATCATGTCGGCGGCACCCATCAGGGCCAATGCCGCAATCGAGATCCAGGCTGTCTGCGACAGGCCGAAAACCGCCGTACCGGCGCCAAACAGCGCCACGCCGACGAACATGGCAATACCGGCATTGTGCTGGATGGGCCGGAAGGCCAGCCAGATCGCCACGATGATGGCACCGGCGCCGGGCGCAGAACGCAGCAGGCCGAGACCCAGGGGACCGAGCGCCAGAACATCGGTGGCAAAGACCGGCATCAGCGCCACGGCCCCGCCGAGAAGCACGGCAAAAAGATCGAGTGAGATCGCGCCGAGCACGACCTTTTCGCGTCGGATGAAGCTGAAGCCTGCAAGAATTTCGGTCCAGCTCGTAGCTCTGGACGAGGTTCTTTGCGCCGGCCTCGGGATGATGGAAACAAGGACCGCACCGAGAACGAACATCGCAAGCGCCACGCTATAGGCGATCGATGCGCCGAGCCCATAAAGAAGACCGCCGGCGACCGGACCGATGATGGAGGCGGTCTGCCACGAGGAGGAGTTCCAGGCAATGGCGTTTGCCAAATCCTTTTCCGGCACGAGATTGGGCGCGAGCGATTGCACCGCCGGGCCCATGAAGGCGCGCTCGATGCCGAACAGGACGAGAATTATGAAGACAGGCAGCGGCTCGAAGGCACCCGCCAGCGTCAGGCCTAGAAGCGCTGCGGCCGAGATGGCGGCAAGCACCATGCAGGCCGACACGATGACGCGCCGATTATAGCGGTCGGCGACCGAACCTGTAACGAGGATAAGCAACAGCGCTGGTAGGAACTGCACGAGGCCGATCAGGCCGAGATAGAGCGTGTTGCGCGTGACATCATACATCTGCCAGCCGACTGCGACACTAACGATCTGAATGGCGAAGGCGGCCAGGAAACGTGAGGAGAAGAAAAGGGCATAGGAACGGTGCCGGAAGGCGGCAAACCGGTCACCCGGGGTCGGGATGCTCATCAAGAAGCACTTTCACAAGTGCCGGGAAATCCGGCGGGACGTCACGAACGGCCGTTAAACATGTTTTCTGGCTGACAACGGCACGGTACTTGCTCGTTAAGGTCCCTATGTCTACATGTCTGTCAACCACGAAATGGAGAACTCGATGGCGGGCATTATTTTCGCTCTGATCCAAGTCATACAGATGGCACTGACGCTTTTCGTCTACATCCTGATTGCCAGTGCCATTTTTTCCTGGCTCTACGCGTTCAACGTCATCAACTCACGCAACCAGTTCGTCAACGCGATCGGCTCGTTCCTCTATAACGTCACCGAACCCGTTCTGCGTCCGATCCGCCGCATGATGCCCAATCTCGGGGGTATCGATATCTCACCGATCATTCTCATCCTGATCATCTACTTCCTGCAGATGATCATCGCCAACCCGATCGCGCCGGCGTTGATTGCGCTGGTTTCCTGAGGCCATCGGCGCGCAACAGCGTCCGCGAGCCTGCGGGTCGTCGAGATTTTTTTTGCGAGAATCCGCGCGCCCAGAGCGCCGTCCCGATCGGTTCCGCAAAACGGCGCATAGAAAAACCTCCGGATCGCAGGCGACCCGGAGGTTTTCGAAAAGGCTTGAACAGCTTTGCAGCGCCTTGATTACTTCTGAGCGTTGTAGCGTTCGATCGCTTCGACGATCAGCTTCTTGGCAACGTCAACACCCTGCCAGCCGCCGATCTTCACCCACTTACCGGGCTCCAGATCCTTGTAGTGCTCGAAAAAGTGCTCGATCTGCTTGAGCGTGATCTCCGGCAGGTCGGTATAGTTCTCGATCTTGTCGTAACGACGGGTCAGCTTGGGAACCGGTACGGCGATGATCTTCTCGTCCTTGCCGCCGTCGTCTTCCATGATCATCACGCCGACCGGGCGCACATTGATGACGCAGCCCGGGATAAGCGAACGCGTATTGCAGATCAGCACGTCGACCGGGTCGCCGTCTTCCGAAAGCGTGTGCGGCACGAAACCGTAATTGCCCGGATAGGTCATCGGCGTGTAGAGGAAGCGGTCAACGATCAGCGCGCCGGCATCCTTGTCCATCTCGTACTTGATCGGCTGGCCGCCAACCGGCACTTCAACAATGACATTGATGTCATCAGGCGGGTTCTTGCCGATGGAAATGGCGTCGATACGCATTCTGATCCTCGAAAACATTGAACATTCGGGATTCTGGATATCGGGATTTGAGGGGCAAGGCAACCTGCCATTTGCCGAACGCTCCGTGATCCGGGCCATGCCGGATGCAACGGCAACGGCTGATCATCCCCAGACGAAACCGATCTTGCGCAAATGTGCGCCGTCGAAATCCTCCATGCCCTCGGCCATGTCATGGCCGCCGTGACGGCGGAAGAAGCGGGTCGCGTTCTCGCTATCTTCCAGGCACCAGACGACGAGGCCATTGCAGCCCAGCGATTTCAACAGTCGGCGCGTTTCACCGAAAAGCCGACGGCCAAGACCGACACCCTGATATTCCGGGCGCAGATAGATTTCGTAAATCTCGCCGTCCTGCGGCAGCGCCTTGGCGCGATTGAGACCGACGGTCGCATAGCCGGCAATGGTCCCGGCAACATCCAGAACCAGCAATGTGGCCGGCCCCTTCGCCGCCTTGTGCCACCAATGTTCGTTGCGTCGCTCCAGCATCTGGGTCAAGGGCTTATGCGGAATGAGGCCCGTATAGGCCTGCGCCCATGCGGCACGATGGACCTCGGAAATCTCCCGGGCGTCGCTGGGCTCGGCCCGCCGCACATCGATGGATAACGTTTTCATAACGCCACTCTGGTCCGGCCGGGGCTGATTCGCCAATCCCGGCAGCGTGTCCGGCTTGGCTTGCCCACAGGCTAATCGCCTATTCAATATGCCGGAAGGTTAACGCTTTTTTAATGGAAACGACAAGCCTGTACAAAAGCAACGCACATGAAAAACCCGGCACAAAGGCCGGGTTTTCGTATCTTGGTTAAGACGCTCGATCAGAGAGCGGCCTTCGACTTATCGAAGCGCTTGCGGTCGTTGGCGTCGAGGTAGATCTTGCGCAGGCGGATCGACTTCGGCGTCACTTCCATCAGCTCGTCGTCCTGGATCCAGGAGAGCGCACGATCGAGCGTCATGCGGATCGGCGGCGTCAGGCGAACGGCCTCGTCCTTGCCGGCCGAACGGATGTTCGTCAGCTGCTTGCCCTTCAAGACGTTGACTTCGAGGTCGTTGTCACGGGTGTGGATGCCGATGATCATGCCCATGTAAACCTTGTCACCCGGCTCGATGATCATCGGGCCGCGGTCTTCGAGGTTAAACATGGCGTAGGCAACAGCTTCACCGGCCTGGTTGGACAACAGAACGCCGTTGGTACGGCCGGAGATCTCGCCCTTGTACGGCTGGTAGTCGTGGAACAGGCGGTTCATGATCGCCGTACCGCGCGTGTCGGTCAACAGTTCCGACTGGTAGCCGATCAGGCCGCGGGTCGGAGCCAAGAACTTCAGACGAACGCGGCTGCCGCCCGAGGGACGCAGTTCGGTCATCTCGGCCTTACGCTCGGACATCTTCTGGACAACGACGCCGGAATGCTCTTCATCGACGTCGATGACCACTTCCTCGATCGGCTCCATGGTCTGACCGGTGGTTTCGTCCTTGTGCATGACGACGCGCGGACGCGAAACGGCAAGCTCGAAGCCTTCACGGCGCATGGTTTCGATCAGAACGGCAAGCTGAAGTTCGCCGCGACCGGACACGTAGAACGAATCCTTGCCTTCGGCTTCCTCGATCTTCAGCGCAACGTTGCCTTCGGCTTCCTTGAACAGGCGGTCACGGATGACGCGCGAGGTAACCTTGTCGCCTTCGGTGCCGGCGAGCGGCGAGTCGTTGACGATGAAGGACATGGTGACGGTCGGCGGGTCGATCGGCTGGGCCTGCATGGCTTCGGTAACCGACGGATCGCAGAACGTGTCGGCAACGGTGCCCTTGGAGAGACCGGCGATGGCGACGATGTCACCGGCAACGGCTTCTTCGATCGGCTGACGCTCGATACCGCGGAATGCAAGAATCTTGGAAATACGGCCGGTTTCAACCGTCTTGCCGTCCTGGGACAGAACCTTGACGGCCTGGTTCGGCTTGATCGAGCCAGACGCAACGCGACCGGTGATGATACGACCGAGGAAGTTGTTGGCTTCGAGAAGCGTACCGATCATGCGGAACGGGCCTTCTTCGACCTTCGGCTCCGGAACGTGCTTGAGCACGAGGTCGAGCAGCGGTGCCAGACCTTCGTCCTTCGGGCCTTCCGGGTTGAAGTTCATCCAGCCATCGCGACCGGAACCGTAGAGGATCGGGAAGTCGAGCTGTTCGTCGGTGGCATCGAGGTTTGCGAACAGGTCGAAAACTTCGTTGATGACTTCTTCGTGGCGGCCGTCCGGACGGTCGATCTTGTTGATCGCGACGATCGGGCGAAGACCGACCTTCAGCGCCTTGCCGACAACGAACTTGGTCTGCGGCATCGGGCCTTCCGACGAGTCGACCAGAACGATCGCGCCGTCCACCATCGAGAGAATGCGCTCGACTTCGCCGCCGAAGTCGGCGTGGCCAGGGGTATCGACGATGTTGACGCGAACGCCCTTCCATTCAACCGAAGTCGCCTTCGCGAGAATGGTGATACCGCGTTCCTTTTCGAGGTCGTTGGAGTCCATCACGCGTTCTGCAACGCGCTGGTTTTCGCGGAACGAGCCGGACTGTTTCAGAAGCTCGTCGACAAGCGTCGTTTTGCCATGGTCAACGTGCGCGATGATCGCGATGTTGCGAAGTGCCATATTTGGGGTTCTCTGAAGTTGGGGCGCAACAATCATGGGGCCACGCCAATTTCGTTGGCGCGCTCATACCCCGTTTTTTGCAATCGCGAAAGGGGGGCCGAGCGCATGGGCATTTTCGCCTCTCATTCGGCAACGAGGCCGCTCCTCCTTAAAAGCGCGATCAGGGCCAGAGGAAGAAGCGTCGTGATGAGAATTGCAATGAAGGCCATGGCCATCCCAAGCCCGATCGAACCCTGCTCGAACTGACGCCATATGAAGGTGGCGATCGTCTGCATGCCGACGGGGGCAATGACGACAGAAGCGACGAGTTCACGCGAGGCCAGCGCGAAGACCAGCAGCATGGCCGAGGCGAGGCTCGGGAAGACAAGCGGCAGAAGAATACGTCGGAAGGCGGTGAAGCTGGACGCGCCGAAGACCCGCGCGGCCGCTTCCAGATTGTCGCCGATCTGCTGGAAGGCAGCGGTCGTATAGCGCATTGGCTGCGGCAGCAGGATGCAGCAATAGGCGAGCAGCAGAATGACCGGCGTATTATAGGGCGTCAGCGGCAACCACGGCATGTTCCAGGCAAGGATCAGGCCGACGGCGACGACAATGCCCGGCAGGGCATTGGGAATGATGGTCAGGCTGTCGATCGCCAGACGTCCCCGGATATTCGTCTTCACCACCGTATAGGCAGCGGTAACGCCGATCAGCCCGGTGATGAGAGCCGTGCCGATGCCAAGCGAAAAACTGTTGGAAAGAGCGCCGAGCGCGCCGGCACTGTTCTGAAACACCGAGAGGAAATTGTCGACGCTGATATTGTCGATTGCCAACCCGCCGGAAATCGTGCGCGATAAAGCTGTGGCGAGAATGGACAGAAGCGGCACGCCGGTCGCGAGGAAAGAAACAGCGGCGAATGCCAGAAGGACCGGCAGCTTCATGGCCCCGAGCGGACGCTTGTCCTTGGCGGTCGGCTTGCCATTGACGGTCTGGTAGGAGCGGCGCGCCAAAATCCAGCGCTGCCCGAGAAAGGTGATCAGGGACAGTCCCACCAAAAGCAGCGACATGATCGAAGCGCCTGGCAGGTCGATCGGCCAGTCGCTGATGCGTAGATCGATGCCGGTGACCAGAACCTGAAACCCGGCACGACGGCCAAGGGCTGCCGGCGTGCCGTATTCCTCGATGGCAGCGGCAAACACCAGCATCAGGCTGGCGGCAAGACCCGGCGCAGACAGAGGCAGCGTGATCCGCCAGAACGCGCGCGAGGGCGTTGCGCCGAACACCCGGCCGACATCGGCATAACGCGCACCCACAGCCTCCACCGTGCGCGACACCGCAAAATAGACGACCGGAAACGTATTGAACGCCATGACCATGGTCATGCCAGCCAGCGAGAACAGGAAGGGTGCCAGATTGAAGCCGGCGATCTGCTGCAGATAGCCGCGCGGCTGCAAGGTCATGATCCAGCCGAGCGTGGCGATATAGGGAGGGATCATGAAAGGGACGAGCAGCAGCACATCGAAGAGCGACGCAAATGGAATGCGATAGAGAGCGCGAAATACGCCGAGCGGCACGGCAACGAGCGCAGAAACCAGCACCACGCAGCCGCCAAGCAGGATGGTATTACCGGCCATGCCGATCAGCGCGCCGTCGTTGAGCGTCGCGCCAAGCGCGGTAAACGGCGCCTTGAACGAGCCCTGCCCGAGATCGGGAAAGATACCCTGCAGAACAACGGCTGCAAACGGAATGGCGACAATGAGTACCAGCCCCGCTATCGCCAACCAGGCGGCCGGCACCGACTTCCCCACGTTTTTCGCTGTCATTTTGCATCTCCACCGTCATGCGAGACCGGTTTGAAAAATCGCGGCCAGCCGTCACCAGCGTCAGCATCGTCCAGACATCCGGATCGGTCCCGACGAAACGGCTTCGTTGCGACTGCGTAAAATTAAAAAGCCTCGGAGCGCCGGCTTATCGGCCGACAACCTCACCGCATGCCGTCATCCTCGGGCTTGTCCCGAGGATGCGACCACGCCAGTAAAATCGTGCGTCGGTAGATGCTCGGGACAAGCCCGAGCATGACGGCAGAGAGGCCTCAGCGCATTCTCGCAAACACGCGAGGCTGCCCTTGTTTACTTGCCGCCAAAGATCCTGGTGATTTCAGCGAGCGTTTCCTTGCGCTTACCATAGACGGCGGCGCTGTCGAACTTCAGCAGCTTCAGGTCGCCGATCAGCGGACGGTCGGCCGGGATGTCGGTGCGGGCCGGCATCAGCATCTGGGCGGCAACCATCTTCTGGCCGGCATCCGACAGCATGTAGTCGATGAACTTCTTGGCTTCTTCCTGGTTCTTGGACCAGTTGAGGATCATGGCCGGACGCGGAGCGATGACCGTGCCGGACGCAGGGAAGATGACTTCAACGCTTTCGCCCTTCTTGGCGGCAGCAAGCGTGATGTAATCGACGGCGCCGAAAACGGCAGCCTTGGCGCCCTGCAGAACCGGGTTGAGCGCTTCGGCATTGGCACCGGCGATGATGGCGCCGTTGGCCTGCAGGTCCTTGAACATCTTGAAGTCGTCCTGGCCGGCAAGCGCTGCGGTCAGGTCGAAGGACGAACCGGACTGGGCGGGATCCGGAATGTTGACCATGTCCTTGTATTCGGCCTTGGTCAGGTCGGACCATTCGGCCGGCTTGGGCGTACCGCTCTTGGTGTTCCAGGCAATACCGAGTGCCGAAATGCCTTGCGCGACGGCGGTGTCGGACTTCAGGAAATCCGGAACTTTTGCTGCATTCGGGCTGGTGTAGGAAACCAGCCAGCCGCGCTTGGCGAAATCGGTTGCGGTATCCCAGGAGGCGGAAATCAGAACGTCGACAACCGGGTTGGAAGCCTCGGCCTCGATACGGGCCATAACCTTGCCGGTCGTCGCCTGGAAGACGTTGACCTTGATGCCGGTTTCCTTGGTAAACCCTTCCGACATCTTGTCGATCAGGCTTTGCGGACCCGCCGTGTAGACGGTGATGTCGGCGTGAGCAACGCCAGCCATCAAGACAGCGGCGGCAACGCCGAGGGTGATGCTCTTCAGCGATTTAAGCATGGTGCAGACTTTCCTTTTGGGCTGAATGTGCAGAATTTCCAAACCAGCGGATCTGGTCGAGATCGATGACAAGCCCGACACGATCGCCGGGCCGCAATTTGGTGCGGCTGAGAAGCTGCAGTTCGACATGGTCTGCGCCGGCAAGCGATACTGTCGCCAGATGACCATCGCCACGGAATTGCGAGCGCAGCACCGTTGCGGCCGGGCGGCCGGTTTCGGCTGCACCTGTCGTGATGGCTGACACGGGGATCAGCACCCGCTCCGCATCGGAAACACCGTCAGGCGCCTGCATCAGCACCGCGTCGCTGCCCTTGAAAACGAGCGTTTCGCCGCGGCGCTGCAATTCGGCGATACCGCCCAGACGCAGAAAATCGGCGACTTCCGGCGTTGCCGGCGCGGCGATCAATGCGTCCGGTGATGCCAGCTGTTCAACCAGGCCGCCGCGCATGACGGCCACCTGATCGGCAAGCGTCAAGGCTTCGCTATGGTCGTGGGTGACGTAGATGGCGGTCAGGCCAAGCGAGGCAATCAATTCCGCCAGCTCACCCACCATGTTTTCGCGCAGTTCGCGGTCGAGATTGGAAAGCGGTTCGTCGAACAGGATCAGTTGCGGCTCGGCGACGATGGCGCGCGCAATGGCCACACGCTGCTGCTGGCCTCCGGAAAGATCACTCGGGCGACGATCGGCGTAAGTAGAAAGGCCCACCCGATCGAGCGCCCGCATCGTCCGACGTTCACGCTCGGCCCGGGCGAGACCCCGCATTTCGAGAGGAAAGGCGACATTGCCGCCGACCGTCATATGCGGCCAAAGCGCGTAATCCTGAAACACCATGCCAAGATTGCGCTTTTCCGGCGGGGCGAAGGCACCGGATGCGGCATCGGCAACGATCTGGCCCGCGATCGATACGGAACCCTTGCTGGGCGCCAGAAGGCCGGCGACCAGCCGCAGAAGCGTGGTCTTGCCGCAGCCGGAGGGTCCGAGAAGGGCAAGCGTCTTGCCCTGCCCAAGAGCAATATCGATGCCTTTCAAAACCGGCGTTGCACTGTAATGCAACTCCAGTCCAGCCGTCGAAACGGCAGCATCATTGGCGGGCAATTCGATTGTCATGGGAACCGGCGTCGACAGGAAACGATGCCGGTTCCCATATTAACGCTTCATGACAGTGCTGTTACCGTTTTGCGACAGACAGATGACAGCCACAAGTTTGCCCTGGACCTGGGTCATCCGTCGCTTCCCGAAAGCTCAGCCATCGCGGCCAGGCCTTTCTTTTTCAGCATCGCCGTCGGATCCGGCAGTTTGCCGCGGAAGGCCCTGTAGGCGTCTTCCGGATCGATCGAGCCGCCGACCGAATAGATGTTGTTCTTCAGCTTGCGCGCCATCACCGGATCAAACGCATTGCCGGTTTCCTCGAAAGCCGCAAAGGCATCGGCATCGAGCACTTCCGACCACATGTAGGAGTAATAGCCGGCGGAATAGCCGTCACCGGAAAACACGTGCTGGAAATGCGGGGTCGCATGGCGCATGACGAGGGACGCCGGCATGCCGATATCCTTGAGGACTTCCGCTTCGACGGCCAGTGGATCTTCCACCGTACCACGCGTGTGAAACGCCATATCGACGAGCGCCGAAGAGGTGAATTCCACCGTGGCGAAGCCCGCATTGAACGTGTTTGCCGCCAGAACCTTGTCGAGCAGTTCCTTTGGCATCGGCTTGCCAGTTTCGTGATGCAGGGCGTATTTTTCGAGAATTTCCGGCACGGTCAGCCAGTGTTCGTAAAGCTGCGATGGCAGTTCGACGAAATCGCGCGACACGCCGGTTCCCGATACCGAGGGGTAGGTAACATTGGACAGCATGCCGTGCAGCGCATGGCCGAATTCATGAAACAATGTGCGGGCATCATCGAGCGACAGCAGCGCCGGCTTGCCGGCGGCGGGCTTGGCGAAATTGCAGACATTGTAAATGATCGGCAGCTCGCCTTGTGCACCGTTTTTCAAGGGCAGCTTATGCTGCGATTGAAACGCGCTCATCCATGCGCCCGAACGCTTGGAAGGGCGGGCGAAATAATCGCCGAAGAACATGGCCTTCAGCCCGCCCGTTTCATCGCGCACCTCGAATACCCGCACGTCGGGGTGATAGGCCTTGATACCGGAGACTTCCCTGATCTCGACTGCAAAGAGCCGCCTGGCGACGTCGAAACAGGCTTCGATGATCTTTTCCAGCTGCAGATAGGGCTTCAATTCCGATTCCGAGAAATCGAACATGCGCTCGCGCAGTTTCTCTGCATAATACCGCCAATCCCATGGCATGACAGGATGGTTCTTGCCCTCTTCGGCGATGAGGCCAGACAGGCTCTGCTCTTCCTCCAGCGCCTTCGCCCTAGCCTTGTCCCAGACCTGACGGAGCAAGTCATTTACCGCCTCGGGCCTTTTTGCCATGGTATCGTCGAGCTTAAAGGCGGCAAAATCGGCGTAACCGAGCAGTTTTGCCTTTTCGGATCTGAGCGCGAGGGTCTCCTTGACGATGCCGATATTATCCGTGGCTCCGCCCTTGCGGCCACGTGCCACCCAGGCGGAAAACGCCTGCTCGCGCAGGTCCCGTCGCTCGGCAAAGGTCAGGAAGGGTTCGATGATGGATCGGGACAGGGTCACCGCATAGGCGCCCGCGGAACCGCGCTCTTCCGCCGCGGACGCCATAGCATCGCGGACGAAGGGCGGCAGGCCCGCAAGATCCGCCTCATCCTTGAGGACAAGCGACCAGTCTTTCTCGTCGGCCAGCACGTTCTGGCCGAAACGGGCACCGAGGCTTGCCAGCGTCTCGTTGATGGCGGCAAGGCGCTCCTGCTCGGCCCCAACGAGCTTTGCACCCGCCTTGACGAACCCTTTCCAGTGCCGTTCGAGTACGCGGGTCTGCTCAAGGTTGAGATCGAGCGTCGAACGGGCGTCCCAAAGGGCATCGACCCGGGCAAAGAGAGCGGCATTCATGCCGATCTTCGAATAGTGGCGCGACATTTTCGGCGCGATCTCGCGCTCAAGCGCCTGGATCACCTCATTCGTATGGGCGCCGGCCCTGTTCCAGAACAGGGCGGATACACGCGACAGCGCATCGCCGGCGATCTCGAGCGCAACGATGGTGTTTTCGAAGGTCGGAGTTTCCGGGTTCTCGGCAATCTCCGCAATCTCCGCCTCATGGGCGGCAAGCGCGACGTCGAATGCGACGGCAAAATCCTCATCCCTCACCCGTTCGAATTCCGGCAGGCCGTTTTTGCCATTCCATTCGACAAGGGCGGGATTGATATTCTGTTCGATTGCCATGCGCGCATGTCCTCTGCATTGGTATGAGTCTCTCGACCACTAGATAGGAGAAGCGACCGACAATTGGGAGGGCTTCGAGTGCGGCAGCTTTCGGGACCTGGCGTCCTGCGCCACACTTTGCCGGCTTTTTGGGTTTTCCTTGTTGCTGGAACTTTAGTATGGGTGCCGCGACAAAGGCAGCATGATCGATGGATTTAAGAGATAATACCGACACCCTGACTTTTCTGATTTCCGACAGCGCCCGGGTGCTGCGGGCAGCTTTCGAGCGGCGCATCATTCAGGCGGGCCTGGAGGTGACGCCTGCCGAAGCCCGCACATTGCTCAATGTCGAAATTCTCAAGGACGGCCGCCAGCTCGACATCGCCGCCCGCATGGGCATCGAACCGATGACGGTCTGCGCCTTTCTCGACAAGCTGCAGGCCGCCGGACTGATCGAACGTCAACCGGACCCAAGCGATCGTCGCGCCAAACAGGTCGTTCTGACCCCGAAATCGCATGATCTGATCAAACGCATCCGCCACGAACTCGACCGGTTGATCGCGCAGGCGACCGACGGCCTGGCCGAAGAGGACGTGGCGGTCTTCATGCGCGTGCTTGAAAGCGTTCACGACAATCTGGCGATGGATACACCCCAAGGCCTTTCGTGAAACTTGGACCAGAGCTGTATCAAGGCATAAACAAAACCCGCCCTGCCGCAAGGCAGAGCGGGTTTTGTCATGATAGAAGCGGTCGAAGCCCCAGAAATTATCCGTTGCGCTTGCCGAGCGTGCGCAGACGCAGGGCATTCAGCTTGATGAAGCCGGCAGCATCCTTCTGATCGTAGGCGCCCTGATCGTCTTCGAACGTGACCAGCGTGTCGGAATAGAGCGACTTGTCGCTCTCGCGACCGATCACCATGACATTGCCCTTGTAGAGTTTCAGCGTCACTTCGCCTTCCACATGCTCCTGGCTCTTGTCGATCAGCGCCTGTAGCATTTCGCGTTCCGGCGAGAACCAGAAGCCGTAATAGATCAGCTCGGCGTAGCGCGGCATGATCTCGTCCTTGAGATGCGCTGCGCCACGGTCGAGCGTGATCGATTCGATCGCACGGTGGGCGGCAAGCAGGATCGTGCCGCCGGGCGTCTCATAAACACCGCGCGACTTCATGCCGACAAAGCGGTTTTCTACAAGATCAAGACGGCCGATACCGTTGTCGCGGCCGTAAGCGTTGAGTTCTGCCAGAAGCGTTGCCGGCGACATTTCGACACCGTTGATGGAGCAGGCGTCACCCTTGCGGAAGCCGACCTTGATAATCGTCGCCTTGTCCGGCGCCGCTTCCGGCGAAATGGTGCGCATGTGCACATATTCCGGTGCTTCGACGGCCGGGTCTTCAAGAACCTTGCCCTCGGAGGAGGAGTGCAGAAGGTTGGCATCGACGGAGAACGGTGCTTCGCCCTTCTTGTCCTTGGCGACCGGGATCTGGTGCTGTTCGGCAAAGTTCAGGAGATCCGTGCGGCTCTTGAACGACCAGTCGCGCCACGGTGCGATGATCTTGATGTCCGGGTTCAGGGCATAGGCGGAAAGCTCGAAACGAACCTGGTCATTGCCCTTGCCGGTGGCGCCATGCGCAATCGCATCGGCGCCGGTCTTCTTGGCAATGTCGATCAGATGCTTGGAAATCAGCGGACGGGCGATCGAGGTGCCGAGCAGGTAGACGCCTTCGTAAACGGCATTGGCGCGGAACATCGGGAAGACGAAATCGCGGACGAATTCCTCGCGAACGTCCTCGATATAGATTTCCTTGATGCCGAGCATTTCGGCCTTCTTGCGCGCCGGCTCAAGCTCTTCGCCCTGGCCGAGATCGGCGGTGAAGGTCACGACTTCGGCGCCCAGTTCGGTCTGAAGCCATTTGAGGATGATGGAGGTGTCGAGACCGCCGGAATAGGCGAGAACGACCTTTTTTACGTCTTTGGGGAGAGCCATGTCGAATTGATCCGTCTGCGGGTGATGGCGAAGGGAATTCCGCCCAATTGGATTGCCGAACTTTTTAGCGAGTTTCGCGGGGCACGCAAGGGAAACCCGGCCATGTTGACGCCGAAGGACCATCGAACCATATCCGGGCGAACCCGGCGCCGTGATCGATAGAGGAAGAACGCCCGTGACCCTTTCCCATCCTGCTTTCAAGAAAGACAATGTCGCTGTCGTGACCGGGGCTGCTTCCGGCATCGGGCTTGCAGCTGCGAAAGAGTTCGCGCGGCTCGGCCTCAGCGTCGTTCTGGTGGATCTCGAAGGCGACCGGTTGTCGCAGGCGGCACGCGACGTTGCGGCTCTATCGGAAAACGGCGACACCGATATCGTGGCAATCCCCACCGATGTCTCGAGGATCGACCAGCTAGAAGCGCTGGAACGCGCCGTCATCCAGCGCTTCGGCCGGGTTCATGTCCTCATGAACAATGCCGGGATACAGCCCGGCAGCAGCATTTTCGGGCCGCAGGCAAACTGGGACAGCGTGCTGGCCGTCAACCTGATGGGGATCGTCAACGGAAGCCGCGTTTTCGGTCCGGGGATGATCGCGCACAAGGAACCGGCGCTGATCATCAATACCGGTTCCAAGCAGGGCATTACCACGCCCCCGGGCGATCCGGCCTACAATGTCTCGAAAGCGGGAGTGAAGGCTTTCACCGAAGCCCTGCAGCATGAACTGCGCAATACCGCAGAATGCAATGTCGAAGCCCATCTGCTGATCCCCGGCTTCGTGTTCACGCCGCTTGCCGCAGGAGGGCGCTCAGACAAGCCGGCTGGGGCATGGACGGCCGAACAGACCGTTGCATTCATGCTGGAGAGTATCGAGCGCGGAGATTTCTACATCCTGTGCCCCGACAATGATGTCGACCGCGCCACCGATGAACGCCGGATGGCCTGGGCGATCGGCGACATCATCGAAAACCGGCCGCCCCTGTCGCGCTGGCACCCCGAATATGCGCAGGCCTCGAAGACGTTCATCAGCGGCGGTTGATCCATTGGCAGAAACGCTAAAGCCGGTTACACACGAGGATCGATCATCCGGCTTTCGAGTGCACCCATGGATTTCCTGCCAAGCGCCGCAACCCTGCTTGCCTTTTCCGCTGCCGGGCTTCTTCTTGCATTGACCCCCGGCCCGGACATGACGCTGTCGATCAGCCGAGCCCTCGGCCAAGGGCGCAGGCCGGCACTCTATGTGGTCATCGGCACCAGTCTGGGGGTTGTCTGCCACACGCTGCTCGTCGCCTTCGGCATTTCGGCTCTGATCACCGCGTCACCGACGGCGTTCTTCATTCTCAAGACCGGCGGGGCTGCCTATCTGCTCTGGCTGGCCATCCAGGCCATCCGCTTCGGCTCCAGTCTTTCTGTCGAAAAGGTCGACCGGGCCGAAAGCAGCGTTCTTGCCAATATATCGGTCGGCTTTTGGGTGAACCTTCTCAACCCCAAGGTCATCATCTTCTTCATGACCTTTCTGCCGCAATTCGTAACGGCCAACGATCCGCACGTGACCGGCAAGCTGATCTTTCTCGGCCTGTATTTCATCGCCACCTGCATGCCGGTGAACATCGCGGCCATTCTGGCCGCGGACAAACTGGCCGGCTGGCTGCAGGCCAATCCCAAGGTTCTGCGCGGCATCGACTATACGTTTGCCGGGGTCTTTTCGGTCTTCGCCGCCAAAATCTTCCTCACTCAGGCGCGCTGAACCGGGAAGCCAATCGAGCCGGATTGCTTCCTTTACCGTTTTCGGTGGCCTTCAGGTTCAATCGTCCTCGCCGTGGCCGGCAATCATCATCGCTTCGAAGGCAAGGCGATCCGTTTTGCGCATGCGTTCGGATTCCGACTTCAACTGACCGCAGGCAGCAAGAATATCACGGCCACGGGGTGTGCGGATCGGAGAGGCGTAACCGGCCTGATTGATGAAATCGGCAAATTTTTCGATCGTCGCCCAGTCGGAGCATTGATAGTTCGTGCCCGGCCACGGGTTGAACGGAATGAGGTTGATCTTGGCAGGCACGCCCTTCAGCAATTGAACCATCGCCTTGGCGTCCTCCAGACTGTCATTGACGTCCTTCAGCATCACATATTCGAAAGTGATCCGACGGGCATTCGACAGGCCCGGATATTTGCGGCAGGCGTCGATGAGTTCCTTCAACGGATACTTCTTGTTGATCGGCACCAGCATGTCGCGCAATTCGTCGCGCACGGCATGCAGCGAAATGGCCAACATGACGCCGATTTCCTCGCCCGTGCGGAAAATTTCCGGCACCACGCCGGAGGTCGACAGCGTGACGCGGCGCTTCGACAAGGACAGACCGTCACCATCGGTCGCGATCAGCAGCGCGGTCTTGACGTTGTCGAAATTGTAAAGCGGCTCGCCCATGCCCATCATGACGATGTTGGTGACCTTTCGTTCACCGGTCGGCACGAAGGCACCCGGGGGCGTATCGGCGCCGGGAAAATCACCCAGCCGATCGCGGGCAAGCAGAAGCTGGCTCAGGATTTCTTCGGCCGTGAGGTTGCGCACCAGGCGCTGCGTGCCGGTGTGGCAGAAGGAACAGGTCAGCGTGCAGCCGACCTGGCTGGAAATGCACAACGTGCCGCGACCCTCTTCAGGGATGTAGACGGTTTCGATTTCGACCGGACGACCGGCGCCGCGCGGCGGGAAACGCAAAAGCCACTTGCGTGTCCCATCGTTCGAAATCTGCTCCTCGACGACTTCAGGACGCGCGATGGTAAAATGCGCCTTCAGCATTTCGCGCATATCCTTGGCGACATTGGTCATCGCGTCGAAATCGGAAACGCCGCGAATATAGAGCCAGTGCCAAAGCTGGTTGACGCGCATGCGCACCTGCTTTTCGGCCACGCCCTTTTCCTTCAATGCGGCGGCCATCTCTTCGCGCGTCATGCCGATCAGCGACGGCTTTGCTGCAAAAAGATCCGGATTGGCGACGAGCGGCTTCTTGGCAACGATGCCGGGCGTGAAAACCTCTGCTGTGACTGACATGTTCTATCCCGTTCGAGCACATGCCCACCGCCACCCGCGAAATCGAGGATAAGAACGGGCATGTCTGTTCGTGAAACCTGTAGCGATCGCGGCGACGCATGGCCCGACCCTGTTGAGGCGGGCTTTATCACCAAAATGCCGCCGCGTCACCCTGTCTCGCAAAAACGCGAAAGGCCGGTCTTTGGACCGGCCCTTCGTTCATCCGTTCAGCGCTTTTCTTACTTGCAGGATTCGATCTGCTTCAACGCCGCAGAAATGCCGGCAAGCGAATAGGCATAGGAGGTTTTGGTGCCGCGTCCCGAGACGGCGCTGACGCTCATGTTCTGGCCGGTCTTCATGGCGGCGACGAGTGCGGGTTCTTCCGCAGCATTTTCGACCCAGGCGGCCTTATCCTTGGTGAACATGACGAAGTTCTTGCCGTCGATGGTGACCGTCACCTTCGAATTGGCCTGCAGGGTATACCCCATCATGGCCTGCGGCTCGTAGGAGATGTTCTGGCCGGGCCGCTGCGAGACGATGAAGAAGATATCACCGTGGTCGACGGAAGCCGGCTCCTTGGTTGTCGGAACGGACAGGACATAGCAGACCGTGCCACTGCCCTGCTTGTAGGAATAGGCACCCCATGCCTTGAACTGCTGGATACGGTTCGGGGCCTGCGCAGCGGCAATGCTCGTGCTCGCCAGCATAAGGCTCAGCGCGATGGCAATCTGTCTTGCAAACATGGGTTTCCTGCCAATTTTCTATTATAGCGATCGACTACTGGACCCCTCAGGGTACGGTCGCGGTCGCTCGATTTTGACCAAATTTTGGTTACCAATCCGTGAAGGTCGGACTGTAGAAACGAAAAGATACACCGCCCCGGGCGCCATGCAACCGGGTTCCATTCGCGTTTTGGCGCAAAACAAGCCTCGGTCTCGAATGAAGTTTGACGGCGGTCCTGCGTACCCCCTCACATTTTACTGACACAAGGAATAGGGCGAGAGTTTGTCCTCTTCCCATGCGCCATTTTGACATTAGAATAGTCCGATATGAGGCGGATACCGATGCATGACCCATGACGCGCTCAGCGACAGTGACCAGAAGGATCGCTTTGCCGCTTTGGCCAAGGCTGTCGCGAATGACCGCGACCAGCTGGCGTTTCGGCAATTGTTCGATCATTTCGCGCCGCGACTGAATTACTGGCTCCATCGCCGCGGCCTTCCAAACGACGAGGCCGAGGAAATCGTGCAGGACGTGATGACGGTGTTGTGGCATCGCGCCGAGCTTTACGATCCGCGCAGATCCTCCCTCTCCACCTGGCTGTTCCGCATCGCCCGCAATCGCCATATCGATCTCGCGCGTCGGGCCAAGATCCGTCAGGCGCGCGACCGCGAACCACTGATCCAGATCGACGATGTTCCGGGAATGGAAACCTTGCTTGACACCGACGAACGCGAAGCCCGCGTGCGCGAAGCGCTCGGACGCATCCCGGGCGAGCAGATGGAACTGGTGCGCGCCTCGTTTTTCCTGGGCTACACGCATACCGAAATTGCGGCCTGCACAGGCCTGCCGCTCGGAACCGTCAAATCCCGCATCAGGCTGGCGTTCGAACACTTGCGCAAGGCGCTGGACACTCTCAAGGCCTGAAACGCGTCACCACAGCTTATCGCGGGCATCGTTGTATGGGATCCACCGCCAGTATTGTCCATCATCCGGTCGCGCAGTTTATCGGTTCGAGTAAGGATGGAGCGCCGCCACCACCGGTTCTGGCAAGCCTTCCCGAATTCGGACGTCTACCGCGATTGGGCCTGGGCCGACGCCGCAATATCCGGCTGGTCGGCAAGCGCCAGTTCGGCCGCTTGATAATGCTCGTCGGTGATATGAGCGCTGATCATCTTCAGAGCGGCAGCCAGAACCGCGACGTCGTCGGTGAAACCCGCAACGACGAGAAAGTCAGGAATGACGTCGATCGGCAGTACGAAATAGCCAAGCGCTGCCAAAAGAACCCCCTTGGCGCGCGCAGGCGTCTTCGGATCGATCGCGCAATAGAACGCCGCAACGAGATCCCTCGAGAAGGGCACATAGCGCGCAGCCTTGCGAAGCGTCGGCCAGAACCTGCGCCTGACCTGCGCCTCACGGCGGTTTTGCGTGGCCTCGTCTCCCGGCAACAGTATTTCACCGATTTTCACATCGTCCATAAACGCGTCTCCGAAGCAAGCCCGGCGGGGCAAACCCCATATGGCAATGCCGTGACCGGGGTTCAATCTCGACGGGCAAACTTGTCCATCAAGGCGGCCAGCTGAAAGTCCAGCGCGGTCAGCCCACCGGCATCATGGGTTGACAGGGTCACGTCGACGCGGGCGTAGACATTCGACCATTCGGGATGGTGATCGAGCTTTTCGGCCGCCAGCGCAGATTGGGTCATGAAACCGAAGGCTTCGACGAAGGTCTTGAACCTGAACGTTCTGGAGATCGCGTTTCTGTCGTCGCGCAACGTCCAGTCCGGCAGTTTTGCCAGTTCGCTTTCGATGCGTTCGGCGTCCATTCCTGAAGGTCGCATATTGCACCTGCAAAGTCGGGAAAGCCTCAGTATCGGCTGGTTTCGTAAACGTCGCCGCCGGAATGGCCCGTGCCCCAGGCCTCGGTGAGCGCAAACGTCTCCTCCGTCACATAGGGGCCGCCGCCAACGGACTCCTTTGAGGACAGAAGCACGAAGCGGCTCGCCGTAAACGGCATGGCGTGGAAATTGCCGCGTCCCGCCAGATAATGAACCACCTCGTCGAGACGGCATGACTTCAGCCGCCCGAGTGTCACATGCGGCATGAATTTGCGCGGATCGGCAGGCAGGCCGATCCGCTGGCAGATGCGTTCGATCTCCCCTTGCAGGGCCGACATCTCCTGCGAAGGCGTTACGCCGGCCCAGACCGAATGCGGTTTCTTTGAGCCGAAGGAGCCAATACCGCTGATACTGACCTGAAATTCCTGCCGGTCGATCCGGTCGAGCCGATCGACGATTTCATCTGCCGTGCGGTTATCGACGTCGCCGATGAAGCGCAGCGTGATGTGATAATTCTCGACATCGATCCAGCGGGCGCCGGGTATTCCGCCGCGAAGCAGCGACAGGCTCATCGCGACATTGCGCGGTATCTCGAGGGCGGTAAAAAGTCTCGGCATGGGGACCTCCTCGAATCTCTGCGATATGAGAACAGCGGAACATGCAAGCTGGTTCCGCGCAAGCTCCTAATTCTTCTCCATGAGAATAGAGCGAATAAAGTCCTGCATAACCGGCAGCGAGCGCTCGACCATCACGCCTACTCCTTTCGCACTGGGATGCATGCCATCCTCCAACTGCAGCGACTGCTGGCCTGCCACGCCATCGAGAAAGAACGGGTAGAGCGGCACGTCGTACTTCTCTGCAAGCCTTTTGTAGATCGGGTTGAATCGGTCGGCGTAATCGCTGCCCATATTAGGTGGTGCCAGCATGCCGGCGAGCACGACGGGAATATTGCGCGCCTTCAACCGGGAGAGCATGGCGTCGAGATTTTTCTCGCTCTGTTCGGGCGAGATACCGCGCAAGGCGTCATTGGCGCCGAGTTCGACGATCACGCCGTCCGTTCCGTCCGGCACCGACCAGTCGATGCGCGAAAGCCCGCCCGATGTCGTATCGCCTGACACGCCGGCATTGGCGATCGTCACATCGACACCAGCCGCCTTCAGCGCGGCTTCAAGTTGCGCAGTGTAGGATTCATTCGGCGCCAATTGATAACCCGCCATCAGACTGTCGCCGAAGCCGACGAGTTCGACGGTCCGGTTGTCGGCCCGATCCTGCGCCAGCGCCGGTACGGTCATCAGCGACAGCGCGGTTATGACGACGAAGTGAAGTGCGACCGCTTTCCAACTCATGAAGACCTTCCTAGATTGCCGCCTGTTCGCCGGGCCTTGCGCCGGCATTCCAATTCATGACTGCCAAGATGCCAATATAGGACGCCTGCGCGTGACTAAAACCATTATCGAGTTGAAGAAGGCCGATCTTACTCTTGGCAGCGCCGCAGCTTCCGTACATGTCCTCAAAAGCATCGATGTCCAGATCGGCCGCGGCGAAGCCGTCGGCATTGTCGGCCCTTCCGGCTCGGGAAAATCCACGCTTTTGATGGTCCTGGCCGGGCTGGAGCGGCTCGACAGCGGCGAGATCGTCATTCTCAACACCCCGCTTCACAAGCTTTCCGAAGACGGTCTGGCGGATTTTCGTGGCCGTAATATCGGCATCGTCTTCCAGTCCTTCCATCTGATCGCCAACATGACGGCAATCGAAAATGTCGCCGTGCCGCTGGAACTGGCGAATGTTGCCAATGCTTTCGAGATCGCCCGGCAGGAACTGATCGCCGTCGGACTGGGCGAACGCCTCAACCATTATCCGGGGCAATTGTCCGGTGGCGAACAACAGCGCGTGGCGATCGCCCGCGCGCTGGCGCCGTCGCCATCGGTGCTGATCGCCGACGAACCGACCGGCAATCTCGACACCGAAACGGGCCGGCAGATTGCCGACCTGTTGTTTTCCAAACAGGCCGAACGTGGCATGACGATGCTGCTGGTCACCCATGACAATGCGCTGGCGGCACGCTGCTCGCGCCAGATCCGCGTGCGCTCCGGCGAAATCGTCGCCGAAGGGGCAGCACCGGGCACCGGGGAAGCGATCCGCGCATGAGAAGCAGCACGTCTGCCCGTATCTCCATCGCCCTTCGCCTTGCCGTTCGCGAAATGCGGGCCGGTCTCTCGGGCTTCTACATCTTCCTTGCCTGCATTGCGCTTGGCACCGGGGCGATCGCATCGGTCAATTCCGTGTCGCGGGCCATTACCGGCGCGATTGCCACGCAAGGCCAGAGCCTGCTTGCCGGAGATGTCCGTTTCGAGCTGAACAATCGCGAGGCGAACGAGGAGGAAAGGACATTCCTCAACAGTCTCGGCACGGTTTCGGTATCGACCAACCTCCGTTCCATGGCGCGTCTGCCGGACGGCTCGGACCAGACGCTGGCGCAGGTGAAGGCGGTGGATGGCGTCTACCCGCTTTACGGTCAACTGAAGACCGAGCCCGATATGCCTTTGACCAACATCCTGACCCATGACGACGGAGTTTATGGCGCGATCGCAGCCCCTCTCCTGCTTGAAAGGCTCGGTCTGTCGGTCGGCGATGAGCTCCTGCTCGGCAACGCCCGTCTCAAGATCAAGGGCACGATCGTCACCGAGCCGGATGCGGTTTCGGAAGGCTTCGGCTTTGCGCCGCGCCTGCTGATTGCCCGCGATGCGCTGGCGGCCTCCGGGCTGATCACCACCGGTAGCCTCGTCGAGCATGCCTATCGTGTCAAGCTGGCGGATCCCGCGACGAGCCGGGCGGTGGTCGCCGATGCCAATACGAAGTTTCCGAGCGCCGGCTGGTCGATCCGCAGCAGCGACCGGGCAGCACCGTCGCTTACCGAAAATGTCGAGCGCTTTTCGCAGTTCCTGACCCTGGTCGGCCTCACGGCCCTCATCGTGGGCGGCGTCGGCGTCGCCAACGCCGTTCGCGCCTTTCTCGACAGCAAGCGCACCACCATTGCAACGCTGAAATGTCTCGGCGCACCGGCCTTCGTCATTACCGTCACCTATCTGTTCCAGATCCTCATTCTCGGCGGTATCGGCATAGCGCTCGGCCTTGCCGTCGGCGCCGTCGCGCCCTTTGTCGCTCTGCGCTTCCTTGAGGGCGCGCTGCCGGTGCCGGCTGAAGTGACGCTTTATCCCTCGGCCCTGGTGCTCGCCGCTCTGTTCGGTCTGCTGACGACATTTGCCTTCGCCATCCTGCCGCTTGGCCATGCGCGCGAAGTGCCCGCCACTGCCCTGTTTCGCGAGCAGGGCTTCGAACAGGCGCGCCTGCCGTCATGGCCCTATCTGGTTGCCGCCGGCGTGGCCCTGGCAGCGCTTGCGGGGTTGGCAATCGCCTCTGCCGAAGACCGGTTTATTGCCGCCGTCTTTCTCGGCGCCGTGGCTTTCGCCTTCGTTCTTCTGCGCCTTGTTGCAGCCGCCATCGCCGTGCTTGCCCGAAAATGCCCGCGCGTCGCCTCGCCGGCGCTGCGGCTCGCCATCGGCAATATCCACCGTCCCGGTGCGCTTACTCCGTCCGTCGTCCTTTCGCTGGGTCTCGGTCTGGCTCTGCTGGTCACCCTTACGCTGATCGACGGCAACCTGCGTCGCCAGTTGAACGGCACGATGATGCAGAATGCCCCGAACTTTTTCTTCGTCGATATTCAAAGCGCGGAGCGGGAGCGCTTCGTCGACGTCCTCAAACAGCAGTCGCCGCAGGGCACGATTACGCAGGTGCCGATGCTGCGTGGCCGGATTCTCGCCTTTAACGGAGAGGACGTCGGAAAAATGAACGTGCCGCCGTCCGGCCGCTGGGTTCTGCGCGGCGATCGCGGCATCACATACGATACCGACCTTCCCGCCAATTCCAAACTGGTCGAGGGCCAATGGTGGCCCGCGGATTATGACGGCGATCCGCTTGTTTCCTTTTCCGCGGAAGAAGCGCGCGAACTGGGTCTGAAGATCGGCGATGCCGTCACCGTCAACGTGCTCGGCCGCAATATCACCGCTCGGATTGCCAATTTCCGCAGCATCGCCTGGGAATCCCTCTCGATCAACTTCGTCATGGTGTTTTCGCCCAATACGTTCCGAGGGGCCCCGCATGCTTGGCTGGCGACGCTAACCGATACGGGTGCGTCGCCGCAGGTGGAAGCCTCCATCCTGAAGGCAGTGACCAACACCTTTCCGACCATTACCAGTGTGCGGGTCAAGGATGCGATCGATATCGTCGACCAGTTGGTCGGCCAGCTTGCCACCGCGATCCGGGCGGCGGCGGCCGTGGCGCTGATCGCATCCGTGCTGGTACTGGCGGGTGCGCTTGCGGCCGGCAACCGCGCCCGCACACACGATGCCGTCATCCTGAAGACGCTTGGCGGCACACGTTCCATGCTCATCCGCGCCTTCAGCTACGAATACATGATCCTCGGCGCGGCGACCGCCATATTCGCGCTGTTCGCGGGGACGGCAGCCGCCTGGTATGTGGTCGCCAAAATCATGCGCCTGCAGTCTGCCTTCATGCCGGATGTGGCATTGCTGACGCTGGTGATCGCGCTGGTGCTGACGGTCGGCATCGGGCTTGCCGGCACATGGCGTATCCTCGGCCAGAAGGCGGCTCCCGTATTGCGCGAGCTTTGAAACAGCGCACGAGCGCAGCCTTGCAACATTAAATTCCTGTCATGGTCGGGAATCCAGAGTCAGAACCTTGAATGCCGGCGCAACTGCCAGCATATTCATGCCATGCCTGCTGGAGCTCCGCAGCGGCGCCCGGCCATGCCGGCACACCGAACGTTCTCGGAACTTTGAGAGGAAAACATGGCTGATCCCCAGAACTATCAACACCGCATGGCACGCGGCGGCGTGCAGTCAGGCGCGATGATCGATCAGGGCCTGCGCTCCTATATGCTCAAGGTCTACAACCTGATGGCGCTCGCCTTGGCCATCACCGGCCTGGCCGCCTATGGAACCTATAGCGCTGCCATCAGCAGCCCGGCCTTTGCCCAGGCGATCTTCGGCTCTCCGCTTCGCTGGGTGGTGATGCTTGCGCCGCTGGCGCTCGTCTTCTTCCTGAGCTTCCGCATCCATAAGCTGAGCGTTTCTGCCGCACAGACGACGTTCTGGATCTACGCCGCATTGATGGGCCTGTCCCTATCGTCGATTTTCATGGTCTACACGAGCGAGAGCATCGTCCAGACCTTCTTCATCACCGCTGCTTCCTTTGGTGCGCTGTCGCTTTACGGCTATAGCACGCGCAAGGATCTGTCGGCGATGGGCTCGTTTCTGATCATGGGCCTGTTCGGCCTGATCATCGCCTCGATCGTCAATATTTTCCTGGCCTCTTCCGCCCTCGGCTTTGCCATCTCGGCCATCGGCGTGCTGATCTTCGCCGGCCTGACCGCCTATGATACGCAGAAGATCAAGGAAATGTACTACGAAGGCAATGACGTGACCACGACCGGCCGCATGGCCATTATGGGCGCACTGACGCTTTATCTCGACTTCATCAACCTCTTCCTGTTCCTGCTGCGTTTCCTCGGAAACCGCGACTGAGAACAACACGAGCGTGACGAAGGGGCGGCCCCGGGGCCGCCTTTTTGTTGTCCGAATACCCGGCCTGCCATAGTGTAAATCTAAACTGATACCGGCCGGCTTACCCATGACCGTTCACCTGCGCGACGCAACGCCCGCCGATCTGCCGGCAATCACTGAAATTTATCGCGACAGCGTGCTTCATGGTTCTGCAAGCTACGAGATAATCCCGCCGGATCAGGCGGAGATGAGCGATCGTTTCCACGCCGTCGGGGCGAAGGGATATCCCTATATTGTCGCCGAGGCAGAAGGGAACGGGATTCTCGGGTTTGCCTATGCCTCCGCCTTTCGAACCCGCCCGGCCTATCGCTGGCTGGTGGAGGATTCGATCTATCTCGCCCCGGACGCGCGCGGACAGGGCGTCGGCAAAGCGCTTCTGAAAGAGCTTCTGGCTCGCTGCGAGGCACTGGGCTTTCGCCAGATGGTCGCCGTCATTGGCGGCGTCAGCCCCGCATCGGTGGCGCTCCACAAAAGTCTGGGCTTTGAAATGACCGGCACCATCAAGGGCGCAGGGTTCAAGCACGGCAAGTGGCAGGACACGATCTTCATGCAGATTGCTCTCGGTGAGGGAACGGAAACGCTGCCCGACCCAGCCACCTATCCCGGCTCGCTCTTTCGCGGTTAGAAGCGGCAGGGCCGATCAATCGACGAGCTTCAGCGCCTTGTCGAAGACCTTCAGTACCTGTTGCAGGTCATGGCCGCGCTTCAGGATCCTGCCCTGAGTATTGACGACGGAAAAGGCACCCTGCTTGGCCGCCAGTTTCGGATTTTTCTCTATTCTGAAAAGCGGCATTTCGCCGGATCGCTTGAAGACGGAAAACACCGCCTTTTCCCTGGTGTGATCGATGGCATAGTCCTTCCACTCCCCCTCGCCCACCATGCGGCCATAAATCCACAGGATGGCGTCGAGCTCGCGTCGGTGAAAGGTGATCGGCAGCGGATCGCGGTTCTGTCTGTAATGGTCGAGATCGACAACGACGGCACTGTCTTCGGGGTTCGATCCCCTCGGAAAATCCGGGTGGTCAGTCATCATGGCTCCAGATCGAAGATTGCAGACATATGACAGTGTGCCTCAGCGCCAGGAAAATGCAAGCCCGGCCGGTTGCGGCTGAGATGCTGCGCAAAACCCTTAGATGCAATCGAACAAGGTTATTTTTATCGCCGCATTTCGGTCAAAACAGCGCCTGAATCCGGCGCGAGATTGGCATTGTTGGTTGACGCCATCGCGTCAAGCAAGCCCGATCCGGAGCGCTGACCCTTACCCCCAGCCCCCCAACGTTCCGGATCGGGCAGCCAACATCCTCGCGGCCTCGTGAGACCGTCCTTCACACATTTCATTGAATGAATCGGTATCAGTCGCGCTTGCGTCCGGCCATCAGCACCGTCGCGCCGACGATGGCGGCAGGCTCCCCGCCGGGCTTCGACGATTGCAGAAGAATGGCGCAGCCATCCTTCTTACCCTTGCCCATGGTGCGCGCGGGCACGGTGATCTTCATGTCCTTGCCATCCCACATGCCGACGGTCTGCACGTCATAGACGCTGTGCCAGTATTCCATCTGCTTGCCGGTATTTTCGCCCTTTTCGACGGCGACCTTTTCCTTTTTGGTAAAATAGGCGATTACGATATCGGCCTTGCCGGTACCGGCGCCGATACTGATCTCGATTTCCTCGCCATTCATGTCCGCCTTGACGGGAACGGTCAGGCCCTGACCGGCACCCTTCATTCCGTCCATCTTCTGGTTGATGGCGGCGACATCCGTTCCGATCAGGTGGTCGCGGCCGTTGACCACCGCCTGTGGCGTGTAGACCCCGCTGCGGCCGAAGGAATGGGCATAGCCATATTGCCGCTCGGTGTTCTCCTTGGAACTCAGCGTATCGGTCCAGCCGAGATAGTTCCAGTAATCGACGTGATAGGCGAGCGCGACGACATCCCCCTGCTCGACCAGTTTTTTCAGTGCGGCATCGGCCGGCGGACAGGAAGCGCAGCCCTGCGCGGTGAACAATTCGACGACACCCTTTGGGTTTTCAACCTCGCCGGCGCTGGCAAGACCGGCAGACAACAGGCCGATCAGGAATGCGGCGCTACGGACAGTCGGAAACATCGAACAAAACCTTTTGGACGAACCGGGCGGGAGGAGGAGGTAACGGCGCGGCCACGCGCTTTTCCATTCCTCAAAATACGCAAAGCATCTGGTCAAACGGAAGTCACAACCGGGTGAGGGACAGTCACGAAATCGGTCTACCTATCATATTCATCACGACCATATGTCACTTATCGAAAATCGCACCCACTTCAAACAAGTTTCAGCAGGCCCTGGGTTAGGTAGACGGCGCCGACGGCTGTCACGACCCACCGGGTCCAGCTGCGGAAATTGGCGTCAGTCATCTTTTGCAGGATACCATTGCCTGCCCGCGCCCCGAAAATGGCGATCGGTGCAGCAAGTAACACGGAAACGGCGTCCATGGTCGGAAGGTCGAAGGCGGCCTGCCAATAGAAGGTGATTTTTGCGAGATGCGACAAGGTCTGGATCGACGCCTTGGTGGCGATGATCTTGCGTCGGTCCATCTGGGTACGGATGAAGAAGATGTCGACCGTGGGGCCCGCAACGCCGACGCTGATCGTCATCGCGCCTGAGAGCAGGCCGGCCAGAAAGGCATGGGACGGTCGCGCAGCGTCGAGTTGCAGCCTGTTGACGGGCAACCACACCAGGATCGGCATCAGGCCGACCCCGATCAGAACCACGATCAGGCTTGGGGTATAATTGGTGAGAAAAAGGATGAACGCGGCAAGGGCCACGCCGGAACACAGGAAGGCCAGGATCTTCCAGTCGATATAGGCGCGCGAGAACCATGCCCGCGACCCGTTGGACACCATCTGGATGACGCCCTGGATCGCAATGGCCGTGCCGACCGGGTAGAGGAAGAGCAGAACCCAAAGCAGGATCAGGCCGCCCGCCATTCCGAAAATGCCGGACAGCAGCGACGTCAGGAAGACGGTGACTGCCATGCCGATGAATATCACGAGGGACACGGGCGGAAGACCTGAAGGAATAAGGGCGCGGCAGGCGCCAGAGAACCAACGCCCGCCGGTCAACCCGGCGAGCGTCAAAGGGTCCGGCCTCAGGCCGCCAGATCGCGGAGAACGGTCTGAAGGATGCCGCCATTGTTCATATAGATGACCTCGTCCAGCGTATCGATGCGGCAAAGGATCTTGATGTCCCTTTCCGTTCCATCGGCATAGCTGATCTTGGCGGTCTTCCATTCACGCGGCTTGATGTCGCCTTCCAGACCCTCGATGGTGACGGTCTCGTCGCCCTTGAGGTTGAGCGATGCCCAGGTCGTGCCTTCCTCGAAGGTGAACGGCACGACGCCCATGCCGACCAGGTTCGAACGGTGAATACGCTCGAAGGACTGCG
The DNA here is from genome assembly GCF_050275975.1 of Neorhizobium sp. NPDC001467. Classification (NCBI taxonomy): domain Bacteria; kingdom Pseudomonadati; phylum Pseudomonadota; class Alphaproteobacteria; order Hyphomicrobiales; family Rhizobiaceae; genus Neorhizobium; species Neorhizobium sp. NPDC001467. The sequence goes on along the minus strand of NZ_JBNNPS010000004.1, from coordinate 147,267 downwards.
CGATGACGGCCTTGACGCCCAAGAGGTTGGTGCCCTTGGCAGCCCAGTCACGCGATGAACCGTTGCCGTATTCGACGCCGGCGAAGATGACGAGCGGGGTGCCTTCGTCTTTGTACTTCATGGCCGCGTCGTAGATCGACATCTCTTCCTTGGACGGATAGTGGATGGTGTAGCCACCCTCCTTGCCGTTCGGGCCGAGCATGTGGTTGCGCAGACGGATGTTGGCGAACGTGCCGCGCATCATCACTTCGTGATTGCCGCGGCGCGTGCCGTACTGGTTGAAGTCGGCCACGCCAACGCCGTTCTCGGTGAGGTAGGCACCAGCCGGCGAAGCAGCCTTGATCGAACCGGCCGGGGAAATGTGGTCGGTGGTGATCTTGTCGCCGAAGAGACCGAGGACGCGGGCGCCCTTGATGTCCTTGAGGCCAGAACCGGTCTTGCCCATGCCGACGAAGTAGGGCGGGTTCTGCACATAGGTCGACTTGTCGTCCCACGCATAGGTATCGCCTTCCGGAATCTGCACGGCCTGCCAGTTCTCGTCGCCCTTGAACACGTCCGCATACTTCGACTCGAACAGTTCGCGGGTGACGTATTTCTGGATGAACTCCTGCACTTCGGCAGAGGTCGGCCAGATATCCTTGAGGTAGACCGGCTGGCCATCGCTGCCCGTTCCGAGCGGCTCCTTGGTCAGGTCCTTCTGCACCGTACCGGCGAGCGCATAGGCGACAACGAGCGGCGGCGAAGCGAGGTAGTTCGCCTGAACGTCCGGCGAGATACGGCCTTCGAAGTTACGGTTGCCCGAGAGCACGCCGGAAACGATCAGGCCCTTGTCGTTGATCGTTTTGGAGATCGGCGCCGGCAGCGGGCCGGAATTGCCGATGCAGGTCGTGCAGCCGAAGCCGACGAGGTTGAAGCCGAGCGCATCGAGCGAGGTCTGCAGGCCGGATTTGGCGAGATATTCACCGACGACCTGGGATCCCGGCGCGAGCGAGGTCTTCACCCACGGCGCGGACTTCAGGCCCTTGGCAACCGCGTTGCGGGCGAGAAGGCCGGCAGCGATCAGAACGGACGGGTTCGACGTGTTGGTGCAGGACGTGATGGCGGCAATCGCCACGTCGCCATGACCGAGATCGAAGTCGGTGCCTTCGACCGGGTAACGGTTGTCGAGCTGGCCGGGCTTCTTGTAGTCGGCGTCCATCGAACCGGCGAAACCGGAGGCGATGTTTTCCAGCGGAATACGGCCTTCCGGACGCTTCGGGCCGGCCATGGACGGCACGACGTCGCCGAGGTCGAGTTCCAGCGTGTCGGTGAAGACAAGGTTGGAACCGTCATTGTCGCGCCACATGCCTTGCGCCTTCGAATAGGCTTCGACGAGCGCAATGCGCTCCTTCGTGCGGCCGGACATGTTGAGATAGTTGACGGTTTCGGCATCGACCGGGAAGAAGCCGCAGGTCGCGCCGTATTCCGGGCCCATATTGCCGATCGTGGCACGGTCTGCGACCGGCATGTTATCCATGCCAGGTCCGAAGAATTCGACGAACTTGGAAACGACGCCCTTCTTGCGCAGCATCTGCACGACGGTGAGCACGAGGTCGGTGGCGGTGACGCCTTCCTTGAGCTTGCCGGTCAGCTTGAAGCCGATGACTTCCGGCAGAAGCATGGAAACCGGCTGACCAAGCATGGACGCTTCCGCCTCGATGCCGCCAACGCCCCAGCCGAGCACGCCGAGACCGTTGATCATCGTGGTGTGCGAATCGGTGCCGACGCAGGTGTCCGGGTAAGCGGTCACTTCGCCGTCTTCCTCGTTGGTCCAGACGGTCTGGCCAAGATACTCGAAATTCACCTGGTGGCAGATGCCGGTGCCCGGAGGAACGACGCGGAAATTCTTGAACGCCTGCTGGCCCCACTTGAGGAAGCGGTAACGCTCGCCATTGCGCTGGTATTCCAGTTCGACGTTTTTGGCGAAAGCAGTCGGCGTGCCGAATTCGTCGACAATGACCGAGTGGTCGATGACGAGGTCGACGGGCACGAGCGGGTTGATCTTTTCCGGATCGCCGCCGAGCGATTTGATGCCGTCGCGCATGGCAGCGAGATCGACAACCGCCGGGACGCCGGTAAAGTCCTGCATCAGCACGCGCGCCGGACGATAGGCGATTTCAGCCTCGGTGAGGCCCTTATTGTTCAGCCATTCGGCAACCGACACGATCTGCTCTTTCGTGACGGACTGGCCGTCTTCGAAGCGCAGCAGGTTTTCCAGAAGAACCTTCATCGAGAAAGGCAGATTGGAAACGCCGGCAAGGCCGTTCGCTTCGGCCTTCGGCAGGCTGTAATAGACGTAGTCCTTACCGCCTACGGTAAGGACGGAGCGACAATTGAAACTGTCGATAGATTTAGCCACGGAAAGTAACCCCGCTGATATCAAGAGCCAACACGCGCGTGCGGACGCCTATGCACTGGAATGCACTATAGGATGCGGGTACGGCCATTTCCGCTGTCCGCACGAGAAGAGTTTGTCTTCAGGTCCGGCGCTAGGTGGAAATCACGCCGGCCGCTGGCGTGGTTGCGATGCTTATAGATAATTTCTAAGAAGCGTTCCAGACACTTTGACGCAGGCCAAGAAACATTTTTTTGCGTCTAGATGATTAAAAACTTAACGAAAGTCCCGATCATGCGGCTGACAGCCGAAAGCCTGAGCGCCCGGCGCGGGGAAGACCTGATCTTCAGAGCTATCTCCTTTTCACTTACCGCCGGCGAAAGCCTGATCCTGACGGGCCGCAATGGCTCCGGCAAATCGACGCTGCTGCGCACGGTTGCCGGCCTGCTGCGCCCGGATGGCGGGCGTGTCATCTGGCAATCGAAGGGCGCGGACGCGGATATGCGGGCGGCCGAAGCCTGTCATTATCTTGGCCACCGCAACGCAATGAAGGCGGAACTATCAGTTGGCGAAAATCTCGGTTTCTGGAAGGAATTTCTGGGCGATTTTGACGGCGGGCATGGAATGTCGGTCGGCGCGGCAGCCGAATCGGTCGGGCTCGGCGACATTGTGCATCTGCCCTTCGGTTATCTGTCCGCGGGTCAGCAGCGGCGGATGGCCTTTGCAAAACTCCTGGTGGCCTACCGGCCGGTCTGGATCCTCGACGAGCCGACCGCCGCGCTCGATGGGAGCGCGGAGAGTGTGTTCACGGCGCTGATAAGGATGCATTTGGGCAAGGGCGGCATTCTACTTGCCGCGACACACCAGCCGCTCGGACTGGAAGGGACACAGGAATTGCAGATGACCGGGTTTGCCGGTGCGATGGAGGCGGTCTGGTGAACGTCGTCGTCGTTGCCCTCCCTGCAGAACGTAGCTCCCTTCCCTCTGCCCCAAGAGTCGAGCGGTTCGTCGGTCGCGCAAGCACCGATAGCGGCCCAGGTCAAACGTCGCGTCTCCTGCCGATCTTCTCCATCAAGGGCAGGAAGGAAGCGACTGAACCTGCCCATCAAGGCTTGTTCCCATGATCGCCCTCCTCCTTCGCGACCTCAGACTTTCCGTGCGCGCCGGCGGCGGCGCGCTGATCGGCGTATTGTTCTTCACCACCGTCGTTGCCGTTATCCCTTTCGGCGTGGGACCCGACCTCAACCTTCTTTCGCGCATCGGTCCGGCCATCGTATGGATCGGCGCGCTTCTGTCGTCGCTGCTCGGGCTCGACCGCATGTTCCAGACCGATCGCGATGACGGTTCGCTCGATCTCTTGCTGATGCAGGAGCAACCGCCGGTGCTGACGGTGCTCGTCAAGTGCCTGGCGCACTGGGTCGGCAACGGCCTGCCACTGGTAATGGCATCGCCTCTGCTCGGCCTGTTCATGAACATGGAAGAGAGGGCGATAGGCGCCACCATGCTGACGCTTCTCGTCGGCACGCCCGCCCTGACCTTTATCGGCGCGGTCGGCGCGGCCGTGGCAGTCGCCCTTCCCCGCGGCGGACTGCTGGTCTCCATTCTCGTGCTGCCGCTGGCGATCCCGGTGCTGATTTTCGGCGTCAGTGCATCCTATGCCGCCGTACAAGATCCTGCTCCCTTCCTGCCGCCCTTCCTGATACTGGTGGCGATCACGATGTTTTTTGCCGTTCTCGGCCCGCTTGGGGCGGCCTTAGCATTGAGAAACGCCGGTGATTGACTAGAAGCAAGGCTGCGTCCGCGCCATCGAGTAGAAAGCCCATGCCCCAGATAGCCGTTTTGACCAAGCTGACAGATCTTGCAAACCCGACGCGGTTTGTGGCTCTGACTTCACGTATTCTTCCCTGGATGGCGGCCATCACCACCCTTCTGTTTGCGATCGGTCTTTATCTGAGCTTTTCGGGCGAAGGCGATTACCAGCAGGGCCTGACGGTACGCATCATGTATGTGCACGTGCCGGCGGCGTGGCTGTCGATGATGTGTTATTCTGTCATGGCGGCCTCGGCCATCGGCACCCTGGTCTGGCGCCATCCGCTGGCCGATGTCAGTCACAAGGCGGCAGCCCCGCTCGGCGCCGCCTTCACGCTCATCGCCCTTGCCACCGGCTCGCTCTGGGGCAAGCCCATGTGGGGTACATGGTGGGTCTGGGATGCACGCCTCACCTCCGTCTTCGTGCTGTTCCTGATGTATCTGGGCCTGATCGCGCTCAATCGCGCCATGGACGACCCGGGCAAGGCGGCACGCGTCTCGGCCGTGTTGATCCTCGTCGGCTTCGTCAACATCCCCATCATCAAGTTCTCGGTCGACTGGTGGAACACGCTGCATCAGCCCGCGAGCGTCGTCCGAATGGGCGGCTCAACGATCGACAGGACGTTTCTCTGGCCGCTGCTGACCATGGCCATTGCCTTTACCATGCTGTTTTTCACCCTGCATATCGCGGCTATGCGCAACGAAATCTGGCGGCGGCGGGTCACCGCACAGCGTCGCATGGCCGCCCGGATGGCCGGCCAATCAACAGAAAAAGAGGGTGCGTGACATGACCCATGCATTCTACATTGCCATGTCCTACGGCATAGCCGCGCTAGTCAGCCTTTGCCTCATTGCCTGGGTATGGCTGGACGGTCGCGCCCGCGCCAGGGAGCTTGCGGAACTGGAAGCGTCGGGCGTTCGCCGTCGCTCGTCGCCTGTGGCGAAGGGCGACCGCACATGACCGGCGGCCCGCAACTGCCAGAACGCGATCACGCGCGAGGGGAGCACCGCGGTCTCGGTCGCTATGCGCTGGCATTGATCCCGCTTGCGGTGTTTGCCGGCTTCGCTGCCGTTGCCGGCAAGATGCTGTACGACCAGGACGTGAACGGCCGCGACGTGTCCGCCATTCCCTCTGCGCTGATCGGCCAAAGCGCACCGACACTGTCCCTGCCGCCACTGCAAGGATCGAACCTTCCGGCCCTGACAGAGGATGCCGTCAGGGGCAAGCTGACGCTGGTCAATGTCTTCGCCTCATGGTGCGTGCCGTGCCGTCAGGAACATCCGATCCTGAAAAGCCTCGCTGAGGACGGGCGGTTGAACATTGTCGGCATCAATTACAAGGACCGCAACGACAATGCGCTGCGGTTCCTGGGCGAACTCGGCAATCCCTACCGGGCAATCGGGGTCGATCCCGCCGGCAAGGCGGCGATCGATTGGGGTGTCTACGGGATCCCGGAAAGCTATCTGGTCGGCGCCGATGGCACGATCCTGTACAAGAAGGTCGGTCCGTTCGACAGCCAGAGCCTGACCAACGGGCTGTTGCCGGCCATGGAGAAGGCGCTGGGAAAATCCTGAAAGGTACGTCCCCGCCGGGCGTTCAGGCCGCCGATATGGCGTGAAGCGCCGTTGACCGCTCGGTCCGTCCACGGCCTTCGATCACCACACGGTTGCGTCCGGCTTCCTTCGCCGCATAAAGACAGGCATCTGCGCGCCTGATCGCCTCATGCACCGAGCGGTCATCGCGCGACACGGCGGACACGCCGAAGCTGGCGGTGATCGGGCGACGGATGCCCGTCGTTTCCCAGCGCCCGCCTGCAAAGGCCTGACAGATGACGTCCGCCAGCACACCCCCTTCCGTCAGCGACATGCCGGGCAGAAAGACGACGAATTCCTCACCGCCGAAGCGGGCGACCAGCGCGCCATCCGGCAGCTGACGCCGGAGCAGGTCGACCAGCCGTGTGATAACGAGGTCACCGGCCGCATGGCCGTAATCGTCGTTGACGCGCTTGAAGTGATCGACATCGCTGCAGATGACCACGCCGCGCTCGCCGCCGTCTTTCAAATCGGCAACGGCCCGCTCGAAACCGCGTCGGTTGAGCGCATTCGTCAAAGGATCCCGATGCGCGGCATCGCGGTGACCGCCAATGACGTCGAGAACGCAGGCAGCCAGCGCCGTCAGCGCCATCAGGAAGCCTATAAGGCTGGCTCCGACCTGCATGACAAAAGCATAGTCAGAGGCGAGAAACCGTTCAAATCCGAGATCGGCCCCATCGCTCGTCATCGCCGTCATGACGACGAGGCGGACGAGGGTTTCGAGAAAGACCAGGCCGACGATCCCGAAAAGTGCGATGTCGATCGCGCGGTGAAGGTGACGCAGGACTTTCGCAAGCGGCAGTGCCAGCAGCAACAGGCAGAAGAGGTCGCCGACGAAAAGCTCGCCGCGCAAGCTGTTGGCCACAAGCACGGCATAGATGATCAGCGCCATGCCCGCCGCCCACAGAGTCATCCGCGACTTACGCAGACGCGGCCGGCAAAAGCGCAACAGAAGGGCATCGCCGTAAAAATAGAAGGCAGTCAGGAAACAGGCATTGGAAAGGATGGCCTGGGCCTGCACCGGCAGAAACCCAAGGAGCAGGGGCGCCGCAAAACCTGACGCAGCAGCAATATAGCCCAAACCCCAGGCGGAGGCGCTGCGGTCGCCCACCCGTGCGACGGCAATGAAGACCATACCGAAAGTCACGAAGATGAAGGGCAGAAGATAGGCAAAATTATCCTGGGGTTCCATCTCGTCCTCGCAACGCGGCCCGAAGGCTCAAACCCCTTCGCGAACTGCGATTACGCTCTATGCCGCGACCGTTAACGAAACTTGACCGGCATTGGAAACGGTCAGGTTTTACAGTGCGGATTGCCATTCCCGGACCGCGTCCACCGGCCAGACCAGCATCAGCACGTTCAAGGTCAGGTTGTCGCGGATGAGATATCCTGTGAGCAGCTCGAAAGCGATGGCAAGGGCCAGCGTCGCCCAGACCGGCAGACGCGCGGCGATGAAAAACCCCGCAGCCATCGCCACCGTGTCCATCGCCGAATTCAGGATACTGTCGCCGTTATAGCCGAGCGCCATCGTGGCCGAGCGATAGCGGTCGATGATGATCGGCGAGTTTTCGAGAATTTCCCAGGCCGCCTCGATCAACACTGCGAACGACAGGCGGGCAGACAACGGCGCGCGGCGCAGGATCAGCCAGCCGAGGCCGTAGAACAGAAACCCGTGGATGATGTGCGACGGCGTATACCAGTCAGCGATGTGCTGCGAATTTCCAGGAGAATTCACGCCCGGTTCGAACAGCTTGACATAGCCGCACTCGCAGATGGGGATACGCCCCATGACATACAGGACAACGATCTGAGCGATGAATAGAACAAGTGCGCCCCAGAGCCAGCGCCGCGACTGCCACATCGGTTCGGACGCGCCCGTTACCGTCACTTGCCGTTACCCGTTGCCGGTTCCTCAATCGTGTGGCGCATGATAAGCGGCATCTGCGACAGCGTGAAGGCGATGGTGATCGGCATCGTGCCCCAGACCTTGAAATTGACCCAGAACTGATCGGAAAAATTACGCCAGACGATCTCGTTGATGACTGCAAGGACGATGAAGAAGATGCCCCAGCGCAGCGTCAGTTTCTTCCAGCCTTCCTCGTCGAGCCGGAAGGCGGCATTGAAGACGTAGCCGAGCAGCGACTTGCCGAACAGCAGACCACTGAGCAGCACGACGCCGAACAGCGTGTTGACGATGGTCGGCTTCATCTTGATGAAGGTTTCGTCCTGCAGCCAGATCGACAACCCGCCGAACACCATGACCACGACGCCTGAGACGAAGGGCATGACCGGCAGGTGCTTGAAGACGATTTTCGAGACGATCAGCGACAACACGGTGGCGACCATGAACAGCGCCGTGGCGATAAGCAGCGGGCCGCCGATCACCGTCAGAGCCGGAAATTTTTCAGCCAGCCATTCGCCGCGCAAATTGCCGAAAAAGAACACCAGCAGAGGCCCGATTTCCAGCGCCAGCTTGAGGCCGGGATGCTGCTTTTCTTCCCTGGTCGGCGTGGTGTCGCTTTCGATCTGCATCGGCTCCAACTTCTCGTGACGAATTTCAATTTGCGCGTGCCGGCGAAGCCAAACACGCATTTCGTGGCATCAATGCGTCAGGCCGGCAATGGCATGGGCGAAATCCTGCGCCTCGAAGGGTTCGAGATCGTCGACGCCCTCACCGACACCGATGAAATAGACCGGCAGCTTGTGCTTGGCCGCGATGGCCACAAGAATGCCGCCGCGCGCGGTGCCATCGAGCTTGGTCATGATCAGGCCGCTGACGCCGGCGACGTTGCGGAAGATCTCGACCTGGTTCATGGCGTTCTGGCCGGTTGTGGCATCGAGCGTCTGCAAAACGGTATGCGGCGCATCGGGATCGAGCTTGTTGAGGACGCGCACGATTTTTTCCAGTTCCGCCATCAGCTCCGTACGGTTCTGCAGGCGGCCGGCGGTATCGATGATCAGCACGTCGGATTTTTTCGCGCGTGCCTGTTCGAAGGCGTCATAGGCGAGGCCTGCGGCATCGGCGCCGAGTTTCGTGCCGATGAATTCCGAGCCGGTCCGATCCGCCCAGATCTTCAGCTGCTCTATCGCGGCTGCGCGAAACGTGTCGCCGGCGGCAAGCATGACCTTCAAGCCGGAACCGGAAAGTTTTGCCGCCAGCTTGCCGATCGTCGTGGTCTTGCCGGTGCCGTTGACGCCGACAACGAGGATGACATGCGGCTTGTGATCGAGATCGAGCTGCAGCGGCTGGGCGACCGGCGTCAGAACCTTTGTGATCTCCGCGGACATGATGCGCGATACGTCTTCGCCGGTCACATCCCTGCCATACCGTTCCGACGACAGCGTATCGGCGATGCGCATGGCGGTCTCGACGCCCAGATCGGCCTGGATCAGCAGGTCCTCCAGTTCCTCCAGCGTTTGCTCATCGAGCTTGCGCTTGGTGAAAAGAGCGGAAATCTGGCCGGTGAGCTGCGACGAGGTGCGGGCAAGGCCGGCGCGCAGGCGTTGAAACCAGGTAAGGCTCGGCTTGGCGACGATGGCAACCGGTTCGGCTTCCGGCTTGGCGGTAGAGAAACCTTTCGGGAGGACGTGAGCGGTGGATGAAGCGTCTTCGGCCAGCTCTTCGCTCTCGCTCAGGGCGGTCGTTGCTGCCGGTTGTTCATCGCTGGCCTCGGGGGGCGTGGGCTCACCCCCGTGTGCCACGACAGGGGCGGTTTCCGCCGCAGCCTCAGCTTCCAGCAAGGACAAAGGCACGACACCGAGATCAGACGTTTCCTCAACACCGGGGAGGATCGCCGCGGGCTCTTCCTCGACGTCAGCAGTTTCCCCAACAGCCGCCACCACATCATCGGACGGCCCGCCGGCGGTATCCATCTCCACCGGCGCCACCGGATCGGCAGCAACCGGCAGATCCTCGTCGCGCGATTTCGGCTCCAGCTCGGCCTGCACGGAGGCGTCGGCTACCTGATCCGGCGCGTCTTGCGGTGCCGGTTGGTCCACCGGCCTGTCGCCAAAGGTGAAGACGCGTTTGATGAAGCTTACCATTATCAAAATCCGTTCCGGTCAGGCCGCGCGCTCGTGGCGAGCGTCGGCCATGACGGCCATGTCGAGATGCTTGCCGTTATGCCCCGTTATCATAACGCGCTTGAAGTCGCGGGGAATAAGGGCGGGTGCTGCGACCAGCGAAAAGTTTTCCGTGTGCGCCATGCCGTTATTCTCGACGATGATGGTCTGCTCGGTGCCGACCATGCGGTCGAGATGGGCACGGTGCAGCGCCTCCCCCCGGGTGCGCAGCCTTGCCGCACGATCCTTCACCAGGGCACGATCGACCTGCGGCATGCGTGCGGCCGGGGTGCCGGGGCGCGGGCTATAGGGAAACACATGTAGAAAGGAAATACCGGCCTCTTCGGCAAGGGATGCCGCGCCTTCGAACATCTCCTCCGTCTCGGTCGGGAATCCAGCGATCATATCCGCACCGAAAGCGATCTCCGGGCGCAGACGACGGGCCTGCTGCGTGAACGCCAGGGCATCAGCACGGCTGTGGCGGCGCTTCATGCGTTTCAGGATCAAATCGTCGCCATGCTGCAGGGACAGATGCAGATGCGGCATGAAACGTGGTTCGTCGGCGATCAGGTCCCAGAGATGATTATCGGCCTCTATACTGTCGATCGACGACAGGCGCAGGCGCAGGATGTCCGGGACCTGCTTCAGCAGCGTTTTAGCGAGATAACCAAGCGTCGGATTGCCCGGCAGATCGGCGCCGTAGCTGGTGGCATCGACACCTGTCAGCACGATTTCGCGATAACCGCTTTCGGTCAGTTTTCGCGCCTGTTCGACCACGGCCCCCATGGGCACCGAGCGGGAATTGCCGCGACCATAAGGGATGATGCAGAATGTGCAGCGATGATCGCAGCCGTTCTGCACTTGAATGAAGGCGCGTACATGGCCGTCGATATGGCGGACCATCTGCGGCGCTGTCGCCTTGACGCTCATGATGTCGTTGACGCGCAGCTTTTCCTCGGCCGACACCCCGAAATCCGGCAGGGCGCGATAAGACTTGGCTGTCAGCTTTTCCTCGTTGCCGAGCACCATGTCGACCTCGGCCATATCGGCAAAGGTTTGGCTTTCCGTCTGCGCGGCGCAGCCGGTGACGATGATACGGGCATTGGGATTTTCGCGACGCACCCGGCGAATTGTCTGGCGCGCCTGACGCACCGCCTCACCCGTCACTGCGCAGGTATTGACCAGAACGGCGTTGTTGAGCCCGGCCTTTTCAGCCTCGGCCCGCATCACTTCCGATTCATAGGTGTTCAGCCGGCAACCAAATGTGATGACCTCGACGCCGCTCAATTTGCCCTCGCCGTGGGTTCCTCATCACGGACAAAGGCGCCGGTGACCGGATCGACCTTGCCCGACCATTCCCATTCGGCCGGACCGGTCATAACGACGTGATCATCCTCGCGCCACTCGATGACCAGCGGCTGGCGCGTCGGTGCGGACGCCACATCAATCGTTACCGTGCGGCCGGTACGGCCGGTGCGGGCAGCCGACACGCCGGCGGCGCAGGCAGCCGAGCCGCAGGCAAGCGTCAAGCCTGCGCCCCGCTCCCAGGTCCGGGTGCGCAGCGCACTGTCGGAGATGACCTGTGCCAGCGTGATATTGGCCTTTTCCGGAAACATGGGATGGTTTTCCAGCATGGGGCCAAACCGCTCGAGATCGAAGGTCATCGGGTCCCGATCGACCCAGAAGATCGCATGCGGATTGCCCATCGACATTGCGGAGGGCGAATGCAACACAGGCGCATCGATAGGACCGATCTGCAGCTCGATACGGCTCGTGTCGAAAAACTCTTCCGCCAGCGGGATCCGGTCCCAGGCGAAAACCGGCTTGCCCATGTCGACGGAAATCGTGCCGTCCGCATGCTCCTGCGCATTCAGAATGCCGGCGACCGTCTGGAAGGTGAATGTCTTGCGGCCGGTCTCGGCGGCCAATGCCTGCACGACGCAGCGCGTGCCGTTGCCGCAAGCCTGCGCCTTGGTGCCATCGCAGTTCAGGATATCGATCCAGGCATCGGTGCCGTCAGCCCTCGGATCATGGATAGCCATGATCTGGTCGAACTGGGTGGCCGGATCGGCATTGAGCGCGATCGCGGCTTGCGGCGTGACCATGTCGGGACGGCCGCGCATGTCGACGACAAGGATCTTGTTGCCAAGCCCGTTCATCCGCGCAAATTCGACCTGTCCCGTCATGATGCTGGTCCACTCCCGGGCCTACGCCCCTCATCTTCAAGGCGTATATGGCCGAAACCAACGGGAATTACCAGTGTGGCGAATGCTCGACAGTTACCCGAAAATCCGTTCCACCAGCCCATGCACGCGGCGGAATGCAGCCCTGGCGCCTTCTGCGACCTCGATCTCTTCCGCCTCCGACAGCGGCAGGCCATTATAGGCGGCGACGAAATTGCGCCAGTGTAAGCCGCGGCCATCCGGGTGACCGGCGAGGTGGCGGGCGCCAAATTCGTCCGACAGGTCGAGCTTGGCGGCTTCCTTGCGCAGGAAGGCGGCGCCGAGATTTGAGCCTTCGGCGACATAGACCCAGCCAAGCGCTACTGCCGGGCTCAGGCGCCCGGTGGTGGAGACCAGCGTTTCGGCGGTGCCGCCGAGATCGACGATATCGTCACGTAGCGCCTGCAGACGGCAGCGATCGGCAAGGCCCGGAAGTTTGGCATTGAGCTCGGCAGAAGCATAGAGCGGCGCCACATCGGCATGGAAATGGTGCTGGACCTCGAGAAAAAGCGCGTAACGTTCGCGGCTTGCAAACGGCTCGGCGCGCATGATGCGCTTGTCCAGCGTGTCGTGCGTTCCCGTCGTCTGTGCTTTCAGCCTCTGGATGCGGGTGGCCTCAGTCGGAAGTTCGAGTTCGATCAGCATTTCTTGTCCCCTCTACTCATGTTTTGCTTCAAGCAAATCATCATGGGGTTCGTCAAGTGCGGGGGCCGGGATCGACAGCCGGAACGTCGAAAACCTCGCCCGGCCGCATCGGGCGGAAACGCGCGCGGGGAAGATTGCGAGCATCGAGCGCCGCATGCAGCGCTTCGACCGGCTGCTCGATGCCTTCATTGGTGAGCTTGACCGTGCCCCAGTGGTGACCGGCGACGAAGGATGCGCCGCACAGCTGCATGCCCTCCACGGCCTCTTCCGGGTTCTGGTGCTGCGCTTTCATGAACCAGCGCGGCTCGTAGGCGCCGAACGGCAGGTTGGCAAGACGAAAGCCGCCATGCTTCTGCCGGGCCGCGCGATAATTGATGCCGCCATGAAAACCGGTATCACCGATGTGATAGATTTTCCCCGCCGGCGTCTCGAGCACGAAGGCGGCCCACAGCGCCATGCGGCGATCGCCAAGACCGCGTGCCGACCAGTGATGGCAGGGTTCGCAATGGAAGATGACGCCGGGCGCGACGGTTTGCTTCCCGCCCCAATCCATCACCGTGATCCTGGCCTCAGGCACGCGCGCGCGGATGATCACGTCATTACCGAGCGGGGTGATGAAATGCGGCTTGTCGCGGCCCTGCAACACCCACAGCGTTTCGAGATCAAGATGGTCGTAATGATTATGGGTGACGAGCACGATATCGATCGGCGGCAGATCACCGATGCGGATGCCGGGCGGATTGACGCGCTTCGGACCAGTCCATGAGAACGGGCTGGTGCGGTCCGACCACACAGGATCGGTAAGGATGTTGAGGCCCGCGACCTGGATCAGCATCGAGGCATGGCCGACCATGGTGACGACAATACGATCGCCATCGATACGGGTTTCCGGCACGGCCTGCGGAAACGGACTGGCGAAGGTGTCAGGCCATGGAATGTTGCCGTTGCCGAGCTTCCAGCGCACCAGATTGAGCATTCCGGCCGGTTCTTCGCCATTCGGATTGAAGAAATGCGTGCCGTCGAAATGATCCGAGACGGGACCACTGTAATATCTGTTGCCAGCCATGGCGCTCCTAACCGTCACACCGCCTGCAAGCGCGGCGATGGCAGCAAGACCGGTCCATTTGAAAAACTTGCGGCGGTTCATGAGATCAGTCCGATGGTCGGGGTTTTCAAGGAGAGGGTCAGGCGGTTTCGATATCCGTTTGCGCAAAATCCCCGCCGACGAAAAGAAGCGGCGATTTGAGCGTTTTCGCGGCGGCGTAAGTAAAGCAATCGCCTAAATTGAGCTTTGCCGGGTGGCCGACAGAACGTCCGTAAGTCTTTGCGGCATCGAGTGCGATATTGTGGAGGCCTATGGGAAGGTCGATTTCGGCAGCGCCGATGCTTCGCATAAAGGCGATCACATCCTCACGAGCGTCCTCGATCATCTGCAGTGGCGTCGGTCGCTGTTACCATGAATGCTGATGGCATTCTTGCGGGCAACTGCAATGACGGCTTCAAACATCGTAACCGACGAATAATGGATTGTGGTGCGGCCTGCGGCGACCTTGGAAAGCAGTAGGTCCGCATCTTTTGCGCGGGTCATGATGGCGACAACAGCCGAGGCGTCGAGAAACATCAGTCCTCCCACATTTCATCCATACAGGCTTCCTGATCGAAATCGACCGCTAATGGCCCCATCCTTGCGGCCACCCGGTCTTGAATACGCCGTACCCGTTCTTCGACAGAGAGTTTCTCGTCTGCCTGCTTCAACACGCTTTCCAGCGCATACCGTACGGCTTCCGTCTTCGTCTTTGTGCCGAGTTGACGCATGACTTCATCCGCAAGTTCGTTGACCTTGGGGTCAAGAATATAAAGGGACATGGATTTCCCCTCCTGACGGGGAGCGACGGAATATTCCTCATAGTGACATTGGATATTCAAACGCGCAACGGCCGCGAATTCCGCCACACCTTGACTCATCGCCTTATTTGCTGTTTAAGCCCGTCGATCTGCTGACAAGTCACGACTTGGAGCCGCCGACCGGGGCCGACACACTGAGCCCGGAGGTCAACACCCGACAGCGCGTTGCGCCCTCGGGTGCTTTTTGGCTTTGCGCGCTCTCGGCGTCTTGTTTTCAGCAGTCAGAGACCCGACGTTTCCGGGCATCCGGAAACGAAGAAGGAAGTGGCGATGTTTGAGAACCTGCAGGACCGTCTTGGCTCCATTCTGAATGGACTGACCGGCCGTGGCGCGTTGAGCGAGGCGGATGTTTCCGCAGCCCTGCGCGAGGTTCGCCGTGCGCTTCTGGAAGCCGACGTTGCACTCGAAGTGGTTCGCGCCTTCACCGACAAGGTGCGTGAAAAGGCGGTCGGCGCCGAGGTTCTGAAGTCGATCAAGCCCGGCCAGATGGTCGTCAAGATCGTTCATGACGAACTGGTCGAGATGCTGGGTTCGGAAGGCGTGGGCATCAGCCTGCACGCTGCCGCTCCCGTCGTCATCATGATGGTCGGTCTGCAGGGTTCGGGTAAAACCACGACCACCGGCAAGATCGCCAAGCGGCTGACCGACCGCGACAAGAAAAAGGTGCTGATGGCGTCGCTCGATACGCGTCGCCCGGCAGCTCAGGAACAGTTGCGCCAGTTGGGCGTACAGACAGGCGTTGACACGCTGCCGATCATCGCCGGCCAGTCGCCGACCGATATTGCCGCACGCGCCGTTCAGGCAGCCAAGCTCGGCGGGCATGATGTTGTCATCCTCGACACCGCCGGCCGCACCCATATCGACGAACCGCTGATGGCCGAAATGGCCGAGATCAAGCGAAAATCCAATCCGCATGAAATCCTGCTCGTTGCCGACAGCCTGACCGGTCAGGACGCCGTCAATCTCGCCCGCAATTTCGACGAGCGCGTCGGCATTACCGGCCTCGTCCTGACCCGCATGGACGGCGATGGCCGTGGTGGTGCAGCGCTTTCGATGCGCGCCGTCACCGGCAAGCCGATCAAGCTGATCGGTGTCGGCGAAAAGATGACGGAGATGGAGGAATTCCATCCCCGCCGTATCGCCGACCGCATTCTCGGCATGGGCGATATCGTTTCGCTGGTCGAAAAGGCTGCCGAAAACATCGACGCCGAAAAGGCGGCGGCCATGGCCGCCAAGATGGCCAAGGGCAAGTTCGACCTCAACGACCTCGCCGATCAGCTCAAACAGATGAAATCGCTCGGCGGCATGGGCGGTATCATGGGCATGATGCCGGGCATGGCCGGCATGAAGGACAAGCTCGCCGCAACCGGCATGAACGACAAGACGTTCGACCGGATGATCGCCATCATCGGCTCGATGACCAAGGCCGAGCGCGCCAACCCGGACTTGCTGAAACATTCCCGCAAGAAGCGTATCGCCGCCGGTTCGGGTACCGATGCGTCCGACATCAACAAGCTTCTGAAAATGCACCGCCAGATGGCCGACATGATGAAAATGATGGGCGGCAAGGGCAAGGGCGGCATGATGAAGCAGATGATGGGCGGCCTTGCCTCCAAGATGGGCATGGGTGGCCTCGGTGGTGGTATGGGCGGTATGCCCGACCTTTCCAAGCTCGACCCGAAACAGCTCGAAGCCTTGCAGAAGCAGGCCGAAGCTGCCGGCCTGAAGCCCGGCGGCGGCCTGCCGGGTGGCCTGGGCGGACTTCCAGGTAGTCTTCCGGGTCTGGGCGGCGGTGGCCTGCCGAGGCTCGGTGGTTTTCCCGGCCTGCCCGGCCTGCCGGGCAAGAAGAAATAAGAGGGAGCGCGTAGATGGTTGACCCGCAAGTAAAGGCAAAGCTTTTAAGCTACCGCCAGTCGATCGACAATATCGACGCCGCGCTGGTGCATATGCTGGCCGAGCGTTTTCGCTGCACCAAGGAAGTGGGCCACCTGAAGGCTCGATACGATCTGCCGCCCGCCGACCCGGCGCGCGAAGAATTCCAGATCGAGCGTCTTCGCCAACTGGCGAAGGATGCCAATCTGGACCCGGATTTCGCGGAAAAGTTCCTGAACTTCGTCATCAAGGAAGTCATCAGGCATCATGAAGCGATTGCCGCCGAACATGGCGGCACCAGAGAGACTGCATAACCAAGTTTTTGAGACACGGCCCGCCGGATGGCGGCCCAAACCTAGGAGAAGTGAAATGTCCCTGAAGATTCGTCTGGCCCGCGGTGGCTCCAAGAAGCGTCCTTACTACACCGTCGTTCTGGCTGACGCCCGTTCGCCGCGTGACGGCCGCTTCCTGGAGAAGCTCGGTTCCTGGAACCCGATGCTGGCCAAGGACAACCCGGCCCGTATCGAACTGAACGCCGAGCGCATCCAGCACTGGATCGCCAACGGTGCACAGCCGACCGACCGCGTTCTGCGCTTCCTGGCCGACGCCAACATCGCGACCCGCGAAGCCAAGAACAACCCGGAAAAGGCAAAGCCGGGCAAGAAGGCAACCGAGCGCGCTGCTGAAAAGGCTCAGAAGATCGAAGACGCCAAGGCAGCTGCTGCCGAAGCGGCCGCTTCTGCTGAATAATCTTTTCCGATCGCAAGGTCTGAAGATCACGGGTGGCATGGCAACATGCCGCCCGTTTTCGTTGGTGTTTCAGCGACATGATAACGGCGCTTGCCCGACAGGTAACGCCGCCGTAAAAGACCGGAAACAACACGAAGGATCGGCACGCCCGTATGGCAAAGCTTGAAAACCCAATCCTGATGGCCACGATCGGCGCAGCCCAAGGCCTGCGCGGCGAGGTGCGGGTGCGCGCCTTTACCGAAGATCCTATGGCGATCGGTGATTACGGCAACCTTCATAGCGCCGATGGCCGCATGTTCGAGATTCTCGACCTGCGCGAGGCCAAGAATGTCGTCGTCGTACGGTTTCGCGGCATCAACGATCGCAATGCGGCAGAGGCGCTCAACGGGCTGGAACTGTTCATCGACCGCGACAACCTGCCGGACGACGAGTTGGAAGAAGACGAGTTCTATTACGCCGACCTTGAAGGACTGGAGGCTGTCGACGCCGACGGCAAGAGCTATGGCAAGGTGACCTCGGTTCACGATTTTGGCGCCGGCGACCTGCTGGAGCTCAAGGGCCCGGGCCGGCGCCCGGCGCTGATCCCGTTTTCGGAAGCCGCGGTTCTGGAAATCGACCTTGAAAACGGCCGCATTCTCATCGATCCGATGGCAGCCGGCCTGATCGATGATCCGGACGAGGGCAAGGGCCAGGACGGCTTTCCCGGCGGCAACTGATAAATGACCTTTCGTGCGACCATCCTGACGCTTTATCCCGAAATGTTTCCGGGCCATCTCGGCACGTCGCTTGCCGGCAAGGCCGCCGCACGTGGCGAATGGTCAGTGGAGGCTGTGCAGATCCGCGATTTTGCTGAGGACAAGCACCGCACGGTCGATGACACACCGGCTGGCGGCGGCGCCGGCATGGTGCTGAAACCGGATATCCTGGCCAAGGCGATCGACTCTGTCGCGACAGACAGCCGCCCCCGCCTGCTGATGAGCCCGCGTGGCAAACCGTTGACCCAGGCGCGCGTGCGCGAACTGGCGGCCGGCGATGGCGTAGTCATCGTCTGCGGCCGTTTTGAAGGTGTCGACCAGCGGGTGATCGATGGTCGCCAACTCGAGGAAGTATCGATCGGCGACTATATTCTGTCCGGCGGCGAGCCGGCGGCACTGATCCTGCTTGACGCCGTCGTGCGCATCCTGCCGGGCGTGATGGGCAATGTTCTGTCCGGCACGCATGAAAGTTTCGAGACGGGCATGCTGGAACACCCGCATTACACGCGCCCTCCGGTTTTCGAGGGCCAGGAAATTCCGGCTGTTCTGACCTCGGGCAACCATGCGGCCATCGAGAAATGGCGACAGGAACAGGCCCTCAAGCTGACGAGGGAACGACGGCCGGACCTGCTGGACTGAGGCTGCCGGCCGCAGACCGCTTGCAGGCATAAGACTGCTATAGGGCCATAAAAACGCAACCAACGGGATGACAAACGCCTTCCTTTGGTGTATTGGCGCGCTCGGACATGGGCAAACGCCCGTAACCGACAAGCAAAGAATGGCGAACCCGCTCTGCCCAAGAGGCTGATCCGGAGGCATGATCGAAAAGGTCGTGACCAAGGGATGATCATTGAGCGCTCTGGCTGTTTCAGAAAAACGAGAGAGTTTGATCGATGAACATCATCCAGCAGCTTGAGGCCGAACAGGCCGCCAAGATCGAAGCCCAGCGCACGCTTCCGGAATTTGCTCCGGGCGACACCGTTCGCGTCAACGTCCGCGTTCGCGAAGGCGCCCGTACCCGTGTACAGGCTTACGAAGGCGTCTGCATCGCTCGTTCGGGCGGCGGCATCAACGAGAGCTTCACGGTTCGCAAGATTTCCTACGGTGAAGGCGTCGAACGCGTATTCCCGGTTTATTCGCCGCTGGTCGAAGGCGTCGAAATCGTTCGCCGCGGTAAGGTCCGTCGCGCCAAGCTGTACTACCTGCGCGATCGTCGCGGCAAGTCGGCTCGTATCGTTGAAAACACCGGTACGCGCGCTCGCAAGCTGAACGAAGCCGAACGCGCTGCAGCTGCCGAGGAAAAGGCACGTCTGGAAGCCGAAAAGGTAGCAGCAGCACAGGCACTGGCCGCCGAAAAGGCAGCTCAGGAAGCCGCTGAAGCCAAGGCTGCTGAAGAAGCAGCTGCTGCAAAGGCAGCTGAAGGCTCTGCCGAATGAGAATTGCCTATAAGGCATGATGAAAAGGCGGTCCCGGGGGCCGCCTTTTTTTGTTTAAGCCTGTTGTTCCGGTCGCCTGCACCGTCGAAACTTTTTTCAACCTGCGCAGGCACGGTGGACCGGACGGACTGCGGAAAGCCCGGCAGCAGGGAACTCTTGCAACTTTTCTGCATTCTTGGAACGACTGCAGAAGCCGGAGCCAAACCCCGTGAAGCCGATCATCGCCGTACCTCTCAAACTCGCAGCCTGCCTGACCATGGGCATAGCCGGCGTCATCGGCGCGAGCTATGCGGCTTCCTTGGTGACAGACGATTACGAACCCCATCGTTTTGCCCATATGGATGCGCCGCTATGGACCGACCGGCCGGTCGTGATCGATCGCCATGCGCAGGAACTGGAACGCCTGCCGCCATTGGTAGCGAGCGCCGACCTGCCGGCGCAGGACGTGCCTTTGGGTGGCGAAATCGCCAGCGCCGCCAATGCCGTATCACCGGTACGTTCGGGCATGGATGGCGAAGTCTCGCAAGGTAACGCGGGCAACGTGGACAGCGATGACGCCTCGATACAGATGGCTGTCGCGCAGAGCATGAACGACGCCGCCGCGGCCCCGGTGCAATTGACTGCAGCCCATGTGGACTGGTGCTTTGCCCGTTATCGTTCCTACCGGATCGAGGACAACAGCTACCAGCCCTTCGATGCGCCGGGACGCCAGCAGTGCCAGTCCCCGCATGAGGCAGCCGCGCCCATCGCAGATGCGTCGTCGGACATGGGCAGTAGCGATGCGGTGGGAACCAGGGCCTTCGACCAAGGTGTCGCAGACGCTGACAACTCGGGCCGGGACATCGCATCCGACAGCATGACGGGCGAGCTGGTAGCCGAAAGGGAACCGCAGATGGTCGCGGATTCCGGTCGCGTCGATACCGCCTGGTGCTTTGCGCAATACCGCTCCTACAGGGCCGAGGACAACAGCTATCAGCCCTATGACGGCGGACCGCGTCGCCAATGCGTGCCCCGCGACAGCAGCTACTGACAACTTGCACCCCCGCTGCAGCGAGCCAGCTGTCTGCATCCAGAAGCCCGACGACATTCCCGCGGCTCGGGCAAGGGCGGAGATGGTTCCCATCTTGCCGCCCGCGCCTCTCTCTGCACGCAACAAGTGGCTTCCCGCCCTCGAGCCAGCGATTGCCCATATTCATTCGAACTGCTATATAAGACCCCATGGGATCGAAATTCGGATGCCTTGCGAGAGAGATCATCGTGCTGCAGGACCATAAGCGTCTGCCGGCCCGCTTCTTCGCGCGCGTTTCCGGGGCGCTTTGCAGCCGACTTAGCTGACCGGGCCGACATGCCCGGCTTGGCGGTATTCACCGCCCGCATTCCCCTTTCCAAAACATGACCATTCGAAGTGGATGTCAGCCATGAGCGCACCGCGCACCCTCTATGACAAGATCTGGGACGACCATGTCGTATCGGAGGAAAACGGAACCTGTCTTCTCTATATAGACCGTCATCTCGTCCACGAGGTGACGTCGCCGCAGGCTTTCGAAGGCCTGCGCCTGGCCGGCCGCAAGGTGCGTGCCCCGGACCGCACGCTCGCCGTCGTCGACCATAACGTGCCGACCACCGCCGACCGCCATCTCGGCATCAAGAATGAGGAAAGCCGCATCCAGGTGGAGGCGCTGGCCCAGAATGCCGCTGATTTCGGGGTTGAATATTATTCGGAAAAAGATGTCCGCCAGGGCATCGTGCATATCGTCGGCCCGGAACAGGGCTTTACCCTGCCCGGCATGACGATCGTCTGCGGTGACAGCCACACGTCCACGCACGGCGCGTTCGGAGCGCTGGCGCATGGCATCGGCACGTCCGAGGTCGAGCATGTGCTCGCCACCCAGACCCTGCCGCAGAAGAAGGCCAAGAACATGCTGGTGCGTGTCGACGGCAAGCTGCCGGACGGCGTCACCGCCAAGGACGTGATCCTCGCCATCATCGGCGAGATCGGCACAGCCGGCGGCACCGGCCATGTGGTCGAATTCGCCGGCGAGGCAATCCGTTCGCTCTCCATGGAAGGCCGCATGACGGTCTGCAACATGACGATCGAAGGCGGCGCCCGCGCCGGCCTGATCGCCCCGGACGAAACCACCTTTGAATATATCAAGGGCAAGCCGCGTGCGCCAAAGGGTGCGGCACTCGACATGGCGATCGACTACTGGAAGACGCTGCACAGCGATGAAGGCGCGCATTACGACAAGGTGATCGTGCTCGACGGCGCCAACCTGCCGCCCATCGTCTCCTGGGGGTCCTCGCCGGAAGACGTCATCTCGGTCCAGGGCACGGTTCCCAATCCGGACGACATACAGGAAGAAACCAAGCGGGCCTCCAAATGGCGCGCGCTGGAATATATGGGTCTGAAGCCCGGCCAGAAGATGACGGATATTGCCGTCGACCGAGTCTTCATAGGGTCTTGCACCAACGGTCGTATCGAGGACCTGCGGGCCGCCGCCGCCATGGTCGAGGGCAAGACGGTGGCCACCACCGTCAATGCCATGATCGTGCCGGGTTCCGGTCTCGTCAAGGAACAGGCGGAAGCCGAAGGCCTCGACCGAATCTTCAAGGATGCAGGTTTCGAATGGCGCGAGCCGGGTTGCTCGATGTGCCTGGCCATGAACGATGACCGCCTGAACCCCTATGAGCGTTGCGCCTCCACCTCGAACCGCAATTTCGAGGGTCGCCAGGGTTACAAGGGCCGTACGCATCTGGTTTCGCCGGCCATGGCTGCCGCCGCGGCGATTGCCGGGCATTTCGTTGATATCCGCGATTGGACCTGAACGCGGTGCCGGCGGGGGGGGTGAATCAGCCACCAGCCGGCACCTTTTTCTCTTCCAGCTACTGGTGACCGCGGCATGCCGCGGCATCCCTACCCGACAACCTTGACGATCGTCCGCCTGCGAATGAAGCGCAAGAGGCGCTGCATATCCGTGAGCGTCACCGCAACGCATCCGGCGGTCGGCTGGTAACCGGGACGAGTGAGGTGGAGGAAGATCGCCGAACCGCGATTGCGCTTGCGCGCGGAAATATTCCAGTCGAGCACGAGACAGACGTCGTAGAGACAGTCCTCGCGTCTCATCTCCTCATGGCGGCGCCGGAATGGCGCTTTGACGAGACGATTATAGCTGGGATGGTGCGGATCATCGCACCATAGCATGTCGGGACGGATGCGACGCATCGGCAAGGCTGTGAGCAGAGACCGCACGCGGTCGCCGCGGAAGAAACCATGAAGAACCGACATGGCGGCGATGGGTGTCGCACCATCGCCTTCCCGCTTCAGGGCCGTGGCCCCTGCCCGGCCGATGGCGGCTGGAAGCGTGACCGCGCCGAAGCGGACAAGCGCGCGCGTGCGATCTGCGGGAGAGGACCGGACGACAATCGTGCGGCAAGCCCTTTTCTTTTGCCCGTTGGCGCGCATTTTCCTCACAAGTTTTTGCTTTGCCCGTGGTTTTATTTGATTCCATAGCAAGTTAGCACTTACATCAGGTGCCCGAAACAGTCGGCCGCGTGCGCTTTCCCCCTGACGGCACGCGACAACAAAGAGGCAAGTTCCCTATGGCAGCACGCACCATCCTTCTGGTCGATGACGACAACGATCTGCGCGAGACGCTGGTCGAGCAGCTGTCCTTCTACGAAGAATTCAACCTCATGCAGGAGAGCAACGCTACCAAGGCGATGCAGACCGCCAAGACCGCGCAGGTCGACCTCCTGATCATGGACGTGGGCTTGCCGGACATGGACGGGCGCGAGGCGGTGAAGCTGCTGCGCAAGGGCGGTTTCAAGGCGCCGATCATCATGCTCACCGGCCATGATACCGATTCCGATACGATTCTCGGCCTGGAAGCCGGCGCCAACGACTATGTTACCAAGCCATTCCGCTTCGCAGTCCTGCTTGCCCGTATTCGTGGCCAGCTGCGGCAGTACGAGCAGAGCGAGGATGCGACTTTCACAGTCGGTCCCTACGTGTTCAAGCCGAGCCAGAAACTGCTGACCGCCGACGACGGCAAGAAGATCCGCCTTACCGAAAAGGAAGCCGCGATCATCCGCTATCTTTACCGGGCAGGCCAGAAAGTGGTCACGCGCGACGTGCTTCTGGAAGAGGTCTGGGGTTATAACTCGGGTGTCACCACCCATACTCTGGAAACCCATGTCTACCGCCTGCGTCAGAAAATCGAGCGCGATCCGTCCAACGCGGAAATCCTCGTGACGGAAAACGGCGGCTACAAGATCGTACCGTAAGGACGTTGTCACGATGGCACTTGCCGACGATATCCGCCTGCTGTCGCAGGTGCCATTGTTTTCCGACATGGATAGCGACCAGTTGCGGCTGATCGCCTTCGGCGCCGAAAAGCGCGCAATCAACCCGGGACAGGTGCTGTTTCGCGAACATGCACCGGCGGAATGCGCATTCGTGGTGGCGAGCGGTCGGTTTCAGCTCTCGACGCTCGGACGCGACGGCCATGTGCTGGTCGAAAAGGAGGTAAGCGCCGGTACGCTGCTATCCGAACTGGCGCTGATCACCATGGTCGAGCGCAAATATACGGCTGTGGCGCTTCAAGACAGCGATGTTCTGAAGGTCACGCGCACGCTGTTTCACCGCCTGCTGGAGGAGTATCCACGTGCGGCGCAGCTACTGCAGGCGCGCATCCGCGATAATCTCATGCGCATGGCCCAGGCGGCCGCCGCCATGGAAAACCGGTTCCAGTAGGATAGGAGAGCCCGGCAGCAAAATCGGATCCGGCCATCAATGAGGGTCCTGTCCCCCTCTGTCGTCATCCTCGGGCCTGTTCCGAGGATATGCAATGTCTTGATATCAGCGACGTGATTAGATCCCAGGGACAAGCCCTAGGATGACCAAAAAGCTGAATTGGAGTTTTGCCAACGAGCTCTAAGCCGGCATAACCGCGGCCTTTTCATCAAAACTTGAACGTAGCCGTCACCGGCACGTGGTCCGACGGCTGGTTCCAGCCGCGGGCTTCTTTCAGCACCTCGATCTTGTCCAGGAACGGGCCAAGCTCCGGCGACGACCAGATGTGGTCGAGGCGACGGCCCTTGTTGGCGGCCTGCCAATCCTTGGCGCGGTAGCTCCACCAGGTGTAGATCTTTTCCGGCTCCGGCGTGTACTGGCGCATCAGGTCCAGCCAACCGCCTTTAGCGATGACCTCCTTCATCCCATCGGTCTCGATCGGCGTGTGGCTGACGATTTTGAGAAGCTGCTTATGCGACCAGACATCGTGTTCCAGCGGCGCGATATTGAGATCACCGACGAGAATGGAGGAAATGCCCGGCATATTGGCTTTCAACACCTTCATCTCCTCCAGAAAATCCAGCTTGTGGCCGAATTTGGGGTTGATGCTGCGATCAGGCTCGTCACCGCCCGCTGGAACGTAGAAATTGTGCAGCCGGATGCGGCGCGAACCCCGCTCGAAGATCGCCGAGATATGGCGGGCATCACCGACATTGCAGTAGTTCTGGCGATGATCTTCGGAAAGCGGAATGCGCGAGGCGATCGCCACGCCGTGATAGCCCTTCTGGCCGTGGATAATGATATGCTCGTAACCGAGCGCCTTGAGCGCAGCCAGCGGAAACTCCGGCTCCTGGCACTTGATCTCCTGCAGACAGAGAATGTCTGGCTGATGGCGGACAATGAACTGTTCGACGATCGGCATGCGCAGCCGCACGGAATTGATGTTCCAGGTGGTGATGGAAAATGACATGCGGCGGCTCCCTGCTGATGCTCAGGCATCTAGGCAATTTCCGCTGCCCTGAAAAGCAGAAAGGCCGCCAAACCGGCGACCTTGAGAATTTTCGTGAGCCGTATGCGGCTTATCGGCGGTGAACTGCCTGATAGTCGATCTCGAACACCTTATCATCGAACTGGGTGCCGTTCTTGACGTTGTAGATCATCACCGAGGTCTCCTTGTTCTGGAGATCAGTAATGGTCCACTGGCGCAGATCGTAGGTCTTCGGGTCGAACATCATGGTGATGGTGCTGTCGCCAAAGATGCTCTTGTTGCCAAGAACAATGGTGATCAGATCGGACTCTTCCTTGACGTCGCGCACCGTCTGGTTCTGCAGGTCGATCCTGTCGGACAAAAGCAGGCTGAGCGGCGTCTTGGACAGAGGATAGATGTCCCAGGTCTTGAGCTTGAGATTGCCGATGACGACATTCTTGCCGTCGGCAATGACGCGGATCGGCGACGGATCCTCGAAATTGAAGCGCAGTTTTCCCGGACGTTCGATGAAGAATTTCCCGCCAGTCTGCTCGCCGCGTGGGCCGAACTGTACGAACTCGCCCATCATGGTTTTGACGGAAGAGAAATGGTCCGCAATTTTTTGTGCCGAAGCCGTGCCTTGCGCCAGTGCCGGCAGGCCAGCAAAACTGCTGAGCGCCATGGCCGTGACGCCGGTAACAAAACCACGGCGGCTGATGGAAGGCGTCAGGATCTGCGGCATGGTCTTCTGTGTCATTCACTATTCTCCTTCGGTCTCTTCCTCACCGTCAAAGGCGGCGGCTTCGTGGCCACGCCTCTTCACAGCGCGGTTACCGATCGAGAATGTCGTTCTCCGTCGGCACCAGTATTTCGCGTTTGCCGGCATGGTTGGCCGGACCGATCAAACCTTCCTGCTCCATCCGCTCGATCAGCGATGCAGCACGGTTGTAACCGATGCCCAGCCGACGCTGGATGTAGGACGTCGATGCCTTGCCATCTCGCAGCACGATGGCCACTGCCTGGTCGTAAGGGTCGTCCGAATCCGAGAGATTGGACGTGCCGGCCGGGCCGCCTTCGTCGTCATCCTCGTCGTCTGCCGTAATTGCATCGAGATATTGGGGCGCACCCTGGCTTTTCAAGTAGGAGACGATTTCCTCGACTTCGTTATCCGACACGAACGGACCGTGGACGCGCTGGATGCGGCCGCCACCCGCCATATAGAGCATATCCCCCATGCCAAGCAGCTGTTCGGCACCCTGTTCGCCCAATATGGTGCGGCTGTCGATCTTCGAGGTGACCTGGAAGGAAATGCGGGTCGGGAAATTGGCCTTGATCGTGCCGGTGATGACATCGACCGACGGGCGCTGCGTCGCCATGATGACATGGATACCGGCGGCACGCGCCATCTGCGCCAGACGCTGGACGGCGCCTTCGATATCCTTGCCGGCGACCATCATCAGATCGGCCATTTCGTCGATGACGACGACGATATAGGGCAGCGGCTTCAGATCGAACTCTTCCGTCTCGTACATCGCCTCGCCGGTCTGGCGATCGAAGCCGGTCTGCACGGTGCGGGTCAGCACTTCGCCCTTCGCAAGCGCCTGTTCGACACGGGTATTGAAGCCGTCGATGTTACGGACGCCGATCTTCGACATCTTCTTGTAGCGCTCTTCCATCTCGCGGACGGTCCATTTGAGCGCAACGACTGCCTTTTTCGGATCGGTGACGACCGGCGACAAAAGATGCGGGATGCCGTCATAGATCGACAGTTCCAGCATTTTTGGATCGATCATGATCAGGCGGCATTTTTCGGGGCTGTGCCGGTAAAGCAGCGAGAGGATCATGGTGTTGATGGCAACCGACTTGCCCGAACCGGTGGTGCCGGCGACGAGAAGATGCGGCATTTTGGCGAGATCGGCGATGACCGGTTCGCCGCCGATCGTCTTGCCGAGCGCCATGGCGAGCTTGGCCTTGCTACCCTCGAAATCGCGGCTGCCGATCATCTCGCGCAGATAGACGGTTTCACGGGTGGAATTCGGCAGTTCGATACCGATCGCATTGCGGCCGGGTACGACGGCGACACGGGCGGCGATCGCGCTCATCGAGCGGGCGATATCGTCGGCCAGACCGATGACACGCGACGACTTGATGCCGGGAGCAGGCTCCAGTTCGTAGAGCGTCACGACCGGGCCAGGGCGAACATGGATGATCTCGCCCTTGACGCCAAAGTCTTCCAGCACGCCTTCGAGCATGCGGGCATTCTGCTCCAGCGCGTCGGCCGACAGGGTGGCATCGCGGGCGACGGCCTTTGGTTCGGTCAGCAGGTGGACGGAGGGCAGCTGGAACCCTTCGGGATCGATGAAGGAGGACTGCGCCTCGCGGCCGACACGAGCGCCCGGCTTCGGCGGAGCGGCAGCCGGCGTGACGCGCGAACTGCCGCGACTGCGCGGAGCCGAGATGAAATCATCATCGTCCGGGAGAATGCCGGCCGGGCGACGCACATCGACATCGCCTTCATCTTCGTCATGCGACAGCGGCGGTGCCGACATGGCGCGGCGCGCCATGGTGCGGTTGGCGAATTCGCCGCCATCCATGGATGGCTCCCGCCGATCGCCGCGGTTCATCGCCTTGGCACGTACCGGCTCGTTCAGACCGCCGAATTCGTCCTCATTGAAATCGTAAGGCTGCTCATAATGGCTTGTGCGTGCACGCGCCTTGATACCGAAAATACGGCGAACCTGCGCCTGAGCGGTGTACCAGTAATGGGCAAGCGCACCGAAAGCGAGGAAGCTGCCGAAACCACCTTCGTCCTCCTCGTCATCGTCCTGCACGGCATTTCGGCGCGGTGGCGCAGGCACATCGTCCTCATCGATTTCGATGGTGTCTCGGTGACCGATCAGGCCGGAGGAAAAGAACAGCAGCCATGCCGTCGGCAGCGCAAACAGGCAGCCCAGCACGGTGGCGAGCATGCCGGTCGGATAGGCGCCAACGAAAAGCGCTGGGAAACGCAGCATCATGTCACCGAGCACGCCACCGATACCGTTGGGGATCGGCCAGGTGAGCGGCGCCGGAAAACAGCCGAGCGTGGCGGCGCCGGCCAGCGCAGCGCCCAGCCAGGCGGCGATGCGGGTGGGCACACGATCGATCGAACGACCGGTGATGAGCGCCATGGCCCAGGCAAGAACCGGCAGCAGAGCCAGTACGCTGGCAAGCCCCAGAAACTGCATCATGAGATCGGCAAATGCTGCACCGCCAGCACCAAGAAGGTTGCTGGGCTGGTTATCCGTCGCATAAGAGAAACTCGGATCGGCAACGTTCCACGTCGCCAGCGCGGCGATGGCGAGCGCCAGCCCGATAAACATCCCGAACCCGAGAAGCGCCAGAACCTGACGCATGACGAAGGCGGTCAGCACGACGCGCGTCGAGCGATGCGCCATGGCTGCCGAATTGCTTCTGCTCATTACCACCAGCCTGTAACCAGTTTTGCGCATGCGGTCGAATCGGCGGCTCGACACGCAAAGCGCCCAGATGAGAACAGGCTAACGAAAGCAGGTTAACGCAACTTTAACCACACCCGTAAGGGCAATATTTACCGCATAAAAACGGCCCGGAACGCGGTGTTTCCGGGCCTTTCTCCGTTTTTTGTCCCCGTGGGAGGGCGCGGCTGGTCAGCTCGACGCGCTTCCCGGAGATCAGTTGTGGTAGGCGGCTTCGCCATGCGATGCGAGGTCGAGGCCTTCGCGTTCGGCTTCGACCGTCACGCGCAGACCGACGACGAGATCGACGATCTTGTAGAGGATGACGGAGCCGATACCGCACCATGCGATGGTGACGAGGACGGCGTAGAGCTGCGTCATGAACTGCCCACCCATGGTGACGCCATCGGCATAACCGATGCCGCCGAGCGACGAGGAGGCGAAGATGCCGGTGGCAAGCGCGCCGAACAGACCACCGATGCCGTGGACGCCAAAGACGTCAGCCGTGTCGTCGTAACCGAACTTGTTCTTCACGACGGCGACGAAGAAGTAGCACAGCGGCGAAACGATGAGGCCCATGACGATGGCGCCCATCGGGCCGGCAATGCCGGCAGCAGGCGTGATGGCGACGAGACCGGCGATCATGCCCGAAACGGCACCCAGCAGCGATGCCTTGCCGCGCGTGAAGGCTTCCACGACGCACCACGACAGAATGGCGGCGGCGGTGGCCACGAAGGTGTTGACGGTGGCGAGCATCGCGCCGCCGGAAGCTTCGAGGTTGGAGCCGGCATTGAACCCGAACCAGCCAAACCACAGCATGGCGGCACCAACGAGCGTCAGCGTCATCGAATGCGGCGCCATCATGTCCTTGCCGAAGCCGGTACGCTTGCCGACCATGATCGCGCCGATAAGGCCGGCGAGACCGGCATTGATGTGAACGACGGTACCGCCGGCGAAATCAAGCGCGCCCCAGCCGAAGATCAGGCCGTTCGAATCCCAGACCATGTGGGCGATCGGGAAATACACGAAGGTAACCCACAGGATGCAGAACAGAACCGCAGCCGAGAACTTGATGCGTTCGGCAAAGGCGCCGACGATCAGCGCGGGGGTCAGGGCCGCGAATGTCATCTGGAACATCACGAAGATGAACTCCGGAATGACGACGCCGTCGGTGAAGGTGGCAGCCGTGGAATCAACCGTGACGCCCGAGAGGAACATCTTTGCCGTGCCGCCCCAGAAGGCAGACGTGCTGCCGCCAAAGGCGAAGGAGTAACCGTAGGTGACCCATATCAGCATGACGGCCGCTGCAACGACTGTGCACTGCATGAGCACGGACAGCATGTTCTTGATACGCACGAGGCCGCCATAGAACAGCGCGATGCCCGGCATGATCATGAAGAATACGAGCAGCGTCGCAATGAACATGAAGGCGGTATCAGCCTTGTCCGGAACCGGCGTAGCGGCAGCGGCTTCAGCGGCGGGTGCTGCAGCTTCCTGAGCAAAAGCGACAGCCGGCGCGAGAAGCGCCAATGCGGCACCGAACGCACGCGCAAGGGTAGAAAACTTCATAAATGACATAGCTGGAAAACTCCCCTGTCCGCCCTGCTTAAAGTGCTTCGGTGCTGGTTTCGCCGGTACGGATGCGCACGGCCTGCTCGATGGAATAGACAAAGATCTTGCCGTCGCCGATCTGACCCGTCTTGGCAGATGTGGCGATGGCTTCGACAGCTTTTTCGACCAGATCGGCAGCGACCGCGATTTCGATCTTCAGCTTCGGCAGGAAGCTGACGGCATATTCGGTGCCGCGATAGATTTCGGTATGTCCCTTCTGGCGCCCGTAACCTTTGACTTCGGTAACGGTCAGGCCTTGGATACCGACAGCCGTGAGTGCTTCGCGCACCTCATCCAGCTTGAACGGCTTGATAATGGCCATCACGATTTTCATGTGGTTTCCCATCCTTCGTTTCTCGGCTCAAAAGCCGGAGTTCCCTGATCGACGGGCTGATCAGGCTCATCGACTGCCACACACCATTCAAGGCGCGTGCCAGTTTGTGAGCGACGACTAAGTCATTGCTCCAGATACAGAAAATTAACGAACTTCACGCGCGAGAGAACGGGCAGGTGAAATAAATGCACATTATTTCACCTGAGTTCCGAAAAAGACTACAAATTAGTCATCTGCCCGTTTGCGAATCAGACCCTCTTGCGCGACGGAGGCAACCAGGGCGCCGGAACGCGTAAAAAGGCTGCCCCGCGTCATTCCGCGAGCACCGCAGGCATTCGGGCTATCCTGAGTGTAGAGCAGCCAGTCATCGAAATCGACCGCGCGGTGGAACCACATGGCGTGATCGATGCTGGCGGCTTGTATGCTCGGGTCGAAAATCGTCGCACCATGGGCGTAAAGCGAGGTATCGAGGAGGGTCATGTCCGAGAGATAGGCCAGCACAGCCGCCTGCACACCGCGCTCGGCTGGCACCGAACCGGTGGTCCGGACCCAGATCTGCTGTTCCGGATCCAGTTTTTCCCGTGTCATGTAATGGCGCAGCGAAACGGGACGAAATTCGACCGGGCGTTTCTGGCCCCAGTAACGACGGATCGTTTCAGGCGCATGCGCCAAAAGTTGGGCCTGAAATTCCGCCTCGCCGAGCAACTGTTCCGGCGGCGGCACGTTCGGCATGGCCGTCTGATGGTCGAAACCCGGCTCCTCCACCTGAAAAGACGCCGTCATCGTGAAGATCGGCCGACCATGCTGGACCGCAACGACGCTGCGGGTGGTGAAGCTCGAGCCATCGCGCAGGCGCTCCACCTGATAGACGATCGGTACCGCCGGGTCGCCGGGTCGCAGGAAATAGGCGTGCAGCGAATGGGTGAAACGATTTGCATCGACGGTGCGTTGCGCCGCGACCAGCGCCTGAGCGATCACCTGGCCGCCAAACACCCGCTGCCAGCCGACCTTCGGGCTCTTGCCGCGAAAGAGATTCTCCTCGAGCTTTTCGAGATCGAGCGTGGCCAGAAGGCCTTCCATAGCGGAGCGGGTTGTTTCTTCGGCATGCGGCATTTTGATGGGTCCCGGTGATAGGAAGCCGGTATGGCATGCTCTATATAGACCATCCAACGCAATAGAGAACGGAGCCTGATATGCTGGATGTGCTGATCGTCGGGGGCGGTTATGTGGGCCTCAGCGCAGCGGTGGCCATCAAGCAGGCAGCGCCGCACCTTGCGGTCGAGGTGATCGAGGCCGCCCCCGCGGGCGTTTGGGAGAAGGACGAGCGCGCCTCCGCGGTGATTGCGGCTGCTAGCCGCATGCTCGACGTTTTCGGCGCATGGCAGGAGATCCTGCCCGACGCGCAGCCGATCAACCGCATGATCGTCACCGATTCGCGAACATCCGATCCGGTCCGCCCGGTCTTCCTGACTTTCGATGGCGATGTCGAAGAAGGCCAGCCGTTTGCGCATATGATCCCCAATGTCTCGATGGTGCGTGCCCTGCGCAATGCCTGCGAGCGTCTCGGGATCGCCATCCGCCATGGCCTGTCCGGCACGGGTTTCGTGACAGGACATACGGCAACCACGCTGGCGCTGTCCGATCGCTCGACCGTGGAAACCCGGCTTCTCGTTGCCTGTGACGGCGTGCGTTCCAAACTGCGCGACATGGCCGGCATCAAGACGGTGAGCTGGAAATACGACCAGTCCGGCATCGTCGCCACCGTCGAACATGAGCGTGCGCACGAAGGTGTTGCTGAAGAGCATTTTCTGCCTTCCGGCCCGTTCGCAATCCTGCCGCTGACCGGCAATCGCGTTTCACTTGTCTGGACGGAACGCACGGCCGACGCCGACCGGCTGATGGCCGCAGACGACCTGGTGTTCGAAGAGGAACTGCAACGCCGGTTCGGCCATAAGCTGGGGGAACTGCGGGTGCTGGGTGGTCGCAAGGCCTTTCCCCTTGGCCTCACCCTGTCGCGCGCCTTCGTGGCGCCGCGCTTCGCGCTGGCTGGCGATGCCGCCCATGGCATCCATCCGATCTCCGGCCAGGGCCTCAATCTCGGCTTCAAGGATGTGGCGGCTCTTGCGCAAACCGTTGTCGAAGCCGACCGGCTCGGCCTGGATATCGGCGCACTCACCGTACTGGAACGGTACCAGTCCTGGCGCCGCTTCGACACGTTCCGGATGGGCGTCACGACCGACGTGCTGAACCGCCTGTTTTCCAACGATGTCGGACCGATCCGGATTGCCCGCGATCTGGGGCTCGGCATCGTCGAACGTCTGCCCGGGCTGAAATCCTATTTCATCGGCGAAGCGGCCGGCACATCGGAAAAAAGCGGCCCGCGCCTTCTGGCGGGACAGGCAATCTGAACCGCTGCGTCTTGCTGCGATTCGATCAGCCCGGGGAAGACGAAGTCATTTTTAGTCTTCCAGCCTGCGGGCTTCGGAAACCAGCATGATCGGAATGCCGTCGCGGATCGGATAGGCGAGATGCGCGCCTTCGGATACGAGCTCATTGGTATCGCGCCGAAACACCAGCCGTCCCTTTGAAAGCGGACAGACCAGCAATTCAAGCAGTCGCGGATCGACCTTGCTCAGTCTTTCGTCCATCGGTTCTATTGCAACCTTGTCGTTTCGATTTCGCCGAAACCGCGCGCCAGAAGGATTTCGGTGATGGCGATCAGTGTTTCGGCACGGGACTTCAGATCCGGAGCTTCCAGCAATGCCTGCTTCTCAGCCGGGCCGAAAGGCGACATCATCGACAGCGAATTGACCAGCGTCCGATTGCCCGCGCGCTCCACGCTGTCCCAGTCGGCTTCCAGCTTGTTGGCATCGAGATAGGCACGGAACACCCGCAGCAAGGCGCCCCGGTCGACCGAGCCCTCGTCATCATCGGTCAGGTCGGAGAGAAAGGGGGAAATCTTGAAGATCCGGAAGGGATGGCCATCGCCCATTTCTTCGATCAGGCGGAAACGGCAGATGCCGCTGAGCGAGGTTATGTAGCGCCCGTCGCCCGTCTCGCCGAAGGAGGTGATGCGACCGACGCAGCCGATATGGCTCAGCGCCGGGTTCGTGCCCTCCTCGCCCTCGTGTTCACCCATGGCGGGCTGGACCATGCCGATCAGACGGTCGCCCGACATGGCCGCATCGAACATGGCCAGATAACGGGGTTCGAAAATGTTCAGAGGAAGTTGCCCGCCGGGTAGAAGAAGCGCACCGGTCAACGGAAAGACGGGGATTTTCTCAGGCAAATCCTCGAGTTTCAGATATCGCGCGTTGCCAACATGCATGCCTAACCTCCGGAAGTACCGGCGGTGCCTCCTGCGGCTGTGTTTCATGCCTGCTGACCGCCTCACGGGTAATGTGGGGCGGTCATGGCTAAACGCAAGTGCCAAATCCGCTCAGGAAAACAGAATGGAGGAGAGACGGCGGCGTGTCGAAATCGTGGCAGGATCCTTAGGCCCCCAGACGTCGAAAAACTGCAGCAGCTGGCGACGCGCGCCGTCATCGTCGAAACCGCGATCCTTGCGCATGATCGTCAGCAGATGGTCGGCCGCAGCTTCGCGCTCGCCCTGCACATTGAGGATTTTCGCAAGGTTCATGCGCGCTTCGTGATCGTCCGGATTGGCGGCAAGGGCCTGTTCGAGCGCCACGGGATCGCCCAGCTTGCGGGCCTCCTCGATCTGCGCAAGCTTGGTGCTTACAGCCACGATTGCCGGATCGGCGGTCATTTCCTGCGGCAGCGAGGCGAGCATCTGAGACGCACGCCCGGTCTCGCCCAGCGCCAGCAGGCACTGGATCATGCCGGCGGCAGCCTTTGGGTTTTGCGCATCGGCCTGTAGAACCGCGCCATAGAGCTGCGCCGCCTCCTGAACCTGTCCCGCAGCAAGCAGGCCCTCAGCCTCGGCAAGCACGGCTTCGATCTCGGCAGCCTGATCGGCACCGGGAGGACCGGCAAGCTTCTCAACGAATTCGCGGACCTGGCTTTCGGGCACCGCGCCCATGAAACCATCGACGGGTCGACCATCGACAAAAGCGATGACGGCCGGGATCGACTGGATGCCGAGCTGGCCTGGAATGGACGGATGGTCGTCGATATTGAGCTTGACCAGACGAACCGCGCCGGCCGCCTCGTTGACCACCTTTTCGATGACCGGGGTCAACTGCTTGCACGGACCGCACCAGGGCGCCCAGAAATCGACCAGAACCGGACGATGACGGGATTCTTCCAGCACGTCCCTGGTGAAGGCGGCCGTCGTCGTATCGACGATGACGTCCCCGGCTGGCGCGGAAGCCGGAGATGGAGCCGCGGGGGCCGTAGCGCCGCCATAGGAAACCGAGGCGCCACCCTGGCCGCCGTAGGACTGACCGTAGGAGCCGCCATACTGGCTGCCGCCGTAAGGATTGTTTGTGTCGCTCATGATGGTCTCCCGCAAAGCGTCTTTCGTCTTCTCTATGTAGGCCGGAAAGATCGTATGTCAGCCCGTGATATTCAAGACAAGCGGCTCATGCCCGGTGGCTTGGAAGAAGCGCATCAGATCCGATGTCGCAACCGAGGTCGTCGCGTCGTTCGACAGCGGATGGCCGTTGATGATGTCATACGCCATCAGAGCTTCGTCGATTACGAATGTGACGTTGTGCTGGCGATCGTTGAAGGCGGCAAAGACCGTCACGGAACCTGGGACGACGCCTAAAAACTCGACCATCTTTTCCGGTCTGCCGAAGGACACGCGGCTGGATGCACCGATGATCTTGTGCACGTTCTTGAGATCGACCTCGGCACGCTCCTCGACGGTGACGACGAAATACCGGTCCTTCTTGTCCTTTACGAACAGGTTCTTGGTATGAGCGCCGGGAATTTCGTCACGCAGACTTTCAGACTCCGCAACGGTGAAGACCGGCGGGTGGGTTCTGGTCGTATGGGCGATGCCGAGACCGTCAAGAAACCGGAAAAGATCTTCGGCGGTGGCAGGCGGTGTTGTGGACGGCGCGATCTCTGTCATGTCATGCGGTTCCGTTTTGTTGTCTTCCAGACCTTAGACAGCGCTCTCGCACCCAACAAGAGCCCGGACCCACATCAACCAGTCAGCCCGTCCTCCCCGACGGCAGATCCGAAGCCTCCGAGCCGGAACGATTTTCTTCGCGCACCTGCAATTTCCCTGTTGCATTTGAAAATGGTTTGGGCGATACACCGCCTCGTCGCAGCGATGCGGCCCACGGTTCAGCATAACTACCCCGGACCGGTGGATATGAGCGGGTGTAGCTCAGGGGTAGAGCATAACCTTGCCAAGGTTAGGGTCGAGCGTTCGAATCGCTTCACCCGCTCCATTTTCTCTTCTCAACGAATGCTATCGGAAACGGCTTCAAGCCGCTGACTTCTTTCGGGGCACTGCCGGCTTGCCTCTGCGCCTAGCGTACGCAAAAAATCAGCCACATACGCCGCCGTAAAAAATGCTTCACCTGCGTCACAAAGGTGTTGCATTTGAAAATGCTTTGAGCGATACACCGCTTCGTCGCAGCGATGCGGCCCACGGTTCAGCATAACTACCCCGGACCGGTGGATATGAGCGGGTGTAGCTCAGGGGTAGAGCATAACCTTGCCAAGGTTAGGGTCGAGCGTTCGAATCGCTTCACCCGCTCCATTTCTTTCGTTTCAGCACAGTATCTCTTGCGTAGACGGCGTGCGCGTCGCACTGGTGGTTCGTCTCGACCGCGAAAAAAAATTGCGTAGCGCGGAATAAACCATCTCCGGCATGCGTATATCCGGTCATGAGCAGCAAACGACAGCCCTTTGACGTTCTGGCGCAGCTTTCGAGCCTGCGCCGCTATGCGCGTTCGCTGGTCCGCCATCCGGACGATGCGGAAGACCTCGTGCATGACGCGCTGGTGCGTGCCTATGAACGCAAGGCAACGTTCAGGACCGGCGGCAATCTGCGCAACTGGTTGCTGTCGATCGTTCACAACACCCATATCGACCGCTTGCGTCGGGCAAAGTCGCTCGATCGTCGTCATGACGATGCGGCCTATCTGACCGACACTGTCGAGCAGGGGGATCCGCACCATTCGATCCGCCTCAGGCAGCTGCGGGAGGCATTCCATGCCCTGCCCGACGAGCAGCGTGACGCGCTGCATCTCGTGGCGATCGAGGGGCTTTCCTATCAGGATGCTGCATCGGCCCTCTCCATTCCTGTTGGCACGTTGATGTCGCGGATTTCTCGAGCGCGCGAAAAGCTGCGCGCTTTCGAGGAGGGCCGACGCGATGTCACAGCCAGTCACCTGAAGATCATTGAAGGCGGACGCGATGAAACCCGTTGACCCGATCCTGCCCAGCGATATCGATGCCTATGTGGACGACCAGCTCGACACCGCACGCCGGATCGAGGTGGAAGCCTTTCTCTCGCGGCGGCCGGAAATTGCCGCGACGGTGATGGCCGACCGTTCCATTCGCGGCGAATTGCGTCTGGCGCTCGCGACCGCCCCCATTCACGGCCGGCCGGAGACGCGCGATGCGGCACGCCGCCTGCAAGGGGCGCTGTCACGCCACCGGATCATTCATTCCCTGCAGCGCGCTGCGGCTATCGCAATGCTTCTGGGCGCCGGCTGGGTTGCCAACAGCACCATCGGACCGTTCACTCCGAGCACGGTCGAAGCCTCGACTCCGGCGCCGAGTTTCGTCGACGCAGCCATAACCGCCCATACGACGTCGAAGCTGCGCGAAACCATGCCGTCGCAGACGGAGGCGACGAGTTACGACACCGCCGGCATCCGGTCGGCGACCGCTATCGTCATGCCGGAAATCCCGGCGGACTGGCGGGTGAAGGATGTCCAGATCTTTCCATCCGCCTTCGGCCCGAGCGTCGAGGTGACGATCCTGCGCAATGGCGGCGAACGGCTTTCCCTGTTTGCCGTGCGTCCCGGCAATTTCGCCGTCCAGCAGGCGGCGCTGACCCGGTCCTCCGGCGTCCAGGCCTCCTACTGGCAGATCGGTGACGTCGCCTATGCGCTCGTCTCCGAAACAGACAGGTCCGACCGATTGAGAGACGAGGCACAAACCCTCGCCGACACCCTTTACTAGACCAATCACAAGAGGAGCAATTTGATGAACACGCCCCGTTTCGGCTACAATTCCTCCGTCCAGTCCCGTGCGGATTTCGACGAGGGCCTGCGCCAGCACATGCTGCGCATCTACAACTACATGGGTCTCGGGCTGGTCATCACCGGCATCGTCGCCTTCATCGTCGGCACCACGCCGGCACTTTACGTGCCGATCTTCTCGAGCCCGTTGAAATGGGTGGTCATGCTTGCACCGCTTGCCTTCGTCTTCTTCTTCTCGTTCAAGATCCAGTCGATGTCGGCGGCCTCCGCCCAGATGACATTCTGGATCTTCTGCGCCGTGATGGGCCTGTCGCTCGCCTCCGTGTTCCTCGTGTTCACCGGTGCCTCGATCGCCCGCACCTTCTTCATCGCCGCCACCATGTTCGGCGCGACCAGCCTCTACGGTTATGTCACCAAGCGTGACCTCACAAAGCTCGGCTCGTTCATGATCATGGGCCTGATCGGCGTGATGATCGCCTCGATCGTCAACATCTTCCTTGGCTCGACCGCTCTGCAGTTCGCAGTCTCGGTCATCGGCATCATCGTCTTCCTGGGCCTGACCATGTGGGACACCCAGAACATCAAGGAACAGTATGCCGAGAACTACGATCAGGAGAGCCAGCAGAAGATGGCCGTAATGGGTGCGCTGTCGCTCTACCTGAACTTCGTCAACATCTTCCAGCTGCTGCTGAACTTCACCGGCCAGCGCGAAGAATAAGACAGACCGAACAGAGGGAGTGTTCTTCATGGACCAGAACGACCGCCATGCAATCGACGGCCTGTTCGGTAAGCTGAAGCAGGTGGAAGGCCAGACCGGACCGCGGGACGGCGAGGCCGAAGCCTTTATCAACCAGCGCGTCGCCTCGCAGCCCGCAGCGCCCTATTTCATGGCGCAGACGATCGTCGTGCAGGAACAGGCGCTCGAAGCTGCCCAGCGTCGCATCGAGGAACTGGAACACCAGGCCTCGGCACGACCGGCCGGCGGCGGCGGTTTCTTCTCCGGCCTGTTCGGCAGCAGCAGCCAGCCGCGCCACGAGCCGGCCGGAAACGCCGCCTATCGCGG
Organism: Neorhizobium sp. NPDC001467; assembly: GCF_050275975.1. Taxonomy (NCBI): domain Bacteria; kingdom Pseudomonadati; phylum Pseudomonadota; class Alphaproteobacteria; order Hyphomicrobiales; family Rhizobiaceae; genus Neorhizobium; species Neorhizobium sp. NPDC001467. The sequence goes on along the minus strand of NZ_JBNNPS010000004.1, from coordinate 108,468 downwards.
TCCGGCGCAGCCGACTGTCGGCGCTTACGGCAACCAGGGCCAGATGCAGAACGGCTATGGCGATCAGAACGGCCAGCCGGCGGGACAGCCGAGTGGTCCATGGGGTCGCCCGGGTGCCGCACAGCGCGGCGGCTTTGGCGGCGGCATGGGCGGCGGCGGCTTTCTTGCCGGTGCGGCCCAGACGGCCATGGGTGTGGCCGGCGGCGTCCTGCTCGGCAATGCGATTGCCGGCATGATGGGCGGCAACGAGGCGCAGGCGGCCGAAACGGCCGCTCCGACGCCTGAACCGGAACAGCCCGTCGAGGATGCCGATACGGGCATGGACGACGGCGGCGACGACATGGATTTCTGATCCGGCCTTCGCCTCCGCCATCCAAAATGGCCGCGCCTGCCCGCGGCCATTTCTTTTTTCTGTTACCTCTTTCCCTTACAAGCCACGCATCGGCCGCAATAAACCTATCTCTGGACCCGATGGCCGCAGACGAAAAATTTGACAGCGCCGAAGATCTCGATGCGGAGCAACGCGCTCAGCGCTTTTCCGAAATTCTTGGCAATCTTGCCGGTGACGAAAATCGGTCGCGCATTTCCCTTTCCGATATCCTCGCCGGCATGAATGACCGTGCCATCGCGGCGCTGATTTTTGTCTTTGCCGTTCCCAACTGCATTCCGACGCCACCGGGAACCTCTTCCGTTCTCGGCATTCCGCTGATCTTTCTGACGGCGCAACTGATGCTGGGACTGAGACCATGGCTGCCGCGGATGATCGCCGACCGTTCGATGGCGCGAACCGACTTTGCCGCGATGCTTGCCAGGACGCAGCCATGGATCATGAAAGCAGAGACCATGCTTCGCCCGCGGCTCAAGATCTTCGCCGCGCCGCTCGCCCAACGGCTGATGGGTGGCTTGTGCCTGATCCTGGCGCTCGTGCTGGCATTGCCGATCCCGCTTGGCAACATGCTGCCGGCGCTGGCGCTTTGTGTCATTGCCTTCGGCATCCTGGAGAAGGACGGACTATGGACGATTGCCGGCTGCGCGGTCGGCGTGGTTTCGCTGGGCGTTGTGGCGGGCGTCGTCTACGCCATGGTCGAAAGCGCCATCTACCTTCTGCTCACGCTGTTCCAGTAATCAGCTGCGCGAAAACACGTAGTCCGTTTCCTGTCGCAAAGTCTCGCCCGGCCGCAGCACCGCGGTCGGGAACCTTGGATGGTTGGCGGCGTCCGGCCAGACCTGCGTTTCGAGGCAGAAGCCGCTGAAAGCATCATAGGGGCGACCGCCAATGCCGGAGATCGGCACGTTCAGCTTGTCACCGGCGTAAAATTGCACACCCGGTTCGGTGGTGCGCACTTCCAGTGTCACGCCGGAATGGAGGCTGCGTGCCAACGCCACGCTGCGCTTTTGCACCCGTTCGGTCGACAGGCAGAAGTTATGGTCGTAACGCAGCTGCTGGCCACCGACCTGTCGGCGGATCGGGCGCATCTGGTGAAAGTCGAAGTCGGTGCCGGCGACCGGGATCAGCGAACCCGTCGGCATCAGCATGTCGTCGACCTGGAGATAATGATCGGCGGCGAGCATGATCTGGTGGTCCAGGATCGTGTCGTTGCCGTCGAGATTGAAATAGGAATGCTGGCACAGGTTGCAGATGGTCGTCTTGTCCGTGCTGGCCTGGTAGACGACGGAAAGAACGCCATCTTGCCTCAGCTGATAGGTGGCCGTGATCGTGCAATTGCCGGGATAGCCGCCGCGGCCATCGGCATCGATGATCGACAGCACGACGCGGTCGGCGGAAAGATCGACGATCGTCCAGTTGCGCCGGGCAATGCCGTCGCTGCCGCCATGCAGATGACCAAGACCGTTTTCGTTGAGCTCCAGCTGATATTCCACCCCGTCGAGCGGAAAACTGCCGGCACTGATGCGGTTGGCGACACGGCCCGGGGTCGCGCCGAAATAGGGCGAGTACCGCAGATAGTCGTCGAGCGTATTGAGACCGAGCACCAGCGGCGCGTCATGGCCTTCGAGCCGCAGGTCCTGGATAACCGAACCCCAGGTCAGCACCTTCGCGGTCAATCCGCCGCCGGAAAGCGTCACGCGATGGACGGCCTCCCCCTTCGACGTGTGCCCGAAAACCTCGCGTTCGCCTGCAATCATGTCAGCAGCTCCCTCAGCCTGAGACAGCAAACTGGCTTATTTCGAATGTCTTCGCAACGGCTTACGCCTATCCACGGTTATGAAAATCTTGCGACGGGATGTTCGTGGTTGCGCCACTACCCTCAATCGCGATCCCTTCCTATCTCCTCGAGATCGTAACTGGTGGTCTGATATATCTCGTTGATCCAGTTGCCGAAAAACAGGTGCGCATGGCTGCGCCAGCGGTTCTGCGGTGTCAGGTCCGCATCATTGTGCGGAAAATAGTCATGCGGCATCTTGATCGGAATGCCGGCATCGACGTCGCGGAAATATTCGTCGGCCAGCGACGTGGAATCATATTCCACGTGATTGAACATGTAGAGACGGTTACCTTTCTTTTCATGCACGAGGCAGACGCCCATCTCGTCAGATTCCATCAGGATTTCGAGTTCCGGCACCTTGGTAAGGTCCTCGCGCCTGACTTCCGTCCAGCGTGACACCGGCACCTGGAAATCGTCGGAAAACCCATTGAGATAGACAGAGGCCGGCGCAAGATTGCGGTGGCGATAGACGCCGAACGCCTTTTCCTTAAGTTCGTGCTTTGGCACGCCATGGAAATGATAAATGGCCGCCATCGCACCCCAGCAGACGTTCAGCGTGGAATGGACGTTGGTATGGGTCCAGTCGAGGATTTGCTTCAGTTCCTGCCAGTAGGTGACGTCCTCGTAAGCCAGCAGCTCCACCGGGGCGCCGGTGATGATGAAACCGTCGAACTTGCGGTTCTTCACTTCCTCCCACGTTTCGTAAAAGGATAGAAGATGGTCTTCCGAGGTGTTCTTCGCCTTGTGCCCGCCAATGCGGACCAGCGAAAACTCCACCTGCAGCGGGGACGCACCGACGAGGCGCGCCATCTGGATCTCGGTCTTGATCTTGTTGGGCATGAGGTTCAGGAGACCGATCTGCAGCGGGCGGATATCCTGCCGCACGGCGGCGGTCTCGGTCATCACGCGCACGCCTTCCTCGACAAGGGTCGAGAAGGCAGGCAGGGTATCGGGAATCTTGATCGGCATGTCGGAACCCACAAAACAAAAACCGGCCGCAAAAAATCGCAGACCGGTCCGTGGGGAGTACCTATTCCTCGCGGCCCTTTAGCGACTTTTTTAACGTGGCTGCAAGCCGGCCGGCCAAATCACCACGAAGTTCGACATTTTAGATAATCCTTGCCGGCCGTGGCGTCAATGGCAGCAAAAATGACCCTTATGGCGCCCCAATGGTGGGCGGCGACCATACCCGCGCTGGTTATCTTGGAACCATCCTCGCTGCGATCTGTTGCATTGCCACCGCGCGAAAGGAGATGACGATGAACAGACCGGAAGACGAACACAGCTTGCAGGACAAGACCGAACCGCCGGCAGCGCGGGCCCAAAAGGCGAAAATGGGCAGAGGCTTCGTCTTTTTTCTGGCCGCCTTCGCGATTGCCGCCTTCTGCCTCTACCTGTTTATTGCAGTTTACGGTGTCAGCACGTCGCAATAGCAAGGTTGCGATCCGCGTCCACTTCGCCTTTGTGCCTTCGGGGGCCATCGTTGGCCCGCATGGGTGCTTTGCCTGACGCCATCTTTGCGCTATGGGCTGGCGTATGATCTCTTCCACCTTCACCATTTTGCTCGGCGGCACACTGAGCGTTACCGACCGTCTGAAAGACATGGTGAAGGGCAGCCGCGTCATTGCCGCTGACAGTGGCATGCGGCATGCGCAGCCGCTCGGTCTTACCCCCGAATTATGGGTCGGGGATTTTGATTCCGCCGGTTCAGCCCTTGCGGAACAATGGTCGCGAGTGGAACGCCAGACTTTTCCGGTCGGCAAGAACGAGACAGACGGCGCGATTGCCACAGCCGAGGCACTGGCGCGTGGTGCGACGAGATTGATCCTTGTAGGTTCGCTGGGCGGTGAACGGAGCGACCATGCGCTCCAGCATCTTCTCCATGCCATGGCGCTTGCGGAACGGGGGATCGATGTTGTTCTTGTCTCCGGCGAAGAGGAGGCGACGCCATTTCTGGCCGGCAGCAAGACGATCGACCTTCCGCCCGGCGCGCTGTTTTCGGTTCTCGGGTTTTCCTCCCTGACCGGCCTTGATATCGTCGGTGCCCGATATCCCCTGAATGACTTTTCGCTGGCCTATGGCTCTTCACGCACGGTTTCCAACGTTGCGGAAGGACCGGTCGCTTTCCATCTCAAACGGGGCAAGGCGATGATCCTTGCGCGTCCCCAAGATTTTTCCGGAGCATAAGCGGCCTCATGGCACCTCCTATCCTCAAACTTGACGATATCGTTCTGACCTTCGGCGGCACACCGCTCCTCAACGGCGCCAACCTGCAGGTGGAACCCGGTGACCGGATCTGCCTCGTCGGCCGCAATGGTTCGGGCAAATCAACGCTGATGAAGATTGCAGCCGGCCTCGTCGAGGCGCAGTCGGGCGAAGTGTTTCGCCATCCCTCCGCGACCATCCGTTATCTCGAGCAGGCACCGGATTTCGGCTCCTTCGCGACCGTGCAGGCCTATGCGGAAGCGGGACTTGGACCGGGGGACGATCCTTACCGCGTTACCTATCTGCTGGAACATCTGGGCCTGACCGGCGAAGAGGAGCCATCGCGCCTTTCCGGCGGCGAGGCGCGACGTGCGGCGCTCGCCCGGGTAATGGCGCCGGAACCGGACATCCTGATGCTGGACGAACCGACCAACCATCTCGACCTGCCGACCATCGAATGGCTGGAAGACGAGCTGCGAAAGACCCGCAGCGCGCTTGTGGTCATCAGCCATGACCGCCGTTTTCTCGAAAAGGTATCGAACGCCACCGTCTGGCTGGATCGCGGCACGTCGCGGCGCCTGTCGCGCGGGTTCGGGCATTTCGAGGCCTGGCGAGATCAGATTCTGGAAGAGGAAGAGATCGAGCAGCACAAGCTCGGCAAGGCGATCGAACGCGAAGAACATTGGATGCGTTACGGCGTAACGGCCCGCCGGAAGCGCAATATGCGCCGGGTCGGTGAATTGCAGGCCATGCGCGCCGAATATCGCGGCCACAAGGGCCCGCAGGGTTCCGTTCAGGCTTCGGTGGCCGAAGGCCGCGAGTCGGGTAAGCTGGTAGTCGAAGCCGAGAATATCACCAAAACCTATGACAAGCCGGTGGTCGCGCCCTTCTCTATCCGTGTGCATCGTGGGGACCGGATCGGCCTCGTTGGTCCGAACGGCGCCGGCAAGACGACGCTTTTGAAGATGCTGACCGGACAGTTGAAGCCCGACGATGGGTGGATCAAGCTCGGCACCAATCTGGAAATCGCCACGCTGGACCAGAAGCGTGAGGACCTTAACCCGGAAGACACGCTGTCACATTATCTGACCGATGGCCGCGGTGAGACCTTGCTCGTCAATGGTGAGCAGCGCCACGTCGCCGGCTACATGAAGGATTTTCTGTTCCAGCCGGAACAGATCCGCACGCCGATCAAGAACCTGTCCGGTGGCGAGCGCGCCCGCCTGATGCTGGCTCGCATGCTGGCAAAACCATCGAACCTTCTGATCCTCGATGAACCGACCAACGATCTCGACATCGAGACGCTGGACCTGCTGCAGGAAATCGTTGCGGGTTACAACGGCACCGTCATCCTCGTCAGCCACGACCGCGACTTTCTCGACCGCACCGTGACCTCGACAATTGCGCCGGCCAACCCGGACGCACCGGACGGCCGCTGGATCGAATATGCCGGCGGTTACACCGACATGCTGGCGCAGCGCAAGGGTGCGGCAGACGAAAAACGCAAATCCGAAAAGGTGAAAACGGAAACTGCCGCAGCGGTCTCCAACCTCACGGCCGAGCCTTCGAAGGCCAAGGGAAAGCTATCCTACAAACAGAAATTCGCGCTTGAAAACCTGCCAAAGGACATCGCGGCCACAGAGGCGGAGATTGCCAGGCACGACAAGGCCATGGCCGATCCCAATCTGTTTTCGCGCGATCCGAAAGCCTTCGCCAAGCTTGCCGAACAGGCGGCTGCCCTGCGGGAAAAGCAGGCGAAGCTCGAAGAGGAATGGCTGGAACTCGAAATGCTCCGCGAGGAGCTCGAAACCTAATGTTACCAAAACGTTAGCGTTAACAATCCGTTATTACCTAAAAAAGTCTGGCGCGGGCCGGAACATTCGCATTGCGAGGACGTTCGACGTTCAATCCGGCGGTTTGCCTGTGTGAGAGCGGCCGGAACATGTTTCGAGTTCAATGAGGGGACGTTCATGTCGGCGGGTTCTGCGTTTCGTCGCGTGGCGAGCAAGCCAATGATACAACGGGTCATGATCGTCGAGGACGAGTTCCTCATCGCCCTTGATGTGGCTGAAACGATTGAGGGCATGGGGTTGGAAGTTTCGGGTTTCGCCAGCGGCCGCAAGCACGCCATGGCGCTCGCCGGGTCCTCCGACATCGCGCTTGTCGATGTCAATCTGTCCGATGGACCGACCGGCCCGGAAATCGCCCGACAATTGGCTGAGGAATACGGTATCACCGTCATCTTCATGACCGCCAATCCGGAAGACGTTGACAAGGGCGTCGAAGGCACGCTCGGCGTTCTGACCAAGCCGGCCATGCCCGACGTGCTGGAGCGGTCGATCAATTACGCGATTGCCAGCCGCATAGGCGGCATTGCCTCCGTACCCCGCGAACTGCAGGTATTCCAGCGCACGACGCACTGACCGCGCCAGCTACCGTCCGCTTCCAGCGCCGTTTATACGATCTGGTTGCTGCGGCCATGCCTCTGGGCTGCCGCACGGTCGCAGCCTGCTTGCCAAGACAGACCCCAGCGTTTACATCTTTCACCGCTCTAACGGGGTGCCGCGTAACTTGCGCGGCTGAGAGGCCTCCGGCCAACCCGCGGAACCTGATCCGGCTAACACCGGCGGAGGGATTAGACGGCTCATCATCAGCGCCCTATTCCCCTATTTGAAGATTGAGGAGGCGCCGATGCGTAGATCCGTTTTTCGTCTTGCCATGGCCTTTATGGCCCTCATGTCCCTGGCTCTGCCAAGCCGTGGGCAGGCAAAGCCGACCCTGACCATCTATACCTATGAAAGCTTCGTTGCGGAATGGGGACCGGGCCCTCGGGTGAAAGCGGCCTTTGAGAAGACTTGCGACTGCGCCGTGAATTTTGCCGCCGTTGCCGATGGCGTGGCGCTGCTGACCCGCCTGAAACTGGAGGGCGGCAGCACGCAAGCCGATATCGCGCTGGGTCTGGATACCAATCTCGCGAAAGAGGCAGCCGATACCGGCATGTTTGACAAGAGTGGTATCGATCTCGCGGCCATTGCGGTGCCCGGTGGCTATCAGAACGATATGTTCGTGCCCTATGACTACGGCCATTTTGCCGTCGTCTACGATAGCCAGACCGTGAAAAATCCGCCGGTGAGCTTGAAGGATCTGGTTGAGGGCGATCCATCGCAGAAAATCGTCATCCAGGATCCGCGCACATCGACACCGGGCTTGGGGCTGCTTCTATGGGTCAAGTCGGTTTACGGCGACAAGGCGCCGGAGGCCTGGGCGCGGCTCAGGAAGCGGGTGCTGACGGTGCCCCCCGGCTGGTCGGAGGCCTACGGCATGTTCACCAAGGGCGAGGTGCCGATGGTCCTCTCCTACACGACGTCGCCCGCCTACCACATGATCGAGGAAAACAGCGATCGTTACCGGGCCGCGGCCTTCACCGAAGGCCATTATATCCAGATCGAGGTGGCCGGCCTTCTAAAGAACGCGCCAAACAAGGAACTGGCACGGCGATTTCTCTCTTTCATGGTGACCCCCGCGTTTCAGGACGAGATTGCCACCACCAACTGGATGATGCCGGCCGCTGCGACCGACAAGCCGTTGCCCGACGCATTCGACGCGCTGGTGAAGCCGGCAAAGACATTTCTGATGGACCCGGCCGAGGTGGCGAAGAACCGCCGCGCCTGGCTTGACGAGTGGCTGGCCGCCATGAGCACGCCCTGAGCGGATGCTGACGGGCAGGCAAAGACTGCTGCGAACGGCCGCTGGCGGATTGGTTTTCGCCGGCGCTGCACTGTTCATTGCGCTTGCCCTGACGGCCCTTCTCGCCTTCGACGGTAGCGGTTCCGATCGACCGCTGTTCGACGCCTATGTCTGGCGTATCCTGCGCTTCACGCTCTGGCAGGCGGGCCTTTCGACTCTTTTGTCAGTCGCCTTGGCACTGCCGCTGGCCCTTGCCCTGGCGCGACAAGCCGATTTTGCCGGCCGGATCTGGATCATCCGGCTCATGGCAGTGCCGATGGGTCTGCCGGTCCTGATCGGCGCTCTCGGACTGATCGGCGTCTGGGGCCGTGCCGGCATGCTCAACAGCGGCCTTTCGCTGATCGGTGGAGCGGAACCGCTCGGCATCTACGGCTTGAGCGGCATCCTGATCGCGCATGTTTTCTTCAACCTGCCGCTTGCCGCCCGGCTGATGCTGGCCAGTCTGGAGCAACTGCCCCCCGAATATTGGCGACTTTCGGCCGGCCTCGGCATGTCGGGCCTTTCGATCTTCCGGTTCGTCGAATGGCCAGCGATCAGACGACCTTTGGCCGGCATCGCCGGATTGGTGTTCATGCTCTGCGCCACCAGCTTTACCCTTGTTTTGGTACTCGGCGGCGGACCGGCGGCAACGACGTTGGAAGTGGCGATCTATCAGTCGCTACGGTTCGATTTCGATCCCCAGCGCGCGATTGCGCTGGCGCTGCTGCAGATCGCGGTCACGGCATCGATCCTTTCGCTGATGGCGCTGTTGCCGAAATCCGGGAATGACGGCACTTTCACAGGGCGCCGGGCGAAACGCTTCGATGGCGCCGGCGTTACTCCGCGGATCTGGGACGGCACCATCATCGGCGTCGCCATTGTCTTTCTGGGTCTGCCACTTGCCTCGATCGTCATGGCCGGGCTCGCGGCAGACCTTGGCCGATTGTTGACCGCGCCTGTTTTCTGGAAAGCAGCATGGACCAGCGTCTGGATCGCCGGGCTTGCCGCGTTGCTCTGCCTAATGGCGGCCGTCGCCATCATTGAGGCACGCGCGGCGCTTGCAGACCCGCGCCGACCCGATATTGCGGCACGGGGCTTTTCCATGGCCCTCGCAAGCCTGTCGTCGCTCGTTCTTCTCGTGCCACCGGTCATTATTGGAACCGGCTGGTTCCTGCTGCTTCGACCCTTTGGCAACCTGCCGTCTTTCGCACCTTTCCTGGTCGTGCTCATCAACGCCCTCATGGCGCTTCCCTTCGCCATGCGGGTTCTGTCGCCTGCTTTCGAAAGCCATAGGCAAAGGACGGCGAAACTGGCTGCCAATCTGGGCGTTAATGGCCTCGCGCGACTACGGCTGATTGACCTGCCGCTTCTGGCAGCGCCGATGGCAACGGCGTTTTCCTTCGCCATGGCTCTGTCGCTCGGCGATCTGGGAGCCGTCGCGCTGTTCGGATCGCAGGATCTGGTGACCTTGCCCTGGCTCGTCTATAGCCGCCTGGGGAGCTACCGCACCGCCGATGCCGACGGGCTGGCGCTGATCCTTGCCTGTTTGTGCCTTGCCTTGACAGTCGCGGGTACGGCAGGGCGCAGCCACAAGAAAGACAACAGGTCAGGAACGCGATGAGCCCAGCGAACGGCATGATCATGACGACCGCCGGCGAGATAGCCGACGTGCGACTTGCCAATGTTGCCCTGACGCTCGGTGCGCAAAAGTTCCGCTTCGACTGCACCCTGCCCGGCGGTGCAATCACCGCCATCACCGGTCCATCGGGCTCCGGCAAATCGACGCTGCTCAATCTCGTCGCCGGTTTCGAGACACCGGATGCGGGTAGGATCGCGATCGGCGGACGCGATGTGCAGGGTCTGCATCCCTCGGCCCGACCGCTATCGCTGGTCTTTCAAGACAACAACCTGTTTGCCCATCTCGACCTCTTCAGCAATATCGGCCTTGGCATCAGTCCCGCGCTGAAATTGGGCAAAGAGGACCGCGAGCGCATCGGAGAAGCGCTGGAGCGGGTGGGGCTGAAGGGTTTTGACAAACGCTATCCCGGCACGCTGTCTGGCGGCGAACGGCAGCGGGCGGCTTTCGCCCGCGCTCTGGTGCGCCGACGTCCCGTGCTGCTGCTTGACGAACCCTTCGCGGCGCTCGACCCCGCCCTGCGCCAGACCATGGCAGACCTACTGCTTGACCTTCACCGCGAGACCGGCAACACGGTCGCGATCGTGACCCATGACAGCGGAACCCTGCGTCATCTGGCCGATCATGCGATTTTCATCGAGGCCGGAGAAGTGCGTCTGCAGGCGGATATCGCCAGTTTCCTGACGCGCGGCGATGTACCAGGTCTCGCCGCGTTCCTGACCCTGTGAAGAACCGATGGGCGGCGTGCCACAATTTGGACGTGGCCTGATGCCAAGTCCGCTATCCGAATGATGACGGATTGATAATTCCTTGCAAAAGCTTGGCTTCTTTCTATTTCCATGGATATTCGTGCATGCAGCACGCAAAATCAGCTAAGTGGACTTTGCTGTTTGGCAGGTTTCGAAGGTTAGGTCATGATGGCCCGACAGAGACGCCTGCTGCTACAGGCTTGGGCAGATGACGGTAGGCAACGCGGCGAGAGACATGACCGACGGAAGGACCAGCGAAAGACAGCTTGATGCGCCCGCATCGACGCGACTGCGGCTGGCCGCATCGTGCCTGCTGCTGGCCGGCGCCACGGCCCTATCCGCCTGCCAATCGATCCTTGACCAGACCTATCAGGCCAATGTCTCGCCCTCGTCCAATCCGCAGATTGTCGACGAAGTGCAAAAAAACGACCCGCGGGCCCAGATGGGCGCACGCGAGCATCCGCGCATTGTGGCAAGCTATGGCGGCGAATATCATGATGCCAAGACAGAACGCATCGTTGCCCGGATCGCCGGCGCGCTGACGGCCGTTTCGGAAAACCCGAATCAGTCCTTTCGCATCACCATCCTCAATTCCCCGGCGATCAACGCCTTTGCCCTCCCCGGCGGTTATCTCTACGTAACCCGTGGTCTTCTGGCACTGGCCAACGACGCATCCGAAGTCGCGGCCGTGCTTTCGCACGAAATGGGCCACGTGACGGCCAATCACGGCATTGAGCGGCAAAAGCGCGAAGAGGCGGAAGTGATTGCCAGCCGCGTCGTTGCCGAAGTTCTCTCAAGTGATCTTGCCGGCAAGGCGGCGCTTGCGCGTGGCAAGCTGAGGCTCGCCGCGTTTTCGCGCCAGCAGGAACTGCAGGCGGACGTGATTGGCGTGCGCATGCTGGGCGAGGCGGGTTACGATCCCTATGCCTCGCCACGCTTCCTTGATTCCATGGCTGCCTATGCCCGGTTTTCGGCGGTAGATCCTGACAACGACCAGAGTCTCGACTTCCTCTCCAGCCACCCGAACGCACCGCAGCGCGTCGAACTGGCGCGCCAGCACGCCCGTAATTTCGGCCAGGAAGGCACCGTCGGGGATCGTGGCCGCGACTATTACCTTGCCGGCATTGACGGCCTGCTCTACGGCGACAGTCCCGAAGAAGGCTATGTCCGCAACGAAACCTTCCTGCATGGCGAGTTGGGCATTCGTTTCGATGTGCCGGAAGGTTTCCGCATCGACAACAAGGTCGAAGCCGTGCTGGCGACGGGCCCCAACGAGACCGCCATCAGGTTCGATGGCGTGGCCGCAGGCGATACCGGCACTTTGACCAATTACATGACCAGCGGCTGGGTGGCGGGTCTGTTGCCCGAAACCGTTCGGGAAATCACCGTTAATGGTCTGCCGGCGGTCACTGCCCGCGCCAGCGCCGAACGCTGGGATTTCGATGTTACCGTCATCCGCATCGACAAGCAGATTTTCCGCTTCCTGACCGCCGTGCCGAAGGGCAGCACCACCTTGCAGCCGACCGCCGAAATCCTGCGGCAAAGTTTTCGCCGCATGACCGCGCAGGAGATTGCCAGCCTCAAGCCGCTGCGCGTCCGCGTGGTGACTGTCGGTGCCAATGACACGATTGCGAGCCTTGCCGCCCGCATGATGGGTACCGACCGCAAGCTCGACCTGTTCAAGCTGATCAATGCGCTGCCGGCCAGTGCCACCGTCTCGGCCGGTCAAAAAGTCAAGATCATCTCGGAATAACGGGTTGCACCCCACTGCACTATCCACGCCGGACCGGCGTTTACGTCCATGGGACATCGCGGCCGGAGGGACTCGGCGTTTCAGCGGCCTTGAGCGAGACAAAGACGGACGACTGAGGCCGTCCCGCCTTAGGGATCAGGCCGGCTCGTTGAAAACGTTCCGCCTTCCCTGCACCACCGACTTCGTTGGCGCGCTCAAATGGCTGCTGCGACCAATCAGGACGCCGCAGCCATTTGCGGGTTCATGGTAACCAGTGCCGATTTGAGCTTTTCGATCGCCCGGCTTTCGATCTGGCGCACGCGTTCCTTGGAAATTCCCAGTTCCGCACCGAGGGCCTCCAGCGTGGCGCCGTCATCGGTCAGGCGGCGGGCGCGGATGATCTTTTTCTCGCGGTCGTTGAGCTTGGTCAGGGCGCCTTGCAGCCATTTGAGGCGGCGCTCGCCGTCGATCATGCCCGAGACCTGCTCGTCCGGCAGCGGTTCGGCGCTTTCGAGCATGTCGAGCCGTTCGCCGCTGTCGTTGTCTCCGGCAATCGACGGTGCCTGCAGCGAGGCGTCATTGCCGGACAGGCGTGCATCCATCGTCTGGACGTCGGCAACGCTGACGCCGAGCGCAACGGCGATTTCCTCGTGAATGGCACGGGCCGTAAGATTGCTGTCGCCGCGCGCGAGCTTGGCACGCAGGCGACGCAGGTTGAAGAACAGCGCCTTTTGGGCGGAGCTGGTTCCGCCGCGCACGATCGACCAGTTGCGAAGGATGTAGTCCTGCATCGAGGCGCGAATCCACCAGCTGGCATAGGTGGAGAAACGAACGTCACGCGCCGGCTCAAACCTTGCCGCCGCTTCCAGCAGCCCTACATAGCCTTCTTGAACAAGGTCGCTCATGGGAAGCCCGAAGCCGCGAAACTTCGATGCCATGGCAATGACGAGGCGCATATGGGCGAGCGCAATCTGGTTGCGAGCGTCTTGGTCCTGATCGTCCTTCCAGCGCACGGCGAGGTCTCTTTCTTCCTCGCGCGCCAGATAGGGCGCCGACATGGCGATCTTGATCATATTGCGGTCTGCGGACATGGCATTCATCACGGTCTCCTTGAAACAAGTTGATCCGGCAAGGATGTCGCGACTTTACGGGATCAGCGCAGTATCAGGACCCTGGAGTTCCGAGAACTGGCGCTTCGGCGTGAAATCGTGGCGTCGTTGCACCCCTCGTTATTCGCTCGTCTAGGGGGATAGGCAGATGACCCCGTCCCCGTGGCTGAAACGGCCCCATGACGAGACATCAGAGCGCCGTTCCGGCGGGTTAACGCGCGGGAATGCGATTGGTTCCAATAAAAAAACCCGGCAGAGCCGGGTTCTTTGAATTCGCGAAGCACGTCCTGATCAGGCCGCTTCCTCTTCCGGAGCCTCGTCCTCTTCGACGGACTTGCCGCGCTTGGGACCCTTGGCGAGGTTGGTCTCGATCAGACGGACGGACTCCGTATCCGACATCTTGTTGACGGCGGCGATTTCGCGGGCCATGCGATCGAGCGCAGCTTCGTACAGCTGACGTTCCGAATAGGACTGTTCCGGCTGATTTTCAGCGCGATAAAGATCGCGGACAACTTCCGCAATCGAGATCAGGTCGCCGGAATTGATCTTCGCATCATATTCCTGGGCGCGACGCGACCACATGGTGCGCTTGACGCGAGCCTTGCCCTGAACGACCTTCAAGGCACGTTCGACGAAGTCCGTTTCGGAAAGCTTGCGCATGCCGATACTGACGGCCTTGGCGACCGGCACCTTGAGGCGCATCTTGTCCTTCTCGAAATCGATGACGAAAAGTTCGAGCTTCATGCCCGCCACTTCCTGCTCCTCGATTGCGGATATCGTGCCCACTCCATGCGCCGGATAGACAATGGATTCACCAGTCTTGAAGCCGTGGCGCGCTGAAGATTTTTTCTGCTGGGTCGTCATTCTTACAATACACTCCCTGTTACGCTCCCGGCATTTTTGCCAGGGCCGGGTCAGTCAGGCCCGGATGAGACGGGGGAACCGTCGGGTGACTCCATTACTGGTCCGCTCGAAGCGCGCGCCAAAAAACAACAGGAACACATCTGCGATCGACACCCGGACTTGAGGGCAACTCACGGGATCGCGCGAAGGGGACGTGCTATTTTCGTGATGTTTTCAGGGCACACGCATGCCGCTTTGTGGAACAGTATTGGATGTCTACCACAAAAATACGCGGAAATCAACGATTTGCTTTATCGTTGCGCAGAAACAACGCCGAATCACCCCACGAGGGTCCGGCGGTGGACGTAAGCGTGTCCCCGTTCAGGCCTCAACGACGGCACGCGCGCCGGAGACGCGCGCGTTCCCGCCCTCAGTCGCCGGAGCCCGGCTCCGCCGAAAAGAACTGTTCGAACTTGTCGGCAACGCCGTCCATTTCCTTGGCTTCCGGCATAGCATCACGCTTGATGGTGATATTGGGCCAGACCTGCGCATACTCGGCATTCACCTTGAGCCACTTGTCGAGGCCAGGCTCGGTATCCGGCTTGATCGCTTCGGCAGGACATTCCGGCTCGCAGACGCCGCAGTCGATGCACTCGTCGGGATGAATGACAAGAAAGTTCTCGCCTTCATAAAAGCAATCGACCGGGCAGACTTCGACGCAGTCGGTATATTTGCAGCGAATGCAGTTATCGGTCACGACGTAAGTCATGAGGCACTCCAGATCAATGCGTTGGTCAGGAACCCGATATCGGCAATGGTCGGGCCCTGGGGCCGGACGAGGACAACGCGACCGCTGGAACGACAGAGGCGGGCTATCCGGCTGTTTCGAACGTCAGGTAAAGCCTTTGCGGCGGGTTAGCAAGGATAAAGCTTTCCAAAAACGTGGCGCCGAGCAGCGGCTTATTCTAATCGTTGGGCCAATCGCCTTCGGATCCCCCGATGTCGGGAAACAGCCTGTCCGTTTCCCGACGCTCCTTTTTGGTCGGACGGCCGCTGCCGGGCGCGCGCTGCGCCTGCTCAAACGCCGACAGCCGCTCCGTGACTTCACGCGGCGGCGTCAGATCCTGGTAAAGTTCCTTGGCTTCCTCGTAAGGACCCCGGCGCTGTCCGGCACCCCTCACGACGAGAATGACATCCCGCCGCTCCAGTGTCAGCTCGACCCTGTCGCCGACCTTGACGTCAAAACTGGGCTTACGGATCGCAAGACCGTTGACGCGCACATGTCCTGCGCTGAGCAGAGCCTGCGCCAACGACCGCGACTTGGCCATGCGCGTGAAGAAAAGCCATTTGTCGATGCGTTGACGCAGATCTCCGCCTGGCTTTTCACTCATGGCGTCACTTCTTCAGCTGCTCCTTGAGAGCAGCCAGCTTTGCGAAAGGCGAATCCGGGTCCAGCGGCTTTTCCTTGCGAGGAGGACGGGCCTCGAACCGGGCCGGCTGCTGCGACGACTTATGCCGCTCGTTCCGGTCGTTTCGGTCCGGACGCTCGCCGCGCGGCGGACGATCGCCACCACGATTGTCGAGACGACGATCGCCGCGGTTCGGCTTGCCACCGTCACGACCCCGCCCTTCCTGCTCGCTGCGACCTTCATTGCCGCGGCCTTCGCCGCCACGACGGTTGTCGCGGCGCTGTTGGCCGCCTTCCGCCTGTCCTTTGCCACCACGGGTATGTTGACCATGTCCGCGGCGTTCACCCTGCGGACGGCCGCCACGCTGTTGTTCACTGCGGCCGCCACCCGGACGCCACAGGAGAACCGGCTTCGGCTCTTCCGCTGCAGCCTGAGGTTCCGCGGCAGGCGTTTCGGCCGTTGGCGTGGTATCGGCGGGCGCTTCCGTGCCGGCAACCGAAGCGACGTCGGCGGAAGCCTCCGGCGACGGCTCAGTGGCTTCGGCACCGGCCTCCACCTGCGCCGTATCCGCCTGCGTTTCGACGGGAGCGGCTTCAGGCGAAACGGCGGCGTTTTCCTCCGCGGCGACGGCCTCGGCTTCCGGTTCGGATGCCGTGGCAACGGATGCCCCAGCGTCGGCGGTCTTGCTGTCTTCGCCTGCGAGGAAGGCTGCAGCCTCCTCGGCCTTCACGGCGTCGGCGCGGTAACCGAGACCCTTGAGAATTTCTTCCATATCGTCGGCGGTGGCGCCGAGGATGGAAAGCATTGCCGTCGTGGTGGTGAAGCGGCGGCCGTCATATGCGCCTTCCGGACGCGGCTGCCCGGGCTTCCACTGCAGAAGCGGACGAATGAGATCGGCGAGGCGTTCAAGGATGTCGATGCGCACGGCGCGCTTGCCGAGGAAACGGAAACCGGCCAGACGATAGAACATCCGCTCATAGGAGGCGTCGGCTACGACCGAGGTGCGCCCTGCCGCGAGTGCCGGAATGAGTTCTCCGTAACCCGGCTTGTCGAGACCATCGTTCTTGAGCGCCCAGAGCAGCGTGATGAGTTCAGCCGGAGCCGGCTTCAGCAGCGCCGGCATGAAAATGTGATAGGCGCCGAAACGCACGCCATAACGGCGCATCGACGCACGGCCTTCCTGATCCAGCGACTTGACGTCGTCGGCAACGTCACGACGGAAGAGCACGCCGAGATTTTCGACGATCTGGAAGGCCAACCCCTTGGCGATACCCTGCAGGTCCTCCGCCCGCGACAGGTCGTCGAGCGGCTTCAGCACCGTTGCGATGTGATGATTGACGAAGCGCTCGATACGCGCGGCCGCATGGTCGCGGGCGCCGCCGGTCAGTTGCTCGTCGGACAGAAGAATGACGCGCGGACGCATGACGTGGTCGCTTTCCGCAAGGCGCGCCACCGGATCGCCAAGCCAGCGGACGAAACCGTCGGACCCGAGCGCGAGGTCGCCATTGCCGCTGGCGTAAAGACGCGCGGCGCGGGCTTCGAATTCCAACGCCAATGCTTTTTGCGCAGCAGCCTGAACAGCCTTGGCATCCGGCCCATCCGTCCCGGAGACGGCTGTGAACCGGAAACCGGCGAGTTGTCCGACGTGATGTCCCTCGACGAAAACGTCGCCATTTACACTAATTTCTGCTTCCAGCATCGCATTCTCTCTCAGGCGCTTCATGAGCACAGATGTCCTGCGATCAACAAAGCGTTTCGTCAACCTTTCATGTAGCGCGTCGGACAACCTATCTTCGATTTCCCGTGTCTTTTCTTGCCAGTGTGTCGGATGCGCCAACCAACCCGGACGATTTGAAACATAGGTCCAGGTCCTGATTTGGGCGATTCGCGCCGAAAGCGTGTCGATCTCGCCTTCGGTTCGGTCCGCCCTCTTCACCTGCTCGGCCATGAAATCTTCATTGACCGCGCCATGGCGCACAAGATCGGAAAAAAGCGTCGAAATGAGGTCAGCATGCTGCGCCGGCGCGATGCGCCGGTAATCGGGAAGCGCACAGGCGTCCCACAGCGTTTCGACGCGCTGGGGCGTCGTCGCCAGGTCCTTGATCTCGGCATATCGCGAAAGGTGATCCAGCGCCTGGCTGTCGGTTGCGGGAAGGGCGCGCGTCAGGCCCTGTACGGCGGGAGCGGCATCGAGGCTGTTGCGCAGATCGCGCAGCGAAGAGAAGTCGAGCTGCTTGGAGCGCCACTGCAGCACTTTCACGCTGTCGAACCGGTGGCTTTCGATCCGTTCCACCAGCTCCTCGTCAAAAGGCTGCACCTGGCCGGTTACGCCAAACGTGCCGTCGCGCAGGTGGCGGCCGGCGCGACCGGCAATCTGCGCCATTTCCGACGGATTGAGATTGCGGAACTGGAAACCGTCGAACTTTCGATCCTGTGCGAAGGCGACGTGATCGACATCGAGATTAAGACCCATGCCGATCGCATCCGTCGCTACCAGATATTCGACATCGCCGGACTGGTAGAGGCCGACCTGGGCGTTGCGGGTGCGCGGGGAAAGCGCGCCGAGCACGACGGCAGCACCACCGCGCTGGCGACGGATCAATTCGGCGATCGCGTAAACCTCGTCGGCAGAAAAAGCGACGATGGCGGTGCGCTGCGGCAGACGGGTGATCTTCTTCTGGCCGGAGTAAAAAAGCTGCGACAGACGCGGACGCTCGACAACGGTGATGCCGGGCAGCAGTTTTTCCAGGATCGGCCGCATGGTTGCGGCACCAAGCAGAAGCGTTTCCTCGCGGCCGCGCAGATGCAGGAGACGATCCGTGAAGATATGTCCGCGCTCAAGATCGCCCGCCAGTTGCACCTCATCGATGGCGACGAAGGCAGCCTTGGTTTCGCGCGGCATGGCCTCAACCGTGCAGACGGAGAAACGGGCCATATGCGGCGTGATCTTTTCCTCGCCGGTCACCAGTGCGACATTATGGTGCCCGACTTTTTCCACCAGCCGGCTGTAAACCTCGCGCGCCAGAAGGCGCAGCGGCAGGCCTATGACGCCCGATCCGTGCGCCACCATGCGTTCGATCGCAAAATGCGTCTTGCCGGTATTGGTTGGTCCGAGAACCGCAGTCACACCGCGGCCACTCAATATCGTGGGCTGAACGTTCAAGACAAAAGTCCGCACTAATCACAAGGTCGCCGGGCATATGATCCCCGGACGCCCGTCACACATGGCGATAGTATTAGCCAAACGCAAGCCGTTTCTCCCCGGCAGCCTCCGGCATCGCAGCCGCATGGTCTCTTCGAGGCTAACACCCTAAGCGGGAAAGCAGGACGGAACAGCATAGGAACGAAGAGGCGACGAATCGGTTACTTCTACGTATTCCTCGTTTGTTCCTCGGGCCTTAACCGCGATCGGATTTTACGGTGGACAATCAGGGTAGAAATACGATTCATGCTCTTATTAGAATGCAAGATTTCGCGCTCTATCCTTAACCATTGCTAAGAAACCGATCTGACTATGGATTGCGAGATGGTCAGCGAGGCGGAATTGTCTGAGAACAAGCGTGCGATTTTATCTGTTGCCGGGGGGCTAGAGTGACAGTTCACTCGATTTTACAATTTTTGGTCTTGGCCCAAGAGGCAAAAAACCAGACAGAACTGGCGGCGGAATTCGAGGCGGTGCTGAAGAATTACGGTTTCAGCTATTACGGCATCTGGATGAAATCCCAGACGCTCGGCTATCTCGAAAGTACCGTTCTATGGGGGCGCTGGCCGGAAGGCTGGCAGGAAACCTATGCGGCCAAGAAATTCGGTCTCGTCGATCCCACCATTCGCATGCTGGCCGTGGCACAACGCCCGTTTCGCTGGCGCGAGGCCATCAGCATGTTCAGAAGCGATCCCAACCGCAAGCGTATCCAGCGGATGATGCAGGATGCCTCGCGCTCGGGCCTCAATGACGGCTACACGTTTCCAGTCCATGGTCGCAACGGCCTTCTCGGTCATGTCAGCATCGGCGGCCAGTTCATCGATCTGTCGCCGGCCGAGATGACGATGTTCGATGCGGCCGCCAAGAAAATGTTCTGGCGCAGCCTGGAATTGACCGGAAAGGCCTCGCATTTCGAAGCGATCAAATCGGTCGAGACTACCCTGACCCGTCGAGAGACAGAGGTTCTGCATCTTCTCGCTGAAGGCATGACTTCACACGAGATCGCCAAGGCGCTGAGCATTTCGAACCACACGGTGGATTGGTATATCAACGCCATTCAGGAAAAATTCGAGGCCAGCAACCGGCAGCATGTCGTCGCCATCGCCTTTCGGCTGGGACTGGTTTCCTGAGACCGTAGAGGTCGGTTGCGTAAGAGATTGGACTTGATCCGGCAGGCTATTAGTGATCGTCTCGCGGTCGCAGCATATCGCAAGTACGATGGGAGACAGTCTTGCCGATCTCGAAAATCCTTGTTGCCAACCGATCCGAAATCGCGATCCGTGTTTTTCGTGCCGCCAACGAGCTCGGAATAAAAACGGTCGCCATCTGGGCGGAAGAGGACAAGCTTTCGTTGCACCGTTTCAAGGCGGATGAAAGCTACCAGGTCGGCCGCGGGCCGCATCTGGAAAAGGACCTTGGGCCGATCGAGAGCTATCTTTCGATCCCGGAAGTTATCCGGGTGGCAAAACTGTCCGGTGCCGATGCGATCCATCCGGGGTACGGTCTCCTGTCGGAAAGCCCGGAATTCGTCGATGCCTGCGATGCCGCCGGCATTATCTTCATCGGCCCGCGACCCGACACGATGCGCCAGCTCGGCAACAAGGTGGCGGCCCGCACTCTTGCCATCTCGGTTGGCGTGCCGGTCGTACCCGCCACCGAACCGCTGCCCGAGGATATGGCGCAGGTTGCGCAAATGGCCGAGGAAATCGGTTACCCGGTGATGCTGAAAGCCTCCTGGGGTGGCGGCGGACGCGGCATGCGTGCCATCCGTGATCCGAAGGATCTCGCAAGGGAAGTTGTCGAGGCCAAGCGGGAGGCGAAAGCCGCCTTCGGCAAGGACGAGGTCTATCTCGAAAAACTGGTGGAGCGCGCCCGCCATGTCGAAAGCCAGATTCTCGGCGACACGCATGGCAATGTCGTTCATCTGTTCGAGCGCGATTGTTCCATCCAGCGCCGAAACCAGAAAGTCGTCGAGCGCGCGCCGGCCCCTTACCTCTCCGAGGCACAAAGGCAAGAACTGGCGAACTATTCGCTGAAGATCGCCAAGGCCACGAACTATGTCGGCGCCGGCACGGTCGAATATCTGATGGATGCCGAGACCGGCAAATTCTACTTCATCGAAGTCAATCCGCGCATCCAGGTCGAGCATACCGTGACCGAAGTCGTCACCGGCATCGATATCGTCAAGGCGCAGATCCACATCCTCGAAGGCGCCGCCATCGGCACGCCGGAATCCGGCGTCCCGGCGCAGGGAAATATCCGTCTCAACGGCCATGCCCTGCAATGCCGCATCACCACCGAGGACCCGGAACAGAATTTCATCCCGGATTACGGCCGCATCACCGCCTATCGGTCTGCCGCCGGTTTTGGCATCCGTCTCGATGGCGGCACGGCCTATACCGGGGCAATCATCACCCGCTTTTACGACCCGCTTCTGGTGAAGGTGACGGCATCGGGCTCCACCCCTCAGGAAGCGATCAGCCGGATGGACCGCGCCCTGCGCGAATTCCGCATCCGCGGCGTCGCCACCAACCTGACCTTCCTCGAGGCGATCATCGGCCACGAGAAATTCCGCGATAACTCCTACACCACACGCTTCATCGATACGACCCCGGAACTGTTCGAGCAGGTAAAGCGACAGGACCGCGCAACGAAACTGTTGACCTATCTCGCCGACGTGACCGTCAACGGCCATCCGGAAACCAAGGGCCGGCCGACGCCATCCGCCAACGCCGCGAAACCGATCCTCCCCCATGTCGAAGAGGAGATCCAGAGCGGTAGCAGACAGAAGCTCGACGAACTCGGGCCGCGGAAATTTGCCGAATGGATGCGTGGACATGATCGCGTCCTGATCACCGATACGACCATGCGCGACGGGCACCAATCGCTTCTGGCCACGCGCATGCGCACCCATGACATCGCCCGCATCGCCGATGTCTATGCCCGTGCTCTGCCCAATCTGTTCTCGCTGGAATGCTGGGGCGGCGCGACCTTCGACGTCTCGATGCGGTTCCTGACCGAAGACCCATGGGAGCGCCTGTCACTGATCCGCGGCGGTGCGCCGAACCTTCTGCTGCAGATGCTGCTGCGCGGCGCCAATGGGGTCGGCTACAAGAACTATCCCGACAACGTCGTCAAATATTTTGTCCGTCAGGCAGCCAGAGGCGGCATCGATCTCTTCCGCGTGTTCGACTGCCTGAACTGGGTCGACAACATGCGCGTATCCATGGATGCCGTGCAGGAGGAAAACAAGCTCTGCGAAGCGGCGATCTGCTATACCGGCGATCTGACCAATGCAGCGCGCCCCAAATACGACCTTAAATATTACGTCGCGCTGGCGCAGGACCTCGAAAAGGCTGGCGCCCATATCATCGCCGTAAAGGACATGGCAGGCCTGCTGAAACCGGCTGCCGCCCACACCCTGTTTACGGCGCTGCGTCAGGAAACTGCACTGCCGATCCATTTCCACACCCATGATACATCCGGCATTTCGGCAGCCACCGTGCTTGCCGCCGTGGAAGCCGGTGTCGACGTGGTCGATGCGGCCATGGACGCGTTCTCGGGCAACACGTCGCAGCCCTGCCTCGGCTCGATCGTCGAAGCACTGTCCGGCACCGAGCGCGATTCAGGCCTCGATCCGGAATGGATCCGGAAAATCTCGTTCTACTGGGAAGCGGTGCGCGGCCAGTACGCCGCCTTCGAAAGCGATCTGAAGGGACCGGCTTCGGAAGTCTATCTGCATGAAATGCCGGGCGGCCAGTTCACCAATCTCAAGGAACAGGCACGTTCACTGGGACTGGAAACCAAGTGGCACAAGGTCGCCCAGACCTATGCCGACGTGAACCAGATGTTCGGCGATATCGTCAAGGTCACGCCGTCCTCCAAGGTCGTCGGCGACATGGCGCTGATGATGGTGAGCCAGGACTTGACCGTTGCCGATGTCGAAAACCCGGCCAAGGACATCGCCTTCCCGGATTCGGTCGTCGCCATGCTGAAGGGCGATCTCGGCCAGCCTCCGGGCGGATGGCCGGCAGCGATCCAGAAGAAGGCTTTGAAAGGCGACAAACCCTACACGGACGTGCCCGGCTCGCTTCTGGCGGACGCCGATCTCGATCAGGAACGCAGCGATATCGAGACGAAGCTGGAACGCAAGGTCGATGACTTCGAATTCGCCTCATACCTGATGTATCCGAAAGTCTTTACCGACTTCGCACTGGCCTCCGACACCTATGGTCCGGTTTCCGTTCTGCCGACCCCTGCGTTCTTCTACGGGATGGCGGATGGCGAGGAACTGCTGGCCGATATCGAGAAGGGCAAGACGCTTGTCATCGTCAACCAGGCCGCGAGCGCGCCCGACGCGCAAGGGATGGTGACGGTATTCTTCGAACTGAACGGCCAACCGCGTCGCATCAAGGTGCCGGATCGCAACCGCACGTCTGCCAGCGCGATCCGCCGCAAGGCCGAGGGCGGCAACGCGGCCCATCTTGGCGCGCCGATGCCGGGCGTGGTTTCGACCGTTGCCGTGTCAGCCGGCCAGACGGTGCAGGCGGGTGATGTGCTCATTTCCATTGAGGCGATGAAGATGGAAACCGCGCTGCATGCCGAAAAGGACGGGATGATTGCCGAAGTGCTGGTCAAGGCTGGCGACCAGATCGATGCCAAGGATCTGCTGATCGTCTACGCTGACTAACGGCGCAGAGGCCGGAACCGGCGGTACGGTGGTCAGCCGTCGACCGCCTCGTCTGGCTTGCCGAGCCGATATCGCCGCGCCGCCAGTCTTTCGCTGTAGACGATCACCAGCCCGGCCAGGAGAATGAGCAACGCGCCGATGGCGACATTGCTGGTCGGGAAATCGTGCCAGATGAGATAGCCGATCAGGAAAGACCAGATCAGCGACGAATATTCGAACGGTGCCAGAACCGAAACCGGCGCCCGGCGCATCGCCTCGAAGAGGGTCGCCTGCGCCCCAGCGCCGATCAGCCCGACCACCAGCAGAAGCAGTCCGGTTTCCAGTGCGACCGGGCGCCAGTTATAATAGGCCATCGCAAACGTCATCAGCACAAAGAATGTGTTGGTCAGCGTCATTTGCACGATGGTAGGTTCGTTCATGGCCGTCTTGCGCAACAGAACGCTGCCGCCTGCCCACAGCACGGCAGCTAGCAGCGCCAGGCCGACAGGCAAGGATACCGTAAGCCCGACCGGATTGCTGGCGATGAAGACCCCGACGAACCCCAGTATGATTGCCGCCCAGCGTTGCGCCGGCACCTTTTCCTTGAGAATCGGGATGGCAAGCAGGGTGGCGACGACCGGTGAGGCGTAATAGAGCGTCGTCATTTCCGCCAGCTGCAGCGATTTTGCCGCCGTATAGAAGGAAAACCATGCGGTGAGAAGGAACACGCTGCGCACCGCCATCGGCAGCATGATCGGCGTGCGCAGTGCCCGGGCCGGCAAACTGCGCCCCCCGACGACTAGGCAGCCGATCACGATCGTGACGCTGCGCACGAAGATGATCTGCCAGACGCTGAAATCGGCGACCAGAAGCTTCACCACGGCATCGTGCACGGTGAACAGGAGATAGGATGCGCTGATTAGCACGACGCCGGCGGCGATGCTGGATCTGATGGGGGCCGCGGCCGACATGAGCGCCTCATATGGGTTGTGGCTTCTGCGCTTCACAGCGGGTGACGATCAAATGAAAACAGGTCCTTCGGCGCTCCAGGACCGAAAGGGCCGATATTTTGCCGTCGGATTGGCGACAAAACGGGTACCGAAACGGTTTCCATTTAACAGCGAACCGCTCTAGGTTATCTGTGAATAAAAGCAACCGTCTTGCTGCGAACGGAGCGGGCGCGCATGTGGTCGCGCTGTCGGTTTGATGCCGGCACGCTTGAGCGGGAGGATGGATATGGACAAGAGCCTGGACCTAGTGACGAGGGCCTCCGCCCCCGTCGTGACGCGCGAACGCATCGGTGTCGCCCTGTTGTTTCTGATGAACGGCTTCATGATGGGTGCCTGGGCACCGAAAATCCCGGAATTTGCCGCACGATTGAGCCTCGACGAAGCGACGCTCGGCGTCATGATTCTGGTGTTCGGCCTCGGCTCGCTGGCAATGATGCCGGTTGCGGGTAGTCAGATCGCGCGATTCGGCTCTAGCACTGTCACGCGGTTTGCCGCCGTGCTGCTGACGCCGTGTCTGCTCACCCTGACCTTTGTCGGCAATGTCTGGCTGGGCGGCGTCGCCATCTTTCTGTTCGGCGGGCTGATCGGTGCCATGGATGTGGCGATGAATGCCAACGCGGTTTCGGTCGAACGCCATATGCGCCGGGCCATCATGTCGTCCTGCCACGCCTTCTGGAGCCTTGGCGGACTGATCGGCGCGGCTACCGGCGGTTTCCTTATAGACCATGTCGGTGTGGGCACGCATGCCGTGATCGTCACCATCGCCGCCGCCATCATGGTGGCAGCGGCCTGGCCGCTGGTGTTCCATGACGCACCTCACCCCGACGAGGATGTTTCTAGCCGACCCCGCGGCCTGCCAAGATCTCCCCTCCCCTGGCTGATCGGCGTCCTCGCCCTGTTCTGCATGATCCCGGAGGGCGCGATCCTCGATTGGGGCGCGCTTTACATGCGCAACGAACTCGGCGCTTCGGCCACGCTGTCGGGTTTCGCCTTTGCCGCCTTCTCGCTGACCATGGCATTGATGCGTTTTGCCGGCGACCTGATCCGCGACCGCCTTGGCGCAGTCAAAACATTGCGCGGCTGCGCCGCCATCGCCATCATCGGCCTGATGATCATTGGCTTTGCCGGCAACTCTACCATCGCCATCATCGGATTTGCCCTGTGCGGCATCGGCATTTCCAACATCGTGCCGATCGCCTTTTCCGCGGCCGGCAACCTGCCCGGCATGGCCCCGGGCGTCGGTCTTTCGATTGTCACGACGATGGGCTATTCCGGCATTCTGGTAGCGCCGTCCGCGATCGGCTTCATTGCGCGCCACACCGGTCTTGGCCTGATTTTCGTCGGGCTTTCCATGCTGATCGTCATCGCCATGGCATTTTCATCCCTCGCCCGCCATGCGGATAATGCACATCACTGACGCAGCAGCGAGGGCTCGCCGTTCGCAGCGCAACAGGGTAAACTAAAGGGCCTTTAGGTTGACAAGGCGCATGCCATGATCCACCTGAGTGATCCAACAAGCCAAGGTATCGAGACGTTTGATGTCCTCACCCATCGATTATGATCCAAAGCCCCGTCGCGCCACTGTTGCAGTCGATGTGGGTGGCGTGATCGTCGGCGGCGGCGCGCCGGTCGTCGTCCAGTCCATGACCAATACCGACACCGCCGATGTCGATGCGACGGTTGCGCAAGTGGCCGCCCTCTATAAGGCCGGCTCGGAAATCGTGCGCATCACCGTCGACCGTGACGAAAGCGCTGCTGCCGTGCCGAAGGTACGCGAACGCCTGCTGCGTCTGGGCATGGACGTGCCGCTTGTCGGCGATTTCCATTATATCGGCCACAAGCTGCTCGCCGATCACCCGGCCTGCGCTGAGGCACTGGCCAAATACCGCATCAACCCGGGCAATGTCGGTTTCAAGGACAAGAAGGACAAGCAGTTCGCCGATATCATCGAGATGGCGATCCGCTACGACAAGCCGGTGCGTATCGGCGTCAACTGGGGGTCGCTCGACCAGGATCTGCTGACCACGCTGATGGACCACAACGCCGCCCAGGGCTCGCCGCTTTCGGCGCGTCAGGTCATGCATGAGGCAATCGTGCAATCGGCGCTGATCTCGGCTGAACTCGCCGAATCGATCGGCCTGCCCCGTAACCGCATCATTCTGTCGGCAAAAGTCAGCCAGGTGCAGGATCTGATCGCCTGTTATTCCATGCTGGCGGAGCGCTCCAACCATGCGCTGCATCTGGGTCTCACCGAAGCCGGCATGGGTTCCAAGGGCATCGTCGCCTCGTCCGCTGCCATGGGCTACGTGCTTCAGCACGGCATTGGCGACACGATCCGTGTGTCTTTGACGCCGGAGCCGAACGGCGACCGCACCAAGGAAGTTCAGGTAGCCCAGGAAATCCTGCAGGTCATGGGCTTTCGCCAGTTCATTCCGGTCGTGGCCGCATGTCCCGGCTGCGGCCGCACCACATCGACCGTCTTTCAAGAACTGGCCCAGAACATCCAGAACGATATTCGCAAGAACATGCCGATCTGGCGCGAAAAATATCCCGGCGTCGAGGCGCTCAACGTCGCCGTCATGGGCTGCATCGTCAACGGCCCGGGCGAAAGCAAGCATGCCGATATCGGTATTTCGCTGCCGGGAACGGGTGAAACGCCGGCCGCACCGGTTTTCATCGACGGCAAGAAAGAAATGACGCTACGCGGCCCCAATATTGCCGCGGATTTCGAAAAACTCGTGGCGGATTATATCGAGCAGCGTTTTGGCCAGCGGACTGAAACCGCTGCCGAATAGTGCGGCGCTCCCGTTATTGTGAATGCGGACCGGCGACAATCCGTCCTCCGGCGCCGCATGGTTAACGCCTTCTTTCCTCGTTTCGCCGCAATTCTTGGCAAAGGGACATCCATCTCAGACGACGGGGATTACGATTCGAATGATCAAGAAATTCGCATTGGTGGCGCTTTGCGCTACCTATCTTTCCGCATGCACGACCACTGACCCTTATACCGGTGAACAGAAGACATCGAACATGGCAGGCGGCGCTGCCATTGGTGCCGGCTTGGGCGCACTCGGGGGCCTCGTGGTCGGCGGCGGCAACAAGGGCCGCAACGCGCTTATCGGCGCCGCGATCGGCGGTCTCGCCGGCGGTGCCATCGGCAATTACATGGACAATCAGGAAGCCGAACTGCGCCGTGAACTGCAGGGCACCGGCGTTTCTGTGACCCGCCAGGGCGACCGCATCATCCTCAACATGCCGTCCAACATCACCTTTGCCACTGATCAGGATCAGGTCATCCCGCCCTTCTACCGGACGCTGGATTCGGTCGCCATCGTGCTCAACAAGTTCGGCAAGACCTATATCGACATCAATGGCCATACCGATTCCACCGGCAGCCTGCAGCATAATCAGGGCTTGTCGGAGCGGCGCGCCGCGTCGGTCGCCAATTATCTCGGCAGCCGCGGCATCGATCAGCGGCGCATATCGACCATGGGCTTTGGTCCCTCTCAGCCGATCGCGACCAACGCGACGCCGGACGGGCGCGCCCAGAACCGCCGCGTCGAAGTGGCGATCGCCCCGATCGAGCAGAACTGACACCAGACGGTTCCTACAAACAAGAATGGCCTCGTGTTCCCTCCCGAGCACGGGGCCTTCGTCGTTTACGTTTCCTGTCAAATGCGGCTGGTCAGCAGCTTCACACCGGCAACACCGTAAAAGACGGCCATCGTACCCTCGATCCAGCGCCTGGCAGCCGTGTAGAGGCGTAGTGCATGGCGTGTCGAAAACAGCAACGCATAACCGGTAAAAACCACGAAACTCGACGTGCTGAACATGCCAAGCATCAGCACCACCGTCGAGGCAGGCGCATCAGCGGGAAGCCCCAGCGACATGATCGCAAGCCAGGCAAAGATCGCCTTCGGATTGGTAATGTGGATGGCATAGCCCCGCAGCCACAGCTGCCGGGCAGAGCAATTCGTGTGCGCGGTCCCGCCTGCCGGTACGGCATGGGGCATCCGGGCGGACTTATATGCTTTGAAGGCGAGATAGATCAGATAGAGGCCACCGATGACCTTGATGATCTCGAGCGCGACGGCATAAGTTCGTAAGAGGGCTGCCAGTCCGAGTGCCGCCGAGACACCCCAGGTCAGCGATCCGCAGAAGATACCGAGCGCGAGGACGAGACCGGCTCGGCGCCCTTGCGAGATAGCCGTGCCGATGATCGCGAAATTGGCGGGACCGGGGCTGAGAACGGCTATGAGATAGGCTATGTATGCCGGCCAGATCAGGGAGAGGAAACTGAAGATATCCGGCATGCTGTCTCCCTTCGGAAGGTCGGGCATGCTGAGCGCAATGCCGGCCCGTCAGTTGCTGCGATCGGCAATGAAACGTGCCGCTTCGCGCAATATGGCAGCCTTTTCGCCATAGGGCGAGAGCAGGTTTTCGGCATCCTGCGTCAGCCGATCGAGGCGTTCTTCCGCCCATTCGATGCCATGCAGGGCTACCAGCGTGCCCTTGCCGCGGCCGGCATCCTTGCCCGCCGCCTTGCCGAGAGTCACGGCATCGGAGGTGACATCAAGAAGATCGTCTGCAAGCTGGAACGACAGACCGATCGTCTCGCCGAATTGGCGCATTCTCTGGCGGTGCGAAGCATCGGCCCCGGCGGCGATGGCGCCGGCTTCACAGGCGAAACGCAAAAGGGCGCCGGTCTTCATGGCCTGAAGCTGGACGATACCGGCCTCATCCGGCCGGATGCTTTCAGCCTCGATGTCGAGGATCTGCCCGCCGACCATGCCGCCCATGCCGGCGGCGCGCGACAAGGCGAGCACAAGCTCCGTCTTCTGGCGATCGGAGAGATCGGTTTGCGGTGCGCAGATGATATCAAAGGCATAGGTCAGCAGCGCGTCGCCGGCCAGGATTGCTGTGGCCTCGTCGAAGGCCTTGTGCACGGTCGGCTGGCCGCGGCGTAGATCGTCGTCGTCCATGGCAGGAAGGTCGTCATGGATCAGCGAATAGCAATGAAGGCATTCCAAAGCCACGCCGACCCGCAACGCAGCAGAAGCATCGCCCCCTAGCATGGCGGCGGTTTCACGCACGAGAAACGGCCGCAGGCGCTTGCCTCCGTTGAGCGTGCCGTGACGCATGGCAGCAAGCAGGCGCGGCGGCCGTGCCGTCTCGTCCGTCAGGGCGGCATCCTCGAGCAGCCCAACGAGGGCAGCCTGCGTTTCCATCGCGCTGTCGCGCAGGCGGGTTTCGAATGACGAGGCGAACGTGCTGGGTTGTGGGGTCATGCGCGCTATCTGACATGCGACAAAAGCGCTGGCAATGTCATATTCGGATCACCGTCAGTTTTACGGGCATGACGGGGCAAGGCGGCTGGTTTTTGGCAGGCTTGAACGCTAGAACGGGCGAGAGGCGACAAATGAGTGCGATCTTGGACGCAAGCCCAGTCGAGCAGCAGAACACGGAAGAGGAGCGGCAGGTGGCGCGATCCCGTCACAGGCGGATGTTCTCGCACCCGTTTGTGCGCCGGGTCGTCCTTGCCGTCGCGGCTTTTCTGATTCTTCCCTATCTGCTCGTCCTTTTATACGCCATTCCGTTCATCCGGCCGATCTCCACACTGATGGTGGCCGATCTGGCCCTGCTGCGCGGCTACGACCGACAGTGGACCGCATTCGAGGATATTTCGCCGACCCTCGTCCGTTCTGTCATGATGTCCGAAGACGGCCAGTTCTGCGCCCATGGCGGCGTCGACTGGAACCAGATGCGCGGCGTGGTGCAGGATGCGCTGGATGGAGAACCTACCCGTGGCGCCAGCACCATTCCCATGCAGACGGTCAAGAACCTGTTTTTGTGGAATGGCCGCTCCTTTCTGCGCAAGGGACTGGAATTGCCGCTCGCTCTCTGGGCCGATTTCGTCTGGTCGAAGAAGCGGATGATGGAAATCTACCTCAACGTCGCCGAAATGGGTCCGCAGACCTACGGAGCAGGCGCCGCCGCGCAGCGGCATTTCAAGACCTCGGCCGCCAAGCTCACTCGCCGTCAGGCCGCTCTTCTGGCCGTGTCCTTGCCCAACCCGATCATCCGCATGGCCGGCAAGCCCGGGCGGGGCATGCAAAGGCTCGCCGTCATGGTCGAACGTCGCGCTCAGGCTGCAGGCGATTACATCACCTGTCTTTATCGATAGGGTCGGCGTAATTCATTGGTCACCATGGCCGGCGGACGCTACGCTCTTCTCGTCACAAGGGAGACCGGGCATGGATGGATTGACGCTCTATATCGGCAACAAGAATTATTCGTCCTGGTCGTTTCGCCCATGGATGGCGCTGACCGCATTCGACGTGCCTTTTGAAGAAATCCTCATTCCCTTCGACATGCCCGCCGGCAATCCGCGCTTTGCCGAAATTTCGCCTTCGGCCAAGGTTCCGGTGCTCCATCACGGCACGCGCCGCGTCTGGGAGTCGCTTGCGATCATCGAGTATGTTGCTGAACTCTATCCCGAAAAACGGTTCTGGCCGGAAGATCCAGGCGAGAGGGCGGTGGCACGCGCCGTTTCGATGGAGATGATGTCCGGCTTTCGTGATCTGCGCAGCCTCTGCCCGATGAACATGCGGCGCGCGCCCGCAACGCTCAGCCTCGATCACGATCAGGCGAAAGCCCTGGCAAGGGATATCGGGCGCATCGCCACGATCTGGCGACAGTTGCGCGCGCGGTCCGGCGGACCGTTCCTGTTTGGCGCGTTTACGGCTGCGGACGCCATGTATGCGCCGGTTGTCAATCGGCTCGAAGCCTATGACCTCCCGGTCGACGACGACGCCCGCACCTATATGGATGCGATCAAGGCGACGTCGGCATGGCAGGACTGGGATGCCGGGGCCCGCGCCGAAAGCTGGATCGTTCCAGAGGACGAGGCATGAAGGGAGACCTGCGGGCGATTCTCAAAAATCGACTCGAAAATCGCGGTAGGGACTGGTCAAAGGCCGAGACCGCATGTATAAGCCGCCCAAATTTCCGAGTTTCAGACATGTCAATTCGGCCTGAATTACCGGCCGCGGATATAGTCTGCACGTCAATTGGAGTCGTTTAAAATGGCAGTACCGAAGAGAAAAGTTAGCCGATCCAAGCGCGGTATGCGCCGCTCTGCTGACGCGCTCGCAACCCCGACCTTCGTCGAGGACAAGAACTCCGGCGAGCTTCGCCGTCCGCACCATATCGATCTGAAGACCGGCATGTACCGCGGTCGTCAGGTTCTGACGCCGAAGGAAAGCGCATAAGCTTTTCCGACGTCAGTCGTTTCGAAAGCCCGGTCTCGCGACCGGGCTTTTTGCTGTCTGCCGCAGTGAAATCCGTCGGCAACGGTTATGTCATGCTGTCCAGACGAGTCTGCAACGAACGCAGCTGTTCCTTCAGGTCGTCGAGATCCCGGACATCGGCCGGCTTGCGCGTCTCGCGCGGCGCTTCCGCCTGCGGCGCAAACGGCGTGAACATCTGCACGGCCTGACGGAACATTTCCGTATTGCGGCGCACCTGCTCTTCCATCAGCTGCATCGGCGCCTGCAGGTTCTTTGCAAGCGGTGTTTCGCCCAGCGTGCGGGTCATCTGCTCACGCATCTGCGCCTGCTGGTCGGCGAAGGTCTTCATCGAATGTTCGAGAAAAGTCGGCACGACCATCTGCATCTGGTCCCCGTAATAGGTGATCAGCTGGCGGAGGAACGACACCGGAAGCAGCGTGTTGCCGGTCTTGGATTCCTGTTCGAAGATAATCTGCGTCAGTACAGAATGGGTAATATCCTCGCCAGTCTTGGCATCCTGAACAAGGAATTCCTCGCCCTTCTTGACCATTTTCGCAAGGTCTTCCAGCGTCACATAAGTGCTGGTCCCGGTGTTATAGAGGCGTCTGTTGGCATATTTCTTGATGACAACTTGGCCTTCATTCTTCGCCATATTCTCCTCCTCGTCCCCTTAACATCGTTCTGTTATACGGGTTTCCTCTCCCGCCTGAACACTACGCCCAAACCGGCGAAAGTGACAATGGATTTTTGTGCGCTGCGGTGTGAGCTGGACGTCGGAGAAAGCCCTATCCGCTCTTGGTGCATGGCGGGCCACGGCCGCAATGCCGTTTGACTTGGGCCATCAGCTTTGCCAGTTTCACCGCAATGTTAGGTCGCCTGAGGATACATGCCCATGAGCCAGCCTTCGATCGTGATCGCGTCTGCCGCCCGTACCGCCGTCGGCGCCTTTAACGGCGCATTTTCGGGAGTGCCTGCACATGAACTGGGCGCTGAAGCCATTCGCGGCGTTCTTGCGCGCGCGAATATGGAAGCGGACGAGGTGGACGAGGTCATTCTCGGTCAGGTGCTCGCCGCCGGCGAAGGCCAGAACCCGGCAAGACAAGCCGCGATCAAAGCAGGCATGCCGAAAGAAACCACGGCCTGGGGCGTCAACCAGCTCTGCGGCTCGGGTCTGCGCGCGGTGGCACTCGGCATGCAGCAGATTGCCACCGGCGATGCAGCCATCGTTGTCGCCGGGGGGCAGGAATCCATGTCCATGGCGCCACATTGCGCGCATCTGCGCAACGGCACCAGGATGGGCGACACAACGATGATCGACACGATGATCCGTGATGGCCTCACCGATGCTTTTTACGGCTACCACATGGGAATGACGGCCGAAAACATCGCCCGCCAGTGGCAGCTGTCGCGCGACGAGCAGGACGAATTCGCCGTCGCCTCGCAGAATAAGGCTGAAGCGGCGCAAAAGACGGGACGGTTTGCCGACGAGATCGTCCCCTTCATCGTCAAGAGCCGCAGGGGCGAGGTGACGGTCGACAGCGACGAATATATTCGTGCCGGTGCGACCGTCGACGGTCTGTCCAAACTGCGTCCTGCATTCGACAAGGACGGTACGGTGACGGCGGGCAATGCGTCCGGCATCAATGACGGTGCCGCCGCCGTGCTCCTGATGACGGAAACCGAGGCCCTTCGCCGTGGCCTCACACCATTGGCGCGCATCGCCTCCTGGGCAACGGCGGGCGTCGATCCGCAGGTCATGGGAACCGGACCTATCCCGTCCTCGCGCAAGGCGCTGGCGAAAGCCGGATGGTCGGTTGCCGATCTCGACCTGATCGAGGCCAACGAGGCCTTTGCCGCACAGGCTTGTGTGGTCAACCGTGAACTCGGCTGGGATCCGGCGATCGTCAACGTCAATGGCGGCGCGATCGCCATCGGCCACCCTATCGGCGCCTCCGGTGCGCGCGTTCTCAACACGCTTCTGTTCGAGATGAAGCGCCGTTCCGCGGCAAAAGGTTTGGCAACCTTGTGCATCGGCGGCGGCATGGGCGTTGCCATGTGCCTGGAAGCGATGTGAGCGGGTTCGCCTATTTGCGTGCGGATCTAGGAAATGGCGGATGAAAAGGGTTGCCGGATGACCAGAGTGGCCTTGGTATCGGGCGGAACGCGCGGCATCGGCGCGGCAATATGCATCGCATTGCAGGACGCCGGGTACCGTGTCGCCGCCAGCTATGCTGGCAATACCGAGCGTGCAGCAGCCTTCCACGAACAGACCGGCATACCGGTGTTTCGCTGGGATGTGCGTGATTACGCGGCCTGTGTTTCCGGGATTGCGGAAGTCGAGGCGTTGCTGGGACCGGTCGAGGTCCTCGTCAACAATGCCGGTATCACCCGCGACGCCATGTTCCACAAGACAACGCCGGACATGTGGAACGCGGTGATTGCCACCAATCTGACCGGACTTTTCAACATGACGCATCCGGTCTGGCCGGGAATGCGCGCACGCAATTTCGGCCGGGTCGTCAACATTTCCTCGCTCAACGGCCAACGCGGCCAGGCCGGACAGGTGAATTATTCGTCAGCCAAGGCTGGTGACCTGGGCTTTACCAAGGCGCTGGCGCAGGAAGGCGCGGGGCGCAACATCACGGTCAACGCCGTCTGCCCGGGCTATGTCGGCACGGACATGGTGATGGCCATGCCTTCGGATATATTGCGCGAGAAAATCCTTCCGCAAATCCCGGTCGGCCGGCTCGGGACGCCGCAGGAAATCGCCCGCTGCGTGGCGTTTCTGGCATCCGACGATTCCGGCTTCATCACCGGCTCAACCTTCAGCGCCAATGGCGGACAGTTTTTCGTCTGAGCACCGTGCAAAGCAATAAGGGCAACGCAAAACCGGCGCGGAGATGACGATCTCCACGCCGGTTTCAGATGGTTGAACCGTGGAATTAGCGGCAACGAGCTTCGTAGGTGCGGCCGTAACGGTCACGATAGACGCAGTAGCCCTGACGCTTCTGCGATTCACCAACTGCGGCACCGACCAGACCACCGGCAACGGCGCCGACGGCTGCACCACCCCAGCTGTTGGTGACAGCGCCACCAATCAGAGCGCCGGAGCCGGCGCCGATGGCGGTGCCCTTTTCAGTCGAGGTGCAGGATGCGAGAGCGCCGACCATGGCAGCGACGAGCACGATTTTTTTCATAACGACTTTCCTTCCCTAAAAGACGCGGGGTCCCCCGCCAGTTAAATCCTGCCCATCAGAAGCAGAATAATCACGATCAGAACGACCAGGCCCAATCCACCGGACGGACCGTAACCCCACCCACTGCTATAGCCCCAGTTGGGCAGCGCGCCGATCAGGAGCAGGATGAGGATGACGAGCAGGATTGTACCGAGCATTGCAGTTCTCCGACACAAATACGTTTGCGTTGTGACGGCGATAACGTGACGCATGTGCTTTGGTTCCATCGCGCTCAAATCAAGCTTTATAAAGGCTTGATGCGACCGCTTTGGCAACAAATGCAAGGCCTTGGCTGGTCGCGGGGCGACGCCCGCCCTATCTGTTCCCCGTTCAGCACCGATACAGATTGCACGCCCTAGAATGGCGTGTGAATTTCATCAGAGGATGACGCATTGAGCCTGCTGCAGATCTACTGGAGAGCACTGAGATATCTTGGAGCCAACCGCTTCAAGGTGGCAGTTGTGGTGATCGCCAACGTGGTGCTTGCCGCCGTGACCATTATCGAACCGATCCTTTTCGGCCGCATCGTGGATGCGATTTCCTCCAACAGCCCGGTTACGCCGATCCTGCTGATGTGGGGCGGTTTCGGTCTGTTCAATACGGTAGCCTATGTGCTGGTGGCACGTGAAGCCGATCGGCTGGCCCATGGTCGGCGCGCCACGCTTCTGACGGAGGCTTTCGGGCGCATCATTTCGATGCCGCTTGCCTGGCACCACACGCGCGGCACGTCCAATGCATTGCATACGCTGCTGCGCGCTGCCGAGACGCTGTTCGGCCTGTGGCTGGAATTCATGCGCACGCATTTGGCCACTGCCGTCGCCGTGGTGCTGCTGATCCCCACAGCCTTTTCCATGGACTGGCGCCTCAGCCTTGTGCTGATGGTGCTTGCCGTCGTCTACTGGTTTATCGGCCGAACGGTGATGAAGCGCACCAAGGAGGGGCAGGCCTCCGTGGAAAGCCACTACCACACCGTGTTTTCACATGTCAGCGACAGCATCAGCAACGTTTCCGTGGTGCACAGCTACAATCGCATCGAGCAGGAAACGCGGGCACTGCGCGATTATACCAAGAGCCTTCTCGCCGCGCAGTATCCGGTGCTCGACTGGTGGGCGCTGGCCGGCGCGCTCAACCGCACGGCCTCCACTGTCTCGATGGGCGTCATCCTCGTCATCGGGACCGCGCTCGTGCAGCAGGGCGATCTGAAGATCGGCGATGTCATCGCCTTTATCGGTTTTGCCAATCTGCTGATCGGCCGCCTCGACCAGTTGCGCCAGTTCGCAACCCAGATTTTCGAGGCCCGCGCCAAGCTGGACGACTTTTTCGTGCTGGAGGATTCCGTCGAGGAGCGCGAGGAGCCGGCAGGCCTTGCCGAACTTGGCCAGGTCCGCGGCAAGGTCGAATTCCGCAATGTCAATTTCGCCTTCGGCCCCAACGCGCAGGGCGTACACGACGTTTCTTTCGTTGCCAATGCCGGAGAGACGGTCGCTATCGTCGGCCCGACGGGTGCCGGCAAGACGACGCTGGTCAACCTGCTTCAACGCGTCTACGAACCCGATACCGGCAAGATCTTCGTCGACGGCACCGATATTTCCATGGTGACGCGCAAATCGCTGCGCAATTCGATCGCCACGGTCTTCCAGGATGCCGGCCTACTGAACCGCTCGATCAGAGAGAACATTCGCCTTGGCCGTGACGGCGCGACTGAGGAAGAGGTCATTGCCGCCGCGCAGGCCGCCGCCGCTGCCGATTTCATCCAGACCCGTCTCCTGGGTTTCGACACCGCCGTCGGAGAACGCGGCAACCGGCTCTCGGGCGGCGAACGCCAGCGCATCGCTATTGCCCGTGCGATTTTGAAGAACGCGCCGATCCTCGTTCTCGACGAGGCGACCAGCGCGCTCGACGTTGAGACGGAAGCGCGGGTGAAAGACGCCATCGACCGGTTGCGCGAGAACCGCACCACTTTCATTATCGCCCACCGGCTTTCGACCGTGCGCGACGCCGACAAGGTCATTTTCCTGGAACAGGGTCGTATTGCTGAAATGGGCACATTCGACGAATTGAGCGCAAGGGGCGGCCGGTTCGCCTCCCTGCTGCGGACCAGCGGCCTTTTGACCGACGACACCAAGACGGCTGCGGAGTGATTTTGCGGCGGCAGCGATTGCAGCGCCCGCCGTGACTGGCGGGCATTTTTTTGCACGACAGCTGGTGTTTTGCGGGATCACAAGTCAGAGTTTTCCCTTGGCGATCCTCGATTCTCAAAAAACGCCCGCTGTCGTCGCAGGTTATGCGGCCGGGGCACGTCGCGTGCCTCCTAATTCAGTTTTGTAATGGCGCACGACGTGCCCGGTTCGGTGGTTTTCCGCACCCCCCGTCCTTCTGCGGCGGCTCGATGTTCTTGTTGTTATAACGAGCCAATTTGTGTGCGACACACGCATGCCCCGTCGCTGTTAGGCGGGAGGACGACCATTTTCTGCGCCGCTCCGCATGGACCACCTG
Organism: Neorhizobium sp. NPDC001467; assembly: GCF_050275975.1. NCBI lineage: Bacteria > Pseudomonadati > Pseudomonadota > Alphaproteobacteria > Hyphomicrobiales > Rhizobiaceae > Neorhizobium > Neorhizobium sp. NPDC001467. Next base: position 70,932 of record NZ_JBNNPS010000004.1, on the reverse strand, counting down.
CATCAAGGTGTCCATGCGACCACCGGCTCTATCTCGGCGGTAATGCGGACCGGTGTAGCTGAAACAGAACGCGATGAGTGACGTACAATCGGAAATGCGTGGATAAACTCGGAGCCAGGTTATTGATATCGTTGAATTAACCTCGCATCGTCCGCCTCTGATATTTCATTTACGTCGAACCTGGTTGCGGTCACATATAAAGCAGCGGAGAAGGTCGGCGCTTTCCTTACGTCATCCGGGCCTTGAGCCGGGATACGACAACCGCGCGTCGGTGCGGTGAGAGAACTCTTCCTTCGAGGTGACTGCATCTGGATCTATCCCGCCGCGGACGCGGCGCTGCTGGATTCCGGCGCAAGGCCGGAATGATGCAGGGACGCAGGGACGCAGGGACGCAGGGACGCAGGGACGCAGGGACGCAGGGACGCAGGGACGCAGGGACGTGTATGCATCACGGGATACTGTCATCTATTTCCTCGATCTCGTCGTCCATTAAAAAACCCGCTTTCCAACTGGAAAGCGGGTTTTTCATTACATCAGCAGAACGACAGGATCACTCCTCTGTCTTCTTGCGTGTCCTTGGCTTGGCGACTGTCGCCGGCTTTTCGGCGGCGGGCGTTTCCGCCTTGGGCTTGGCAACCCGGGCAGGTTTTGCGGCAGCGACCTCCACGGGCTTTTCCGCAGCCGATACGGCCGTCGCCGGTGCAGCAGCAATTGTTACAGGAGCAACCGGAGCGCCACCACCCAGGACAGCACCACCAGACGCATCGAGCGCAGCACCGTTGACAGTCACCGCAAGCTCACCATTGGCAACCCGCTTGGCCGCGACCTTGAACGTTCCTTCCGGCAACGTCAGGTCGAGCTCAAAGCCGTCCCATTCAGCCGGGATGACCGGGTTGACCTGAAGGCGACCACCCTCGCGCTTGATGCCCAGAATGCCTTCGATGGCGGCACGGTAGAGCCAGCCGGCGGAACCGGTATACCAGGTCCAGCCGCCTCGACCTGTCAGGTCGCCGACGCCATAGATATCCGCTGCGATGACATAAGGCTCGACGCGGTACTGTTCGGCCGCATCAGGGGTAAGAGCGTGGTTGACCGGGTTGAGGATCTGGAATGCCTTCCAGGCATCCTCATTGCGGCCCTGCTTAGCCAGCGCCAGCACCACCCAGATGGCAGCGTGGGTATACTGGCCACCGTTTTCACGCACGCCCGGCGGATAGGATTTGATGTAACCCGGATCCTGCGGCGTGTTGGCAAAGGCCGGCGTGAACAGGCGGATGATGCCGGCCTGTTCGTCGATCAGCTTTTCGATAACTGCGTCCATGCCCTGTTTGGCACGCTCCGGATCGCCTTCGCCCGACAGCACGCTCCAGGACTGGCCGAGGCTGTCGATGCTGCATTCGAGGTTTTCCGAAGAACCGAGCGCACCGCCATCGTCGAAATAACCGCGACGATAATAGGAGCCATCCCAGCCCGCCGTTTCCAGCGCCTGCTTGAGCGATGCGAGATGCGCCGTCCAGCGTTGTGCACGGGCCTTGTCGCCACGCTCTTCGGCAATCGGCGCAAAACTGCGCAGCGCGCTGGCCAGGAACCAGCCGAGCCAGACACTGGTGCCCTTGCCGCCGGAACCGACGCGGTTCATGCCGTCGTTCCAGTCACCGCCGAGGATGAGCGGCAGGCCGTTCGAACCTTTACGGTCGATGGCGAGATCGAGAGCGATGGCGGCATGTTCGTAGAGGCTGACCGTGTCTTCCGTCACACCGGGCTGGAAGAAGATATCGTGCTGGCCGGCAGCCAATGCCTGACCGGTGAGGAAGGGCAGTTCCTCGTCCAGCAGGGTCTTGTCGCCGGTGGCCACGATATACTGGTTGGCGGCGTAAGCGAGCCAGACTACATCGTCTGCGATGTTGGTGCGCACGCCGGCACCGGTTGCCGGAAGCCACCAATGCTGCACGTCACCTTCCCTGAACTGACGCGAGGCAGCATTGATGATCTGACGGCGCGCCAAGGCCGGTTCGTGGATGAGGAAGGCCAACGTATCCTGCAACTGGTCTCGGAAGCCGTAAGCGCCGCTCGACTGGTAGAAGGCCGAACGCGCCATGATACGGCATCCCAGCGCCTGATAGGGCAGCCAGTGATTGACCATGTTGTTCAACGCCTTGTCCGGCGTCGAGATTTTCAGGCGACCGGTGAATTCCTGCCAGAAGGCACGGTTGCCATTCAGAATGTCTGCAAAGCTCTCCGAGCGGATGCCGGAGGCATAACCTTCAGCTTCCTCGCGGGTGGCGGCATCACCCAGCGCGTAGGTGATGATCTTTTCTTCCCCCGGCGCAATCTCGACATCCCATGACAGGGCAGCGCAGGGATCGCCATCCAGTTCCATGGCGCTGCTGAGGGCAGCACCGGCAACGACCGCCGACGGCAGCGCTACCGAACCATGACGGCCGATAAATTCGCGGCGGCTGGTGGTGAAACCGGACGGCTGTTCGCTCGAGACGAAGAAGGCCGTGCGGTGGAAATCGTTGCTGAACCGGTTGGTCGCAAAGATCGCGCCGCTTTCCTCGTCACGGGCCGACAGGATGAACGGAGCAGACCGTTTCGGGTTCTGGCCCAGCACCCATTCGACATAACCGTAAACGCGCAGGCGGCGGGTTTCCGAACCGCTGTTGCGGATCTTCATCGAAGACAGCTTGATCGGCCGCGTACGGTCGACGGTTTGCGTCAGTTCGAGCTTCAGGCTTTCGTCATCGGCAGAGAAGACCGAATAACCGAGGCCGTGACGGGCTTCGAATTTTGTTGTCGGACGGCGCGACAGGGCGGCAAACGGCGTGTGCATCATGCCGCTATCGACATCGGTCAGATAGAAACCTTCGCCCGGGCGGTTGATGACCGGATCGTTGGTCCACGGCGTCAGCTGGTAATCACGTGAATTCTGGCTCCACGTGTAACCGGCGCCTTCCGCCGACACGTGGAAACCAAAGCTGTCGTTGGAGATGACGTTGATCCACGGCTGCGGCGTCGAGCCGCCGCCATTGAGGCGCGTGACATATTCCGAACCGTCCTTGGAGAAGCCGCCAAAACCGTTCCAGAAATCGAGGTCGGCAGGGGCTTCGCCGCCAACAGGTGCGCCAAAGTTTTCGGCCGAGAGTAGTGCCTGATGGTTGATCTCCGCCGATGCCGGAGCAAGGGCGGCGGCACGGGTGACCTGATCGATGATCTTGCCGTTGCGGGCATGAAGGACGACGCGGGACGCGGCGATGAGCGCTGCCCAGGTGTCTTCGTCCATCAGGTCGCGGCGCAGCGAGAAGACATGTTCGCGGGCACCTTCGGTCTGCCCGAGCTTGCGGATGTTTTCGCTGAGCTGGTCGATCGCATGCTGCATGTCCTGCGCGTAAGATGCAGGCTTTTCGTTGACGATGACGAGATCGAGCGTGACACCGCGGGAGCGCAGATATTCCTGGGCGGAAAATGCTTCCTTGGCGACGTCCATGTCCATTTCGTCATTGATGCGCAAGGTCAGGATCGGGTGATCGCCCGAAATCGACTGCGCCCACAGCATGGACTGGCGGCCAAGGCCGGTTTCGAGCGTCGCGGCATCGGCGCGCAGGTTCATGTCCGGATAGACAAGGTAACGGCCGATCTGCTGGAAGGCGGCGGCCTGCTGCGAGTTGATGCCGATATGGCGCATCTGCACCTGGACGCGGGTCCAGGCCTGCGTCAGTTCGTGACCGAAGGCATCGGCGTGGCGATAACGTTCGATCGCAACGTCGAGTTCTTCGCGGATCGGGGCAGCGATGGTCCAGAAGATCACCGTCGCCTTCTTGCCGGCCGGTACACGTACGACGCGGCGCAGCGACATGATCGGATCGAGCGTGAAACCATCCGTGCCCGAAAGCGTGGCGTCCTGATCGAAGGCTGCGGCTTCCGAGAGCGAGCGGCCACGACCGAGGAAACGGCGACGGTCGGTTTCGAATTCGGTCGGACGCGACGACCCGGCATTGTCGGCGGCGAGATGCGCCACCCACATGGAGGCATCGCCCGATGTGCGCTTGTTGCGCGTCGCACGGATGACGTCACCACGGCGGCCGATCTCGGTCTTCACGAACATGCGCGAAAACACCGGATGGGCGCTGTCGTCATTGTCGTGGGCGATGACCGGTTCGAGATAGGAGGTGACCTCGATATAGCGGTCTTCCGAGCCGGTGTTGAGCAGCGTCAGGCGGCGGCCTTCGGCATCGTGCTCGGTGGCGACGATACATTCGACCGTGCTGGTCAGCGTGCCGACCGTCTTGTGGAATTCGGCCTTTTCGTCACCGAAGACGGCCTTGGTTTCCTCGCCTTCGATACGGCGCGGTTCTGCTGTCGTCGACCACCACTGATTGGTGGCGGTGTCGCGCAGGAAGATGAACTGGCCCCAGCGATCCTCGGTCGGATCCGGCTTCCAGCGGGAAACGGACAGGCCGTTCCAGGTGGCATAACCGGTGCCGGTGGAGGTGAGCATCGTCGAATAATGACCGTTCGACAGGAACACCAGCTGGCGATCCTGCACCGCCGGATCGGTGATGGTGCGGATTTCCGAGCGCAACAGTTCGCCCTGACCGCTGCCGGGGGTTTCCTCGTGCTTGGCGCTCATGACCGGCACTTCGCGCGGCGCCTTTTCCTGCAACAGCAGTTCGGCGGCTTCGATCACCGGATCAGCATGGAAGAGTTCACGCAGACGACCGTTGAAGACGACGTTGGCAATGGCTGCAATCGACATGCCATGGTGGTGGGCATAATAGTTGTAGACCACGGCGCAACGCTTGCCTTCCGGCACGCGGGTTGGCGTGAAATCGACCGCATCGTGGAAACCGTATTTGCCGAGCGCACCGACGGCGCGCAGCTTTTCGAGGTTTTCCAGCGCCGCATGCGGGGCATACTGGCTGGCAAGGATCGAGGCGTAAGGCGCAATGACGGCGTTCTGGCCAAGACCGCGCTTGAGGCCGAGCGAGGGCACGCCAAAATTGGTGTACTGGTAGTTCAACTGATGGTCGCGGGCATTGAACGCCGCTTCCGAAATACCCCACGGAATACCCAGACGACGGCCGTGGTTCATCTGTTCCAAGACGATCAGGTTGTTGGTCTGGTTGAGAATGCCACCCTGACGCTCCTGCATGACGAGCGGCGGCATCAGATATTCGAACATCGAACCCGACCACGAGATCAGTGCCCCGCGCGAACCGATCGGCACGACCTGACGGCCGAGGCGATACCAGTGTTCTGTCGGCAGATCGCCCTTGGCGATGGCGAACAGGCTGGTGAGACGGCATTCCGACGCCAGAAGATCGTAGCAGGCTTCGTCGAGTTCGTTTTCCTCGTGACGGTAACCGATCGACAGAAGGCGACGGTCCTTGTTGTAGAGGAAGGTGAAATCCATCGCGAAGGCGAGCGAGCGGGCCTTGTCGCGCAGTACGGCGAGGCGTTTGCGCATCAGTTCCAGCGTCGAATGATCGAAGGTGGTGTCGGCGATATGGGCTTCGCAGGCGGCGACCAGGAATTCGGTCCAGTGCACCACTTCGCCCGACTGCGTCGAACCGACCTCGTGATCGAGATTGACGGCGAGCTTCTGGATGTCACGCGCCAGAACCGAGAGGTTGATGATGCGGATCGAGGCGAATTCGTGCTCGCGTTTGACGGCAGCAAGTGCGCTGGCAAAGCCGGCAATACGCTCTTCCAGACGACGACGCAGCGGACGCACGGTCTTGCGGTCGTCCGGCAGCGATTTCAGGTTTTCGCTTAAGATTCCGGCAACATCGCCAATACCATCGAGATTGCCCTGAAGATGCGCCGACGGCGCTTCCGCCCATTCGCGGCAGGCCGAAGAAATAGCAATCAGGTGACCGGCAAGGTTGCCGCTGTCGACCGTCGAAACATAACGGGCGCCAAGCGTCTTCAGCGTATCGGTGTAATACCAGTTGAACAGATGGCCGCGATACTTGTCCATCTTCTCGACGGTCGCGAGCGTGTTTTCGATACGCTCGACGGTTTCCGTAAAGCTGATCCAGCCAAAATGGCGGGCCGACACGGTCGAGAGAAGATAGACGCCGATATTGGTGGGCGAGGTGCGCTTGGCAATGATCGGTTCAGGACGTTCCTGAAAATTGTCCGGCGGCAGGAAATGCTGCTCTTCCGTGACGAAGGTCTCGTAATACCGCCAGGTGCGACGCGAGATCTTGCGCAGTTCGACGGAAACTGGCTCGGGAACGAAGAGCTGATCTTCGGTTTCAGCCGACTGGCTGACATACCAGGCAACGAGCGGCGACAGGACCCAGAGGACGACGAAAGGCACACCGATGAGGAAGGCATTGTCTTCCGGAAGCGCCGCCAGGAACAAAGCCAGCAGCGCCACGACAGGAGCGTGCCACATCTGGCGATAATAATCCGCCGGGCTCCCCTGTGCTGCGCCTTGAACGGAGGCGGCGGTGCGCCATTCCAGCATCAGCTTGCGGCTGACGAACAGGCGATAAAGCGAACGCACGATGGCGTCGGTCATCATGCAGGCGGAGTCTGCAATGAAGACGATACGCAGCGCGACCTGCGCATTGGCATCACGCACATCGGTCCACAATGAATGGAAATGCGCGCGCGGCACGATATCGGTCGAGCCCGGCACGATGCCGCGAATGAGCGACAGGGTCGGTGCCACGAACAGCATGAAGATCAGCAGGATCTGCCAGATCAGCGCCCCGAGCGGCGACATGAAATACCAGCCGAGGACGGAGGCGAAGAACCAGGCGATCGGGGTGAGCGAACGGCGCAGATTGTCGATCATCTTCCAGCGGCCGAGCGCGGTGACTCCGCGCATCGGATCAAGGATGTAAGGCAACAACTGCCAGTCGCCCCGCGCCCAGCGATGCTGACGCGAGACTTCGACCTCGTAACGGGTCGGAAAGTCCTCGACCAGTTCAACGTCGGTGACCAAAGCGCAGCGCGTGAAAGACCCTTCGAGAAGGTCGTGGCTGAGAACCGTGTTTTCCTCGATGCGGCCACGCAGCGCGTGTTCGAAAGCATCAACGTGATAAAGGCCCTTGCCGGTGAAGGAACCTTCGCCGGTCAGGTCCTGATAAACGTCGGAAACCGTGAAGACATAAGGATCGACGCCGCGGCTGGCGGAATAGATGCGCTGGAAGACCGAGGCATCCTTGCCCGTGGTCAGCGACGGGGTGACGCGCGGCTGCAGCAGGCCGTAACCCTGAACGACGCGACCGGTGCGCGGATCGTGGACCGGACGGTTCATCGGGTGATGCGCCTTGCCGACCAGTTTTGTCACGGCATCGCGCATCAGACGCGTATCGGCATCGAGCGTCATCACGTACTGGACGTTTTCCGGCACGGTGTTGGCGCCGGCCATATAGGTCGTGTCCTTGTCGCCACGCAGCAGCATGTTGAGTTCATGCAGCTTGCCGCGCTTGCGCTCCCAGCCCATCCACGCACCTTCGGACGGATTGTAGAGGCGACGGCGATGCAGCAGGAAGAAGCGGGTGCCGCCATCAAAAGCATAGCGGGCGGAAAGGTTGGCGACTTCGCGCTTGGCGTATTCGAGAACTTCGAGATCGCCTTCGGCTTCTTCGACCTGGGCATCGCGCCAGTCGCTCAAAAGCGCGAAATAGACTTCGCCGCGCGGATTGGCGAGGTAATGGACTTCCAGATTGCGGACGAGTTCATCGACCGTATCGCGATTGTTGATGAGGCAGGGCACGACGACGAGCGTGCGGGCTTCTTCCGGCACGCCGGCCTTGAACTCGTAACCGACCAGACGCGCCGGTTTCACCACATAGGTGACCAGCGTGTTGAACAGGCCCGTTGCCCCCTCCGATGCCGGCAGCGCGAACATCAGGAGGAATAGCAGGATGACCGGCCATGACATTCCGGACGAGGCCAGGAAATAACCGACGGCAGCCAGAACCAGCGCCGTCAGAAACAGAACCGGACCGGCAACAGAGAGCCAGCGCATGCCCTGAACGGCAGCAAGGAAGGACTGCCCGGGACCGCGCTTGTAGCCGATCGCCTTTTCAAGCTCCTGCTGGTACATGCCGACAAGAAAAGCGCCGACATTGGCCCTGTGCGGATCAGCCTCCGGCGCCCTCGCGGCGTCTTCGGCCAGTTCGATGGCCGCCTTGGCAACATCGATTTCCGATTTCTTCGTCCGGCGGGCAAGCTTTTCGACCCGGTTACGGTACGAATTGCGCGAACCGAAATCGAGAACCTGGTAATCGCTTTGCTCGCGAAACACCTGGTCGACAAGGCAGACTTCCTCGAACCAGACGCTCCATTCGGTATCGTCGATTTCCCGCAGGCTCTTGATGATATTGCCCATCGTGACATTGCCGGAGGACAGGCGGTTATGCTCCGCCATCATCACATCTTCGGCGTCGGTACCGGTGCGACGCAGGCGCTCTTCCAACCAGTCGATCGCAAAACCCAGGTTTTGCGGCGCGTTACGCAGGCGATAGAGGAACTGCGTATTGAACGTGTTGTCTTCGGTCAGCGGCTCGATCCGGGCAAGCAGTGCCGCACTGGCGTTCTCGTCGCTGAGACGGATGATCTCGTCGGCCGCCTCGTTGGCCTTGAGGCGCATGGCGCGCGAACGAGCGACGCGAACCGCGATGCGGCGTGCATTTTCCACCAGCACGAAACGCAGGAAGGACGGCAGCGCCCAGAGCTCGCCGATCTGCAGCGGCTGGTGGACCTGAAATCCTTCGGTGATTGCGGTCAGCTTGTCGCGCGACACGGTGCTGTGGGTGTGACCGACATAGAGCCACGCCATGACCAGAACGCGCGGCAACGCCATATTGCCGACTTTCATCACCGGCAGCTGGTTATAGAACTTCTTCGGAAAGTCGCGGCGGACTTCCTGGATAGCTTCCTCGACGATGTAATGGTTGTCGATCAGCCATTCAGCGGCCGGGGTGATCGTCGCGCCGGCATCGACGTCTTTAGCCGTGGTCCGGTAGACCTTTAGGATTTCCGCTTCGTTTTCCCGATGCCGTTCGCGAAACGAGAAGGCCATCAAGCCGGGCAGTGTCTGCGCACCATCGCGCGCCAGCTTTTCCCCGCAGTCGCGAAGCTCCTCTATCGTCAGATAGGTCGCGCGGATCGCCTCGTTATGGTCGATCTGCCGGGTGTCGGTCTCGCGAGGGGTGTTCGGCGTATGATGAAAGGACATGTCTCGGCTTCTGAAAGAGGAATGTCGAATAGGCGCTGAGGGACTTTGAGGGTCCGGCCCCCATCTGTCATTTCGCTGCAGGCATTCTCCAGGCCAGGCCCGGACGACGCTGCAGGCAGGGAGGAGATAGAGGCCAACCGCAATATGGCAAATTGAAAGACGGCAATGGCTTACCTCTCCTCCCGCAACTTTTGGGATTGACCGGTCTATCGCCGGCGGCCTGAATGAAACCTGAACGTATTCAGCCAGTTGCAACTGCAAATATGATGGTTTTGCGACAGAGAGAGGCAGGCGTGATCGCCAGTCGTGCCGAATACTTCGCAGGGCTGGCAGCCGGTGCCGTGTGCAGGAGCAAGAGGACACCCCACCACAACCAAAAACACCTTCCGAAACGTTTCCGAAAGGTGTCTGGCAACGGGGTATGCACCGTTTACGTTACGGGAAAAGCCCCAGAGTGACGCCGCAGATAAAGGCGAAAGCCGCGGCGACCAAAGTGGCCTGGGCGACCGAATGCCACCTGCCGTGGCGTCCGGGAAGATGCCGGTGAGGTGCCTGTGTATCGAGATGCCGCATGGTGTCCTCCAGGCTCGTGTGCCCTGATGAGCTTGCCCATATCCTATCTTAACGCGACCCAGCTGATAGAGATAAACTTGCGTGGCGCCCGGGTGCCTTGGAAAATCCTTTTTCTTTCGGGCTCAAACGGTTCGTTTCAAGCAGGATTTTGCTCCGACGCGGCAATGTGTAAAAAAACTGTAAAGATCGTGCGCTGCACCGGAGGGATATAGCATCCCAACGTCGCCGGCACGCCAGCGCCACCGGGCCGCGACCTGAAGCGCCAGCCAGCCTGACCCAAATTGCATCCGCAGCGGGAATCGGGACCTGCGTTGCGGCCTGTGCGGCGACGGCCGGTTCAAACTTCGATTGCAGCCGGGACACTCGGTTCGACGCTCGTACGGACAACGGCCTTGATCGGAAGGTGATCGGAGGCAATGCGGGCGAGCGCGCTGTCATGCACCCGCACGTGGTCGATCAGGCCCGCGCGATTGCTCATGATACGGTCGAGCGCCAGGACTGGCAGGCGCGATGGGAAACTCGGCACCGCTTTCGGCGTCCCGCTGAAGACGCGCGCCAGGCCATGCAACGAGGAGCGATCCCCCAGGCGCCACTCGTTGAGATCGCCCAAAAGCAGGGTCGGCTGTTCGCCGCGCGATCCGATGATGTCGAGGATCATCTTGGTCTGCTGGTGACGCGAGCGATGCAGCAGCCCGAGATGCGCCGCAATGATGCGCAACGTCGCCCCGTGGTTGAACTCGATTTCCGTGACGAGGCAACCGCGTGGCTCAAGCCCTGGCAGCTTCACCTGATGCACGTCGCGCACCAGACCTTCGCGGTACAGCACGACATTGCCATGCCAGCCATGGGCGCGCGAAACGCCGGAGACAGGCACCGGCGTCAGCCCGGTCTCCCGCTCCAGCCAGTGCAGGTCCAAGAGGCCGCGACGTTCGCCGAAACGGGTATCGGCTTCCTGCAGCGCCATGACGTCGGCGCCGATCTCGCGAATGACATGGCTGGTCCGCTCAGGGTCGAAGCGACCGTCGACACCGACGCATTTGTGGACATTGTAGGAGGCCACAAGCATGCCCTGCGCCGGGTCATGGGGGTGATGTCCGGCGGCCTCGCGGTTCCTGCGGTTGCGGATCGAGGCAAGAATGCTCGCCGGAAGATTGTCACGCTTGCTGCGCTCGTTTCTGGTCATCGATGGCAATCCTTTGACTGATATAAATAACCGAAGCGCACGGGCGTTCCATTTTCGCCGCACCCGGTGCCGTGACCGGTGCGATGGGTCAAAGATATGGCGACCCCAACCAGAGAACCCTTTCGAGCAGGCGCACGACCAGCGGTCGGTTGCGCAAGCCCTCCAGCGTGACGGGCGAAGCGGACTGGATGGCCTGGTCGATGCGCTTTTCCAGCGCCTGCGCAAAGGACTGGTCAAGCACTTCCAGATCAACCTCGAAATTCAGCCGCAACGAGCGCGGATCGAGATTGGATGAGCCGACATAGGCCCAGCTGCCATCGATCGCCATCAGCTTTGAATGGTTGAACGCGCCGCTGGCCCGCCAGATACGGCAGTAATTTTTGAGGATCTGGTCAAACTGGGCCGTCATCGCCCGATCGACCAGCGTCAGATTGTTGGTTTCAGGCACGACGATATCGACGCTGACGCCGCGGCGGGCAGCGGTGATGAGCGCGGTGATCAGTTCGCGGTCGGGTAGAAAATAGGGCGAGACGATGCGGATCGATTTTCGCGCAATCGAAAACGCGCCCATCAGCATCTTGTGATTGGTTTCGTTGCATCGATCCGGGCCGGAGGCGACGGCGCGCACGAGGATCGGATCGCCCGGCATCCGTTCAGGCGCCGTCAGCTGCCAGGCTTCGCCGCTGAGGACCTCGCCGCAGGCGAACTGCCAGTCTTCCGAAGCGATAGCGAAGAGATCGGTGACGGCCGGGCCGGTCACGCGAAAATGCGTGTCGAAAGCGCAGCGATCACCGGAAATCTCAGCGGAAAAACCTTCGCGGATATTCATGCCGCCGGTATAGGCAACCGTGCCATCGACCACCATGATCTTGCGGTGGGTACGCAGGTTCGCATAGGGAAGTCGCAGGCCCATGATCACGTTACCGTTGAAGACTTCCACAGCGACGCCGCCATCGCGCAGCATGCCCAGCACGCTCGGCACCGAATAGCGCGCACCGACCGCATCGATCAGCACCCGCACTTCGACACCCCGCCGTGCAGCCCCGATCAGGGCTTCGGCAAAGCGACGACCGATCCGGTCGCGATCGAAAATATAGGTTTCGAGCAGGATACTGAGTTTTGCCGTGCCGATCGCCTCCAGCATGCCGCCATAGGCCTTGTCGCCGGTATCGAGCACGTCGATCGCATTGCCGGTGGTAAAGGCGTGGCGGGCCACCCGGTCGCCGAGCGTTTTCATTGCCAGAAAGCGCTGGCCAAATTTCGTGGCGACCGTATCGGCGGCGACGTCGTAGGTTTCCAGATGCGCGAACGCGCCATATTGCACGCGCGAGCGCTGGAAGCCCAAAACGTTGCGGCGGATCCGGTTGACGCCGGCGATCAGGTAAAGGAGCGCGCCGATAAATGGCGACAGGATGATGACGCCGACCCAACCGATGGCCGAGCGCACCTCCTCCTTGGTCATCGTGGCATGAATGGCGGCCGGCACGCCCATGACGATCGACAGAACCAGGAAAATATGCGGCCAGTAGGCATAGAATGTTTCAAGCATGCCGGCCAATATAGGCGCGGCCGGCAGCCCTGCAATGCGGCCCCCGCGACATCGCGCCGTGGCTCTTCACGTTACGTCGCCGCCTCCCGCTTCACTTGGCCGACATGGCCGCAACCGGCGGCTCGGCCCCCTCGGGGATCGGGCTTGTATAGACAATTCCCTTCTGGCGGCGCTTGAGATCCGCCCAGGCGGCCTCGCGCAGCTGTTCGCTCTGGATCGCTGCAAGACCTGTCGCCGCCATCACCTTGGCGGTCGTCACCATACCCTTGTGAGCGAGAGGGCTCTTGCCCTGCGACACGACCTGCCACGTGTGCAGCTGGGTGCCGATGGCGAGCGTCGGACCATATGCCTGCACGGTCGGCACCACCCAGCTGACATCACCGACATCGGTGGAACCACCCATCTGCTTCAGGCGGGTATGGGCAGGCAGCACGAAATCGGCAAGCGGGATATCCCGCTCGTCCAGTTCCTCCTGACGCCAGCTGGCGGCGATATCTTCCGGCGACAGCGTGGCGCGGATCTGTTCCGCAAAAGCGATATCCCTGGCGTCGAAATCCGGCGTGCCGACGCTGTCCCAGATATCCTGCATCACATCCATCAGAGGTGTATTGACCATCAGGTTCGAGACACCGGACAGGATCGCGCTTTCCATGCGGGTTTCGGTCATCAGCGCCGCACCCTGCGCCACCTTTTGGACACGCTCGATCAGCGACAGGAGGCCCGGCAGGTCGGGCGCGCGCACGACGTAGCGCACCTTGGCATAGGCCTGTACGACATTGGGCGAAATACCGCCTGTATCGAGCACGGCGTAGTGAATGCGGCAATCCTGCTGCATGTGTTCGCGCAGGTAATTGACGCCGACATTCATCAGCTCGACGGCATCGAGTGCCGAACGGCCGAGTTCGGGAACGGCAGCGGCATGGGCGGCGCGACCGTGAAAGATGAAGTCTATACGGCAATTGGCAAGAGACGTCTCGCGCTGCACGCCGGCAAAATTGCTCGGGTGCCAGCTGATGGCAATATCGACATCCTCGAAGGCGCCGGATCGCACCATGAAGGCTTTGGCCGCACCGCCCTCTTCCGCCGGGCAACCATAGTAACGCACGCGACCGGGCGTTCCGGTCGCTTCCAGCCAATCCTTGAGCGCAGTGGCGGCAAGCATGGAAGCGGAGCCGAGCAGGTTGTGACCGCAGCCATGGCCGTTGGCACCAGCGGTGACCGGCTCATGGGTAACCTCGCCCGCCTTCTGGCTGAGGCCGGCCAGCGCATCGAACTCGCCAAGAAAGGCAATGACCGGTCCGCCCTCGCCCGCTTCGCCGATCAGCGCGGTTGGGATGCCTGCGACGTTATCGGTGACTGCAAAACCCTGCGCTTCCAGCATTTCCCGATGCGCTGCAGCCGACAGGGTCTCCATGTAACAGGTTTCCGGCGTCTCCCAGACGCGATTGGCAAGCTCGGTGAAAATCTCCTTCTTCCTTTCGATCGTGTCGAAGATTTGAGGGAGATTGCTACTGTTCGTCATGGAATGTTACCTGCAATGGGGAATAATAAGAGAGCCGAACCGTAACTTAGCGCCCGGCTTCGGCCAACCGCCGAAATGGTTTTGAAGCCATGCTTTTTTGCAGGCGTTCCCAGCCTTCGTGGGAAGGCAGGCCGAAACGCAGCTCATTCGCACGCTCGGCAAACGGCCGCACAAGAATGCCGGCGTGCCCGAGCTGCTGGAACAGGCCGGAAGCATTGCTGTTGCGGACGAGCCGGAACAGTGTCGTACCGCCCACAAGATCAAGCCCCGCCTGCGTCAGCATGTCGTCCAGCCGCGCGGCGTCTGCCTGCAATGCGTGCTTCATGGTCTCCTGCCATGTCAGGTCGGCAAGAGCGCGGGTGGCAATCTCCAGGGCCGGGCCGGAAACCGCCCAAGGTCCCAGCCGCGCCTCGATACGGCACACATCCGCGGATGAGGTAAGCGCAAAACCCAGACGAAGGCCCGCAAGCCCGTAAAACTTTCCGAACGAGCGCAGGACCGCAAGGCCCGGACCGATATCCCCTGCAAGACTATCGCCCCTAGGCATGACGTCCATGAAAGCCTCGTCTACGACCAGCAGACCGCCTTTTGCAGCCATATGGGCGCCAAGGCGCAGCAGTTCGGCACGCGCGATCAGCCGCCCATCGGGATTGTTGGGATTGACGACCACGGCAAGATCGGCGGCAAAGAGGTCTTCGAAATTTGCGGTTTCGGTGAGATCGAAACCGGCGAGCCGTGCCATGCGGGCATGCTCGGCATAGGTGGGCGACAGGATGGCGGCCTTTGCGCCGGGATGCACCTTGCCGCCGAACGCGGCTTCGACCAAAAGTGGCAGAAGAATCTGCGTTCCGGGCGCCGCCGCAACATTTTCGGCGCGAGGCGCCCCATAGACGGCGGCGGCTTCACGTTTCAGCGATTGGAGGGCCGACGGGTCCGGCAGGCGGCAGAAAGCGGTGGAAGCGATATCCGAATGCGGGTAGGCATGCGGATTGATACCGGTGGACAGGTCGATCCAGGGTTTTGGCGCACGCGGAAAGCGGGCGTCCG
Source organism: Neorhizobium sp. NPDC001467 (assembly GCF_050275975.1). NCBI lineage: Bacteria > Pseudomonadati > Pseudomonadota > Alphaproteobacteria > Hyphomicrobiales > Rhizobiaceae > Neorhizobium > Neorhizobium sp. NPDC001467. The sequence continues at coordinate 55,856 of NZ_JBNNPS010000004.1, read as the reverse complement.
CCTTGGCAAGATTGCCGCCGTGATCGATCGACTGCTCTGTTACCGGTTCCGCTTGTCGCTGCATGTTTTTTACGCTCGCCTTTGTCTCCCTGCTTATTGAACGGCTCTGCGGCTATCCGCAATGGCTGGTGCGGGCGATCGGCCATCCGGTGATCTGGATCGGCACCGCAATCGGTTGGCTCGACCGCAGGCTGAACCGGGCGGAGCAGAGTTTTGCGCAGCGAAAGACGATGGGCGCGATGGCGCTGCTTGCCCTCCTTACCGCTGTGGTCACAGTCACGGCAGCCATCAGCTGGTTTATCGGAACATCGCTGGTCGCACTCGCAATTCTCGCCGTGATTGCCTCCAGCCTGACGGCACAAAAGAGCCTTGAAGATCATGTGCGGGCAGTAGCAGATGCGCTGGATCGGGAAGGGCTTACGGCCGGCCGAAAGGCCGTATCGATGATCGTTGGACGTGACCCGGACCAGCTCGACGAACCCGCCGTCTGCCGTGCCGCGATCGAAAGTCTGGCAGAGAATTTTTCAGACGGCATCACTGCCCCGGCCCTGTGGCTCGGCATTGGTGGGCTCGCCGGCGGTGCGGCCTACAAGACGACCAATACCGCCGACAGCATGATCGGCCACCGCAACGAGCGCTATGAAGCCTTCGGCTGGGCGTCGGCGCGGCTCGACGATCTGGTCAATCTGCCGGCCTCGCGGCTGACGGCTTTGCTCTTCGTTCTGGCCTGTTTTTTCGTGCCCGGCTCGTCGGCCCGGGACGCCTGGAAGACGGTGTGGCGGGATGCCGGAAAACACCGTTCTCCCAATGCGGGCTGGCCGGAGGCGGCGATGGCCGGCGCACTCGGCCTGGCTCTGGCCGGCCCGCGCGTCTATGGCGGCACACTCGTCCCCGACCATTTCATGGGAGCCGGCGGACGGCGCGAAGCGACCGCATCCGATATTCGCAAGGCCCTGAAACTGGCGCGGGTGGCCGATATCATGATGATTGCCCTGTTCGGCCTGCTGGCGATTGCCAGTGAGGCTATCGCGCGAGCCTGAGTAGCGCCTCAAGATCGAGGTGCTTTTCCATATGCTCGGCAAGGCGATCCAGAACCTCGTCTATTCCTGCCTCATAATCGATACCGGAAGCGTCGCCGCCAAGTCTTTGGAGCCACGCCGACCGCTGGCGATCATCGGCAAACAGGCCGTGCACATAGGTGCCGAAGACGCGGCCGTTTCGCGCAATTGCACCATCCGGCACTCCGGCAATCTGCGCGAAGGGACGTCGGCAATCGCCGCCCACCGTCTTTCCGATATGCATTTCGTAACCGACAAAGGAAATACCATCGGCACTGACGCCGGTCACGGCTTCCAGCCGCTTATCGTTGGAAAGCGTGGTGTCCACATCAAGCAGGCCAAGACCTTCAACCACCGAGGGCTCGCCTTCCATGCCATCAGGATCATGCACCGAGCGCCCCAGCATCTGGTAGCCTCCACACAGACCCAGAACATGGCCGCCGCGACGCACATGGGCGGCAAGATCGATATCGAAACCGGCAGCCTTGAACGCCGCCAGATCTGCGATCGTCGCCTTGGATCCCGGCAGAAGCACGAGATCGGCATCGCCGGGCAGCGGCTTTCCGGGACGAATACGGATCACTTCGACATCCGGCTCCGCATCCAGGGGATCGAGATCGTCGAAATTGGAAATATGCGGCAGGACCGGCACGGCGATGCGGATCTTGGCACCGCTCTTGTCGATAGCAGCCGCATCGAGCGCCAGCGCATCTTCGGCGGGCAGGCGGCGGGCTTCGGCAAAGAACGGCAGGAGGCCGATTGGCTGCCAGCCGGTATGCGCTCCGATCATCGCCATGCCATCGGCAAACAGGGCGGGATCACCGCGAAACCGGTTGACGATAAAACCGCGGATCATGGCCGCATCCTCAGGCTCTAGCACCAGCTTGGTGCCGGCGATGCTGGCGATGACGCCGCCGCGATCGATATCGCCGATCAGGATGACCGGCACGTCTGCCGCGCGGGCAAAACCCATATTGGCGATATCGTTGCGGCGCAGGTTCACTTCAGAAGCACTCCCGGCGCCTTCGACCAGCACGATATCGGCCTGGCTTTTCAAAAGTTCGAAACTTTCCGTGACGCGCGGCATCAACGATGCCTTCATGCCCTGATATTGTGATGCTTTTGCATTGCCCTGCACGCGCCCCTGCACCACGACCTGCGCGCCGACCTCGCTTTGCGGCTTCAGCAGGACCGGGTTCATATGCACCGACAGCGGCACCCTTGCCGCCCGCGCCTGCAGTGCCTGCGCCCTACCGATCTCACCGCCATCCGATGTGACGGCAGCATTGTTCGACATGTTTTGCGGCTTGAAGGGCTGCACTTTCATGCCGCGATTGGTGAGCGCACGCGCAAGACCGGCAACAAGCAGCGACTTGCCGACATCCGAGCCGGTCCCTTGAAACATCAGCGCGCGTGCAGTCATGGGTGTTCTCAGAACTCGATACCGGACTGGGCTTTCACGCCCGCCTTGAAATGGTGTTTGACCAGCGTCATTTCAGTGACCGTATCGGCGGCCTCGATCAGCGCCGGCTTGGCATTGCGGCCGGTGACGACGACGTGAAGATTTTCGCGCCGGGCCTTGAGGGACGCGATGACGGCTTCGAGATCGAGATAGTCGTAGCGCAGCGCGATGTTGAGTTCATCGAGCACAAGCAGGCCGATGGTCGGGTCGGCCATCAGTTCCTCAGCCTTCGCCCAGGCCCGTTCGGCAGCGTCGATATCGCGCTTCAGATCCTGCGTTTCCCAGGTAAAGCCCTCGCCCATCGTATGCCATTCGACGCGATCGCCAAACAGTTCCAGCGCCGGCCGCTCGCCCGTTTCCCAGGCGCCCTTGATGAACTGCACGACACCGACTCGACGCCCGTTGCCAAGCATGCGCAGGGCCAGACCGAACGCGGCGGTCGACTTGCCTTTTCCGGGGCCGGTATTGACGATGAGAAGGCCTTTTTCGATGGTCTTTTCCGCCACTTCGGCATCCTGGACCGCCTTGCGATTGGCCATCTTGCGCTGATGTCGCTCGGCTTCCTGCTGGTCGATGTCCTTCATGGTCGGCTCCTTGGGCAGCGGCTCATTTGCGCGCGGACTATAGGGGATTCGTTGCACACGGCAATGCGGCCTGTTCCATCGGGCTTCGCGCATTGACAGTGCACGCACCGACGCCTAGGGAAAGGATGACGGTCTTTTCCCGGCAACGGGAAAAGCTAAGAGGGAACGTGGTGCCGCCCGGATTTCTGGGCTCCAGACCACGGCTGCCCCCGCAACTGTAGGCGGTTAGCCCCGCACCACGCCACTGAAAGCGATTTCGGGAAGGCGGCGATAGGGCGACGATCCGCAAGCCAGGAGACCTGCCGTCACAGACAAAAATCCGGCCGGGCGGGGTGCTCCGGCAAGGATATTTTCAAGGGACGACAACCATCCGGTTATCGCGCCCGCACCCCGCATGCTAAACCACGGGGTAGATGCTTGGATTTCATTCAGCCCAACAGTAGCCAGGAAAACGAGACCGCGGCGGACAGGCCGGCGGTGACGATCTTTGTTTGCGTCAGTTGCCGCGCCAGCGAAGGGTCCATCGAAGAACCGCGTCAGGGCACGCACCTACTCAATGCGACGGTGGAAGCCGCCGCGGGGCAGGCGCCAAGCGTCACCATCAAGAGCGTCAACTGTCTTTCCAACTGCAAACGCGGCCCGAGCGCCGCGATCGCACGGCAGGACGGCTGGACCTATGTTTTTGGTCACCTCGACCTCGAAAACGCCGCCGACCTCCTCACCGGTGCCGAACTGATCGCCACCTCGGCGGACGGATTGATGCCCTGGAAAGGACGGCCCGACTGTCTGAAACGCAACATGATCGCCCGTATTCCGCCCTTCGATTTCAACGCATAGACGACGTTTAAGGAAAAGACAGATGACCGCCAATCTCGCCCGCATTCCCTGCACCGTCGTCACCGGCTTTCTCGGCGCCGGCAAAACCACGCTACTGCGCCACACGCTGCAGACCCTTGAAGGCAAGCGCCTTGCCGTCATCGTCAACGAGTTCGGCGATGTCGGCATCGACGGCGAAATTCTGAAAAGCTGCGGCATCGAAAACTGCCCGGACGACAATATCGTCGAGCTCGCAAACGGCTGCATCTGCTGCACCGTTGCTGACGACTTCGTACCGGCGATCGACAAGATCCTTGCTCTCGAGCCGAAGGTCGACCACATCCTGATCGAGACCTCCGGTCTCGCCCTGCCAAAGCCGCTGATCCAGGCCTTTCAGTGGCCGAGCGTGAAAAGCCGCGTGACGGTGGATGGTGTGGTTGCCGTGGTCGATGGCCTCGCACTGGCCGCGGGCCGGGTGGCCGATGACATGGAAGCACTGGCTGCCCAGCGTGCTCAGGACGACAGCCTGGACCATGACGATCCGGTCGAGGAAGTGTTTGAAGACCAGATCGCCTGCGCCGACCTCGTGATCCTTACCAAGGCCGACCTTCTCGACGAAAAGGGCTTGGAGATCGCCAATGCGCATGTGAGCGAACACCTGCCGCGCGCCGTGCGCATCGTACCGGCCGCTAACGGCATCATCGATCCGGCCGTATTCATCGGCCTCGACCTTGCGGTCGAGGACGATATTGAAAACCGCAAGACCCATCACGACGACGAACTCGACCACGAACACGACGATTTCGACAGCTTTGTCCTCGACGTGCCGGCGATTGCCGATCCGGCCGAGCTGACCCAGCGCATTGCCGACGTCACGGCGGCCGAAAAGGTTCTGCGCATCAAGGGCTATGTGGAAGTTTCGGGCAAGCCGATGCGGCTTCTGGTGCAGGCCGTTGGTCCGCGTGTGAACCACTATTTCGACCGCCCCTGGGGCCCAAGCGAGGAGCGTCGCTCGCGCCTCGTCATTATCGGCGAAAAGGGCATCGACGCGACCAAGATCGAAAAGATTCTGGCGGCCTGATGCATATCCTCGCCACCACGTCCTCGTCGCTTGACGACCTGATCGAACCGGTCGATCTCGACCAGACGCCGGGCGACGTGGTGGTGCTGTCCTTTACTGACAGCGATCTGAACGGTATTGCGTCGGCCTGGGCAAAGGGCGGCGACGAGATGCCGTCGCTGAGGCTCGCCAACCTGTCCGAACTGCGGCATCCGATGTCGGTCGATCTGTGGATCGACAAGGTGGCGCGGCATGCAAAACTCATTCTGGTGCGCATTCTTGGCGGTCACGATCGCTGGCCCTATGGCGCACAGGAATTGGCTCGCGTGGCCCGCGCGCAGGGGCAGACGCTCGTCATGCTGCCCGGCGAATGCAGCGAGCGGGATGACCGGCTGGCGGAGGGCTCCACCGTTTCGGCAGAGGAACTCGGCAAGGTGCTCTCGTATTTCCGCGAGGGCGGGCCTGAGAACATGCGGTCCCTGGCCGAACGGCTGGCTGCGCTTGCACGGGGCACGCCGCCGCACACACAAGCGGCCGTCAGCGTGCCGAAGGCGGGGTTTTACCATCCGGGACTTGGCGTGCAGGACCGACCCGACACGCTTCTGGCCGCCCTGCCCGGGGCGGCGATCGTACCGATCCTGTTTTATCGCTCCATGCTGTTGGCAAGCGACGTGGCGCCGATCGATGCGCTGTTTGCGGCGCTGGCGGCCAGGAACATCCTCGCCGTCCCGGTCTTCGTCGCCGGGCTGAAAGACGGGGTTTCGCTGGCCTTCATCGAACAGGCGGTGGAGGAGCTGAAACCTTCGGCGATCGTGAGCGCCACCGCCTTTGCAAGCGGCATGGACGATACCGGAAAAACGGTGTTCGACCGGCTGGGCATACCCATCCTGCAGGTGGTCATTGCCACCACGCGACGTGACGCATGGCTTGAAAACCGCCGCGGACTGGGTCCCGCGGATCTGGCCATGCACGTGGTTCTACCGGAACTCGATGGCCGCATTCTGGCCGGCGCCGTATCCTTCAAACATGCAAGAGACGCAGACGATCAGGAATTTGCGGGCATGATGAACCGCCCGGAACCGGATCGCGTCGAACAGGTAGCGACGCGCATTGCCAGTCTGTTGCGGCTTCAAAATGCCAAGCGGAAGGATCGACGCATCGCCATCCTCATCCCGGATTATCCGGGTGCCCCCGGCCGCACGGGCTACGCCGTCGGGCTGGATGTGCCGCAAAGCGTGGTGGACATGCTGATCCAGTTACGGGACGCCGGTTATGATGTCGCGGATATTCCTGAGGATGCGCGGACATTGCTGCATCGTCTCGAAAGCCCGACGGAAACCTGCTCGCTGGATAGCTATCGCGCATTTTTCGAAACCTTGCCGGCAGAAGCCCGCGACCCAATGACGGCGACCTGGGGTAGTCCCGAGAGCGATGAAGCGCTTCGAGACGGCGTTTTCGCATTTCGCGCCGCCCGCTTCGGCAATGTAACCGTGGCGCTGGCGCCGGATCGCGGCCGCGTGGCGGATCGACGCACCGATTACCACGATCCCGAGCGACCGCCACGCCACGGGCTGATCGCTTTTGGCGCATGGCTGCGGCAAGACCTCGATGTTCACGCATTGGTCCATGTCGGTGCCCATGGCACGCTGGAATGGCTTCCGGGCAAGACCGTAGCGCTGTCCCGGAATTGTTTTCCGGAAATCGTGCTCGGTGGGCTGCCGGTTATCTATCCTTTCATCGTTTCCAACCCAGGGGAAGCAGCGGTGGCGAAGCGGCGGATTTCCGCCGTCACCATCGGCCACCTGCCGCCGCCGCTGACGGAAGCCGGTCTTTCCGATGAGCAGAAGAAGCTCGAACTGCTGGTCGATGAATATGCACAGGCGGATGGTCTCGATCGCCGTCGCCGCGACAGGCTGGCGAAGCTGATCGTGGAGATGGCGAAGGAGTCCGGCCTTGCCGATGATGCCGGCGTCATGGCAGAAGAGGAAACCGATGCGGCACTGGCGCGGATCGATGCTTTTCTGTGCGATCTGAAGGATCTGGCGATCAAGGATGGCCAGCACGTCTTCGGCCGTGATGCCGATCTCACCGTCGAAACGGCCGACCCGTTGCGCAAACAGAGTGCCAGGCGGGAGCGGCAGGCGTTTCTGGATGCGCTTGACGGCCGCCACATCCCTGCCGGACCTTCCGGCGCGCCAGCGCGCGGGCGCCGCGACGTGCTGCCGACGGGTCGCAACCTCTACGCCTCCGATCCGCGCACCATGCCGACGCCGACCGCTTTCGAACTCGGCAAGCGTGCTGCCGACGAGGTGCTGCGGCGCTATCTGCAGGACCATGGCGACTGGCCGAAAAGCCTCATCATCGACCTATGGGGCAGCGCCTGCCTGCGCAGCGGCGGCGAGGAGGTGGCGCAGGGCCTGGCACTGATGGGGGCAAGACCCATCCAGGATCCGACAACCGGGCGCATCACCGGCATCGACATCCTGCCTCCGGCAAGCCTGGGCCGACCGCGGGTTGATGTCAGTTTCCGCATTTCCGGCCTGTTCCGAGACATGTTTGCGCCGCTGATCGCGCTGCTCGATGCCGCGACGCGCGCCATTGCCGCGCGGGATGAAGCGCCCGGAGACAATCCGCTTTCGGAAACCGCGCGGGCACAGGGCATGCCGCCGCAGCGCATTTTCGGTTCGGCCCCGGGCACCTACGGGGCTGGGATCGAAGAACAGCTCTCCAGCGGAAAATGGGACACGCGCGAGGACCTGGGCCGTCGTTACCTCGATGCCGCGACCCATGCCTTCGGCGGACCCGAAGGCGAAGCCATGGAAGCGCGGGGTCGGTTTGCCGAGCGCGTCGGCGCCGCGGACCTGCTGGTGCATACCGGCGACGATCCGGGCCGGGACCTGCTGGACGGATCCTCGGACGTCGCCTTTATCGGTGGCTTTGCCGCCGCCGTCACGGCGCTTGGCGGCAAGGCTGATGTCATAGCGCTCGACACGACCGATCCCGACCGGCCTCGCGCCCGTTCGGTGGTCGAGGCCATCACTCGCATCGTGCGTGGCCGGGCCACCAATCCGCGTTTCATTGCGGGGCAGATGCGGCACGGCCCTCGCGGCGCCTCCGAATTTGCCGAGACCGTCGACAGGCTCGTGGGATTTGCCGAAACGACCGACGCCATTCCCGCCGCACTGATCGAGGCCGTCTACCAGGCCTATGTGGCCGACGACAACGTGCGCGCCTTCATTCTCGACCAGAACCGACAGGCGGCGCGCGCCATTGCCGAGAGGTTTCTTTCGGCACGCCGCCGCGGTCTTTGGCATCCCCGCCGCAATTCCGTCGATGCGGAGCTGGAAATGCTGCTTGCCGAAGCGACCAGCCTCGAAATGGGTGTGGGGACATGACGGCGATACCGTTCCATTCCGCTGCGCCGCCGAGTGTGCGCGGCGCCTGCCCCGGCCTTTCCACACCGATGCCGACCGGCGATGGCCTGCTGGCGCGGATGGGTTTCGACGCTGCCATTTCGGTGGAACATCTGATGCGGATCGCGACGCTGGCAAAGCGTTACGGCAACGGACTGATCGACATATCCGCGCGCGGCAACCTGCAACTGCGCGGCCTGACGACGGAAAGCGCGCAGGCGCTGGAAAACGATCTGGGGGGGATGAACCTGCCCTTGCGGGAGGGCGTCCCGGTCGAAACGGGTGCACTGAGCGGACGAGATCCCGCCGAAATTGCCAATGCGGAGCCGCTGGCCTCTGCCATTCGCGCGGTCTTGCGCGAGGACAAACTCTCCGGCCGGTTTGCGGCAAAATTCACGATCGTGGTGGACGGCGGTGGACAATTGCCGCTGCATGCGCTGCTGGCCGATATCCGGCTGCAGGCGACACGCCGCGCCAACGCCCTGTATTGGCAAATTTTTCTTGGTGGCACCGCGACGACGGGACGGTCCGTCGGACGGGTGCGAGATGCCGACGCGAAAAGCTGCGTGGCTTCGATCCTGGCGCGCCTGGTCGCCATGACGCCGCCGCCGCGGGGACGGGATCTTGATCCCGAACAAGTGCGCGCCTGGCTTGGAGACGCCGTGAGCGACAAGCCGGCGGAAACCGTCGGATCGACGGTGCCGGCGTTCGGGCTGCTACCCATCACCGCATGCCCGGCAACCCCGCTTTCGCGGCCTGCCACTTTGCGCGGGACAGAGACCTGCGACCGGCGGCTGGAGGACGGGAGGGCGACACGACCGCCACCGCCTTCAACCCACGATCCTGCGTTTGGCGGCTCCGCCGCAGCACCTGAAAATAGCCTGGCTTCCAAACAAAAGGCCGGGGGTGAGATACGGACGCCGCCCATTCGAGAGGACGATGCGCCCTTTGCTGTGCGGATCGGCATTCCCTTCGGGCAATGCCATGCCGACACACTGATTGCCCTTGCAAGACGGGCGGAAGATTTTGGCGTTAAGTTCGTGCGTCCGGCGAGCGATCATTCACTTGTCTTCTTCGCGAACGAATCTGCCTGTCGCAACCTGATGGCATTTTCGAAAGACCTGATCCTTTCGCCGCATGACCCGCGTGCCCGAATTGCCGCCTGTCCCGGAAAACCGGCCTGCATGTCCGCGTCCCTCAACACCCATGCTCTTGGCGAGACAACGGCACGCCAGGCTGCCGATCTTTTGGACGGGTCGTTCACGCTGCATCTTTCAGGCTGCTCGAAAGGATGTGCCCATCCGACAGCATCGCTGCTCGGTCTTGTCGGGACGAACGAGGGGACGGCATTGATCTTCAGGGGCAAAACGAGCGATATGCCGCTCAAATTCATCCGCCATGGGCAGGAGGAAAGAGCGATCTCCGTTCTGGCCGCCCTCGTCCGCCTCGAAAGAGGGATTGGCGAAACCACGAGCGCGTGCCTGAGCCGCCTGGGCCCAGCCCGGCTGGAACAGGTGCTTTCGCAAGGACTGTCATGACCCAATACGACTATATTCGCGAAGGCGACGCCATCTACGAGAAATCTTTTGCGATCATTCGCGCGGAAAGCGATCTATCGCGCTTTTCCCAGGATGAGGCCGAGATCGCCATTCGCATGATCCATGCCTGCGGACAGGTGGAAGCGGCGCAGCATTTTCATTTCTCCGCCGATTTCGTAACAGTGGCGCGGAACGCCTTGACGGCCGGAAAGCCCATTTTCTGTGACGCGCAAATGGTAGCGCATGGGGTGACCCGCGCCCGATTGCCGGCCGACAATGCGGTCATCTGCACACTTCAGGACCCGCGCACGCCAGAGCTTGCCCGACGGATCGGCAATACCCGCTCGGCCGCAGCGCTCGACTTGTGGGTCGATCAGTTGGAAGGCGCGCTGGTGGCGATCGGCAATGCCCCAACCGCGTTGTTTCACCTGCTCGAAATGCTGGATGCCGGTGCGCCTCGTCCGGCAGCGATCATCGGCATGCCGGTTGGCTTCGTCGGGGCGGCGGAATCCAAGGACGCGCTTGCGGCGAGCCGTCACAAGATCCCCTATGCCATCGTATCCGGCCGTATGGGCGGATCGGCCATGACGGCGGCGGCGGTGAACGCGCTTGCGAGGGCTGGACTTTGACCGGGGAGAAGACCTTGAGCATGGTCAGGAAAGGCCGCCTGATGGGTGTCGGCACCGGACCGGGTGATCCGGAACTGCTGACACTGAAAGCGGTCCGTGCCATTGCGGAGGCAGACGTGATCGCCTTCTTCGCGAAGAAGGGCGCAAACGGCAATGGCCGCGCCATTGTGGACCAGCATGTGCGTCCCGGCACGATCGAACTGCCGCTCGTCTATCCCGTCACCGTCGAAATGGACAAGGATGGCGATGATTACCGCGGCGCCATTGCCACGTTTTTCGACGCGTCCGCAGCGGCCATCGCCGACCATCTGGAAGAGGGGCGCACCGTTGCGGTGCTGAGCGAAGGCGATCCGCTGTTTTACGGCTCCTACATGCATCTGCATCTGCGCCTCGCCACGCGTTACGAGGCCGATGTCGTGCCGGGCGTCACCGCCATGTCGGGCTGCTGGTCGATGGCCGGCCTGCCGCTGGTGCAGGGCGACGACATTTTGAGCGTGCTGCCGGGCACCCTTGCGGAAAACAGTCTGGCCGAGCGACTTGCCGGCACCGATGGCGCCGTGATCATGAAGGTCGGCCGCAACCTGCCAAAGATCCGACGTGCCCTTACCACGGCCGGAAAGCTGGAAGGCGCGATCTATGTGGAGCGCGGCACCATGGCGACGGCCGCCATGATGCCACTGAGTGCGCGCGACGAAAGCCCGGCTCCCTATTTTTCTATCGTGCTGGTGCCCGGCTGGAAGGCGCGGCCATGAGAGGATCGCTGACGGTCATCGGGCTTGGCCCCGGCAATGCCGCCCAGGTGACGCCGCAAGCCTTGGCGGCGATTGAGGCTGGTGAAGATTTTTTCGGCTACGGCCCCTATGTCGACCGGCTGGAGTTGCGCGCCGACCAGCGTCGCCACGCTTCCGACAATCGCGAGGAAATTTCGCGCGCCGAAGCGGCTTTGACGCTGGCGGCGATGGGCGGCAAGGTCTGTGTCGTCTCCGGCGGGGATGCTGGCGTGTTTGCCATGGCGGCGGCCATGTGCGAAGCGATCGAGGCCGGACCTGCACATTGGCGCGAGATCGAATTTTCGGTCGTGCCGGGCATTACCGCGATGCTGGCGGTGGCCGCGCGGGTCGGAGCACCGCTTGGCCACGATTTCTGCGCGATATCCCTGTCCGACAACCTGAAGCCCTGGAATCTGATCGAAAAACGGTTGGTCGCGGCGGCTGGGGCCGGTTTCGTCATGGCCTTCTACAACCCCGTCAGCAAGGCTCGCCCGCACCAGCTTTCGCGTGCCTTCGATGTGCTGCGCGAACATCTGCCAGGTTCCGTACCCGTGATATTCGGCCGCGCTGCCGGCCGTCCCGACGAAAGGATGCGAATCGAAACGCTTGCGAACGCGCAATCCGACATGGCAGACATGGCCACCTGCATCATCGTCGGTTCGATCGAGACGAGGCTGATCGAGCGCCCCGGACGGGCGCCGCTCGTCTATTCGCCCCGCGCGGCAGGAAAGACCTGATCGAGATGAGAAAGCACGGCCTCGACGCTCGTAAACGAGGGGACGTCCGGCAGGATCGGTCGTTGGATGAGTATGACCTCAATTCCAAGGCTGCGCGCCGCTGCGATCTTGCCATAGCTGGCACTGCCGCCGGAATTTTTCGAAACGATCGCATCGATCCCGTATTGCGACAGAAGCACTCGCTCATCGGCCTCGTAAAACGGGCCGCGCGCGGTCAAGTAACTGGCCGAGGGGACGGCAAGCGGCGGCTCGACCGGATCGACGCTGCGCACCACATAGCGATGATGGGGGGCGCCCTCGAAGGGCAGCAGTTCCTGCCGTCCAAGCGCCAGAAAGACACGGCGGGGCACATGTCCCAGCGCGCCGACCGCATCCTCGACACTTTCCACGTGTATCCAACGATCCCCAGCCTGCTGATGCCAGCCATCGCGGCGCAAGGCAATCAGCGGAATGCCGGAAAGCCGGCTGGCCTCGGCGGCATTTGCGGAAATGCGGGCGGCATAGGGGTGGGTAGCGTCGATCAGCAGATCGATGCCGTTGTCGGCGAGGTGACCGGCAAGCCCCGGCGCGCCGCCGAACCCGCCGCGGCGGGTCGGCACCGGCATTTCGATCGGCGTCTGCGTGCGACCGGCAAGCGACAGGCTGGTCACGAAGCGGGCGTCCTTCGCCAAAGCGGTTGCCAAAAGGCGCGCTTCGGTCGTGCCGCCGAGAATGAGGATGGAGTTTTTCAAAATGCCTCCTGAATCGGACCCCCACCATGTAACCGCAGATCCGTGGTTGTCCATCATCGGTATTGGCGAAGACGGCGTGGCAGGGCTCGGCGCGCGGGCAAAGGCACTGATTGCCGATGCGAGCGTCGTCTTCGGCGGCAGGCGGCATCTCCACCTCGCGGCCCCGTTGATTCGTGATGGCAGGGGGGAAAGCTGGCCGCAGCCGTTCGATGCGGCAATGCAGGCCGTTGTTGCGCTGCGGGGCGAAAAGGTCTGCGTTCTGGCTTCCGGCGATCCCTTTCTGTTCGGTGTCGGCGTTACGCTTTCCCGACACGTGCCTCCCGGCGAATATGTTGCGATCCCACACCCGTCGGCGTTTTCGCTTGCCGCTGCACGCTTGGGCTGGGCCCTGCAGGATATCGAGACCGTTTCGTTACACGGCCGCTCACTGGATCTGATCCGCCCGCTTCTGCATCCGGGACGCAAGCTTCTGGCGCTGACATCGGACGAAGGCGGGCCGGCAGCGCTGGCGCGCCTGCTGACGGATAGCGGTTTCGGACAATCGCGCCTTACGGTTCTGGAGGCACTCGGCGGCGCGGATGAACGGGTTCGCCATGGTCTGGCGGAAACGTTCGCACTCGCAGCCATCAATGTCCTAAATATAGCTGCAGTCGAGGTTGTCGCCTCCCCAGGCGCCAGAATCCTGCCGCTTGCCTGCGGTCTCGACGACGACCTCTTCGACCATGACGGGCAGATCACCAAACGCCAGATCCGAGCCCTGACAATGTCGGCGCTCAGTCCCCGACGCGGTGAACTCCTGTGGGATATCGGTGCCGGGTCCGGCTCGGTGGGGATCGAATGGATGTTGCAGCATCCGTCCTTGCGGGCAATCGCCATCGAGACTGACGCAACCCGAGCGGTGCGGATCGGCCATAATGCGGCGGCGATGGGCGTGCCTGGCCTGCGGATCGTCAGGGGGAATGCGCCGGATGCGCTGGCCGGGTTGCCAGAGCCCGATGCGATCTTCATCGGCGGCGGCGGCAGCGAACCGGGCGTTTTCGACGCCGCCGTGGCGGCACTCCACCCCCATGGTCGCCTGGTGGCCAACGCCGTCACTCTCGAAATGGAAGCGGTGCTCCTGGCGGCTCATGCACGACTGGGCGGATCCCTTAGCCGGCTAGAAATATCACGCACAGCCCCGATCGGGACAATGTTCGGATGGCGGCCCGCCATGCCCGTGACGCAATGGAGCTGGACGAAACCGTGACCGCCGTTGCCACCTTTCCTTCGATCGTCGCCGGTATTGGCTGCCGCAAGGGCACGCCGTCGTCAGCAATCCTGGCCGTGCTGGACGAAGCGCTGGAGCAAGCCGGTCTTTCCGGGCTAAGGCCGGCCTTATTGGCCACGGGCGGCATCAAGGCCCATGAAGCCGGCCTGATTGCTGCGGCCGAAACCCTCGCCATTCCGATGGTGGTGATCGGGCGCGAGGCACTGGAGGCAGTCGCGTCGCGTACACTGACCGTCTCGGACATCAGCCTTGCGCATTCGGGCACGCCCAGCCTATGCGAAGCAGCCGCCTTGGCCGCCGCTGGCGAACCGGCACGGCTGGTGGCGCCGCGATTTGCGCGCAATGGCGTGACCTGTGCCATTGCCATCGTAAGGGGCGATCATGACCAGTGGATGGAAGCACCGTGGATACGGTAATGGGGATGCTATTCAGGCTGGCCCGCATACTGAGAAGAGAAAGACACGCAAATGACCGTCCACTTCATCGGCGCCGGACCGGGCGCGGCAGATCTGATTACCGTGCGCGGCCGCAACCTGATCGCCACATCCCCGGTCTGCCTGTTTGCCGGTTCGATCGTGCCGCGCGAATTGTTGACCTATTGCCCGCAGGATGCCCGCATCATCGATACGGCTTCGCTGTCGCTTGACCAGATCGAGGCCGAATACCTCAAGGCGCAGGCCGAGGGCAAGGACGTCGCGCGCCTGCATTCCGGTGATCTCTCCGTCTGGAGCGCTGTGGCCGAACAGATCCGCCGGCTGGAAAAGCACGGCATCGATTATACGATGACGCCGGGCGTACCTTCCTTTGCTGCCGCTGCTTCGGCACTGAGAAGGGAACTAACCATTCCGGAAGTGGCGCAGAGCCTCGTTCTCACCCGCGTATCCGGCCGGGCCTCGAAAATGCCGGAGGGCGAAACGCTCAAGGCTTTTGGCGCAACCGGCGCGACACTCGCCATCCATCTTGCCATCCACGCCCTCGGCAAGGTCGTGGAAGAACTGACGCCGCTTTACGGTGGCGATTGCCCGGTTGCGGTCGTGGTGCGGGCGACATGGCCGGACGAGCGGGTCTTTCGCGGCACGCTCTCGAACATCGAAAAGGAACTGGCGGCCGATCCGGTGGAACGCACCGCCCTCATCCTTGTCGGACCGGGTTTGGCTGCGCAGGATTTCAGGGAAAGCGCACTATACGACGCCGATTATGTGCGCCGGTTTAGGGGCGGAAGCGGCCCGGGATCGGATGGTCTGGCGTGATCGGTCGGCGTGAACGGCGCTTCGGCGACGAAATTCCCCTGGCGGTCGAAGATCAGGATTTCCAGAGAAATCTCAGCCGTACCGAGCACTTTCGCCGCCGTCTGCCACGCCAGCGCGGCAATCGCCGGGCCGAGTTCCAGGCCATCTTCAGCGGCAATTTCGAAAGCATGCAGCACCGTGTTCGCCATCCGGATACGCCCGGCCAGATGGTCGCTTGCGCCAGCATCCGCGGCAACCTTTGCCAGCCCGTCGAGATCGGCAAGCCCGCGCTTGGAATGAAGGTCGAGCATGCCTTGAGCGAGCTTGGTCATTTTCGCAACGCCCCCGGCAATGGTGACGCGCGGCACGGGATGGGTTTTCAGGTATTTCAGCATGCCACCGACGAAATCGCCCATATCGAGAAGCGCGACATCCGGCAGATCGTGGTATTTCTGTACGGCTGTTTCCGAGGTCATGCCGGTGGAACCGGCGACATGCGTGAGCCCTTCGGCGCGCGACACGTCGATGCCGCGCCAGATGGAATGGACCCAGGCGGCGCAGGAGAACGGGATAACGATGCCGGTCGTGCCGAGGATCGAAATGCCGCCCAGAATGCCAAGACGTCCATTCAGGGTTTTTTCCGCAATCTTCTCACCGTCCGCGACCGAAATCTCGACTTCGAAATCCCCCTCGCCGCCCGACACTTCGGCAATGGCGGCGGCGATCATCTGGCGGGGCACGGGGTTGATCGATGGTTCCCCGATACCCAGCGGCAGGCCTGGCCGTGTGACCGTGCCGACACCGCGACCGGCCTTGAAGGTGATGCCCGCGCCGGGGACACCGCGCCGCACGGTCGAGGAAATCAGTGCGCCATGTGTGACATCGGGATCATCGCCGGCATCCTTTATGATGGCAGCACGGGCAAAATCTCGGCCCAGTTCTTCGCCAGCGAGGGCAAAGGCCGGACGTTGTCCGCCCGGCAGGCCGACATCGACCGGATCGGGGAACCTGCCCGTCAGCAGCGCGGCACAGGCGGCCTTGGCGGCGGCCGCGGCACAGGTGCCGGTCGTCCATCCCCGCCGCAGGTTCTTGCCATCCGCTTCGATGCCAGCTTCACTCATGACCGTTTCTATAACGCCCCCCCCGGCCGCCGTCACCGGTAATAAGGTTTTTTGGATGTCACGCCCTCCCCGACCGCTTTTGACCAACAACGGATTTCCGGCATGACGGCGCGCGCTCTCATCATCGGCGCCCCTCGCTCCGGCTCGGGCAAGACAAGCGTCACGATCGGTCTTCTGCGTGCCTTTGCCCGGCGCGGGATCAAGGTCCGCGGTGTCAAATCGGGGCCGGATTACATCGACCCCGGTTTTCACCAGGCCGCGACAGGCTTGCCCGGCCTCAACCTCGATACCTGGGCGATGGAACCGGCACTGGTGGCACATCTGCTGAATGACGCGGCCTGTGACACCGAGCTCGTGCTGATCGAAAGCGCCATGGGTCTGTTCGACGGTATCGCGGGCGGCGAAGGCCGCACCGGTTCGGCCGCCGATCTGGCACGGCTTCTCGGTATCCCGGTTCTTCTGGTCCTCGACGTTTCTGGCCAGTCACAGACGGCGGCAGCGGTTGCCGTAGGGTTCAGACATTACGATCCTGACGTCAAAATCGCCGGCGTCATCATGAATCGGGCCGGTAGCGAGCGCCATGTCAGGCTATCCGGCGAGGCGATCACTGCGACCGGCTTGCCGCTTACAGGCGCGGTCCTGCGTAGTCCGGATCTGGTTCTGCCGGAGCGGCATCTGGGGCTGGTGCAGGCGAGCGAACATCCGCAGATCGAAAGTCATATCGAGAAGCTCGCCGATGTGATGGAAGCCTCCCTCGATCTCGATGCCATTTTCGATCTCGCCGTCCCCCTGATGCAAAGGGTCGAGATATCTGCGCAAGCCAATCTGCCGCCGCCGGGTCAGCGGATCGCCTTGGCACAGGATGCTGCTTTTACCTTTCTCTATCCGCATGTCGCCGCCCACTGGCGGGCGCATGGTGCTGAGATCGTGCCTTTCTCCCCTCTGGCTGATGAACCGCCGGCGGCTGATTGCGACGTCTGCTGGCTGCCCGGCGGCTATCCCGAACTGCATGCTGGTACGATTGCCGCTGCCGAAAGATTTCGCGCAGGACTGAAGGCGTTTGCGCAGACCCGACCGGTGCATGGGGAGTGCGGAGGATACATGGTGCTCGGCGAAACGCTCGAGGATGCCGATGGCGTCACGCACCGGATGACCGGCCTGCTGTCGCACAGGACCAGTTTCGCGAAACGTCGGATGAATCTTGGCTACCGGCAAGCCCTGATTGCCGTGGATGGGCCGCTGGGCAAGGCGGGCAGCGCGATCCGCGGCCATGAATTCCACTATGCCAGCATCGTGGATGGAGGATCGGATACCGCTTTCGCAACGATCGCGGACGGTACCGGCAAGCCTTTGGGCCTCTCCGGCGGTCGGCGCGACCAAGTCAGCGGCACCTTCTTTCACGCGATCGCCCGCGTCATCGATCGTTGAGGATGGCAGAGCCTGCCCGCCCCTTTGCGACATGGAAAAGCCCGCACGAATTGCGGGCCGGGCCAATGATCGGAAAACGTCATGCAGCCTTAGTGGCTGTTCTTATGGCTTTGCTGACCAGCCTTGACGTGCTGTTCATGCGTTCCGCCCTGCTTGCCAGATGAACCGGTGCCACGAGAGGAATTGTCCGAGCGGCTCGATGAGCCGGATGATGCTTTCACGCCCTGGTTCTTGTGGCTCTGCTGGCCGGCCTTGACGTGCTGTTCGTGGCTTCCACCTTGGTTTGCCATTTGGGTTCTCCTTGGTTTGTTCCGAGGCCGTTGGCGGCCTCGTGCTCCCAACAGAAAGACCCAAAAACTGTTCCTGCATTTTTTCCAACCAATTTCATTCAACAAACACCCTGACCGTCGCAGCACGCCCGACCGCGTCAATGACTGTCAGCGTCGAATAGCCGCCGCCATCCGGCAACCATTCGCTGGTGCGGCGGCGCGACAGGTCAGAAAGCGGCTGGCCATTGGCAAGCCAGCGGAACGGTGCTCGGCCCCCCTGCAGTTTCAGCGTCATCGGTTCCGGCGTGCCGCCCGAGGCAGCGCCAAGATCAACCCGTGCGCCTTCGGGCGGATACACGATCTGCGGGGCCGGCTCGCGCGCGGAAGCGGATATCAGACCGGACGCAGTCATGGAAAAACGGCGCTGGCTGATCGGCAGATCGGCCTGCGCTACACGCACCGCACCCGCTGGCGCCGAAGGCATGGGGGTGATGCCAATGCCTGAGCGGGAAAAAGCATCGAACAGGATCGGGGCGGCCGTGGCATATCCGGCAATGCCTGGCACAGCACCATTGTCAGGCCGGCCGACCCAGACGCCAAGCACATGGCGACCGTCATAACCGATCGACCAGGCGTCACGGTAACCGTAGCTGGTGCCGGTCTTGTAGGCGATGCCGAGACGTCGGCTGCCCTGCGGCGGCAGGACGTCTGAAAGAATATCGGTGACATTCCAGGTAGCAACTGGTTCCAGCAGTGGATCGGCGGGATCGATGCCCGGTTTTTCGCGCACGCCGTCGCCCAGCCGCACTGGCTGGCCGCGATTGGCAAGCCCGGCATAAAGCTGCACCAGATCTTTCAGCGACACACCGACACCGCCGAGACCGATGGCCAGACCCGGCGCCTCGCCAATCGGCAAAGCTGGTTTCACATCGGCACGACGAAACCGCATCATCAGTCGGCTGGGGCCGACCGCATCAAGAAGGCGAACGGCCGGAACGTTGAGCGACAGCTGCAGGGCCTGACGCACGGAAACGTCCCCCTGATAGCTCATGTCGAAATTGCGCGGGCGATAGCCGTGAAAATCGGAAGGGCGATCCTCGATCACCGTTTCCTGCGACACCAGCCCCTGTTCAAAGGCTAACCCATAAATGAAGGGTTTCAGGGTCGAACCGGGCGAACGATTGACGCGGGTCATATCCACCCAGCCCGAGCGGCTGGCGTCGAAATAGTCCGCTGACCCGACTTCGCCTATGATCTCGCCGGTGCGGGTATCGGCCATGACCATGGCGAGCGAAATTTTTGGGCCAAGCTTCTGCACGGCAGCGCGCGCGGCATCTTCCAATCCGCGCTGTACATCGCGCCTTAAGGTCGTGACGTGGCGGGTTTCCGTCGGTTGTTTGCGGATGGCGGCTTCGGCCAGATGCGCCGCATAGGCCGGCAATTGCAGGCGGCGCGACGGCACCGGATGCAGTGCCGCCTGTTCGGCCGCCCCCTCGCCAACCGTTTCTTTCACCGGCTCCCGTTCGAGCACGCGCTGGCGGGCGGCCGTCGCCGTCTGGCGATGACGATCCGGCCGGCGCGCTTCCGGCGATTGCGGCAGGGCGACAAGGAGCGCTGCTTCCGACACGGAAAGCCGGCGCGGTTCCTTGCCGAAATAGGCAAGGCTTGCAGCGCGCACGCCTTCGAGATTGCCGCCATAAGGTGCTAGCGTCAGGTAAAGATCGAGGATTTCAGCCTTCGACAGCCGCCGTTCGATCTGGATGGCGCGGGCGAGCTGCACGAATTTTGCCGAAAATGAGCGGTTTTCACGCGGTTCGATCAGTCGCGCCACCTGCATGGAGAGCGTGGAGGCACCCGAAACGATACGTCCATTGGTGACGAATTGCGTGGCAGCCCTTAACAGCGCCCAAGGATCGACGCCGGCATGATCGTAAAAACGCTGGTCCTCATAGGCCACCAGCATGCGCAAAAATTGCGGATCGACATCCGCCGCCTTGGTGCCCAAACGCCAGCGCCCGTCCGGCGTCGCGAAGGCGCGCAAAAGCTGGCCATCGGCATCCACCACCTCGCGCGAGATCACCGCCGCCTTGTCGAGCGGTGGCGGCCAGGCGCGATCGGCCGCTTCCAGCCCATAAACGGCCACCACACCGAGAAGCGTAATGGTGGCCGTGCCGATGAAGAATTTACGCCAGACCCGCATTATTGCGCCGCCTTCACCTCCATGCGGCCTGTCGCGGTGCGCGCCGAAAACTGCGGGCGATACATGTCCTCGACATAGGCTGCCGGGTGATCATAAACGCCGGGCGTGACCGCGCGGACCACATAGGCCAGCGAGATTTCGCGGTTATCGCCGCCCGAGCGATCGAAGGCGGCGACAAAACGGTCGTTGCGGAATTCCGTATGGGCGGCCTGTGTATCACCGATCCATTCGAAATTGGTAAGCTGGGCGCTGTCGACGAGGCTCGGATTGTCGATCTCGAAACCGGCAGGCAGGAGATCGGTGATGACGATGCGCGAGGCCCAGTCATTGCTTTCCGTCACCGTCAGTACCACGACGTAACGCTGGTTCTGTTCGGCTTCGGTGACGCTGATTTCCTCACCTTCCAGCGTGTAATAGGCGCGGGAAATCTGGAAACCATCGCCGCCCGCCGGCAGCGGCACGACCGGTGCGGCAACCGTAGTCAGCACCGCCGAGAGCGGATCTTGGCTGCGGTTGGCGAGCGTGACCGGATGATCGGCCAGTGCCGCCCCTTCGATGCGGGACATGTATGCACCCTTGTGGGCGGCACCATTGACCTGCAGGGCAATCCCGTCATCACCCTGCTGCAACGCGCGGGCCGCAAGCAGCATCCAGGCCTGTTCCTGGGTGCTGGTGTATTTCTTGTTGCGCCATTCGCTGGCAACGACCTTTGAAAGCTCCGGCACGATGGCCGGCACCGGACGGCTTTCGGCAGCAAGTGCCAGAACCGCCGCGCCATCGCGCAGCGACGAACCATAATCGGAGCGGGCGAGGCTGACCTTGCGGACCTGCGCGTCCTCGGCCATCTGCAGCGACTGGGCAAAAATGGTTTTTGAACGCTGGGCATCGCCATAAAGCGCAAGCGACGCGGCAAGATGCGCCTTGGCGAGCGGTGTCGGGAATTCCGCCAGCATCGTATCGGCGTAATAGCGCAGGTCGCTGATGGCGGCCTTGCGGTTGCGCGACAGGACATAGAGCGCATAGGCGATCTCGTTGCCCTTGTCGCGCACGCTGTTGTCGTAACCCAGACCGTTCTGCAGGTTTTCCAGCGCCTGCACCAAGGCCTGATCCGGCACCGTATAACCCTGTTCGCGGGCGCGGCTCAGGAAGTCGGTGACATAGGAATCCAGCCAAAGATCACCCGAGCCCGGCGACCACAGACCAAAACTGCCCGAGGACGACTGGTAGGAGAGAACGCGGTAGATCGCATCCTGCACCCGCTTCTTGATCTCGGCCTCGTCGGCCAGACCGTTCTTCTGCGCGAGTTCGCTCAGATAGAGCAGCGGCAGCGCGCGGCTGGTCGTCTGTTCGGCGCAGCCGTAAGGGTAACGGTCGAGGCTGGTCAGCAGCGAGGGGATATCGAACTCCGCCGAACGGCTGACATTGAGCGCAATCGAGGCACCCGGCAGAATGCTGTCGGCAAACAGATCGCCATTCACCGTGAGGCTGCTGCCGGGGGCGAGCGAGATGACACGGCGCGTGGTGATCGGCAGCGTTGCCGGGCGAACCGGCAGGTAAAGCGCCTGTTCCAGGGCCATGCCGCTATCATTCGTCAGACGGATATTGATCTGGCCATCACCGGGTTCGACGCCGGAGATTCTTAGGGCAACATTCTGCTTGCCACCGGGCTGCAGTTGCAGCGTCTGTTCCGGTGCTGCGACAGAAATCGCGTCGTTGCCGGTGACCGACAGGCGGTAGCTTCCGGCGGGCGCATCGGTGTTGGCGATGTCGAGGCGCAGGTTGGCTTCATCGCCCGGTGCGAGGAAACGCGGCAGGCTGGCGGTGACGACAACCGGATCACGGATGATGACATCGGTCACGCCATGGCCGACACCGGTCTTCGACCAGGCAACCGCCATGACACGTGCCGTGCCGTTGAACTGCGGGCTATCGAAACTGACCTTGGCATTGCCATCCCCATCGAGTTTCACCGGACCGGAGAAGAAAGCGACCAGCTTTTCCTTCGGCGGGCTGGCCTGCAGCGCCATGCTGCCGCCATCGCCACCAGTGCGGATCCGGCCCATGGCGCCGAGCGAGCCATCGATCAGCCGGCCATAAAGATCACGGATTTCCAGGCCGAGGCGACGCTGGCCAAAATAGAAATCGTCCGGGGCCGGCGGTTCATAACGCGTCAGGTTGAGAATGCCGACATCGACCGCGGCAACCGTGACATACGCTTCCTCACCCACACCGGCACCGGCGACATTGACGGCGACTTCCAGCGGCTGGCGCGGAAGCGTCTTTTCCGGTGCCGTCAGTTTGATCGCCAGATCGCGCGCTTCGGGATCGACCTTCAGCCAGGTGATGCCGATTGCGCGCATCGGCATGCGGCTATCCTGCGCCTCGCCGGGGCGATAAAGCGTGGCAGTGACATAGGAACCGGCACCCCAGTTTTCCGTGACCGGGATGTCCACCTCCCCCCCGTTTTCGCCGATATCGACGTTTTCGACCGTAATCAGCTGTTCGGCACCGCCCATGACCATGAGCGAACCGGCATAACGCGACGCGATTTTCAGCTTCGCCGTTTCGCCGACCTTGTAGCTCGGCTTGTCGAGAGCGACTTCCAGCGCATCCGGGGTTTCGGTGGAACTGGCGGTCACGAACCAGCCGGCATCGAATTCGACGCTCGACTGCGGCCCGCCGGCTTCAGGCGTTTCCACTTCAAGCCGGTAACGACCCCAAGCGGCCTGCACGGAAATCTCGCCGCCATCCTTGGTCAGATCGACCTTGCCGTTGGAAACCTGCTCGGTGCGGGTGATCGGTTCGTAACGCCAGGAACCGCCCTCGCGATACCACTGGTAACGGCGCTCCAGCTTGACCAGTTTCCACAACGCCCCATTGGAGGCGACCTTGTTGCCGGTCTCATCAACCATCACGACATGGAATTTGCCGACCGCATTTTCGGGAAGATCGCCGGAAAATTCCGGTTTGATGCCGAGGCGCGGTCCATCGGCACGCACCGGAAGCGTCAGCTTGCGCTCTACCGCACGGCCGCCGCCTTCCTGCATGCGCACGACGATGTCTGCCGAGACCAACTGCGTGGTGGAGGGGATTTCCGCGACGGCGGCATCGAATGTTGCCTTGCCGTTTTCATCGAGAGGATCGAGCCCTTCGAGCGGCAGGCGGGTGGCTTCCGCAGCTTCCTCATCGGCGAGACCGAAGAAATACCCCTTGAAGGCCTCCGTCTCGCGCGACGGTTTCAGCACCACTTCGCCTTCGAGATTGAGCCCGGCAGCCGGCGCGCCGTAAAGATAACGGCCATCGACATTGACCGGCAGCGGTTCGCCGACCGTGATCGTGGAAACGTCACTGGTCAGGTCGAACTCGATGCGATCCGGCACGAAATCGTCGACCAGAAATTCCTTCGAGGCGATGGCGCTGCCCTTGGGATCGGTAAACACCTGCATGGTCCAGGTGCCACGCATGGAAGTTTCCTGCAGCGGAAGGTCGAGCGTGTAACCGCCAAGCTGGCCATTTTCGACCTGACGACGATCCTCGACACCATCCGGGCGCAGGAACACAAAAGTCAGCGGCAGGTTTTCGATCGCGTTGGAATTGACATCACGCGCCAACGCCGAGGCATGCACGGTTTCACCGGCGCGATAAATGCCACGTTCAGTGAAAGCAAACACATCGATCGCGCCGGGTGCGGCACGGCCGGTGACGCCACGGTCGGACAGATCGAAACCGGCGCGGGTCATGTCGAGGAAGACGTAATCCGTATCACCGTTCTTGGCGGTCAGCACGGCGGGCGTCATGGCGGCGGTGCCGCGCATCAGACCGGCGGTGAAACTGGCGCGACCGTCGGCATCGGTTTTCAACGTGCCGAGAATTTCGTTGTTTTTGGCGAGAAGCTGCAACTCCACATCCGCGACCGGCCTGGCCGTGGAGAGTGAACGGACGAAGACATTCAGTCCATCTGTGCCGGCATAGGTGGAAATACCGAGATCCGACACCACGAACCACTGTGTCGCCTTGTTCTCCCAACTGTCTGCATCCGCATTGGGCAGGCTGGCGGTCATCACGTAAACGCCTGGCTTGCGCTGCGGCAGAGCTTCATCGACCGGAAAACTGGTGACGACGTCCTTGTTCATTTCCTGGCCGATGTCGAGCGAGCCTTGCCAAACCAGTTCACCGCTTTCCTCCTGAATGCGGTTGGCATTGTAGCCATCCATCTGGGTCAGGAATTGCGACGAGGTGAGAAGCGGCGCAATGCCGCGCTCGCCGATCCGATACAGTTTGAGCGCGGCGCTCGGCGTGTTGACGGAGACGAGCGGAATGCCGCGGCGCGCCGTCGACGGCAGGACAAAACTGTCGCCGGTGAAACGCAGCGACGGCGAGCGGTCCTTGACGTAGATATCGACATCGACGGCGGCGACGAGGTTTTCATCGACGGAAGACGGCAGGCCACGGCGGAGCGTCAGCTTGTAACGCTGGCCATGAGTGAGGCCTTCGACGCAGATCTGGTTGTCCTTGGCTTCCATGGCCTTTGGCGCCGCCCCATCCAGCGTGACGAAGGGGGCGTAATCGATGCCGGCCTTCACCAGCGGTTCGGAGAACTGCACGCAGGCGCGCGCTTCGGCGCTATCGGCATCGACCGTGTTGCCTACAACGCGGAAACCAAAACGCTGAACGAGATCCTGATAGACCGCCTGCACCGTCTTGGCGTTGACCAGCGCGAGGCTTTCCTTGAGCGCATTGATGGCCGCGCGGTGATTGGCCTGTCGGGCCAGCCCGCCGCCGAGAAGGGCGAGAGCCTCGGCCCTGCTCTGGGTCGAGCGGCTTAGCTGATAACCATTGATCGCGGCCATAACCGACTGCTCGGCAAACTCACTATTGTTTTCGACGCTGCCGGCGGCACGCGCCATTTCCAGCCACAGAGCACCGTCCTGCCGGTCTATGGAAAGCGCACTGCGATAGGCGGGCAATGCCGCATCGATATCATTGCCGAGCACTTCCAGCTGCGCCAGCGCCTTGAGGCTTTCCAGCCCTTGTCCTTGCAGGTTGGCATCCAGCTGCAGGCCATCCTTGAATTCTCGGGCCTGCTGGACCAGTTCCTCGGACAGGAAGCCGAGACGGGGGGCGGCACCGATGTCCGGTTGCGCGGCAATCTCGACGACCTTGCCGGCGACTGCGCCGGGAGCCGCGTTCAGCGTGTTGAAGTCGGATTTCAGGAAGCACCATTTTGCCTTCGTATTATAGGTGAAGGCCCGGCAGGATCGATCATCGATGCAGGCGCTCTGGCACTGGTTGACGTCGATATTCTTCACGGTGCGAAGGTCGAAACCGGGATAGTCGCTGTTTTCGTTGGTGATAGCCTGCCGTCGCGTTTCCTGTGCTGTCAGCGGCGCGGCAAAGGCCAGGGCGCTTAAAAGGAAAGCCGAAATGCGGAAAAAAGCGCGTTTAGACATCAAAGGTCCTCCCCAACGCGAAGCCGTGAGCCGGTATGCGATAGTCTGATTTTGCGAATGCTTGTCAATGCTCGCGACAGGTATGCGCCACTGCTCACACAAGCTCAAGATGGAAGATTTACCGCGTCCGGTTGACGATAGACAGGCAGAGGATAGGTGGGCAGAATGCGTCTTACCGAAGACAGCGACGGGTGCTGGCGCGATGAGCGATGAAATGTCCGAACCTGAGGCGACCAAGCTGACGGAAACCAAACGGAAATGGGCAGCGGAGGGACGGTTTTTGACCGGTCTGATCGCGCGCCCGCAGGCGGAACGCCTCCCGCCGGGACAGCATCTGGTCAAAAACTGGCCCGTCCTCGATCTGGGCCAGCAACCCGATATATCCAAGGAACGATGGCGGCTGGAGGTCAGCGGGCTTGTGCTGCATCCGCTGACCCTGAATTGGGCCACATTGCAGGACTTGCCGCAAAGCACCAACCTCTCAGACATCCACTGTGTCACCACCTGGTCGCGCTACGACAACCACTGGCGCGGCGTGAAAATTCGCGACCTCCTGGATCTGGTCCATCCCAAGGACGAGGCGAGCGCGGTGATGTTGACCAGCTATGATGGTTACACGACCAATTTGCCGCTTGCCGATTTCGCCTCGCCAGAGGCGATGCTGGTGACGGAGTGGGAAGGCCAGCCGCTCACGCCCGAACATGGCGGACCGGTGCGGCTGGTGGTGCCGCATCTCTACTTCTGGAAAAGTGCCAAATGGCTGAGCCGCATCGCGTTCATCCGCGAGGACCAGCCGGGTTTCTGGGAGAGGAACGGTTATCACATGCGCGGCGACCCCTGGGCTGAGGAGCGGTATGCGCAGGACTGATGAGGATCAGCGCGGCTTGGCCAGAGCGTTGCGCGCCCGTGCGTTCGCCCAGGTCGCACTGGCCGCGATACCGCCAAGCGGAAAGACGTGGGCCTGGGTGATCCTGCTCTGCGGGTGCGTTGCGCAATAAGCCTCGATCGTGTCGACCAGATCGGTCGGCTCGAACGGTACCAGCAGTTTGCGCAGATCCAGCGCCCGTTTCTGCAGGATCGAGAGCGATGGGCCAATGCCGCAGGAAATCGCGAACTTGATCAATGTCTGCAATTTGGTCGGCCCGGCAACGCCCAGATGAATCGGCAGATCGATCCCTTCGGCGAAAATGCGCTCTGCCCAGGCGATGACCGGTCCCGCATCGAAGGCGAACTGGGTGACAATGGCCATTTTTGCGTCGGTACGTTGTGCATAGTCGTGTTTTGAACGCAGAGCCGCGTCGACATTGGCCGTTCCGCCGTTGCGGTCGATATCGCGATTGCCCTCCGGATGGCCGGCCACATGCAGACAACTGAAGCCATGCCGGTCAAACAGGCCGGTTTCCAGCATGGCCATCACGCTGTCGAGATCGCCCGCCCGCCTGGCATGACCGCCTCCCAGCAGCAGTGCCTGTTCGACACCGGCGTCCTCGCTATAACGCCGCAACCAGTCATTCAAAACGGCGGCATCGCCAATCCCCCGGGCGGGCATGTGCGGCATGGGGGCAAATCCATCGTCTGCCAGACGCCGCGCGGTGGCCACCATATCATCGATCGACGTGCCCTCGATATGGGCGATATAGACCCGCGTTCCCGCCGGCAGAAGCTGGCGGAAATCGTCGATCTTTGCGGCCGTGCGCGGTGTGACCTCAATCGAGAAATGCGACAGAAGGTTGATTGCATCAGGCGAGATCGCCGATGCCGCTTCCCGATCGGTCAGTGCAAAAGCCATAAAATTTCCCGTATCCGATATCCGCGGTACCGCCGTTGCCAACCACCCGCTTTCGAGCATGAATATCAGGTTAGGAGGGTTTTGTCGTCTGCGCACGCCGCAGGGGCGACATGCACGGGCAGATCCGCTCTACAGATCGGCAGAGCAGGGTGCTCAGACGGCGAGATAATTGTGCCTCAGTTCGGCATTCTCAAGAACATCGGCCGCTGCACCGCTATAAACCAGCGTACCGGTATCCATGATCACCGCCTTGTCGGAGAGCCTCAAGGCGGCGACGGCGTTCTGCTCCACGATGATCGTCGTGATGCCGAGATCGCGGATCTGCCGGACGATCTTTTCGATTTCCTGGACGATGACCGGTGCGAGCCCCTCATAGGGTTCATCGAGAAACAGGATCTTCAGATCCCGCGCCAGAGCGCGCGCGACTGCCAGCATCTGCTGCTCGCCACCGGACATGGTCGTGGCTTCCTGTTTGCGACGTTCGGCAAGACGGGGAAAATGATCGTATATCTTTTCCAGGGACCAGCCCTTCTGTCCAGATACCTGCGCCAACGCCAAGTTCTCCTCCACTGTCAGGCCGCCGATGATGCGGCGATCTTCCGGCACAAGTTGCACGCCCGCCTGTGCCGCCTGATAGGATTTCATCCGGTGCAGCGGCTGGCCATCGAGCCAGATTTCGCCACTTTTCAAGATCGGGCTGTCGGCGCGGGCAAGCGCGCGAAGCGTAGACGTCTTGCCGGCACCGTTACGGCCGAGCAGCGACAGCACCTCGCCCTTGGCGATGGAGAAGGAAACGCCCTGGACGATGTATGATTCGCCGTACCAGGCATGGACGTCCTCGACACTGAAGAAAGCCCTCTCCTCGACAGGCTCCATGCTGTGGGCTCCTTTCAACGCACTGTTGCGGCTCACGGCGTTCATACGTGCGCTTCTCCCAGATAGGCTTCCTTGACCTTGGGATTGCCGCGCACTTCATCGGGCAGGCCGTCGGCAATGACCCGTCCCTGCGCCAGAACGCTGATGCGATCGGCCAGCGAAAAGACGACATGCATGTCATGCTCGATGATGACCTTGGTCATGCCGCGCGCCTTGATCCGCTTCAGAAGTTCGATCGTCATGTTGGTATCGTGGCGCGACATGCCGGCTGTCGGCTCGTCCAGGAGCAGCAGCTTGGGTTTCTGGATCAGGCACATGGCCAGTTCCAGCCGCCGCTTGTCGCCGCGTGACAGCGACCCCGCCAGCTGATGGCGGCGCTCCAGCAAACCGACATCGCCGAGATGGAATTCCGCCGCTTCGCGAATATCGCTCTCGTTTTCGACCGATTGCAGAGCGTGGAACCGATAGGCGCCATCGCGCCTGGCGAAGGCTGGGATCATCACATTGTCGAGGAGGGACAGATCGGGAAAGATTTCCGGTGTCTGGAAGACGCGGCTGACACCGAGTTGGTTGATCTCGTGCGGGCGCTGCTGATCGAGCGTGGTCCCGGCGAACACGACATGGCCCTGATCCGGCCGGATGCGGCCGATACAGACATTGAGCAGCGTCGATTTCCCGGCGCCGTTGGGGCCGATTATGGCGTGGACGGTGCCCTCCGCGACGCTGATATCGACATCGGTCAGCGCTTTGAGACCACCGAAGCGTTTGCTAACGTCGGCAACGTGCAGAACGATATTCCTGTCGGACATGGCCGTTACTCCGCCGGTTGAGGGTTCGAAGCAGCGGCCGCTCCACGACCGCCACGGCGCCGGATGAAAGCCGAAATCCGTCTTATCCCTTCCATGATTCCGCCGGGCAGGAAGATGACGATCAACACGAAGATGACGCCGAGCGTCAGATGCCAGCCCTCGCCGACGAACAACGACAGCGTGCCCACCAGCGGGTTTTCGATACTGTCGGGCAGAAAGTCGAAAATCCGGTGGAGCGTCTGTTCGTTAAAGGCGGAGAAGATGTTTTCGAAATATTTGATGACGGCGGCGCCCAGGATCGGTCCCACCAGCGTTCCGGCGCCGCCGAGAATGGTCATCAGCACCACTTCCCCGGAGGCCGTCCATTGCATGCGTTCGGCACCGGCAAGCGGATCGGTCACCGCCATCAGCGACCCCGCAAGGCCGGCATAGACGCCTGAGATGACGAAGGCGGCCAGCAGATAGGGTCGGTTGTGAAATCCGGTATAGCGCATGCGGTTCTGGTTGGATTTCAGCGCCCGCAGCATCAACCCGAAGGGGGAGCGGAAAATTTTGATCGCGAAGAAGAAACCGAGGATGAGCATGACGGCACAGAAATAGAAACCGGCATAGCCACCGCCGCTCAGGCCGATGCCGAACAGTTCGACGCGCGGCAGGCCACCGGTTGCAGCGCCGGCCATCCGGTCAAGCACGCGCGGGTCGCCGAGCGTGAGCTGCAGGCCGGTTTCACCGTTGGTAAGCGGCGTCAGCACCGAATAGGCGAGATTGTAGAACATCTGCGCGAAGGCTAGCGTCAGGATGGAAAAGTAGATGCCGGACCGGCGCAAGGCTACATAACCGATAACGACGGCCACCAGGCCGACCACAAGCATCGAAAAAAGGATAGCCGGCAAAGCGTTCATGGTCAGCAGCTTGAACATCCACAGCGCTGCGTAGGAACCGATGCCGATGAAAGCGGCGTGCCCGAAGGAGAGATAGCCGGTCAGGCCGAACAGGATGTTGAAGCCGAGCGCGAAGATGCCGAAAATGCAGAATTTCTGCATCAGCGCCGGATAGGCGGCGCCAAGCGGTTGCAGCGAGATCGGCAGCGTCAGCACGACGAGGGCGAAGCCGACGAACAGCAACCAGTCCTGCTTGGAAAGATTAAGGGACAAGGTCTACTCCTCCATGACGCCGGCGCGTCCCATCAGGCCGCGCGGCAGGGTCAGCAAGACGGCGACCGCCACGAGATAGATGATGATCTGGTCGATACCGGGAATGAGCGCCTTCACCTCGTTCATCGACGCGAAGGATTGCAGGATGCCGAGGAGGAACCCCGCCAGCACTGCTCCGCCAAGCGACCCCATGCCGCCGACGACCACGACCACGAAGGACAGGACGAGAAAGTCCATGCCGATATGGTAATCCGGCGGAAGGATCGGCGTATGCATGACCCCGGCCACGCCGGCCACGACGGCGGCAATGCCGAACACCACGGTGAAACGCCGCTCGATATTGATACCGAGAAGGCCGACCGTCTCGCGGTCGCGCATGCCCGCCCTGACCACCATGCCATAGGTGGTGAAGCGCAGGAAGGCGAAGACGGCGCCGATGACCGAAAGCGAGAAGAAGAGATAGATCATCCGCCACCACGGGTAAGGCAGTGCGTTTCCCAGCCCGATCGCTTCACCCACAGCTGCTGTGCCGCGAAACGCGGCCGGCGCTGGCTGCGGAATAGGGTTGGCGCCGAAATAGTGTCGGATGATTTCCTGGATAACGATAGCCAGGCCGAAGGTGACGAGAATCTGCTCGGAATGCGGACGCTTGTAGAAATGGCGAATCAGTCCGCGCTCAAGCGCAATGCCGACCAGAAGCATGACCGGTATGGCAAGAAGCACCGCAGCCGGAACCGAGTAATCGATCAGGATCTTGCCCGGTTCGCCAAGCCAGGCCTCCACATAGGGCTTGCGCACCTCCATGGGCGTGCCCCAGGGCGTGGTCTGGCTCGGATCGATCGTTACCGATTGCAGGGTCAGAAGCTTGTTGAAACCGACGGCGCAGAAGGCGCCCATCATGAACAGCGCCCCATGCGCGAAATTGACGACGCCCAGCGTTCCGAAAACAAGGGTGAGGCCGAGCGCGATCAGCGCATAGGCGCCACCCTTGTCGAGCCCGTTCAGGATCTGCAGCAGTATCGCGTCCATGAGACCGCCATGAAAATGGAGTTGCGACGAGCCCGCCGGGTGCCGAAGCGCCCGGCGGTCGAGATCCGGTGATCGCCGTGATCAGCACCTTCTGGCATCTGCCGGACCGAGATCCCCGCCAAAAATCTTGGCGTCATAGGTTACGTCCTTGGCCGCGATGACCTTGCGAACCTCCAGGAGGTCGAACTTGTCCTTGGGCGCTTCCTTGCCCTGCACGACGAGGATGTCCTTAAAGCACTGGTGGTCATCGGCACGATAGGTGGTCGGACCGTTGCCGAGACCATCGAAATCGAACCCTTCCAGGGCCGTGATGACCTCGGGAGCGTAAAAGGTGCCGGCGCGCTCGCAGGCATCGGCATAGAGCAGGGCCTGGACATAGCAGGTATGGGCCGCCTGGGATGGCGGCGTGCCATATTCCTTGCCGAAGGACTGGGTAAAGGCTTTCGTGCCGGCATCGGAAAGTTTCCAATCCCAGTTGGCGGTGCCGTAAATGCCTTTGATCGCTTCGCCAGCGCCCTGCGCCATCAGTTCGGAAAACAGCGGTACGACAATCTCGAACGACTTGCCATTGACCTGCTTGTCGCGCAGTCCGAACTGCACGGCCTGGGTCAGCGAGTTGATCATGTCCTTGCCATAGTGATTGAGGATCAGCACGTCGGCACCGGAATTGAGGACCGGGGTGATATACTGCGAATAATCACCGATGCCGAGCGGCGTGCGTACGGCCTTCACCGTCTGCCAGCCCAGCTTTTCGGTAGCGGCCTTCATCGATTCTTCCTGCGTCCAGCCCCAGGTGTAATCGGCCGTCAGGTGATAGGCCTTGCGGTCGGATCCGTAGGCTTCGCCGATCACCGGGCCAAGGCCGATGCCGGACATGTAGGCATTGAAGAAGTGGCGAAAACCGTAGCGCTTCTTGTCCTTGCCGGTCGTGTCGTTGGAATGGGTGAGCCCGGTCATGAAGATGACACCGAGATCCTGGCAGAGGCTCTGCACCGCGACGGCTTCGGCCGAGGACGAACCGCCGGTAATGACAACGGCGCCGTCCTTTTCCACCATGCGCTTGGCGCTGTCGCGAGCAGCATCCGCCTTGGTCTGGGTATCACCGGACACGAATGCGACCTTCTTGCCGAGAATGCCGCTGCCCTTCAGCGCCTTGGAGGAGAAGGTCGACAGCATACCGCCATCCCCCTCGCCGTTCAGGTGCTTGACGGCGAGTTTGTAAGCCTTGAGTTCGTCCTGACCTTCATCGGCATAGGGGCCTGAGAGCGGAACATTGAAGCCGAAGGTGACGGTATTACCGGTCGGCATGTTGCAGGACATCTTGTCCTGAGCATAGGCTCCGCGCACGAAATGAAACGGCGCCGACAATGCCAGGCCCGAAAGGGCCCCGGTGCGCAACAGACTGCGACGCGTCGTAACGAAACTGGACATGTGACTCCTCCCAAAGTCGGTGAAAGCGTGCACCCCTCCTCAAGGGCGCAGGGGAAAGGCTACCCTCAACCCCGAAATAGCCAATCCAACATTGGTCTTACGACTAACGTCTAGGCAGCAAGGACAGCGATCTCGCGACCCTAAGCTGCTGACAAGTGCTCGGTTATGGGACGCCGAAATTCAGGCTCGGGCAAGCCACGCTCCCTAGGTTCCGGCACAATTGGGTTGAGGTCAGAAGCGCTGTTGCACGTCGCCATTTGCGCCGATGCCAAACCGAAACCTAGGAATACGCGCATTTTTCATCTGTTTTCGATCCAGCTCCGGGACCTTTTCATATGACCTCGATCGTTTCCAATCTGAGCCCGAGCCAGATCCGATCCCTTTCGACGGCATCGGTGGCTGCCTGGTCGACGGAAGATGTGGCATCGTTGTCGACCGGCCAGATCGGCGCCTTGTCCTCGGCGCAGATTGCTGCGCTGGATAAGGAAGACGTCGAAATTCTCGCTTCCCAGCAGCTGCGCGCGATCTCCCAATCAGCGATCGTCGGACTGTCGCTGGATCAGCTGACTGTCCTTGCCCCCAATGCGATCGAAAGCCTGACCTCGGCCCAGGTCGCTGCGATGACGGCGACGCAGATCGGCGGATTTTCGACCTTGCAGGCCGAAGCGCTGACGGAATCGCAGGTCGCCGCCCTCACCTCGGCGCAACTCGCCGCTCTTGGCCCCGAAGAGCTTGCCACTTTCTCGACAGCGGATATCGCCTCGATTGGCAGCCGGGCAATCACCGGCCTGACCACGGAAACACTGGCTTCGCTGTCGACCGCCCAGATCGCCGCCTTCAACGCCAAGTCCGTCGGCAGCCTCACGACGGCCCAGATGGCGGCTCTGACCGTCGCGCAGGTCGAAGCGCTTTCCGCGACCCAGGCGAAAGAATTGACGGCAGCGCAACTTGGGGCGCTCGGCACCGCCGGTCTTTCCACGTTCTCCAGCGAAGAGATCGCCGCCCTCAACGCAAACGCCATTGCCGGGATGGACCCTGCGCTTCTGGCCGATCTCGGTTCTGACCGGATCGCCGCCCTGACGACGGGGCAGATCAGTGCGATCAAGGCGACGCAGATCGCCGCATTGGGACCGGGTTTCGTCGTCGCCTTGTCGACCGGGCAGGTCGCAGCACTTGCCACCGGCGCCACCGCGACGCTGACGACCGGGCAGATCGCGGCCATGAGCACGGCCCAGATCGAGGCGCTCTCGGTGACCCAGGTCAAGTCGCTGAATTCGGCGCAGATCGCGGCCATTGATGCCGATGGCCTGGCCACGTTTTCGACGGCGGAGATCGCAGCTCTGACGAGCCGGGCAATCCCCGGCCTTTCCGAGGATGCCATCTCGAAGTTGACGCCCGAACAGATTGCCGCCTTGAGCACAGGCGCGATCGTCGGCCTGTCGACGGCACAGATTCAGGCCATGTCGGTGAAGCAGATCGAAGCCCTGACGGTTCAACAGGTGAAAGTGCTCACCGCCGCGCAGCTTGCCGTTCTGGATGGCGACCGCCTGGCGACATTCACGAACGCGGAAATTGCCGCCATTTCCAGCAGGGCGATCGCGGGACTGACGACGTCGGCCATGGCCGGACTGTCGCTTACGCAGATCGCATCGATCGGCACGAGCAGTATCGCAGGACTGAGCGCGCTGCAGATTGCCGCCCTGACGACCGCCCAGGCCGATGCGCTGACGGCAGCACAGATCCGGGCGCTCAATGCCGGTCAAATCGGCTCAATGACCAGCGAACAGGTCGCCACGCTCTCGCCTGAAAAGATTGCTGCGATCACCCCCAAGTCCCTCTCGGGTCTTGGAACGGGGGCCATCGCGTCCTTGTCCACCGCTCAGGTGGCCGCACTCACCGGTTCGCAGGCGGGCGCGCTCAGCGTCCTGCAGATCACGACATTGTCGACAACGCAGGTCGACGCGCTGACAGCCACGCATTTCGCGGCAATGAAAGGCGCGCAGATCGCCGCGCTCGGCACCGACGATCTTGCCACGCTCACCGACGCCGAATTGGCGGCCATTCCAGCCAAATCTCTTGCCGGCCTGACCACCGATTCGATCCCCAACCTCACGACCGCACAGATTGCCGCACTGACGACGGCACAGATTTCGGCGCTTAAACCCGCGCACTTCGCCGCGTTTACGGTCGATCAGGCGGAAGCGATGACGCCCGTCCAGGTAAAGGCCCTGACATCGGCCCAGCTGGCCGCGTTCGGCGCGGACGACATTGCCGCCTTTTCCACCGACGACATCGCCGCCATCACAAACCGGTCCATGCCGGGATTGACCGCTGCAGCCTTGGCCGCCCTTTCTTCGGTCCAGGTCGCAGCGCTGCATTCCAGCGCCATCATGGCGCTCAACACCAGTCAGATCGGCGCCATCGACACGGCCTTCGTATCTGCTCTTTCGCCGACCCAGATCGCTGCCCTGAGCACGACCGCGATCGCGCGGCTGTCCACCGACCTTATCGACGTCATGAATACCGCGCAGATCGAAGCGCTGTCGCCCGCCCAGATCAGGGTCATGACCTCTGATCAGCTATCGGTGCTCGACAGCAACGACCTTGCAACATTTTCGACCCTCGACATCGCGGCCCTGACTTCCGGTGCCATTGCCGGCCTCAGCCCCGAGATTTTTGCCGGCCTGTCGACCGCGCAGATCGCCGCACTGAGCGTTGGAGCGATCACTGGCCTGACGTCGGATCAGGTCGCGGCGCTCGGTACCGCCCAGGTGGATGCGTTCACCATCAATCAGATCAAGGCGCTGACCGCGACCCAGGCCATGGGTCTTGGTGCCGACGACATGGCGACGTTCTCTACGACCGAAATCGCGGCCTTGAGCAAGAATGCCGCTGCAGGCCTTGGCGAGCGCGCTTTCGAGGCGCTGTCTTCCGGCCAGATCGCGGCCCTGAGCACCGAGGCCGTGGCCGGCCTTACGACGCATCAGATT
This sequence comes from Neorhizobium sp. NPDC001467, assembly GCF_050275975.1. Taxonomy (NCBI): domain Bacteria; kingdom Pseudomonadati; phylum Pseudomonadota; class Alphaproteobacteria; order Hyphomicrobiales; family Rhizobiaceae; genus Neorhizobium; species Neorhizobium sp. NPDC001467. The sequence continues at coordinate 20,016 of NZ_JBNNPS010000004.1, read as the reverse complement.
GACAGGCTGTCTTCCGCTCAGCTTTCGGCTCTCTCTTCGGCCCAGATCAGGGTGCTGACCTCTACCCAGCTTTCGGCACTCGAACCCGACGACATCGCGGCATTCTCGACCGCCGGGATCGCTGCCCTTACCAACAGGGCGATCGGGGGCCTGAGCCCGGCTGTCATTGCTGCACTGTCGACGGCGCAGGTTGCCGCACTGAACACGATTGCCATTACCGGCCTAACGACGGCACAGGTCGATGCGCTTTCCGGGCGCCAGGTCGACGCGCTGTCGGCCGCGCAGATCAAGGCCTTCAACGGAATACAGGTGGCGGCCCTCGGCGACGATATCGAACGCCTGTCATCCGCGCAGATCGCAGCGCTCAGCCCCGCCGGACTGTCGGGCCTTGGCAGCGAACAGATCGCGGCCCTGACCACGGGCCAGATCGCAGCCCTGACAACGGCACAGATCGCCGCCCTCAATTCCCGCCAGATTGCGGCACTGGAAACCGCCGACCTTGCCGCCTTTACGACGGCGCAGATTGCAGCCATCAGCACAGGCGGCATTCTCGGGCTTTCCGGCCAGCAGATCGATTCGCTGGGAACCGACCAGATTTCTGCCCTGACAACGCGCCAGATGAACGCGCTGAAGTCCGCACAGATCGGTGCCCTTGGAACCGATGATATCGCGGCCCTTTCCACCGCGCAGATAGCCTCCCTGAGTTCGTCGGGCATCAACGGCCTCAGCTCGCAGCAGATTGCCAGCCTGAACACGGCCCAGGCCGAGGCATTGACGAGCGCGCAGGTCGCAGCACTTACGTCCCGGCAGCTTGCCGTTCTGGGGCCTGACGAAATCGCCCAGTTCTCGAGCAGGGACATCGCCGCGATTACGCCCGGCGTGCTTGCCGGCCTGCCAACGGAAACCATCGCTGCTTTGTCGACCGGGCAGATCGCCGCGCTCAGCACCACGGGTATTACCGGCCTGACTGCGAAGCAGATGGCCGCGATGACCCCCGCCCAGGTGGAGGCGCTGACGAGTGCACAAATCGCTGCGCTCAATTCGGCGCAGCTTGCGGCTCTGGATGCGGACGATCTTGCGACTTTCACGACGCGGGAAATGGCGGCGATCAGCCCCTCCGCGATTTCGGGCCTATCCACGGATACGCTTGCCCTGCTGACGACGGGCCAGATCGCCGCGCTGAGCCCGGCTGGGATCACCGGCCTGACGACGCGACAGATTGCAGCCCTCGGCACCGATCAGGCCGAGGCGCTGACGACCGCGCAGATCGCCGCCTTTAACGCCGGGCAGATCGCCGCCTTCGGCACCGACGATCTCGCTACATTCTCGACGCGGGAAATCGCCGCCATCACTGCCGGCGCGATTGGCGGTTTAAGCGCGGAAACCCTGGCATCGCTGTCGACCTTTCAGATTGCTGCCCTGAGCACAGCCGGCACAGCCGCGCTTGGCACCGACCGTATCGCCGCACTTGGCAGCGATCAGTTGAAAGCGTTGACGACGGCACAGCTGGGCGCCTTGACGTCGCGCCAGGTCGCAGCGCTACGCGCCGACGACATGGCGATCCTGTCGACGGCGCAGATCGCGGCGCTCGGCACCGGTGGCATTGCCGGCCTGACGACAGCCCAGCTTGCGGCGTTCAGCACCGATCAGGCGGAAGCGCTGACCAGCGCGCAGGTCGCCGCACTCGGCTCGAAGCAGCTCGCGGCCTTGGGTGCCGACGATCTTGCCCGATTCTCCGACGAAGACATGGCAGCGATCACGTCCGGCGCGCTTTCGGGTCTGTCGCCCGCCGTTCTTTCCTCCCTGTCGACCGATCAGATCGCGGCGCTTAGTGCCAGCGGCGTCACTGGGCTGACCAGCGAACTGATCACAGCGCTGACCAGCGGGCAGATCGAAGCCCTGACGACAGCGCAGATCCATGCACTGGATTCAAAACAGGTCTCGGCTCTCGGCGCCGACCGCATCGCCTTGCTCTCTACAGCCCAGATTGCCGCTCTTGCCGCCGGCGGCATTGCCGGCCTGTCGAGCGCGCAGGTCGCCGCCCTCAGCACCAGCCAGGTCGAGGCTTTGGCCAGCGCCCAGATCGCTGCCCTGCAATCGTCGCAGATGGGCGGCCTGAAACCGGGCGCAATTGACACGTTTACGCCCGGCGAAATCGGCGCCATCACATCCGGTGCGATCGCGGGTCTCCCGACGGCGACCATCGCTGCGCTGTCCACGGCCCAGATCGCCGCGCTGAGCGCCACCGCCATTGCGGGTCTGACGACAGCGCAGATCGAGGCATTGAACAGCCAGCAGATTGAAGCGCTGACCACGAGCCAGATCGGCGCGCTGACGGCGCGCCAGGTCGCCGCATTCGGCACTGACGACCTGGCGGCGCTCTCGACCGCACAGGTGGCAGCCCTTGGTACGGCCGCCGTCGGCGGCCTTTCCAGCACGCAGATTTCCTCCCTGAAGACCGAGCAGGTGGAAGCACTCAATGCCGCCCAGATCGGCGCCTTGTCGTCGCGTCAGCTTGCGGCACTGAGCGCGGACGCGATCGAGACGTTCACGACTGCCGAACTCGCCGCGATCAGCTCGATGGCGATTTCGGGCCTGTCCACCGGCGTGATCGCCGGCCTTTCTACCGCACATGTTGCTGCCTTAAGCGCTTCCGCGGTTTCGGCGCTCAGCACGGACCAGATCGTTGCCCTCAGCAGCCATCAGGTCGAAGCACTCAACGGCACACAGATCGGCGCGCTGAATTCGCGTCAGATCGCGGCCCTGGGCGCGGACGATCTTGCCACCTTCACGCCTGCTGAATTCGGCGCCATCGGGTCAAGCGCGATCGCCGGCCTCTCGACAAGCACGATCGCCGGGTTGACGAACAGTCAGATCACGGCGCTCAGCCCCGGCGGCATATCCGGCCTGACGACCGGCCAGATTGGCGCATTGAGCACGGACCAGGTCGAGGCACTGTCCACCGTCCAGATCGCGGCGCTCGGTTCGAAGCAACTGGCGGCGCTCGGGGCCGACGATATTGCCAGCTTGTCCCCGGCACAGGTGGTCGCGATCAGCCCCGCCGGCATGGCCGGCCTCGGCATGACGCAGACGACCGGACTGACGCTCGAACAGGTCAACGCGCTGTCGACCGCCCAGATTGCCAGCCTGACCTCGGACGCCCTGAGCGGCTTCAGCGCGGCGGCACTCGCCGTTCTGACCCCAGACAAACTGGCGGCCATCAGTTCCACCGGCATGAAGGGCCTGTCGACGGCCTTCCTTACAACCCTGTCGCCCGGCGCAATTGCGGCGCTCGGCACCGGCGGCATTGCAGGCCTGAGCAGCGACCAGATCAGCGCGCTGAGCAACGATCAGATCGACGCCTTGTCGCTTGCCCAGATTGCTGCACTCGGATCGTCCGGACTGGCTGGTCTCACGACATCGCAACTGACCACTTTCTCGACCGAAGAACTGGCAGCGATTAATACGGCCGCCATTCGCGGCCTTTCGACAGCCGTGGTTGCCGCGCTGAAGACCACCGACATTGCGGCGCTGAGTACCGGCCAGATGGCAGCGCTTGGTTACAATCAGGTGGCTGCGATGACGACAACCCAGCTCAGCTCGCTCACCATGGGTCAGGTCAGTGCGTTGACGGCCATCCAGGCGGCGGCGCTGGGCGCCGACGACCTGGCAGCCTTCTCGCCGGAAAACATCATGTCGCTCAGTTCGACGGCGATCTCCGGTCTGAGCACAGCCGTGCTTTCAGCGTTGCCCGCGAGCCAGGCCCAGGCTTTCACCGCCGGCCAGATCGGTGCCATGACTTCCGCGCAGGTCGCCGCGTTGCAGAGAAACGATCTCGGTCGGATCTCGGTCTCCAGCCCTTCCACGTCCTCCGGGACGACCGGCGCTGCGGCCCTTACGGCGACCGAAAAGGCCTCGCCTGACGCCGCGCTGGACACGCCGGAGGCAACCGGCAGCGAGACGCTCCCAAGCTCTGACGGCCAGACCGACGACGTGGCGTCGATCATTTCGTCCTATCTGGCGGTCTGACGCGTCACATCGGCTGGATGATGTCTGCAACGGCTTGCCTTTGGCAAGCCGGCCCGGCTACAGCGTTTCAACCGATCGCATATGGTTGCAACGCCGGCCGTCAGGTCGCAGAATCATGAGACTTCGCTATTCATGACCGAGACCACTATCGCCCCGACACTGGCCGACATCATCGAGCTTGCGCGCGCCCAGAAAATGACGCTGGCCGATCTTTTCCGGGTTGCCGAAGGCCGCAGCGCCGCCGGCCACAAGGCGGAGGCGGCGGAAATCTACAAGGCCTGGATCGCTTTCAACGACGGCAATCCATTCGTGCATCTCGCCTGTTTCAATTACTCGGTCATCCTTCGCCAGCTTGGAGATGTTACTGGCGCAATCAACGCGCTTAAGAGTTGCGTTACGCTCGATGGACGTTTCGGCCCCGGCCACATCAACCTCGGGCGCGCCTATGAGGATGCGGGCCTCGCCGTGCAGGCCATCCAGCAATGGCGGCAGTTTATCGAACAGACGGCCGACAGCACGGCGGAGCGCGTCGCCTACCGCCTGATGGCGCTGCAGCATGTGGGCCGGGTGATGGAAAACGCCAACCTGCTGGAGGATGCGGAACAGACGCTGTGGCAGGCGATCGAACTTCGCCCCGACAAGACCGAGGCCGGGCAGCACTGGACCGCTCTCAGACAGCGGCAATGCAAGTGGCCCATCATCGTCTCGTCGGACCATGTCACCAAGCGGCAACTGCTCGATGCGATGTCACCGCTGGCGCTCGGCTGTTATTCCGACGACCCGATGTTTCAACTCGCCAAGGCCTACCGCTACAACAAATCGCTGGTCGGTCGACCGGATATCAGTGCATTCCCGCGCAAGACGGTCAAACAGAAGAGCGGTACCGGCCAACGCCTGCGCGTCGGCTACGTATCCTCGGACCTGCGTGACCATGCTGTCGGTTTCGCCTTGCGCGAAGTACTGGAGCTTCACGACAAATCGAGCGTCGAGATCTATGCCTATTATTGCGGCGACCCGGTGCAGGGCGATGCCACGCAGACACGCATGAAGGCGGCGGTCGCATGCTGGCGGGAAATTGCCGCGCTTACCGACGAGGAGGCAGCGCGCCTGATCGCGGATGACGACATCGATATCCTCATCGACGTGAATGGCTACACGAAACACGCCCGCACCAGGATCTTCGCCTACCGTCCCGCGCCGGTCATCGTCAATTTCTGCGGCTATCCGGGCTCGATGGGCAGCCCCTTCCATCAATACATGATCGCCGACCCTTTCATCATTCGGCCGCAGGACGAGATCTATTACTCCGAAAAGGTCCTGCGGATTGCGTGCAACCAGCCGCTGGACCGCAAGCGCGAGATCGCCTCGGGGGTTTCGCGCGCCGATGTCGGCCTGCCGCAGGATGCGTTCGTCTATGCCTGCTTCAACGGCATGCAGAAGATCACCGCCGAAGTCTTTGCCCGCTGGATGACGATCCTGAATGCCACGCCGGGCAGCCTGTTATGGCTGCTTTCCGGTGAAGACGAGGTCAACAGGCGTCTTTTGGCAGAAGCGGAGAAGGCCGGCATAGACCCCGCACGCATCGTCTTTGCTCCGAAGGCCCCGAACCCGAAACATCTGGCCCGGATCGGACTGGCTGACCTTTTCCTCGATACGTTCCCCTATGGCGCCCATTCGACGGCAGCCGATGCCATAACGTCTGGCCTGCCGATCCTGACCATGCCGGGTAAGAGCTTCGCCGCCCGTTTCTGCGGCAGCATCGTCAGCGCGGCGGGCATAGCCGAAATGGTCTGTGCCACGCCGGAAGCGTATGTCGCGCGTGCCATCGGGTATTTCGCCGACCGTGCCGCGCTGGCCAGGGTAAGGGCATCGCTGCAGCAGCAGCGTGACACCAGCGTCCTGCGCGATATTCCGGCCCTGGCTCGCCGCCTGGAGGCGCTATTCTGGCAGATGCAGGCAGAGGCGGAACGCGGCGAAACGCCGGTACCCGACCTTCGCAATCTCGACGTCTATTACGAAATCGGCGCCGAACTGACGCAGCATGGCGATGCGTTCGAGGACGAAGGCCGCCACGCGGAGCGCTACCGACAGGCCCTGATCGAGTGGGACGCCTTCTCACACCTGCCGAACGACACGCGCCTTTGGCCAGGTGCGCCCGGTTGAGCGATCAGGCTCACGCACGGCGGCGGACGCGGGCCTCGACCGGGCCGGTCCTTTGTCCTTAGCGAACGGCTTTCAGAATTGCGGCCTTCAAGGTCGCCTCGTCGTACGGCTTGCCCAAAAGCACCGCGCCCGGAACATCGTCGGGGACGGAGGCGTCACCGGTCGCGTAGACCACGGCGATATCAGGCCACAGGCCTCGCGCCTTGCCGGCAAGCTCGTGCCCGTTCATGTCGGGCAGACCAAGATCGGTGACGATGAGATCGATGCCGCCGCGCTCGAGCATCGCGATCGCTTCGCAGGCGGTGCCGGCATCAAGAACCCGATGTCCGAGATCAGCCAGCATTTCCGCCGTATTGACGCGGATCAGCGCGTCGTCCTCCACGACCAGGATCGTAAGCGGCAGGACGGCCGGTGCGTTATCGACAGCGGATGCGGTTATCGCCGGCACTTTCGGTGCCGACGCCAGTTGCTGCTGCTTCTGGTTGGTGATCAGATGGCGCAGGCGGCGAGCGAGCGCCTCTCGCGTGTAAGGTTTCGACAAGAGCTCGACGCCGGCGTCTAGCTTGCCGCCATGCACGATCGAATTTTCCGTGTAGCCCGATGTAAACAGAACAACGAGATTGGGAAGCCGCTCCTTGGCCCGCCGCGCCATTTCACGGCTCTTGAGCGGCCCTGGCATGACAACATCGGTAAATATGACATCGATGGGAATGCCGCTTTCCACCACCGTCAGGCCGGCCTGCGCGTCGCGCGCGGTGAGGACCCGGTAGCCGAGATCGGCCAGCGTCTCGACCACGGTGGCACGAACTTCGTCGTCGTCCTCTACGACGAGCACCGTTTCGGTGCCGCCGACGATCGGGCCGTTGTGAACGACGATCTCGCGATCCTCGTCGGCGAGCGCCCGCGGCAGGTAGACGCGCACCGTGGTGCCATGCCCGACCTCGCTGTAGATCTTGACGTGGCCGCCGGACTGCTTGACGAACCCGTAGACCATGGAAAGGCCAAGGCCCGTCCCCTTGCCTTCCGGCTTGGTCGAGAAGAACGGTTCGAAAACCTTTTCAATGATTCCGTCCGACATGCCCGAGCCCGTATCAGAGACGGCGATCATGACATACTGGCCCGGCTCGACCTCCGCATGCGAGCGCGCGTAATCCTGATCGAGAGAGGCATTACCGACTTCGATCGTCAGCTTGCCGGACCCGTCCATCGCGTCGCGTGCATTGATGGCCAGATTGAGGACCGCATTTTCGACCTGGGTCGGATCGGCAAAGGTGTTCCACAGCCCGCCGGCGGCAATGACCTCGACCTCGACGGATTCGCCGATCGAGCGACGCAGCAGGTCTTCCATCCCGTTGAGGAAGCGGCCGATATTGATGACCTTGGGTTCCAGCGCCTGCCGGCGACCGAAGGCGAGAAGCTGGCTTGCGAGCTTGGCGCCGCGGCTGACGCCGGCCATGGCGTTCGAAACGCGCCGCTCGGCCCGCTCGTTGCCCGCCACATCCTTGGCCAGGAGCTGCAGATTGCCTGCGACAACCTGCAGGAGGTTGTTGAAATCATGGGCCACTCCACCGGTCAGTTGGCCAATGGTTTCCATTTTCTGAGCCTGTTGCAGCGCCTTCTGCGACACGATCAATTCCTGGGTGCGCTCCTCGATCTTCTCCTCGAGCGTGGCATTGAGGGAGGCAAGCGCCTCTTCATTGCGCTTGGAATGCTCGATATCCGTATTCGTGCCGATCCAGCGCTGAATGATGCCGCGTGGGTCGCGCACCGGCACGGCGCGCACGACGTGCCAGCGAAAGGTCCCGTCCTTGCGCAGAATGCGATATTCGGTCTGCAGAATCTGACCGCTGGTCAGTGCCACCTGCCAGGCGGTCAAGGCTTGGGGAAGATCGTCGGGATGCACGAACGGACGAATGCTGTTCGTAAATGACCCCGGCTCGACGCCGAGATATTCATAGACGCGATCGTTGAACCAGATTGCCTCGCCATCCGGCTTGGCGATCCAGATATGATTGAGAACCGATTGCGACAACGTGCGGAATTCCGCCTCGCTGGCGCGCAAGGCATTTTCCGCCTGTTTCTTTTCGCTTCTGTCGGAAAACAGGACTGCAACATGGCCGGATTCCGGCCCATCGACCGGGAAGGCCTGGACGTCATAATATTTGCCCAGCGCTTCCGCCACGTTTTCGAACGTGATCTTCTCCTGATTGCGCGCTACCCGACCATAGGTATCGAACCAGTGCTGCTCATGATTTGGCGCGATATCGCGCATGCGGCGACCGGCGGCGTTGAGGATGCCCGTCTGCCGTTCGAACGACGAATTGACCTCGAGGAAGATATAGTCGACAGGCGTGCCATCTTCGTCCCAGATCATCTTGATGACACAGAAACCGTCATCCAGCGCCTGGAACAGCAAACGATAGCGCTCGTCGTACTTGGCGGCGGCCCGTTCGGCGCGACGCCTGGCGGTAATATCGAACAGCATGCCCGGAAAACGGATTGCCTTGCCCTGTTCGTTGACAATCAAACGGCCGCGGGCCGCAACGTCGCGGATCGATCCATCGGCATGGTGCACGCGGTATTCACTGAGAAAGGCTTCCCCTGTCGCGATCGTATGGGCAATATCGGCGGAGACGCGATCCCGGTCTGCGGCATCGATGTTGAACACAAAGGCGTGAAGCGGAAGCCCGGCTGCCGCAGCCTGCGGATCGACCCCGAATGTCTCCGCAAAACGCCGGTCGGCGACAACGCTGTCATTTTGCAGGTTCCAGTCCCAGGACCCGATGACGTCGGTATTGGCCAGCGTCAGTTCAAGCTGTTCCTGCATGGCGAGCCGATCAGCGGCCCGAAGGGTGATGACCGTCGCTCCGTTGGGGGCGGGGACTTCGGTGGCGATCAGCCTGACGATCCGTCCGTCCGCGGCGATGAACGTCCGCTCGGAACTGCTGCGAAGCTCGTCATAGCGTTTGCCGAGCACATCCGCATCCGTATAGCCGAGAAGACGCCGCGCGCCGTCCGACCATCCGGTGATGATATTGTCGCCATCGATAAAGACAAGCGGCGGAGAATTCAGAGTATCCATGGAACGGAAAACTTGACACCAATGCGTAAAATAGCTTGGCGCTCATAACATCCGCAGGTCTGGCGTACAACAGCATAGCCGGTCAGACCGTGTGACGGTCGGGAAACGCCGAAAAGGCCGATCAGATTTCGTCCGGAACGCTATTGTCTGCCGCTATCTTCTCGGCCACGTCTCTTGCCTGTACCCGAATGTCGGGAACCGCAGTGATTTCCCAGAACTGTCCAGCAGTCAGCGCTCCGACCGCAAACAGACCGTGCTGAACCCTACCGTCGGCGTCTCGAACCTGGGACGCCGCATCGACGGCAATACCGAGACCAAGCGGATCCGGCCGCAGGAGCCCATCCTGCTGCATGGACACAAGAAGCGGAGAATGTTTCAGTCCGGCCCGCTCCATGCCGGTACAGTTGACCACACGGTCGGCCACGATTTCCTCCACCCGGGCGCTGCCGCGCCTTCGGAAGGAAATCCGGACGCGATCTCGATCCTCTTCCATTCTCTCGAGGAAACCGGCGTTCACGCTGACAGTCGCCTTCGTCAGAGCCTCGAAGCGCTGGCGTACCGGTGGCGCCAGGCGGTGGCGGTGGATATTCCACCAGGCCAATCCATGACGCAGGAAACGCGACCGCTGATCCTGACTAAGGGATTGCCACAACGCCTGGGTCTGCGGGCGCAGCCCATCCATGATGGCATGCCAGTCTGCTCCTGCCCTGACCTGCCTGCGCAACGCGGCAAGGATCGCGCTGATGGCGCGCTCCTGCGGCAGTTGCGGCGCAACCGGGTTCATGGGCTCCTCGGCATGCGAAAGAGGGACAAGCCCACGGCGGGACAGAACATGAATACGGCCCCGGTGGCCCCGCTCGCGCAAGGCAAGGACCTGGTCGATCATGGTCAGGCCCGAACCGAGAATGCAGACGTCGTCATTGGGCTTGACGTCCGACAGCCAGCTTAGGCGCCAGGGGTTTTCAACAATGCGATTACCGGCTTGCCCGCTACGAACCGGCACTTCGGCATTACCAAGGCCAAGGCAAAGAATGACCGAGGCTGCATCAAGCCTGGCGCCGGTTGTCAGCTCGAAGGAATGGCCACGGCCGGATCGAGGTACACAGCGCGTTGCCTTCGCCCGGATGAAATCCAGTTGCAAGCCTTGCCGTCGCTCCCGCAACAGGGCCGCAAATCTGTCACGCAGATAAAGCCCGTAATCGCCGCGCGATGCAAAGACCTGAGCGTCGGCGGTGCGTCCGTTTGCAGCAAGCCATTGTCGAAAATCGTCGGGCTCGTCGCAGAAGACGCTCATGCGCGCGGCGGGGACGTTCAGGCGGTGAAGATGGAATTCGGTACGGTAGGCGGTGCCGCGTCCAAAACCGGCATCATCGCCGACAACCGCTATGGATGCACCGTCGGGCATCGCCTTTAAAAGATTGATCGTGGCGGCGATCGCCGAAAAACCGGATCCGACAACAACCACATCGTACAGCATCGGGTCTCCATCATCTGCATCGCCCAGCGCTCCATCGGACCGAAGCAGCGTCAGGGAGAAGCATAGAACCCCTTGCCGAAGCTTCAAGGTCAGCACCCGACCGTGATGGGGTCAGTTGTCGTGCTCGTGATGCAACTTGCTGGGAACCGTCTCGTCTCTTTCGGCGCGGTCCCGGTGGAGCGCTGCGCGCGCCAGCAGCATCAGCGTCACCGGCGTCGTGATGGTCACGAAGATGCCGATCAGTATTTCGTGGACGACCAATCGCTGTGAAGAGAGGGTGAAATAGATCATCGACGCCAGCATGATGCCGCCGATCCCCCAGCTCGTGCCGAGGGTCGGGGCATGGATCCGTTCGTAGAAGGTCGGCATCCGCAAAAGGCCGATCGCTCCGATCAGCGTCAGCGACGCGCCCACGAGCAGAAAGAAGGCAACGGCGACGGCTCCCCAGAGCGGAATATCGACAACGAAACCCATTATTCGATCACCTCGCCGCGCATCAGGAATTTCGCCAGTGCGCATGTTGAGACGAAGCCCAACATGCCGATGACCAGCGCCGCCTCGAAATAGACGACGCGACCCGTGCCGATACCGAAGGTGACCAGCAGCAGCATGGCGCTCACATAAAGCGTATCAAGACCAATGATCCGATCCTGCGCCCGCGGACCGCGAAACGTCCGCAACGCCGCGATCGCCATGGCGGCCCCGATCATCAGTTGAGCCAATGATACGGCCGTGAAGATGATGATTGCGCTCATGCAAATATCTCCATCAGGAGCTTCTCGTAACGGTTTTTGACGAGATCGATCCATTCCGACTTATCGACCAGATCGAGGACATGGATGAGAACGGTTCGATCATGCTGGTCGTATTCCAGCCAGGCGGAGCCTGGCGTGCTGGTCAGGATGATCGCCAGTACCGCAAGCGCGGTTCGATCCTCGATTTCAAGCGGAATGACGAGAAATCCGGACTGACGTCCTTTTCTGCGGCCAAGCAGCAGGACCGCGGCCACGGCGATGTTCGAGCGAATGATGTCGAAGAACACGATGGCTACCAACTTCGGCAGAAGGTGCCATTTGCGGATTTTCGGTTTTTCCGGTCGCAGCGAAGCCATAGCCCAGGAGGAGAACGTGGCAACCAGCGCGCCCAGAACGAACTGGCCGGGCGTAAAACCGCTGAGCATGAGCCACATGAGCGTGAGCGAAACCGTAAGGAGCGGATAGGGCAGCATCAGTCGGCGCCCTCCCTCGTAAGGTTCGCCTGATCGTCGAAGTCCGGAACGACACTCGCCTTCCTGACCGCGTCAATATAGTTCGATGGATTGGCCAAGGTTCGGATTGTGGTGTCCATATACTGCATTGCCGGCCCGGCCTGAACCGTCAGAACCAGGGTCAGCCCGAGAAGAAACATGACCGGTACGATCTCGATCACAAGAACACGCGGCACGGTGCCTTCGATCGAACTCCAGAACGTCCGGATGCCGGCGCGCGTCATGGCGATCAGCGAGGCGACGCCCGAGAGGATGACCAGCGCAATCAGCGCCCAGACGGCTGCTGTCGGTGGAACGCCGATCGCGCCCGTCCCCATCATGGCGGAAAGCATGGCGAATTTGGCAACGAATCCGGAAAGCGGTGGCAGGCCGGCCAAAAGAATGCCGCAGGCCGCAAAGCAGGTCCCGAGAATGGCCATCGTGCCGGGCATGGTGACGCCATCACCTTCCTCCGGCGCATCCTCATCGGCATCGCCATAGGCTTCCATTGTCACGGCAAGAACGTTTGCGCCGGCATCCTGACCACGCTCGACGAGTTCGATCAGCATAAAGAAGGCGCCGATCGTCAGTGTGGAACTGACCAGATAGAGAAGCGCACCCGAGGAGACGCCCCCGTCATTGATGCCGAGAACCATCAGGAGCGTACCCGACGACACGAGAACCGAAAAGCCGCCGAGCCTCCCAAGCGCCTGCGAGGCCAGCACACCGATAATGCCGAAGAGAAGGGTCGCGATGCCGCCATAAAGCAGGACGAGCGAGCCGAAGCCCGCCGACGGCCCGTCCCCGAAGAGAAGCATGGTCAGCCGCAGGATGACATAGATCCCGAGCTTGCTCAAAACGGCGAAGACACCGGCGACCGGCGCGCAGGCGGCATTGTAGGCGGTCGGCAACCAGAAACAGAGCGGCCACATGCCGGCCTTGATAAGGAAGGCGATCCCGAGAACCCCGGCACCGGCTTCCATCAGCATGCGGCGATCCGGTTCGATATCGGGAATGCGCGCCGCGAGATCGGCCATGTTGAGCGTGCCGGTGGTGCCGTAGATGAGGCTGACGCCGATCAGAAACAGGAGTGCCGCGGCAAGGTTGATGGCGATGTAGTGCATGCCGGCCTTCACCCGAAGCGGACCGGACCCGTGCAGCAGCAAGCCGTAGGATGCTGCCAGCATCACCTCGAAAAATACGAAGAGATTGAAGAGATCGCCCGTCAGAAACGCGCCGTTCACTCCCGTCAGCAGCAGCTGGAACATCGTATGGTAATGCGCGCCGACCGTGTGCCAGCGAGCCAGCGAATAAACCAGCGCCGCAAGCCCGAGCAGGGAAGTCAGCAGCAGCATTAGGGCAGACAGGCCATCGAGAACGAGGACGATGCCGAACGGCGCCATCCAGTTTCCGAGGAGATAGACATGCTCGAAATCGTTGGGGCCGCTCTCGATGCGGAAGAGAACCCCGCAGACGACCACCAGCAGCAAAGCAGCGGCAAGACTGACGAGACCCTTCAGCATGCGGCTGCGTTCATCGATCAGAAGAAGGACAGCGGCGGTGGCCAGCGGCAGCAGCACGGGCGCGATGATGAGATGATGAGCCCAGCCGTTCACTTGCGGTCTCCCCTGCCATCGACATGATCGGTGCCGGTAAGCCCGCGCGAGGCCAGGAGCACGACGAGGAAGAGCGCAGTCGTTGCAAAGCCGATGACGATGGCCGTCAGCACCAATGCCTGCGGCACGGGATCGGCCAGCGCCGCCGTTGCCGCGTCATCGGTCAGCAGAGGCGGCACGTTGGTCTTCACACCGCCGACGCCGAATATGAACAGGTTGACGGCGTAAGACAGCATCGAAAGTCCAACGATCACCTGATAGGTGCGCGGCCGCAGAAGCAGCCAAACGCCGCACGTGGTCATGACGCCGATCGCGGCGGACAGGATGATTTCCATCAGGCATCCCCTCCCCTGGCCTTGTCGGTCTCGATCACCCGCAGGCGATTGATACGGATGGACTGGTGCGCCAGCGCGACGAGGATCAGCACCGTCGATCCGACCACCAGCAGGAAGACGCCAAGGTCGAACAGCAGAGCCGTCGCGGCCGGCATTTTTCCGATCACCGGCAGTTCGATATAGCGCGAATGCGACGTGAGGAACGGATAGCCGAGGAACCACGCACCGATGCCGGTCAGGGTCGCGGTGAGAATACCGGCTCCCATCCAGCGAAGCGGCAGGATGCGGATACGGTCTTCAGCCCAACGGGTGCCGCCGGCCAGGTATTGCAAGAGGAAGGCGATTGACAAGGTAAGGCCTGCCGAAAAACCGCCACCCGGCAGATCATGCCCCCGCATGAAAATATAGACCGCAAAGGTGATGAGGACCGGGAACATCCACTGCATGATCACCGATGGAATAAGCAGATATTCCCGCGCCGTATCGCCTTCGGAACGCTCGGGGCGTTCCTCATCGAAACGGTTCTGGATCAGCTGCTGTTCGGGCATGCTCATGCTGTCGGCCGCCGGGCGGAAACGCCGGAGCAGCGCATAAACGGTCAGCGCAACGATGCCGAGAACGGCGATCTCGCCGAGCGTATCGAAGCCGCGGAAATCGACCAGGATGACGTTGACGACATTACGGCCCCCACCCTGGCTGTAAGCGTTTTCGAGGAAATAGGTCGCGATCGCATCCGGCACCGGCATGGTCATGACCGCATAGGAAACGAAAGTCATGCCGACGCCGCAAACAATGGCGAGCGCCAGGTCGCGGAAGCGTCGGAAACGGGCGCGAAGCGTGATCGCATCGTCGACCCCCTCGTTTCGCTTGGGCAACCAGCGCAGACCGAGCAGGATGAGAACGGTCGTGACGATCTCCACCAAAAGCTGCGTGACGGCAAGGTCCGGTGCAGACAGCCAGACGAAGGTGATGCAGACGGTCAGGCCGACCCCGCCGACCATGACCAGCGCCGCCAATCGATGATATTTGGCCATGAAAGCCGTGCCGACCGCCAGGCATAGGCCAATGACCCAGACGACCGCGAACATCGGATCGACGCCGGAAAAGAGGAAGGGACGTGGCTCGAAACCGGAGAGAACGAGGGGCAGCATGCCGGCGAAGAAGCCGGTAAACACCACCCAGCGGAGCTGCGGCTGCAGCTTGCGCGTTCCGAGCCTCTGTTCGGCCAGTCGCGCCCAGCGCCATGATACCTCGACCAGAACGCGCTCGAAGATGCGCTGTCCGCGTAGACGCCTGAACACCGGCGGCCCATCGGCGCAGGATGCCAGGTAGCGACGCAGGAGCACATACATTGCCGCTCCGCCGGCCAGCGCAACCATGCTCATGACCAGTGGCAGGCTAAAACCGTGCCATATCGACAGGCTGTATTCCGGTGTCCGGTCACCCAGCACGCTGGTGACCGCCACATGCAGGAAGGGTCCGATCGAGAGCGACGGCACGATGCCGACGATCAGGCATATGACGACCAGGATCTCGATGGGAAACCGCATCCAGCGCGGCGCTTCATGCGGCGCGGGCTTGGGCAGGTCAACCGGCGGCTTGCCGAAGAACACCGTATGAATGAATCGCAGCGAATAGGCGACGCTGAATGCGCCCGCCAGCGTTGCAATATAGGGCAGCGCCCGGTCGAGGATGGAATCGGCATGCGTTTCCACCGCCTCGGCAAAAAACATTTCCTTGGAAAGAAAACCGTTCAAAAGCGGCACACCGGCCATTGCCGCACTGGCCACCATGGCGAGGGTACCGGTGATTGGCAGGAATGTATAAAGCCCGCTCAATCGCCGCATGTCGCGCGTGCCGGTCTCGTGGTCTATGATGCCTGCTGCCATGAACAGCGATGCCTTGAACGTGGCATGGTTGACCATGTGAAAAATGGCAGCGACCGTCGCCAGCGGGCTGCCCAGGCTGAGAAGCGTCGTGATCAGACCGAGGTGGCTGATCGTGGAATAGGCCAGCAGCCCTTTCAGGTCCTGCTGGAACATGGCGAAATAGGCGCCGAGCAACAGCGTGATGACCCCGGCTGCCCCGACAAGTGCGAACCATTCGTAGCTGCCCGCAAGGGCCGGCCAAAAGCGGGCGAGCAAGAAGACGCCCGCCTTCACCATCGTGGCGGAATGAAGGAAGGCCGAAACCGGCGTCGGTGCGGACATCGCGTTCGGCAGCCAGAAATGGAACGGGAACTGCGCGCTCTTTGTCAATGCGCCAAGCAGGATGAAGATCAGCGCCATCAGATAGAGCGGATGGCTGCGGATGATGTCGCCCGAAACCAGGATCTTGTCGATATCATAGCTGCCGACGATGTTGCCCAGCAACAGGACGCCGATCAGAAGACAGAAACCGCCAATGCCGGTAATCGTCAGCGACATACGGGCGCCGTCACGGGCCGCCGCGTTATTGTGCCAGTAGCTGATGAGCAGGAAGGAGAAAATGCTCGTCAGCTCCCAAAAGACCGACAGCAGAATGACATTGCCCGAGATGACGATTCCGAGCATCGCCCCCATGAAGGCAAGAAGGAAGGAGAAGAACCGCGGAACCGGGTCGTCTTCGGACATATAGTATCGCGCATAGACGACGACGAGGAAACCGATGCCGCTGATCATTACGCAGAACAGCCAGGCGAACCCGTCCATCCGCAGCGCGAAATCCAGACCGAATTGAGGAAGCCACTGCAACTTGGCGCGAAGGACCTGACCGTAGGCGATCGCCGGGTAGGCTGAAATCGACGCCGCCAGACATCCAAGGGCGGCGACGCCGGCAATCAGCGAGGGCAGGCTGCGAGATGAACTGTTCAGCAGCACTGCGCATAACAGACTTCCAACGAAGGGGAGCATGAGCAGAAGGGCAAGGATATATGGTCCCGACGTTACCCCAATGTCCGTTCCCCTTTGTCTGCGGCAATTTCGACCAATTGTATGGAAGACCACCGATGCGGCACTGGTCGACGAATCGAAAATGCCATATATGAAAGATATCGACCAATATGGGCAGCTTTAGGCGATGGGTCAAGGCGATCACGGTAGGATATTAACGTCGGCACTCTGTCGTGCCGCGCGCGGTTTTCTCGACTGGACGCAGACGGATCTCGCGGAGCGGTCGGGCGTATCCCGTAGCACCATTCGCGACTACGAAGGCGATCGGCATGATGTGCATCGCGCAACGGAAGCACAGTTGCGTCAGGCCTTCGAGAGTGCCGGTCTGGTGTTCGTTCGAATGGGCGGCGACAGTTACGGCGTATGTTCAAGGTCATCCGCCAACGCCATTCGTTCATAACGACGACATGTTCGATCATTCATCTGCTTGGTCCGTTGCTACGGCCCCAGCCCTAGGTGCTGGATCATACTCGTAAGCGCCTTGGCGGACGCTCTATTGCGTAACCGCCGCGACGGCAGCTCAGCCGACACCAGTCATGCTCCGTCGTCCGCCATCCCTTCTTCACTTTTTCGTTGAGTTCGGCTCCGCATGGGTCGATTGTGCCGAAACACATTAGCGGAGGTGAAGAATGTCGATGATCGAGAAATGCGGACTTCGGATCGACGCTGGTCTCATGGCCTTTCTCACCGCCGAAGCGCTGCCCGGCACAGGACTGGACGAAGACCGTTTCTTTCAAGGCTTCGCAAGCCTGATCGAGGACCTGTCGCCAAGGAATGCCTCGCTTCTGGCGCAGCGCGATACTCTTCAGGCACAGCTCGACGACTGGTATCGTAAGAACGGTGCGCCGACCGACATGGCCGCCTACGAACGCTTTTTGCGCGACATTGGTTATCTGCTGCCGGAGGGGCCCGATTTCACCGTATCGACCGAAAATGTCGACCCGGAGATCGCAGTCATAGCCGGACCCCAGCTCGTCGTTCCGGTCACGAATGCGCGCTACGCTCTGAACGCCGCGAACGCCCGGTGGGGTTCGCTTTACGATGCGCTTTACGGCACCGATGCGATCCCGGAGGCGGATGGCGCTGAGAGGCGGCAGGACTACAATCCCGCTCGCGGTGCGAAAGTAATCGCCTGGGCGCGCGATTTTCTGGACCGTAGCGTGCCATTGTTCGGCGCCAGCTGGGCTGACGCGGCCTCATTTCAAATTAACGAGGCGGCGTTCGTGGTGAGGCTAACCGGAGGTAACGCGACAACGCTGATCGATCCGTTCCAATTTGCAGGCTATCTCGGCGATGAGGCTACACCCACGCAGCTGCTTTTTAAAAGACACGGTCTTCACATCGAGATCGTTCTGGACCCCAGCACGGCGATCGGCGGCGGCGATCCGGCCCATATTTCCGATATCCGGGTCGAAGCGGCGATTACTACGATCATGGATTGCGAGGATTCCGTTGCCGCTGTCGATGCGCATGACAAGGTTGTCGTCTATCGCAACTGGCTCGGACTGATGAAGGGCGACCTGACCGAGGAGGTTTCCAAGCAGGGTCGGTCTTTCGTGCGGCAGCTCAACTGCGACCGCACGTATCGCGCGCCGGACGGTTCAGCCCTGCAGCTGCGCGCGCGGTCGCTGATGCTGGTGCGCAATGTCGGCCACCTGATGACCAACCCGGCCATTGTCGACCGCAATGGCGAGCCGATTCCCGAAGGCATCATGGATGCCGTGATCACCGCTCTGATCGCGCTGCACGACATTGGTCCCAACGGACGGCGGCAGAACTCGCCGGCCGGTTCGCTCTATATCGTCAAGCCCAAGATGCACGGCCCCGAAGAGGTGGCCTTCGCCTGCGACATCTTCAGACGGGTCGAGGCGGTGCTTGGAATGGCGCCGGCGACCATCAAGATGGGCATCATGGACGAGGAACGGCGTACGACGGTCAACCTGAAGGAAGCAATTCGCGCGGCAAAAGACCGCGTCGTGTTCATCAATACGGGCTTTCTGGACAGAACCGGGGACGAAATCCATACATCCATGGAGGCCGGTCCGATGATCCGGAAGGGCGACATGAAACAGGCGCCTTGGATCGCCGCCTACGAGAACTGGAATGTCGATATCGGCCTCGCCTGTGGCCTGAGCGGCCGCGCACAGATCGGCAAGGGCATGTGGGCGATGCCGGACTTGATGGCCGCCATGCTCGAGCAGAAGATCGCTCATCCCTTAGCCGGAGCTACTACGGCCTGGGTCCCCTCACCGACAGCCGCAACCCTCCATGCCACGCACTATCACCTGGTCGATGTCGAACAGGTCCAGAAAGGGCTACGGGGTCGGAGGCGTGCAGCCTTGTCCGATATCCTGTCGGTACCGGTCTCCTCGCGTCCGAACTGGTCGGCAGAGGAAATACAGCACGAACTCGACAACAATGCGCAGGGCATTCTGGGTTATGTGGTCCGCTGGATCGATCGGGGCGTAGGCTGTTCGAAAGTGCCCGATATCGAAAATATCGGCCTGATGGAAGATCGCGCGACATTGCGCATTTCCGCCCAGCATATCGCCAACTGGCTGCATCATGGGGTGCTTTCGCGGGAGCAGGTTCTGGAAACGATGGAGCGAATGGCGGCAGTCGTTGACCGGCAGAACGCTACCGATCCGGCTTATCGCCCGATGACGGCTAATCTCGGAAAATCAGCGGCTTTTCGAGCCGCGCTCGACCTGGTGCTCGATGGCCGTGAACAGCCGAACGGCTATACCGAACCCGTTCTGCATCGCTGGCGGATGAAGGCGAAGACGATGGGATCAGCCGTCGAGGTGGACCGCAACTGACACAATGGCAGTTTCGCTCCGTCACTTTTTGCGGGACGGCTCGCACGTCCTTTGCGGGCGAACCGCATGCACGCCAACAGCATTGTGCGGAGCGTTGATCGGCATTGGTGGCCAGTCGCCCCGTCTAGGAAACATGTTTGCCGCCGCCTCGCCCTTTTCCGCCTCAGGAAGCGGCGTTGTTGGCTTTGCGGCTTTTTGGCTGCGGGATGGGTTTGTTCATGTGTGTGGATGTTTTTGGTTGCGGGGGCAGGATTTGAACCTGCGGCCTTCAGGTTATGAGCCTGACGAGCTACCGGGCTGCTCCACCCCGCGTCACCAA
>NZ_JBNNPS010000003.1:0-410768 GCF_050275975.1 Neorhizobium sp. NPDC001467 | reverse complement strand
GGCCGATGTGGCGCGGCTCCGGGAGATCGGTGGGCGGCGTGGGCTGCTCGTCCTGGAGCAGGGCGAGTCGGAGCAGCCGCACGACGGGCTCGCCGAGCGGCGGGCGCACGCCGGCTATCTGAACGCGCGGCTCAGTGGCGTACGGACGCCCGCCGGGAGCGAGCGGCACACCTACCAGCAGTACGTCGTCCGGGTGCCAGGCAACGGGCGGCCCGACCGGGACGCCTTCGCACATGCCATACGGGCCCGGGGAATTGACTGCCGCGTGCCGGTGAAGACGCCCGTGCACCGGCTGCCGCAGTTCCGGCGTGACGTCGCGCTGCCGGAGACGGAGCGGGCCGCCGACGAGACGCTGGCGCTGCCCGTCAGTGCCACGCTGTCGCGACGCGAGCTCCACAAGGTCGTCTCCGCGTGCAATGCGCTCGGTGGGCTGCTGCAGCCCGCTTTCTGACGCGCGGGCGGGGCGGTTCGAACCGAGCTGAAGTTCGGGTATGCTTAATTCCGTTGCTGCGGGGGAAACCCCGGGAAAGCAACAGGCCCCTATAGCTCAGTCGGTAGAGCGTCTCCATGGTAAGGAGAAGGTCTACGGTTCGATTCCGTATTGGGGCTCTGGTGTGAAGTTCCCTCACCTTCGGGTGAGGGGCATCGCATCAAAGCGGTGTAGCTCAGTCGGTAGAGCAAGCGGCTCATAATCGCTGTGTCACCGGTTCAAGTCCGGTCACCGCTACACACAGTAGCCGATTGTGGGGTCGGTCCTCCGGTCGGCTACTATTCATGCGTTCATCCGTCAACCGTCCGTCCAAGGAGCACTCACGTGGCTGCCACCGACGTCCGCCCGAAGATCACGCTGGCCTGCGTGGAGTGCAAGGAGCGGAACTACATCACCAAGAAGAACCGGCGTAACGACCCGGACCGTCTTGAGATGAAGAAGCACTGCCCGCGCTGCAACCAGCACACGGCGCACCGCGAAACGCGCTGACTCAGGCTCGTACATGAGGCCGTCCCCTTACCGAGGGGGCGGCCTCATGTCGTTATCGCGTGTGTGCGGCCGGCCGTAAGATCCGGCAACATCCGGCAACAGCGCAAATCCAGGAGGTGCCGAGTCCATGGCGCTCGACCAGTCCTTCGTGGGACGGTCCTACCCGCCCACCGACCCCTATGAGGTCGGCCGGGAGAAGATCCGTGAATTCGCGGAGGCGGTGCGGGACACCAATCCCGCCTACGTCGATCCGGAGGCGGCCAAGGCGCTCGGTCACTCCGATGTGATCGCTCCGCCGACCTTTGTGTTCGCCATCACGTTCAAGGCCGCGGGCCAGGTGATCGAGGATCCGCAGCTGGGTCTCGACTACAGCCGCGTCGTGCACGGCGACCAGAAGTTCGCGTACTCACGCCCGGTGCGCGCCGGTGACCGGCTCACCGTGACCTCGACGATCGAGGCGATCAAGTCCCTTGCGGGCAACGACATCCTGGACATCCGCGGCGAGGTCCACGACGAGGCCGGCGAGCACGTCGTGACCGCCTACACCAAGCTCGTGTCGCGCGCGGCCGAGGGGGCGTGACCATGACGACGACGATTCAGTACGCGGACGTGGAGATCGGCACGGAGCTGCCGGCCCAGGAGTTCCCCGTGACCCGCGCCACGCTCGTGCAGTACGCGGGCGCCTCCGGGGACTTCAACCCGATTCACTGGAACGAGAAGTTCGCGGTCGAGGTCGGGCTCCCGGACGTCATCGCCCACGGCATGTTCACCATGGCCGAGGCGATCCGCGTCGTGACCGACTGGGTGGGTGACCCGGCCGCTGTCGTGGAGTACGGCGTGCGCTTCACCAAGCCCGTCATCGTCCCGAACGACGACAAGGGCGCGACGATCGAGGTCAGCGGCAAGGTCGCCGCCAAGCTCGATGAAGGCCGCGTCCGCGTCGACCTCGTGGCGACGAGCGCGGGCCAGAAGGTGCTCGGCATGTCGCGGGCGGTCGTGCAGCTGGCGTAATGGCCGCTCCGTAGGAACCTGAGTAAGGGGCACCCTCCATTGCGGGGTGCCCCTTACTCGTAGGTGCGACTCCCGGCTCGTAGGTACGACTCGCGGCTCGTGGGCACGATTCCCGGCTCGTGGGCACGATTCCCGGCTCGTGGGCAGGGTGCGTACGCCTCGGTGGCAGACCCTCGGCGGCAGCCAAGATATGACGCTTGACATAGGTAGTGATTGACCACTAACTTAGCCGCATGGTCAGGATGAGCGCAGAAGAGCGGCGTGAGAGCGTCGTCCGTGCGGCGATGAGCGAGTTCGCCAGGGGTGGCTACTACGGCACCTCTACTGAGGCGATCGCCAAGCGGGTGGGTGTCTCTCAGCCGTATCTGTTCCGGCTCTTCCCGGGCAAGAAGGCCATCTTCCTCGCGGCGGCGACCCGTTGCGTGCAGGATGCGACGCGGCTCTTCGCCGAGGCCGCCGAAGGGCTGGAGGGCGAGGAGGCCCTGGGCGCCATGGCGAACGCGTACACCGACGTCATCGCCAGGGATCCCGAGCGGCTCATGATGCAGATGCAGGTGTACGTCGCGGTCGCCGCCGCCGAGGCGGCCGGTGACCACGAGTTCGGCGAGGCGGTCCGTGCCGAGTGGATGAAGCTCTGGGAGGCGGCGCATCTGCCCCTGGGGGCGGACGTGGACACGACGACGACCTTCATGGCCCAAGGAATGCTGATCAACGTCCTGGCCGGAACGCTCGATCGAGATCCAGGGCCTGCTGGGCTCGGATATCCAGATGCAGCTCGACGAATGCGTGGCACTGCCGGCGGAACCGCGGGAAATCGAGCGGGCGATGGAAATGTCGTTGCGCTGGGCGGAACGCTGTCGCGTGGCCTTCGGCGAGCAGCCGGGCAAGGCGATGTTCGGCATCGTCCAGGGCGGCGACCAGCCGGCACTGCGTGTTCGCTCGGCCGAGGGTCTGAAGCAGCTGGACCTCAAGGGTTATGCCGTGGGTGGTTTGGCCGTCGGCGAGCCGCAGGACGTGATGCTGTCCATGCTGGAAACCACGCTGCCGGTTCTGCCGACCGAAAAGCCGCGTTACCTGATGGGCGTCGGCACGCCCGACGATATCCTGAAATCCGTGGCGCGCGGCATCGACATGTTCGACTGCGTCATGCCGACCCGTTCCGGCCGCCATGGTCTGGCCTTTACACGCCGTGGCCGCGTCAACATCCGAAATGCCCGTCATGCGGAAGACATGCGCCCTCTCGACGAGGAATCGAGCTGCCCAGCCGCCCGCGATTATTCCCGCGCCTATCTGCACCACCTCGTCCGCTCCGACGAGGCGCTGGGCGGCATGCTGCTGTCCTGGAACAATCTTCACTACTATCAGGACCTGATGAAGGGCATCCGCCAGTCGATCGCTGAAGGCCGGTTCGAGGACTTTTATGCGGAAACACAGGAAGCCTGGGCCAAGGGCGATATCGACAAGCTCTGAGGACATGTTTGGCATGAGCGGCAAGGAGGAAGAGGATCAACCGATCGGCGTCACGCCGCGCATGCTGTCATGGGCGAAAAATTCCACCCTCTATCGGTTGTCGCGGCGGATGATGTCTGAACGCGAACTGTTCGACGCCATCAAGCGCAAGGCGAAGCAGAAATTCGAGGATATTTCCGAAGAGCACTTGCAGGTTCTGGCGGCAACAGCGCTTGAATTCGGCCAGTCGCTCGGAGCGCTCAACGATCAGAACTATGCCGAAACAAAGGTTCGCTCCGGCGTGCGCAGCGGTCGCTCGAAACGGATGATCCAGCGCAAGCTGCAGGAAAAGGGTATCGATTCGGAAACGGCATCGATCGCGCTTGAGGATGCAGACGATGTTCGGGCGGCGCTTGCCTATGCCCGCAAGCGCGGGTTTGGACCTTACCGGCGTGACGAGGCCGACGAGAGGCGGATCACGAAGGAGCTTTCGTCAATGGCGCGCCAGGGATTTAACCTCGAAATCTGCCGACGGGTTGTCGCCCTTGATCGTGATGAAGCCGAAGAGCTGACGGCTGGTGCCGCATTCTAGATTTCTGCGCCATGTTTCTAGCCATTGTCGATGGACAGGCGGGGGCCGGCTACGTCCTGAGTGAAGGTTTTTCCTTCCGCAATTCACATTTTCACCCGAAAAACTGGTTGCACTATAGTGCTTGGTCTGGGCTGGGTACAACAGCGCGCCGATCGTCAACCGGTGCGATTCAACGAAAGCCCGTGCCGCCATGTTGCGGGAGGCCATTCGTCGGCAGCGAAAGGTGGCGATCCGTTACGAGGACGCGCATGGGCACCGTCTGACAGCATCATCTGGCCCATCGCCATCGCGTATTTCGATGACGTGCGTTCTCGCGCCCTCGTGCGAGGAGCGATCGGCCTTCCGCCATGTCCGCATCGATCGTGTGGCGGTGAAGGCGCTCCTGGAGGAGCGTTATCCGGGGCGACGGCAGTCGCTGGTGACGGAGATGGTTTGCCGGTGCTGACGGGGGCAAGCACAGCCCTGAGATCCAGTGACCGTGGTTGAATATGTAAGTCGCGCTGCCTTCAGGACGATGGTTGCCGATCCCGAATACCGGGTTGCCTTCAAGGTTGGAGACGCGGCCCCTGCCGATATCGTGCTGCAGCCTCTCAAACATTTCCAACGTCCCTGTTTAACGCTGTTCAGAAGGCCGTGTTTACGCGTCAGATCGCTCGATTGTTTCGACTCCGAAAGGAAGATCGCGTATAGTGGGCCCGCACGCCGACTAATCCCTGGCGGACTGCGGCTAAATGCCCGTGCTTGCCGTATTCTTCAGCATGCGCACGCCGTTCACCTTGTAGCTGCCGTCATCCATCTGCCGCATCTCGTAAATCGCCGTCCAGTCCTTGCCGTCGGGACCCGTTATCATCACCTCCTGCAGCACCAGTTCACCGCCACCGACCAGTTTGGAGCGGCCGAAGGCATAGTTGCCGGCGTGAAAGATGGCCTCGTAGTTTTTCTTCACCATCTCGAAGAACTGCTTCTCGTCCGGGAACAGACCGCGGATGCCGGGAGAGGCGAAGGAGTAAGCCTTTGACGCATCCTCGGCTTTCATCGCCGCGATCTGGTCGCTGATGATAGCCTGTGCATCAGCGACCGGATCGTCTGCCGCTGCGCTGTCGGCAAGGGCTGCAGCGGACAGAGCGAGGAGGGCAAGGGATGCGGCAGACATTGATCGCAAGGACATCGGCATTCCTCCATGACGATAGGATAAGGCTAGCGTTATTTGAGCAAAGGTGAAGATGCCGTGACGAAGATTCTTCGCACGCAGGCTGGCGGCATTTGTTCCGGCTGCGGCGGCACCCCCTCAGGTCTTGCGGCATGCAGCCGCCAGTGCGAAGAGGGACCGATCCCAAACTCGGAACAATGCCATGGCCACGCTAGCGCCGCCCGCGCTGATCTTCTTTTGCAATTCCATTCTTTTCGTGTCGCTGTTTACCCGGCTGCCCTCCATCCAGGCGGGGCTTGGCGTCGACAAGGCCGTGCTGGGACTGTCGCTCCTTGGAGCTCCGATCGGCACGCTGGTCGCACTCTCGGTAGCAAGCCGCATTACCGAGCGGCTGACACCGCGGATTGCCGCGACGCTGTTTCTGGCGATCTGCGCGGTGATCATGCCGCTCATTACGGTCGCGCCGATCCTGCCATTCTTCCTTCTGTTCATCCTCTACGGTTTTTTCCGCACGGTCATGGACGTGGCAACCAATATGATCGCTGCGGGCACGGAACACCGCACCGGCGTGAAAGTACTGGCGCGCAGCCATGGCTTCTGGTCCGTCGGTCTGCTGGTCGGATCGCTCGCTTCCGGGTTTCTGGCAGGACGGGATGTCTCGCCATTCCTCCATCAGGCCTCGGTATCCGCGTTGGTACTGCTCGCCTGCCTCGTCATCCTGCGCATCACGCCGCGCGATCATTCCGCCGGCGAGATGAAAACGGAGCCGAAACGCAGGCCGATTTTCATCGTGCCGGATCGCACGATCCTGCTGATTTGCGTCATGGTGTTCGGAATCTGCATAACGGAAGGCGCCATCTACGATTGGGGCATCTTCTTCCTGCGCGAGCGCGCTGGCGCCGATGCGACGACCGCCGGCATCATTTATGCCAGCTTCACTCTAGGCATGGGCCTGACGCGTCTTAGCGGCGACTGGCTGCGGCAGCGTCACGGTACCATGACGCTGGTGCGTGGCTCGGCGACTTTGGTCATCGTCGGTTTGACCGGCATGCTGGCGATGCCGGGACTGGTTCTGACCGGGATCGCCTTCTTCGTGATTGGATGCGGTATCGCGCTTGGCTATCCGCTTGCCGTGGCCACCACGATCGAGCGGGGCAGGGGCGCGCCCGCAGACAATCTCGCCGCCTTGTCACTGAGCTTGATGCTGTCCACGATCGGGGTGCCGCCTGCGCTTGGTTTCGTCGCCGAAACGTTCGGCCTTCTGGCCAGCTTTGCCATGCTTCTGCCCTTTGCGCTGCTGAGCTTTATCATGGCGCCGGTCTCCCAAGGCGTGCGACCGGGCCTTAGAACCGGCTGGCGGCGCTCAGCGCGATAGGAGCCGCGGCAACAACTGCGACCGCGCGGCAGGAACCGGCCGGCCGAGCTGGTAACCTTGCGCGAAATCGATATCCATCTCGTGCAGGCAGCGCAGTTGCTCGTCCGTCTCCACACCTTCAACGAGGATTTTCGGACCTCGATGGCGCACCAGGTGGACAATATCGCGCAGCATGACGCGGCCGCGACTGGTATCGATATCGTGCAGGAAGGACCGGTCGATCTTGACCGTGTCGAAATCGATCAGGCGCAACCACGAAAGACCGGCAAAACCCGTGCCGAAATCGTCGAGCCAAATGCGGATGCCGAGCGTCTTCAAGTCGCTGATGCAACGCAGCACGTCGGAATGGATTTCCATATCCAGCCCTTCCGTGATCTCGAAGGCCAGGCGATGGCCGGAAAGACCGGTCTCTCCCAAAATCGCGGCAATGCTGGCCGCAAATCCCGGCGTCTTCAACTGGATCGGCGAAACGTTGACGCTGACGACCTCAGCCTGGTTCGACATCAGCATCTCGCGGCAAACGGTGCGGATCGCCCATTTCCCCAATTCGAGGATGATGCCGGTTCGTTCCGCAACCGGAATGAAAAGGGTCGGCGAGATATTGTCTCCGTCGAGCGTCTTCAGACGCATCAGAGCCTCGGCGGCATCCCGGCGTCCCGTCTTGAGGTCGACCAGCGGTTGATAGACCATGGATACTAGGTTCTGGTTGATGGCGATCTTCAGGAGGGCGGCGATATTCTCGCTCTCGTCGCTCGTGTGGGGATCGCTCGGATCAAACACACGCGCGCAATTGCGACCATGGGCCTTGGCGCTATAAAGCGCGCGATCGGCTTCGTGGATCATCTTTTCCAGCTTGGCACCGATATGGTCGCGGGTGAAGGCCGCACCGACGCTGACGGTGACGATCGCCGTCCCATCGCGGCGCTCCACATGCGGAACGCCAAGACCTTCAACAGTCGCGCGGATTTTCTCGGCCAATGCCACAACGTCGGCGCGACTGTCGACCCGCGCCAGAACGATGAATTCCTCACCGCCATAGCGGCCAATTGAGCCTCCCAGCGGCTCCACCGCCTCACGAATGGTGCTGGCGACGGTGATAAGGCAATGGTCGCCCTGGATATGGCCATAACCGTCATTGTATTTCTTGAAGAAATCGACGTCGACCAGCATGGCCGCAAAACCGCGTCCTTCGCCTTGCCAGTCGTTCCAATAGGCGCGCAGGCGCTGATCGACGGCGCGGCGGTTGTCGAGCCCTGTAAGGTAATCGGTGTTCGACATGCGTAGCAGCGCAGCACCGCGGTCATTCGCTTCCGTCTGGCGAAGCTTGGCTTCATGTGCATTGAGGAAGACGTGGTAGCGCTCGACGTTCAATTTCCAGTTCACATAGGAGGTGAACACGAAGCAGGACAGATAGAAGGTGCTGAAGGCAAAGGCATAGCTGCTGTCATGTGGAAAGAAGAGCAGGAGCGATGTCAGGAAGGTCGCGAGAATGGCGCCCGAGGCCATGATCGAAAGAAGGAAGGGAAAGTTGAAGAACAGGTTGGCGCCCATCATGAAAATGGCGCCGAAGATCATGTAATATGACAGGCTTTCGACATAAGCCGTATGGACTGCTGGCACCAACCAGGCTGCATAGGCCACGACCAGTGCTGCCGCGCTTATCCGGTCGAGCCAGCGGGCATGAAGCTTCAGAGCGACGAGAATTTCGAGGACCGTCAGGGCTAGAACCGAGACCAGCAGTCGCGCCAGTGCTGTCTCGACCGCAACGTCGGGGATCAGCAGAAAATCGGTAAGCGAGTATCCCAGATAGGAGAGGACCGCGATCCAGAGACCCTTGCGCGTTGCCGTAGCACGGGCCCGCTCGTCGTCTTCCCGATAAAGCGCGCGAAGCTCTGCCGTGCTCGGTCGCTGCAGCGACTTTTGCAGGTCTGTTTCGATGGCGTCGGCAAATGTGTGCTTCATGCACTGTCCTATCAAGTCGGTCCGTATGGGATATTCGCTTTCCCTAACAGAACCATGGGCGAGCAGGCAGATTGGTTCCGCAATCCCGCTCACATCCCCGTAAATTTACGGGGAAGTCACTTAACTTTTCTTGAATCTTCAAGGGTCAAGCAGCTGCCTGCACCATTTGCGGAATTTGATAGTTAATCATTAATGCAAGTGTATGGTGCGTTTTTAGATATATCGTGTTTGATTGCACGCGTTAATAATTCATTCACGTTAGCAGTGGGGTATGTCACGTGAACCAGATCAATTTAGCATTCGACGGCCACAGTCTCATCACGCCGAAACAGATTGCCGATGAGATGTCCGTCGCTCGGCCGGAAGATTTCGATCGCCATTTTGCAGCAGGGAAGGGGGAACTGGCGATCCTTCTGGAACTGGCGCGCCAGCAGTTCGAAAAGGATGAAAATCCGACGGCGATCATCGACCGCATTACGCTTGCGCTTCACGACTTGCGCGGGCGGATGCATCAGAGCGTATGGCAGAGCCTGGTACCGTTCATCCAGAACCATGCAGTGGCGCAATATTTTCTTGAGGATCCGCTGACGCGCTGGTCCTGGGACAAGCCGCGTGGCTATTCCGGCGATGCAAGCCTGCTCGATCTCATCTACCGGCATGACAGCGTTTCGGAGATGATCGCCAAGGCGTCGCCGCGCGGCAAAGCACTGTTCGAATATACCAGCACGGCGCCGTCTTCCCAGGCCAACTGGGACCGGCGCGATATCCTGGCCAGCCAAGTCGACGCGGTTGCAGCGGCGAGGGGACCGGAGACCGAAGTGCTGAGCATCGCGGCGGGCCACCTGCGCGAGGCGGAATGCTCGCAGGCTCTCAAGGCCGGCGGCTTGAAGCGCTACGTCGCGCTCGACCAGGACCCGATCAGCATCGGCACCATTTCCCGCGATTATGCGAAAATGGGCGTCGAAGCGGTCGATGGCTCGGTTCGCCAGGTTCTGGCAAAGCGTATCGATCCGGGTCAGTTCGATCTCGTCTATGCGTCGGGTCTTTATGACTACCTGGTCGACAAGGTGGCGATCAAGCTCACCCAGCGCGCACTTGACATGCTCAAACCTGGCGGCACGTTCCTGTTTGCCAATTATTCCTATCCGATCGTGGTGGACGGCTATATCGAGACCTTCATGAACTGGCAACTGCTGCTGCGTTCGGAAGCCGATATGTGGAAAATCATCCATGCCTGCACGGATGGCGGCGATTACGAGACGGACGTGTTCTTCGGCAAGAACCGCAATATCGTCTACGGCACGATCAAGCGCCGCGACTGAATCACATGCGCGGCGTCCAATGCAGTGGCGCCGCGCATTTCACAGCCCAAGGACATCAGGGCAGGGCTTGGCTTTTTGCGCCGCTGATCATCAGGATCATGCGACGACGTTAGCTCGGCCAACTACCACTCAGCCAATTTCGATCTGCTGTAACTACCGAGGCGCTATATCTCGGCCCGGACCCATCGGGGATGCTACGACCTCATGGAAATAGAGTATCCAGCCTGTGAGTTCATGCTGAAGCGCGACTTGCGGGTTTGTTCAAGCTAACCGGCATATCGCATCTGAGCGAGTAGTTTCTTGCGAAACACCTCTGCCGGGGTTCGATAGCCGAGGCATTTGCGCGGCGTGCCGTTCAGTCTGTTGCAGATCTCGATCAGGTCGGTATCCGTCACCGACAGCGGATCGACCTCTCTCGATAGCCATTTCCGCGCTCGTCTGTTGGTGTTTTCGACAGTGCCTTTTTGCCAGGGCGATTGCGGGTCGCAGAACCAGGTTTGCGTGCCGATGCTGGCTTGCAGATAGGGCCAATCCGTAAACTCCGTGCCGCGATCGAAGGTGATGGAGCGACGCGCGAGATGGGGCAGGGCTTGAAGCGCCTGGACGAGGCCATCCATGACGGGTCGGGATTGCCGATCATTGTTGCGCAGGAAGATGGCAAAGCGGCTCACGCGTTCAACGAGCGACGTCATATTGGCTTTTCCGAACTTCTTGCGGAACTGAATGAGATCGCATTCCCAATGCCCGAACTGCTTTCGGTCAGCGACAGATCGGGGCGTCGCAGAATGTTGAGTTCCGGGCTAAACCGTTGACCATGCTTGCGTCTGGCATGACGCGGTCTGCGGCGGGCCCGATGTTCGGGTAAATATCGCCACAGCTTGATCGCCTGACCATCGGCAGAATACGCGAACTTGTAGATCGTCTCGTGGCTCACCGAGACAGGATGACGCTCGAGCCGCATTCGGCCGGCGATCTGCTGCGGCGACCAACCGTGCATGATCCGGTCGATAACGGACTGCCTGACATTCGAGAAACGCGCCAGCTTCCTCAGCTTGGTGCGGCGTTCACACGCCATGTCATGAGCGGTGACGCAATAATAGCCGTTCAGGTCCACAAACTCGGCATCAGTGAAGGTGTTGCGTCTGATCTCGCGAAATATCGTCGAGCGATGCCGGCCCAGCTTCTCGGCGATCAGCTCAACGCTCAGTCCGGCTGTTCTCCAGCGGGCAATCTTGCGCCGTTCGTCCATGTCGATATGGGAGTAGGTGTGTTTCATTGCAGCTTCCTTGCGAGTGACAACCCATTGGTATCATTCGCAAGTCGCACTTCATCCTTGAACCCACCGCCAGCAATCCAAAACTTCGATAATCTATATTATGGAACTTTTGAATTAGGTATTCGGGACTGACGGTTGCGCTTGTACCCTCATCCAACCGCTGCCGCTGCGTCAGACGACCGCCGCGTCGAGGTCGATCTGGAAAGTCAGACCGTCATGGGCCGGCACGACGTGTTCGGGCGTCTCAGCCATCACTACGTCGTAATCCAGCGGTGTATGCATATGGGTCAGAATGGCCCGCGCCGGCTTCAGCCTTTTAATCCAGTCCAGTGCTTGGCCCAGCGAAAGATGGCTTGGATGCGGCCTGTATTGCAGCGCGTCGATGATGAGCATGTCGAGCGATTTCAGGCGCTCGATGCTGTCGGCGGGAAAATCGCTGACGTCGCTGCAGTAAGCCACGTCGCCGATACGAAAACCCAGCGAATGAATGTCGCCATGCACTTGTCGATGCGGCTGAAAACGCATGGCGCCGCCGGCGCCTTCGATGATGATATCCGTGCCTGGCGTGTCTTCTATCAGTCTGGCGATGGCGATCGGCGGATAATTGCTGCCGGGCGGCGTATCAAGGCAGTAGCCGAAGGCCTGGCGAATGCGCACCAGCGTTTCGGCGTCCGCATGGATCGGCAGCCGATGATGCTGCACCACGAAATAGCCGCGCAGGTCGTCGAGGCCATGAAGGTGGTCGGCATGCGCATGGGTATAGAGGACGGCATCGAGACGTTCGACCTTTGCGGCGATCATCTGGGCCCGGAAATCCGGGCCGGTATCTATCACCACGGTTGTCCTGCCGCCGTCCGGACCGATCTGCTCGATGAGCAGGCTGGCGCGGGTTCTCCGGTTCTTCGGATTTTCCGGGTTGCAGGCGCCCCAGTCACCATTGAGCCGCGGCACGCCCGGCGAAGATGAACAGCCGAGAATGGTGAAACGCCGGCGGTAGCCTGTCACGATCAGAGCCTCGGCATTTTCGTGAAAAGACGCAGGGCATTGTCCGTGGTGACCCGCGCCATGTCTTCCAGGCTCAGCCCATGCACATCTGCCAGAACTTCCGCCGTATTGACGACGTAGGACGGCTCGTTGCGTTGCCCGCGCCAGCGTTTGGGCGCAAGGAAAGGCGCGTCTGTTTCTACCAGAAGCCGTTCCCGCGGAACGGTCTTGGCAATCTGACGCAGATCCTCGGATTTGGGGAAGGTGAGAATGCCGGAGAAGGATACGTATCCGCCAAGCTCAACGCCAACCCGCGCCAGTTCGGCGCCCGATGAGAAGCAGTGCAGGATGAAGGGGAAAGCCCCCTTCCCGCTTTCGCTGCTGAGAATTTCCGCCATGTCGTCATCCGCGCTGCGGCTGTGAATGACCAGCGGCAGACCCGTTTGGCGCGCCGCTGCGATATGGCGCAACAGTCCGGTCTTCTGGTCGGCCGGCGTCTGCGTGTCGTAGAAATAATCAAGACCCGCCTCACCGATCGCCACGATCTTTTCGTGGGAATGGGCGAGCCTGACGAGGTCATCGACCTGGATATCCAGTTCCTCGCCGGCATTGTTGGGATGGGTACCGACCGAGCAGAATACCGACGGGTATTTTTCGGCAATCGCAAGCAGGCTCTCGAGCTTACGCACGCGCGTGGAGATAGTGACCATCTGCTGGACGCCGGCGGCATGAGCGCGCGCGATGATATCGTCGCGCTCCGCCTCGAACTCGGCAAAATCCAGATGGCAATGGGTATCGATCAGCATCTGCCTGCGCCTTATGCGTTGCTTGCCGGTGCAACGTAACGCGGAAAGACCGGCGTCGGTGCTTGGAGCGCGGTGCCCGGCACGAGCCGGCCGGTTTCGCCCAGAGCGGCAAAATCGCGTTTATCGGCGGGCGCAGTCACCAGGTCGAGTAGTCTTGCCGTCGATGCCGGCATGAACGGCTGCAAAAGGATGGCGATCTGGCGCACCACTTCTGCCGTGACATAAAGTACCGTGCCCATGCGCTCGGGATCGGTGTTCTTCAACGCCCAGGGCTGCTGGCCGGCGAAATACCGGTCCGTCTCGGACACGACGGCAATGATCGCGGCAACGGCCTTGTGGATGGCCTGTCTGCCCATCTCGTCGCGGCAGATCGAAAGAAGTGCATCGGCAGCCGCCAGCATAGCTGCATCCTCTGGCGTCAGTTCGCCCGGCTGCGGAATTTGGCCATCGCAGTTCTTGACGATCATCGACAGCGAGCGGCTCGCGAGATTGCCGATGCCGTTGGCGAGATCCGCATTGATACGGATGCCAATTGCTTCCTCGCTGCAAAAGCCGTCCTGACCGAAGGAGATCTCGCGCATCAGGTAATAGCGGATCTGGTCGAGGCCGAAATGCTCGATGAGTTCGAAAGGATCGAGCACGTTGCCGAGCGACTTCGACATTTTCTCACCGCCCTTTGCCAGCACGAAACCGTGCGCGAAGACGCGCTTGGGCAGCGGCAGGCCGGCGGACATCAGGAAGGCCGGCCAGTAGACCGAATGGAAGCGAATGATGTCCTTGCCGATGATATGGGCATCGGCCGGCCAGAATTTTGCACGTGGGCCATTCGGGTCGGTCAGCACGCCCACGGCCGTCAGATAGTTGGTCAGCGCGTCCACCCACACATACATGACATGCTCGGGATCGTTCGGCACCTTGACACCCCAGTCGAAGGTCGTGCGCGAGATCGACAGGTCACGCAGGCCGGACTTGACGAAGGAAATGATCTCGTTGCGGCGCTCGGCCGGCCCGATGAAGTCCGGCTGTTCTTCATAGAGTTTCAACAGTCGGTCCTGATATTCCGACAGCTTGAAGAAATAGCTCGACTCCTCAACCCATTCGACCGGCGTGCCCTGCGGCCCGTAGCGCACGCCATCGTCGCGCAGTTCGGTCTCGTCTTCGCCGTAATAGGCTTCGTCGCGCACCGAATACCAGCCGGCATAGCTGTCCTTGTAGATATCGCCGGCATCGGCCATCATCTTCCAGATGGCCTGGCTCGCCTCGTGATGGCGCGGCTCGGTGGTGCGGATAAAATCGTCGTTCGAAGCGTTCAGCAGCTTGCCCATCTGGCGAAATTCGGAGGAGTTGCGCTCCGCCAGTTCCTGCGGCGAAATGCCTTCCTTGCGCGCCGTCTGCTGCATCTTCTGGCCGTGCTCGTCCGTGCCGGTCAGGAAGAACACGTCACGACCATCCAGACGCTGGAAGCGCGCCATGGCATCGGTGGCGATCAGCTCATAGGCGTGGCCGATATGCGGCTTGCCGTTCGGATAGGAGATGGCAGTGGTGATGTAATACGGTGTCTTGTCGGACATGGCGGCGGCACTCTGCAAATTTTCACGTTCACCTGCCGCTCTTAAAGCAAGTTTCCGCAATGCGAAACAGCTACTTTCCCACCATGTCGCAGGATCAGGCCCGCACCTCCTCCAGGATGGACAGGATGGTCTGCTTGCGATCGAGATTATAGGCCTGGGCGACGGCAATGCGTTCGCCGACTTCGCTGGAAAGGCGCGCCGCACGATCGGCGCCTGCAAGGTCGCCGGCTTGAGCGCGCGCTCGCGCCTGTTCGACCAGATGTTCGGTCAGATGTTCGACGAAGAAGCCGAACAGAACATCATTGTCCTTTCCGGACAGGACGTCGGCCAGCCGGTGCATGGCTTTTCGCGCGCCCGGGCCCTGCGCCTTCAACACGTCCTCGAACGCCTGAATGATATCATGGCCGCCATAATTCATCAGTTTGAGTGCCTGCGCCACGCTTCCCTTGGCAAGGCCGGCGATTTCCTGCGCCATGCGTCCGCTATCGAGCGGCGCGCCGAGCGTCTCCAGCGCCAACGCCAGGTCGTCGTTCGACAGCGGCTGCAGCCGCAATGGCAGGCAGCGGGAACGAATGGTCGGCAGAAGCTTGCCGGGCGCATGCGACAGGACCAGGAACAGTGCCCGTTTCGGCGGTTCCTCCAAAATCTTCAGAATGGCGTTGGCGGCGTTGCGATTGAGATCGTCGGCGGGATCGACGATGACGATGCGCCAACTGCCCGAACCCGATGTTTGCGAGAGAAAATGCCCGGCGCGCCGCACCTCGTCGACGGTAATGGCCGATTTCGCCCTGCCGGTCTTGTCGTCCACCGGCCGCGTAAGGTGCAGGAGATTGTGCGAGGCACCGGCGACGATCTGGCGGCTGACCATGCTATCGGGATCGGGGGGCGAGAGCCTGTCCGGCGCCGTCGAGGGATCGGGATGGGTGAGGACGTGATTGGCGAAGCGAAACGCCAATGTCGCCTTGCCGATGCCTTCGGGACCTTCGATCAGGATGGCGTGGTGGCCCTTGCCAGACCGGTAGCTGCGCGCAAGAAAATCCTCGGCTTCCGCGTGGCCGAAAAGGTTGGTGTTGCGCTGTGGCGCAATGGCGCCGTCGAGTACGCTGGGAGCCTCGCCGCTCACGATGCCGTTTCCCGTGCGATCGAAGGCACACCGCGCCGTTCGAGCAGATCATCGACGAGCGCGGCGATCTCATGAGCAATATCGACCTCGGGCCGGTCGGCCTCGACGATGCGGCAGCGTTCCGGTTCATTGGCCGCAATTTCGAGATAGGCCTCCCGGCGCTTTTCGTGGGTTTCCTGCTGCTCGCGTTCGAAACGGTCGGGCGTGGACGCTGGAGCGGTCGCATCGCGACGCCTGCCGGCGCGCGCGAGCCCGATTTTAGCCGGCAGATCGAGGAGAATGGTGAGATCCGGCATCACCCCGTCGACCGCCGCCTCTTCCAGCGCGGCCATGAATGCCGGCTCCAGGTTGCCGGTCACGCCCTGATAGACGCGTGAAGAATCCACGAAGCGATCGCATAGAACAGCCGAACCCCGTGCCAGCGCCGGCCGGATGATCTCCTCGACATGATCGTTGCGGGCAGCCGCAAACAGCACGGCCTCCATGCGCACGCCGAAACTTTCGGCAGCTCCCGACAGGATGACATGGCGTACCGCTTCCGCTCCGGCCGAGCCGCCGGGTTCGCGCGTCACCACCACATCCATGCCGCGGCCACGCAGGTGTTCGGCAAGGCGACGGATCTGGGTGGATTTGCCACTGCCCTCGCCGCCCTCGAAACTGATGAAAATCCCGGCTGGTTCCGCCACGCTGCCTTCGTCCTGCTGGAGGCCGCGAACATGGCCTCAAATTGTCCGGCACGGGTTAAGATGTGCTGGTCGATGTGGTTTGCGCCCTCATAGCGCAACTTGCGTCCGCGTGGAACCGCCACAGGGGCAATCGCCGGGTGTAAATGCACCTAAAGCCAGAAGAACATCATCTCCAGCAGCGCATCGGTCGCCTGCGACACGAGCGAACCCGTTGCGACCGCCGCCGCGGCATGAAGCGGCACTTCGCGCAGCAGCCGCTCGCCCGAATAGACCTTGAGCACACCGACATCCTGACCGACCGCCACGGGCGCGCGCAGTGGCCAGCGATAGACGATGCGCGCCGAGAGCCGCTCGAGATTGTCGGTCGGCACGTAGAGCTCGATCGGTCCTGCGGCGACAAGATCGACCCTACCCTGTGCGCCGCCATAGACGCTCGCCTGCCCGACCGCCTCACCGTCCTTGAACACGATCCGGTTCTCGAACGCGCTCAGGCCCCATTCGAGAATGCGACGGGCCTCTTCCGAGCGCTCCTTGTCGCTGGCAAGCCCGCCGAGCGCCAGAAACAATCGCGTGCCGTTGCGCTCGACCGAGGCGACGGCCGCAAAGCCCGCGCCCTCGGCAAAACCTGCGCCAAGCCCGTCGATTCCCATATTCAGTCCCAGAAGCGGGTTCTTGTTGCGCTGAAAAATCTTGTTCCAGGTGAAGTCCGGCTGCGCGTAGAGACCGTAATAATCTGGATAGGTCGTGTGGATGTGGCGCGCCAATGTCACCATGTCGCGCGCGGTCGTATGGCTTTCGGCGTCCGGCAGGCCGGTGGAATTGCCGAACACGCTGCGGCTCATGCCGAGGTCCCGGGCCCGGTCGGACAAGCGCGAGGCAAACAACGCGTCGGACCCGGCCATGCCTTCGGCAAGGATCATGCAGGCATCGTTGCCGTTTTGAATGACGACGCCCCGCACGAGGTCATCGACGCGAATGACGGAATTGAGAGCGGCAAACATTGTCGTCGTACCTGACGGCGCGCCGCCCTTGCGCCAGGCGTTTTCGGACACCTTGTAAGTGGTCTCGGGCGTTATCTCGCCGTTTTTCAAGGCGGAGAAAACCAGGTCCATCGTCATCAGCTTGGCAAGCGATGCCGGCGGGAAAGCCTGATTCTCGTTGTTGGCGAGAAGAACCGTGCCGGACTTTGCCTCGACCATGTAGACCTGACGGGCCTTGGTCGCGAAGATCGGCGCGGCATCGCCGGGGGCTGCGGCCAGCGCGCCGGGCAAAAGCGTGGAAACGGTGAAGAGCGCCAACATGGCGATGCGCGTCAGCATTCTCGGTCCCCGAAATGCGAAAGTGTCAGCCCCGTTGGGACTGCTACCAACGTGGCGGCGCCGGTGCAATCTTCAATAGGGATCAACCACTTGTTTTCGACAGGGTTTTGCGTTCGAGGGCGGCAAATTTGCGACACCCTCCCCGTCGTGTCGGCAGATCAGCGGCGGGCCGGCCGACGGATCGGCGCGTTCTGGAACGAGCGGGCCTGAGCCTCGAGCGTATGCTCGCCATAGGCCGGCTCCGCGGCATAGGCCACATACGTCGCAGCGGCAGCCTGACGCGCACCCGGACGGGCGCCCGGCAGAGGTCCGCTGAAGGGTAGATCGGCAAAATCCTGGAAGGACGAAACCGCATCGTTGCGACCAATGCCTGCCGCCTGCGGCAATGCGGCGGCCTGCGCCTCGACGGCAGCAAGAGCGGCCGAGGCCTTCGACGATGGACCGCTCGGCGTGCGGCCGGCGAGCGCCATCGGGGCCGACGGGCGGACCGACGGCGATGCCGACGTCGCATAGCTTTGCAGCTGGTCGCCGAAGCGCTCGTTGGACGCCACCATCACGCCGCTAGCGATCTGGCCTTCCGGCCGGATGCCAGGAATGCGATCGCCCTTGCGGACATAGGATGCCATCAGAAACGGCATGTCATGGCCATCCATACGGGCGCGGCCGACATATTGCACGTTCACATTGCCGGTGCCGGTGCGCTTCATGTCGAGCATATCGGCGGCCTGGCTCGACACATCGATGATGCGGCCCGGATGATAGGGGCCGCGATC
Source organism: Neorhizobium sp. NPDC001467 (assembly GCF_050275975.1). NCBI lineage: Bacteria > Pseudomonadati > Pseudomonadota > Alphaproteobacteria > Hyphomicrobiales > Rhizobiaceae > Neorhizobium > Neorhizobium sp. NPDC001467. Next base: position 392,390 of record NZ_JBNNPS010000003.1, on the reverse strand, counting down.
GTTGACGCGAACGATCACCGACGAGCCGGTATCGAGATTGGTCACGCGGGCATAGCTGGGCAGTGGAAAGGTCGGATGCGCGGCAGAGAGATGGCTGGAGTCATAGACTTCGCCATTGGCCGTCAAGCGTCCGTGAAAGGCCGACCCGTACCAGGAGGCCAAACCGTTCTTGTTATAGTTCGGGTCTTCCTTGGGTACGTACACCTTGCCCTTGACCTCGTATGGGTTGCCGACCATGAACCGGCCGCCACCCTTGGGCACGGGCTTGCCGTCCGCGACAACGCGCGGGCTGGCCTTGACGCCATATTCCTTCTCGGAAAAATATTCCTTGCTGCGCTGCTTTTTCGGCTCGGGCTTCGAGGTCGCACAGGAGGCGACGCTTGCACATGCCAGCGCAATGCCGAGCCAACGCGCGCCAAAAACAAGCTTGCTGTTTCGTAAATTCAATTTTCAGTCCCGCCGCTTTCAGGCCATCTCCAATCCCGTTTGGAGACAGTCCCCCATGTGTTCATGCGCGCCGCGCGCAAGATCACCTGTTAGTCGCGTCGATACTAGTGCCTGCATGATGGCGAAATTGCGAACAAAATCTGTGGACTAGAACAAATAGCGAAGAACATGGTTAAGCGTCGGTTAAAGCTGCCGTGAGCACCCTGCCCACCTGACGCTCGCCTCGCCGCGGCACATATGCCTGAAAATGGGCCAGTCTCACCGAAAGACAAAGGTGAGGTCGAAGTCATGGACAATCAAAACGGGTGAACTAGTTTCTCCAGGATTACGTTAGACAAAACAGTATGGAGGAACCACCCATGAACAGAAACGTCATCGTCGGGATCGCCGTCGTCATCGTTGTCGCGCTTGCGATTTGGATGTTTATTCCCGGCTCCCGGACGCCGACCGGCACCACGCCTGCAACGCCGCCCGCCGCAAGCACGACCACGCCCGCACCGGCAACGCCGGCGCCGGCCACCAGCGAACCCGCAGCCCCTGCCCCGGCGACGCCGGCCCCCGCCAACTGATCCATTGCCCACCAGGCAATCCGAATGAGACCGTCAGCGCCATCCGGCGCCGGCGGTCTTTTCCCGTGGCGACTGAGCCCGATATGACGCGCTGGCTCACAAACTCTCTGGCTGCTCTGCGCGCAGGGCAAAGGGATTTCGTCAACGCTGTTTCGAACATGACCGTATCAGTTCGAATCTGTCGGACCGGACCGCAGGCACTGGTGCATGATTGAACCCACCGGGCGCCGCCGCGAACGGCTGAACGCCGCGGTATGGTTCCGGGAGTGCCACCACCGGAAACTGTATCCGCCGGAACGATGGGTGATCCGCTGATGCAACACATGGAATACGGAAAGCAGCTAACCGCTTACTGTTGACGTTTGGCCCTGCAACGCTGTAAAGCCGGATGCCGGAATGGCCGGGCCGCCTCGTCCCGGCGATCCAAGGTCCCATGGCCTGCGCATTCCTTGGGAAGAGTGTCCGAGTGGTTTAAGGAACCGGTCTTGAAAACCGGCGTGCGGGAGACCGTACCGTGGGTTCGAATCCCACCTCTTCCGCCAAATCTTCAACGAAAATACATAGGCAACAGTACCTGACCGCGGCCGAGCAGAGGCAAAAACAGCCGGCATTCACCGGCTGTCTCGTTATTGTTTCAAGAGCTGCGCCTCAGTTGCAGACGCGCACGTTCTCGTAATGCCAGCCGCCATCATAGGCGTTCTGCACGCGGCGATCTTCGAACCAGCAGCGTGGCGGTGGCGGCTCCTCGACATAATAGCGTGGGCCGCCGCTGTTACCGTTGGCAAGCGCGCCACCAATCAGGCCACCGATGACGCCGGCCGCAAGGCCGCCGGCGATGATCTTGCCGTTATCGTGATCACGGTGATGACGGCGCGGCGGCGGTGGCGGGCCGCGGCGGTCGTCCCAGCGGTGCGGTCCATCGCGCCACTGGGCGGTTGCGGGCAGGGTCTGCGCCAGCATGCTGCCGGCAGAAACCGCCAGAATGAGCGCGACGCGAATGGGCTTCTTCATTGCACATGTCCTGTTGCAGTCGCGGTGCCGAACCCGACAACCGCCATTCTTCGATAAGATGCGCGTAATCTCCTTAATACAGGCTGAACGATGACTGTGTCCGGCCGCACTAGCCTTCGCAACGGCCGTTCGCTCGCCTGCAGGAATCCGATAGAGGGCAATCGTGGAACAAAGACGGCAAGTTGCCGTTCATCCGGGTCACTGCGGAGATAATTTCATGGCGATGATTTTCGCCCTCACCCGACCTCGCGTTCGCCTATCCATTTTTGTTGCCGCCATCCGTCGTCTGGCCGCGTTTTGCTTTGGGATGTCCCGCAGTCGATGGGTATCGCCATGAACGCCAAGCGCATTCTTGCCTGGTCGACAATGGTGATCGGCTTCGGGCTTGCCGGCTATCTGCTCTATGTAGGCCTTCGACAGTACACGTTTTCCGATATTGTCGAATCGGTCCGGGCGATCCCGCCCGGCAATCTGGCCCTCGGTCTATTCTTTGCCGCCGCCTCCTACCTCTGCCTGACATTTTTCGACTGGGCGGGCGTGCTCTATGTCGGCGGCCGGCTCGCTTACCCGAAGATCGCCCTGGCATCCTTTCTGGCGTTGTCCATCGGTCAGAGCGTCGGCCTGGCGGGCCTCAGCAGCGGGGCCATCCGATACCGCTACTATGCCCATTGGGGGCTTGATGCGGAAGCCGTGGCCAAGATCGTGCTGATGTCAGGCGTCACTGTCGGGCTGGGGCTGGCCGCGCTGGGCGGCGCGGTGATGATCCTTAATCCCGCCGACACGGCCGCTGTTCTCAAGATCCGCGGCACCGTGGTGACCCTCACCGGACTGGGTCTGCTGCTAGCCTGCCTTGCCTATGTCGTCCTTGCACTGACACTGAGAACACCGCTGAAGATCTGGAAATGGCATTTCGGCATGCCGACATGGCGTGTGGCGGTCATGCAGATCGTCGTCGGCACGATCAATTTCGCGCTGGTTTCCGCCTGCCTGCGCGAAGTCATGGCGGCATCTGCCGATGTCAGCTACCTCAAGGCCGCGACCGCCTTCGTCCTTGCCAATGTGGCTATTCTCATCACCCATGCACCGGGTGGGCTCGGCGTCCTCGAGGTCACGGTTCGGCATGTCATGGGCGATCAGGCATCGATCGGCGCACTCGTGGCTTTCCGGGTGATCTACTTCCTCATTCCGCTCGCCATCGGCCTGCCGCTGTCGCTGGTCACAGAAGCGGTTTTTCGCGCCCGAAAAAGTCATCATGCGCCTGCCTCATCCAGCGGATCGGCGGCATAACACAGCTGTGCATCGCTTTTGCACGCAACGCCTTCATTTCCGCGGCGGTTTGTTCTAGAGACAATCTCTCAATGACGACCGCCGCTGGTAAAAGCGGCGCGCAATAATTCGCAAGGTGATGTAGTCCATGCTCGATTCCCTCAGAACCGCTTCCCGCTCGTGGGTTGCCAAAGCGCTTCTTCTGCTGCTCGGCGTATCATTCGGCATCTGGGGTGTCTCGGCCTCGATCATGGCACCGGCTGGAGGCAATACGGTCATGACGGTCGGGGACCAGAGCGTCACCCCGCAGGAATTCCGCATTGCTATGCAGCGCCAGCTATCGCAACTGAGCCGCCAGTTCGGTACCAACCTGACTGCGGAGCAGGCACGTGCCTTTGGCCTGGATCAGCAGGTATTCAGCCAACTTGCCGCCGGTGCGGCGCTGGACCAGCTTGCCGCCGACATGCGGCTCGGGCTTTCCGACGACCGGCTTGCGCTGCTGGTGGCAGCGGATCCCGCCTTCAAGAACAGCAACGGCCAGTTTGACCGCCAGCTGTTTTCCGCACGCCTGCAGCAAGCCGGGTTTGACGAGAACGAATACATCAAGGAGCGCAAGAAGATCGCGGTCCGCGGCCAGATCATCGATGCGGTATCCGATGGCTTCACACCGCCGGCCGTTATGGTGGACGCGATGCGTCAACACGCTGACGAAACGCGCGTGGTCGATTACCTGATCCTATCCTACGCCAACATCCCGCCGGTCAAGGCGCCCGGCGACGATGTTCTTGCCGCATGGTTCGAGGGCGTCAAGGCCCGCTACCGGGCACCGGAACTGCGCAAGCTGACTTATGTGACGCTGCAGCCGGAAGACGTTGCCGATCCGACCGCGATCACCGACGAACAGGTGCAGGCAGAATATGAAAGCCGCAAGGATACGTTCGGCACACCGGAGACCCGCACGATCGAGCAGCTGACCTTTCCCAGCAAGGAAATGGCCGACGCGGCCGCCGGTCAGCTCGCCACCGGCGCCGTGACGTTCGACCGGCTCGTGACTGACCAGGGCAAGACCGCAGGCGACGTCCTGCTCGGCGAATTTACCAGGGAACAGGTTCCGGATCCGAAGGTTGGCGCGGCCGCTTTCGCGCTGCCGGCAGCCGGAGGCACCACGCCGGCCATCCAGGGCACGTTCGGCGCCGTCATCCTGCGCGTCACGAACGTCAAGCCGGCCACGACCAAGACCTTCGAGGAGGTCAGGCCGGAGATCCGAAACCAGCTCGCTCTGGCGGCGGCATCCCGCAGCCTCAACGAAACCCACGACAAGTTCGACGACCTGCGTGGCACTGGTGCGACCTTGCAGGAAGCTGCAAGCGAGATGAAACTCAAGACCGTCACGGTCACGCTCGACCGGAGCGGCAATGACGAAAACGGCAACCGCATCGCCACACTGCCCCAGTCCGACAGTCTTCTCCCCGAAGCCTTCCGTGCCGAGATCGGCGCGGATACGCTGCCGGTCACGCTCGGCAATACCGGTTATGTCTGGTACAGCGTCGATGACGTTATCGAGGAGCACGAGCGCCCGCTTTCTGACGTGCGCGAGAGGGCCGTGGCCGACTGGACCAACGAACAGCAGAAAGCCGCACTTGCCGCAAAGACCGAAGAATACCGCAAGCGCGTCGACGCTGGCGAGGCCTTGGCGACGATCGCGGGCGAGATCGGCATTGCCGTCGAAAACAAGCAGGGCCTGCGGCGCTCCAGCACCGATGCGGTCTTCGGTCCGGCCACGGTCCAGGCTGCCTTTGCCGGGCCGGTCGCGTCCAGCGCCAGCGCGTTGGCCGCCGATGGCGAAAGCCGGGTATTGATGAAGATCGCGGCTGTCGACCACCAGTCCGCGAGCGGCGGTGGCGCCGAGGATCAGCAGATGCAGCAGATGGCCCGTGCTGCCGGCGACGACATGCTCGACCAGATGGTGAACCGGCTGCAGCAGGAGTTCGGCGTTCAGATCAACCAGACCGCCGCCGAGCAGGCCATGGCGACGCTGCGCTGATGACGGTTCGGGGAGAGACGACATGCCGGTTCTGAAACCGTTCATCGCCAAGGTCGCAGGCGGCGACAGCCTGAGCCGGACGGAAGCGCGCGAGGCCTTTGACATCCTGATGTCGGGCGAGGCAACGCCTGCGCAGATCGGCGGCTTTCTGATGGCATTGCGCGTGCGTGGCGAAACCGTCGACGAGATCGCCGGTGCGGTTTCGACCATGCGCGCCAAGATGGTGCCGGTATCAGCCCCCGTCGACTCGGTCGATATCGTCGGCACGGGCGGTGATGGGATCGGCACTTACAATATCTCCACCCTCGCCTCCCTGATCGTGGCCAGCGCCGGTGTGACCATCGCCAAACACGGTAATCGCGCGCAGAGCTCGAAATCCGGCACCGCCGATGCGCTGAGCACGCTCGGCGTCAACCTGGAGATCGGCCCGGAACAGATCGGTCGGTGCATTGCACAGGCCGGGATCGGCTTCATGTTCGCCCAGAAACATCATGCGGCCATGCGGCACGTGACGGCAAGCCGCGTCGAGCTCGGCACCCGCACCATCTTCAATCTTCTTGGCCCACTCTCCAACCCGGCCGGAGCGAAACGGCAGTTGCTCGGCGTGTTTTCACCGCAATGGCTGCAACCGCTCGCCGAAGTCCTGCGCGATCTCGGCTCGGACCGTGTATGGGTCGTGCATGGGGACGGCATGGACGAGATCACCACGACCGGCACGACCCAGGTCGTGGCACTGGAAAACGGCGCGATCCGCAGCTTCGAACTGACGCCGGACGATTTCGGCGTGTCGCGTGCCGTCATCGACGACCTGAAGGGTGGCGATGGCGCAGTGAATGCCGCCGCGCTTCGCGACGTTCTTGCCGGGGCGCGCACCGCCTATCGCGATATCGCGCTCTGCAATGCTGCCGCGGCCCTGGTCATCGCCGAAAAGGCCGAGAATGTCCGCGATGGCATGGCGATTGCAGCCGCTGCGCTCGACAGCGGCAAGGCGGCAGCCGTGCTCGATCGTCTGATCGCCATATCAAACGAGACGCCTGACGGGGAAGGAACCGGCGCATGACGGACATCCTGCGCAAGATTGAAGCCTACAAGCGCGTGGAAATCGAAGCCGCCAAGGCCAAGACCCCGCTTGCAGACCTCCAGGCGATGGCGAAGGACGTCTCCCCGCCGCGTGGTTTCTACAGGGCGCTCGTTGCCCGGCAGGAGGCCCGCACGTTTGGCCTTATTGCCGAGATCAAGAAGGCAAGCCCTTCAAAGGGTCTGATCCGTCCCGATTTCGATCCGCCGGCGCTGGCCAAGGCTTATGAAGCCGGCGGGGCCGCATGCCTGTCCGTCCTGACCGATGGCCCAAGCTTTCAAGGCGCGCCGGAATTTCTGACCGCTGCCCGCGACGCCTGCGCGCTGCCGGCGCTGCGCAAGGATTTTCTGTTCGAACCCTATCAGGTGCATGAAGCACGCGCCTGGGGCGCCGACTGCATTCTGATCATCATGGCCTCGCTCTCCGACGACGAGGCCCGTGCGCTGGAGGAGACCGCGCTTTCCCTCGGCATGGACGTTCTGGTCGAGGTGCATGATGAGGAGGAGATGGAGCGCGCGCTGACGCTGTCGTCGCCGATGATCGGTGTCAACAACCGTAACCTGCGCACATTCGAGGTCAGCCTTGAGGTGAGCGAACGTCTCGCGTCGATGGTTTCAGACGATCGACTGCTCGTCGGCGAAAGCGGCATTTTCACTCACGCCGATTGCCTGCGTCTGCAGAAATCGAAGATCTCGACCTTCCTCGTCGGCGAAAGCCTGATGCGAAAGGACGACGTGACTGCCGCCACCCGCATGCTGCTGGAAGGCGACACGCAGACCGGGGCAGGCTCGCGATGAGCGAAAACCCGCGTCTCACCCATATCAATGCCGCCGGTGAAGCCCATATGGTCGATGTGGGTGACAAGACCGAGACGACCCGTGTCGCGACAGCCGAAGGGTTCGTGCGGATGCTGCCGGAAACACTGGCGCTGATCCGGGACGGAAATGCCAAAAAGGGCGACGTGATCGGCACGGCGCGACTGGCCGGTATCATGGCTGCCAAGAAAACTGCGGATCTTATTCCGCTTTGCCATCCGCTGATGCTGACCAAGGTGTCGGTCGACATCGTCGAGGACGCCGCCCTGCCCGGCCTGCGTGTCACGGCGACCGCCAAACTGTCGGGCAAGACCGGTGTCGAGATGGAGGCGCTGACGGCTGTGTCCGTTGCCTGCCTGACGATCTACGACATGGCAAAGGCTGCCGACAAGGGCATGGACATCGGCGGCATCCAGCTTCTTGCAAAGAGCGGCGGCAAATCCGGCGACTGGCAGCGCGAACAATGAGCGGCAAGCCTGGTCTTCTTCCCGTCGCTGATGCCAAGGCCCGTCTGGCAGCGCTGACCAGCCCGATCAAGCAGATGGAGATGTTGCCGTTGGCGCAGGCTGCCGGGCGCGTTCTTGCGCGGCCGGTAACCGCCCGTCTCACTCAGCCCCCTTTCGATGCCTCCGCCATGGACGGCTATGCCATCCGCGCTGTCGATGCGCCTGAGATCGGCAATGAACTGAGGGTGATCGGGACCGCATCGGCCGGTCACGCGTTTGACGGGACGGTCGGTCGCGGCCAGGCGGTGCGCATCTTCACGGGCGCGCCAGTTCCGGACGGCGCCGATACGATCCTCATCCAGGAGGATGCCGAGCGACTGGAGGGCGATCGTATTCGCACCACCTTCGCAGTGATCGCTGGCCGCCATATCCGCCCGCGTGGCCAGGATTTTGCTGAGGGCGAGGACGTCTTGCCGGCCGGCACGTTGCTGGATTTTTCCACGCTGACGCTGGCTGCAGCCACGAACAATGCGCAGGTGGAGGTCTACCGCAAGCCGCTCGTGGCCATCCTTGCTACCGGCGACGAACTCGTTCAACCCGGGGCGGCCCCGGGGCCGGCCCAGATCGTCGCCTCCAATACGTTTGGCGTGGCAGCGCTGGTGCGTGACAACGGCGGCGAAGTGCTTGATCTCGGCATCGTTCCCGATAACAAGGCGCAGATCGAGAAAGCGATTTCGGCGGCCCGCGTAGCGGGTGCCGACGTGCTCGTGACGATTGGCGGCGCTTCCGTCGGGGACCACGACCTCGTACAGGGCGTGTTGAAGTCCGTCGGCATGGAACTCGACTTCTGGCGTATCTCCATGCGCCCCGGCAAGCCGCTGATGGTCGGTTCGCTGGGCGACATGCAGGTGCTGGGCCTGCCCGGCAATCCGGTCGCGAGCCTTGTCTGCAGCCTCCTGTTTCTCGAGCCGACATTGCGGAAACTGGCGCATCTGCCGGAGCGTTGGCGTGAAGCCAAGGCGGTCAGCGCGCACACCCTTGCCGCCAATGACCAGCGGCAGGATTTCCTTCGAGCCAGATTGTCGCAGGACGCGGGCGGCGGGCTGGTGGCGGAATCCTATGGCAAGCAGGATTCCTCGATGATGAAGATCCTCGCGCGTTCAGATTGCCTCATTATCCGTCCGCCGCATGCACCGGAACTGCCGGCAGGTGACGTTTGCCCGGTCATCCTTTTGCGCCCCTGATTTTGTCGTGAGCCTTTCGCGATATCAAGCGTTAGTTCCCGACATTGAAAACAGGAGGCCCCGCGTGGCAGAAAAAGACAGCAAGCCGGTCATCGTCTGGTTCCGCCGCGACCTGAGGCTCGATGACAATCATGCGCTGCATTCGGCATGGGAAACAGGCCGACCGGTCATCTGCGTTTATATCCGCGAGCCCGAAAGTCCCGACATCGGCTCGCTGGGTGCCGCGCAGGACTGGTGGCTCCATCATTCGCTCCTTGCGTTGCGCGACAGCTTGAGAGCACGCCGCAGCGATCTTTGCCTGCGCTCCGGACCGGCCGCGACAGTGCTGCAGGATATCGCCCGCACATCCGGCGCGGATCTACTCTTCGTCAACCATGCCTATGAGCGCCGCGCAGTGGACCATGACATTGCCGTCGCGCTCAAAGCTGCGGGTATCGCCATTCGCGCTTTTCACGGCCAGTTACTGCATGACCCGCAGCGCATCCGGACCGGCTCCGGCGGGTCCTTCAAGGTCTACACACCATTCTGGAACGCCATGCAGAAGCTTGGCGAGCCGGGCGAGCCCTGCGACGCGCCCGCATCCTTTATCGCGCCAGACAGCTATCCGGAAAGCGAAACGCTCGCCAGTTGGAACCTGCTGCCGAGCAAACCGGACTGGGCTTCCGGATTTTCGCAATTCTGGACACCGGGCGAGGCCGGTGCATTGGAAAAGCTTGAAGCGCTGATTGACGCCGATCTGCTCGACTACAAGCGCGGCCGCGATTTTCCGGGCACCGATTCGACATCGAGACTATCGCCGCATCTGGCGCATGGCGAAATCTCCCCTGCCCGGATCTGGCACGCCACAAACGGGATCGCGGCTCAACACAGGGACGATCTCGTCCATTTTCGCAAGGAACTCGCTTGGCGCGATTTCTGCTACAATCTCATGGTGGAATTTCCCGACCTGCGCACCAGAAACTGGGACCCGAAATTCGACGCTCTCGAATGGGCGTTCGATACGGATGATTTTTCCGCCTGGACCGCGGGGTGTACCGGTTATCCGATCGTCGATGCCGGGATGCGCGAACTCTGGCAGACCGGCTATATGCAAAACCGGGTGCGGATGATCACAGCGTCCTTCCTGGTCAAGGACCTTCTGATCGACTGGAGGCGCGGCGACGCATGGTTCCGCGATACGCTGCTCGACGCCGATCCAGCGAGCAACACCGCCAACTGGCAATGGGTGGCCGGTTCGGGTGCAGACGCCTCGCCCTTCTTCCGCATCTTCAACCCGATCCTGCAGGGCGAAAAATTCGACCCCGACGGCGCTTACGTCCGCCGCTGGGTGCCGGAACTGGAAAAGCTGCCGAATAAGTATGTCCACAAGCCCTTCGAGGCGCCGGAGCATGTTCTGGCCGATGCCGGGGTAGAGCTTGGCAAAACCTATCCCCGGCCGATCGTCAACCACGGCATGGCAAGAGACAGGGCGCTGGAGGCGTATAAGGGTCTGAAATCCTGAGAAGGGCAAACAGCCGCGGAATCGGATTTGCGGCTCTCGACAAACCTCTCCGCCGTCATGCTCGGCCCTGTGCCGAGGATCTGCAACGGCCCGACATGATCGACGTGGTTAGATCCTCGGCACAAGGCCGAGGACGACGAGATCGGCGGCGGAAAGTTTGGCATCAAACAGAAAACCCGGCGCAAAGGCCGGGTTTTCCGTGATCTCTTGTCTGCTGAAACACCTCAGACGAGGCGGTTCTGTTCCAGCGCCGCTTCCACGAAGCTTTTGAACAGCGGGTGCGGATCGAGCGGGCGGCTCTTCAGTTCCGGGTGATACTGGACGCCGATGAACCACGGGTGATCCGGGTATTCCACCGTTTCCGGCAGAACGCCGTCCGGCGACATGCCGGAGAAGACGAGACCGCAGCTTTCCAGCTTGTCCTTGTAGTCGACATTGACTTCGTAACGGTGGCGGTGACGCTCGGAAATGTCGGTCGATCCGTAGATCTCGGCAATCCGCGTATCCTTCTTCAGGCTGGCATTGTAGGCGCCGAGGCGCATCGTGCCACCGAGATCGCCGGCTGCCGCGCGCTTTTCGAGCGCATTGCCCTTCACCCATTCGGTCATCAGGCCAACGACCGGCTCGCTGGTCGGGCCAAACTCGGTCGAGGATGCCTGTTCGATGCCGGCAAGGTTACGCGCCGCCTCGACAACCGCCATCTGCATGCCGAAGCAGATGCCGAAATAGGGCACGTTACGCTCGCGGGCGAACTGGGCCGCCTTGATCTTGCCTTCCGAACCACGCTCGCCAAAGCCGCCCGGCACGAGAATGCCGTTAACCTTTTCGAGGTAAGGCGCCGGGTCTTCCTTTTCGAAAACTTCCGACTCGATCCACTCGAGCTTGACCTTGACCTGATTGGCAATGCCACCGTGATGAAGGGCTTCGATCAGCGACTTGTAGGCATCTTTGAGGCCAGTATACTTGCCGACGATCGCGATCGTCACTTCGCCTTCCGGCTGGCGGATGCGGCTTGAGACGTCTTCCCAGGCGTCGAGGCGTGGCTTCGGAGCCGGTTCAATGCCGAAGGCGGCCAGAACCTCGTTGTCGAGGCCTTCCTTGTGATAGGCGACCGGGACATCGTAGATATTTGCCACGTCGAGCGCCTGAATGACGGCCGAGGGGCGGACATTACAGAACAGGGAGAGCTTGCGACGCTCTGCTTCCGGAATTTCGCGATCGGCGCGCACAAGCAGGATGTCGGGATGAATGCCCAGCGCCTGCAATTCCTTGACGGAATGCTGGGTCGGCTTGGTTTTCAGTTCGCCCGCCGCTGCAATATACGGCATCAGCGTCAGATGCAGATAGATCGCGGTTCCGCGTGGCAGGTCGTTCTTGACCTGGCGGATCGCTTCCATGAACGGCATTGCCTCGATGTCGCCGACCGTGCCGCCGACTTCGCACAGGACGAAATCGTAGTCGTCATTGCCTTCGGTGACGAAATCCTTGATCTCGTTCGTCACGTGCGGAATGACCTGAACGGTTGCGCCGAGATAATCGCCGCGACGTTCCTTGTCGATGATGTTCTTGTAGATGCGACCGGTGGTGATGTTGTCGGTCTTGGTCGCTGAACGGCCGGTAAAGCGTTCGTAGTGACCAAGATCGAGATCCGTCTCAGCGCCGTCGTCGGTGACAAACACCTCGCCGTGCTGGGTCGGGCTCATCGTGCCCGGATCAACGTTGAGATAAGGATCGAGCTTGCGAAGCCGAACCCGGTAACCCCTCGCCTGAAGCAATGCTCCGAGGGCCGCGGCCGCAATTCCCTTCCCGAGGGAAGAAACCACGCCGCCTGTGATGAATACATATCGCGCCATGGGAGTCACCGGATACCTTTTAACGATCGATTCCGCCAGCCCCTTTTTCATTCTCTTCTGTTGAAAAAGCAGGCAGTGAAATCTGGACAAAAGAAAACCGGCAGGCTTTTGGCCTGCCGGAGGGTTCGTGCGTCGACCGGGATTACTGTCCGGTCGGGACAGCCGACGGATCGGCCGGAGCCGGTGCCGGAGCGGTGTTGCCGGTTGCCGGGGCGGCGGCACCGCCATTGGCGGGAGCCGGAGCAGCATCCGAGGGAACACCGTTATTGGCCGGCGGCGTCGCAGGCGCCGGGCCGAGCGAATCGAGAATGCCGCCGCCGGTGCCGCGCTGCGCCTCCGGAATGCGGTCGAGAATATCGGTCGGGCGGGATTCGTAGCGGGCAAGAATGCCAAGACCGAGCGAGGTGACGAAGAACAGCGTCGCGAGGATCGCGGTGGTCCGCGTCAGCGCATTGGCCGTGCCGCGCGCCGACATGAAGCCGGAACCGCCGCCGACGCCAAGGCCGCCGCCTTCGGAACGCTGAACCAGCACGACCCCGACAAGCGCGAGCACGATCAGAAGATGGATGACGATCAATACGGTCTGCATAACAATCCAGTCCGCCCCGGATGCCGAGGCCCAGTCAAATCTTTGCGGCTCTTTAGCCGAGGCGCGCGCGCTTTAAAAGCCCTTGCGGCACGTTTTGCGCGCTTTCCCTCAGGCGGCCTTGACCACATGCGGTTCACAGGCAGCGTAGATGGCGAGAAAGTCCTCCGCTTTCAAGCTTGCGCCACCCACAAGAACACCATCGACATTGTCTATGCCCAGAATTTCGCTGGCGTTGGCGGGCTTGACCGAGCCGCCGTAAAGAATGCGCACGCCGGCGCCCTCCCTGCCCATCAGTTCCACCAGTTCGGCGCGCATGAACGCATGCGCCACTTCAATATCGCCTCGCGTCGGGGTAAGACCGGTTCCGATCGCCCACACCGGCTCGTAAGCGATGACGGTATTTTGGGCATTGGCATCTGCCGGCACCGAGTTGAATATCTGCCGCTTCAACACGTCGAGCGTCTGATAGGCATCGCGCTCGTCCAGCGTTTCTCCGACGCAGACGATGGCGACCAGATCGGCGGCATGCGCTGCCTCGGCTTTGGCCCGTACCAGATGGTCGGTCTCGGCGTGGTCGCCGCGCCGCTCGGAGTGACCGACGATAACGTGGGTACCGAAGCAGTCGGCGATCATCTCGGCAGAAATATCGCCCGTATGGGCGCCGCAAACCTTGTGATGGCAGTCTTGGGCGCCGACCAGAAGCGGGCTGTCGTCGCAGAGTGCGGTCGCCACGTAAAGCAGCGTGATTGGCGGGCAGAGAAGCGTATCTACCTGTTGCGAAAGCGGCGTCTTCACACCATCCGCGATGGCCTTGATCTGGTCGAGCTCGGCACGCGTGCCGTTCATCTTCCAGTTTCCGGCAATCAGCGGGCGTATGTCTGGCGTCATGGAAGCTCGGTCCTCATCCCATTCGTTTGGCTCCGCCCTCGTGGTTTTCAGGAAGGCGGCATGTTGCTACTTAGACAAAATGACCACGGATTGGTATTCAAAAACGAAAGGAACGACACCGATGACGGCCGACACTGGTCATTTGCGGCCGTTGACGACGAGAAAATTCAGGATCTCGCGCCAGTCGCTCATGCGGACCGGCGTGCCGTGTCCCCCCGTCGCATAAAGGGTAAAACGGACCGGATAATTCTGCGCCCGTAATCGTTGGTAGATTCCGATCTGGTCGTCGGCCTTGTAGACCTTGTCGGCGCTGCCATGGGTGAAGAATACCGGAATGCGCGCCTTGGCCGCTGCCGACGCCGGGAACTCCGGGTCCGGGGGGCCGCCGAGGATTGCCATGCCGCCGAGAAGGGTAACGCTTGCCTTGTCGCGCGCAATGCCGGCGCAGATGATGCCGCCCATCGAGGCGCAGGCCAGGAGCACCGGCCGACCTTTCGAGTTTTGCGAGGCGTAGCGGATCAGTGCGGCAATATCGGCAACACCCTGGTCGTCGAAGGAGCGCACGCTCGGTGCGTAATAGGTGCCGCCATTTTCTACCGCAAGATTCTTGAGTCGGTTGAAGTTGCCGCCGAAACTGTAATCATTGGCACCAAGACGACGATCACCACCGCGGCCATGGATGAAGATCACGGTAAAGGCGGCGCCGTCGCGTTTGCCGACACGCGTGACGTCGAGGCCGCGTTGATCGATGACCAGCCGCTCGTTTTCCTGCGAGCGGCGCACGCCAAGCGATACGTATTGTCCCCTCACCCGACGTTCCGGTTCCGCATCGCGGCCGTTGATGTCGCGCATTTCCTGGTAATCGACGATCTTGAACGCACCGTTATCTGACGTCTCCAACACGGTCTGCTTCGAAAACAGCTCGTCCTTGTAGGGCGGCAGCGGACCATCGGCAGAAAGACCGGGCATCGTGCCCATCAGGAAAACTGCCAGAACCAGCGGTAAACGCACCAAAAGACCTGTGGACATGCGGCGTTTCATCGTCAGTGTGACCCTTTCAATCTTGCCTTCGATCCGGTGGCGCCGCATCACTTCGCCCAACGTCGCCATATGACCATCTTGCGTTGCCGTTCTCAGCCATCATCACGCGGCATCGCGAAAAGGCCCGTTTTCTGGCAGAATTGCCGGCGATTCGAAACAGCGCCAAGTCGGGACTGTCGCGGTTGCGGCATTACAACCCCCTTGGCCTTTCATGCAGACAGGTAGTAACGACGCCACCCATGGATGACAACGACCTCTTCGCCAGCATGCCCGTGCAATCGAAACCCGCGCGAACCGAACCGGCAGCGCCGGAACCGGCACCGGTGCGCGCGCAGCCCGCAGCCCCCGCCCCTGCCGGCAGCGGTGATTACGGCGCATCTTCGATCCGCGTGCTCGAAGGACTGGAACCGGTGCGCATGCGCCCGGGCATGTATATCGGCGGCACGGATGCCAAGGCGCTCCATCACCTCTTTGCAGAAGTCATCGACAACTCGATGGACGAAGCCGTCGCGGGCCATGCAAACTTCATCGAGGTCCATCTCGATTCGGAAGGGTTTCTGACCGTCAGCGATAATGGCCGTGGCATTCCGGTCGAAAACCACCCGCAGGTTCCGGGCAAATCGACGCTCGAAGTAATCATGACGAAGCTGCATGCCGGCGGCAAGTTCGATGGCGATGCCTACGAGACCTCCGGCGGTCTGCATGGCGTCGGCGTGTCGGTCGTCAACGCGCTGTCCGACGTGCTTGAAGTGGAGGTCGCCCGTAACCGCAAGCTCTACAAACAGGTCTTTTCGCGTGGTGTGCCGCAGGGCGGCTTACAGGAACTCGGCGATGTGCATAACCGCCGCGGCACCCGCGTGCGTTTCCATCCCGATGCACAGATTTTTGGCGAGCATGCCAGGTTCGAAGCCGGGCGCATCTTTCGCATGGCGCGCTCGAAGGCCTATCTGTTCGGCGGCGTCGAAATTCGCTGGAGTTGCGATCCGGGCGTTGTGCCCGAAGGCGGCGACATTCCCGAAAAGGCGGTTTTCCATTTCCCCGGCGGCCTGAAGGACTATCTTGCCGCGACACTCGGCAAGGACTTTACCGTCACCCGCGAAATCTTTGCCGGCCGCACGGAAAAGACCGGCGGCCATGGCGCCATGGAATGGGCGATCACCTGGTATGGCGGCGACCCTGCCGTTCATTCCTACTGCAACACCATTCCGACACAGGAAGGCGGCACGCACGAGGCGGGGCTGCGCATTGCACTCACCAAGGGCCTGAAGAACTACGCCGAACTGACGCAGAACAAGCGGGCCAAGGACATCACCACCGATGACGTGATGATTTCGGCGGTCGGCATGCTGTCGGTCTTTATCCGCGAACCGGAATTCGTCGGCCAGACCAAGGACAAGCTTGCCACCGTCGAAGCCCAGCGCATCGTCGAAAACACGCTTCGCGATCCGTTCGACCACTATCTTGCCGGCAACCCGGCCGAAGCTGCAAAACTTTTGGAATGGGTGATCGAGCGCGCCGAGGAACGCCTGCGCCGACGCAAGGAAAAGGAAGTCAACCGCAAGACTGCCGTGCGCAAGCTGCGCCTGCCCGGCAAGCTGGCCGACTGCTCGCAGAACACAGCCGAGGGTGCCGAACTTTTCATCGTCGAAGGCGATTCCGCCGGCGGCTCTGCCAAACAGGGGCGCAACCGCGCCAACCAGGCCATTCTGCCCTTGCGCGGAAAGATCCTCAATGTCGGTTCGGCCAGCCGCGAGAAGCTGTCGGCCAACCAGCAGATTGCCGATCTCATCCAGGCGCTCGGTTGCGGAACGCGCACCAAGTACCGTGAGGAGGATCTTCGCTACGAGCGCGTCATCATCATGACCGATGCCGATGTCGACGGCGCACATATCGCCTCGCTGCTGATCACCTTCTTCTATCAGGAAATGCCGGAACTGATCCGCGGCAACCACCTCTATCTAGCCGTTCCGCCGCTCTACAAGATCACGCAGGGCGCCAAGAGCGCCTATGCACGCGATGATCGTCACCGCGCCGAACTGATGGAGACCGAATTCAAGGGTCGCGGCAAGATCGAGATCAGCCGTTTCAAAGGTCTGGGAGAAATGCTGCCGGCGCAGCTCAAGGAAACCACGATGGACCCGAAGAAGCGCACGCTGCTTCGCGTTCTCGTCGACGACATCGATTTCGAGGGCACGCGCGAGGCGGTCGACAACCTGATGGGTACCAAGGCCGACGCCCGTTTCCGCTTCATTCAGGAACGCGCGGCCTTCGCCGAGAATCTCGACATCTGAACATCCATGACCGGAATGCCGCCGACGCCGCCTCAATCCTTTTGGGGCGTCCGGCTTTGCTCGACGACCTTCACGACCGCCGAGATCAGCGCCGCGGCCTCATAGGGCTTTCGCACGACCGGCACATCGAAACTGGCGGGAATGATCGAGCGGTCGCTATAGCCCGTGGCAAAGACGAAGGGCACATTGCGGCGGGACAGTTCCTCGGCGATCGGCAGCGACGTCTCTGCGCCCAGATTGACGTCGAGAATGGCAACATCCGGGTTGAAATCGCGCAGGCGACGCAGCGCTTCGGACGCGGATGGCGCGGTGGTCACATTGCCGATGCCGTGATCGGCTAACATGGTCTCGACATCGGCGGCCACCAGCATCTGGTCCTCGACCAGAAGAAGATCCAGTTCCGACAGCAGCGAAACCGTCGCGTCCTTCTGTTCCGCAGCTTTTTCTGCAAGGTCAGGCAGGACCTCGGTCTCGGCAATATGAATGTGTTGCGATGGTATGCGGAACCGGCCTTCGACACCCTCCGGCAAATAATCCACCTTGCTGCTTCCGCCCAGTTCGAACGGGACGCTGCGATTGATCAGCACCGTGCCGAAACCGGCGCGCGACGGCGCCACGACGGACGGCCCTTCGCTTTCCATCCATGTCAGCGCGCAATCGCCGTTTTCGAGCTTCTGCCAGGCAATCTCCAGCCTGCCGCCCGTCACCGACAAGGCGCCGTATTTGGCCGCATTGGTGGCCAGTTCATGCAGCACGAGTGCCATCACCGAAAATGCGCGGCTGTCGAGCCACACATAGGGGCCCAGCAGCGTCACGGTGCGCGCGCCGTCGCGATAGGGTTTCAGTTCCGCCTCGAGCAATTCGTGCAGCGCACCGCCATCGCCGCCGCGCACGACCTGGTCGTGCGCGAAGGCAAGTGCCTGTACGCGGCCCTTGAGCGTGGCGATGTAATCCTGCAGGTCACGGCCTTCCTGCACGGGATGCCCGATCAGCGCCTTGATGACGGCAAGGATGTTCTTCACACGGTGATTGAGTTCCTCGTTGAGCATGCGCTGGCGCACATCGGCCTTGCCACGCTCATCCTCCAGCAGCTCGTTGTGGTGCAGCACAATCTCGACCAGAACCGAACGGATTGCCTCTGCGATCTCCTCTTCGCCCTGCGTCCAGGGCTGCGACTGGAGATGCACGGTCTCCTTCCATATGGCAAAACTCTTGCGCGGCGTCAGACGGTCGCCAAGTGGCCCGGTTTCGTAGGACTTTTCCGGATTTCCGGCCCAGTTGAGGGTCTGCACCACTTCGCGGCGGAACAGGAAAAGATAGTCCCGCGGCCGCTGCGACAGCGGAATGGCGAGCACGCCGCATACCTGGTCCGCATAGGCTTCCGCTTCGGCAAGATGGCTTGTCAGGCTATGGGTTGACCATATCCGGCTATTGGCCAGCGAACCGACGAAATCGGCTAGCTGGGCAATTGCCTCTTGCGGCGGCGTCAGGCCGACCGGGGTCCACTGGCCCTCCAGCCACAGGCCGATCCCGTCACAGGGAACCATCGCCTGGAACTCGCCGACCGAGCGGCGCAGAAGGCCAGCGAGATCGGTGTGATGCGACGCGGTCTGCAGGAACTGGTCGAGAAACCGGCGGGCATCGTTGGTCGTATCGAGGATCTCCTTCTGGCGCAATGCGCTCAAATGCATCGACAGGAATTCACCGAACATTTCCGCCGCGATTCGCTGGGTTAGCGATAGCGTTTTCGGGCTGTAATGGTGACAGGCAATCAGCCCCCAAAGATCGCCATCGATCACGATGGAAATCGACATCGAGGCGCCGACGCCCATGTTTCGCAGGTATTCGCAGTGGATCGGCGAGACGCTGCGCAGATGCGCGAAGGACAGATCGAGCGGCTGGCCGGCCTCGTCGAGCGTCGGCACGATCGGCACGCGGTGGCCCTCGGCATCGGAAATGATGCGGATCGTGTTGCGCAGGTAAAGCGTGCGGGCCTGTTTGGGGATGTCGCTTGCGGGAAAATACTGTCCCTTGAAGCTTTCCAGGTCGCGTCGCTTGTATTCGCTCAACACCTGTCCAGCGCCGTCCTGTTCGAAACGGTAGACCATGACGCGATCATAGCCGAGCATCGCATACATCAGGCGTGTCGACTTCTCGATCAGCTGTCCAATGCTGGAAATGCTGCGCACCCGGCTGATCAGCATGCGCGCGGTTTCGAGCGGCTGGTCGGAATGTTCGGCGGCGGGCTGGAACTCGATGATGACGCATGTATCAACGCGGTGAACCGATACATCGAAGGCGCCGGCCTCGTTGACACGCACGCCCATGCGCAAGGCCGCGCGGCTCGGATCGTCCGAGGTCGCCAGGGCGTTGCGCAGCGTATGGGCTGCTTCGCCACCGATTACCTCATCGAGACGCAGGCCATTGATCGCCGTCGGCGCACCCAGCATTTCAGCGGCGTTGGCGGAATGGCGCACTACGACCGAGCCAACGGCATCACATGCCAGCAAGCAGCCATGAGGCTGGATACTGCCGGGGATGTGAATGGGTTCGCGGTCGCAATTCGTCAGGTCGACCGTCATCTTGTCAGGCATATGAACTTTCCCTGAGGGCAGGCTTCGGCGCTGCCCTCCATGCGGTCCGCCCATCGAGTTCGGGGGACTTCAGCGACACCAAATCTTCAGACATTTCGACCGGACCGGAAGGTGCGACCGGCAGTCCGGCCGGCGCATCCGCTCATCCTGCCGAAACTCAATGCCCCACCCGACGCATCGGTGCGGGAATAAGAAATTAAGCGCTTCAGCAGATAGGGCACCGGGCTCAAACTTTCCAGATGGAACCGCTTGTTTCGTAGCGGGGGGCAACGAGAAAGGGGCGAAAGCCACGGCCGTCTTGTCACGTTCTTCACATTTCTAGCGTAATCTCAGCCAATCGCAAGCCGAAGGCTGGCATCAAGCCATACGCGCTTCCCTTGCGCGGAAAGCGCTGATGGCCCATATCCTGGGTCAACGAGATAGGGAAGAGCATCTGGCTGTGAGTGCCTCGGAACATAAAACCCCGCCAAAAGAACCGCGCTGGCTGGGTCCGGTTACGCCGGCGACGATTGCCCTTATTCCACCGATCACCGCCGCGCGCTGGCTGCTGATATTGGTCGTGTTTGCCGGCATCTATTTCTTCTACGGCTTCATCGTTCCGGTTCTGGCCGCGCTGGTTATTGGCTTCGCAAGCTGGCCGCTTTATCGGCGCCTGCTGCGCCGGGTCGGCGGCAATACCACGCTCGGCGCGACGATTGCCATTCTGTGCATCGTCGCCTTCATTGTAGTGCCTGTCGGGATCGCCATTTCGTATACATCGGGCGAGGTGCGCGAATGGGTCGGATGGGCGCTAGAGGTCAATCGGGCCGGATCGCCGACGCCGGCGTGGCTGCGCGGGCTGCCCTATGCCGGCGATTGGCTGGACGCGCAGTGGACCGGCCATATCGGCCAGCCGGGCGCGATCGGTGAATATATCCAGCTCGTCAGCGGCGCCAATATCGGCAATATTTATAGGGCCGTGGTAGCGGCCGGCGGCGGTGCGTTCCACCTGGTGTTGACGCTTCTCTTCATGCTGATCGCGCTGTTCTTCGTCTATCGCGATGGCGCGTCCTTCTCGCGCCAGATCGACCTTCTGGGTGAACGCATCCTGCCGTCTCGTTGGGAGCGCATTTCGCGTGTCGTCCCCGCGACGATCAGTTCCACCGTGACCGGTATGACGCTGATCGCCATCGGCGAAGGCATCGTCCTCGGCATCGCCTACTGGATCGCCGGCGTGCCCTCGCCGGTGACGCTTGGCGTCATTACCGGCATCATGGCGCTGATCCCGGGCGGCGCGCCGCTGTCCTTCACACTGGTATCGATCTATCTCGTGGCCAGCGGTTCCGTTTTTGCAGGCATCGCGCTCCTGATATGGGGCAGCGTCGAATTGTTCATCGTCGACAAGACCGTTCGCCCGCGTCTGGTCGGCGGACCGATCAAGCTTCCGTTCCTGCCGACGTTTTTCGGCCTGGTCGGCGGTGTCAAGACAATGGGTTTTCTCGGCCTGTTCATAGGTCCCGTTCTGATGGCGCTGCTCGTGGCCGTGTGGCGCGAATGGATCCGCGAAGTGGAACTCTCGGAACCGCGCGATAGTGACGTGACGAGCATCCCTGCAAGCGAGACCCCGGCGGCAAGGCGGGAAAAGGCTTCAGGGTAAAGGACGACCGGGCTGCGTCCATCATCGCCTTGCTTGCGTCATGATCGTGCGGATAACGGTCAGGACGCAAAAGGGGCATGAAAACATGAACGCTGCCATCATCGCCATGACCATCCTCGGCTGCGACGACGCCGTCAAGGATTGCCAGTATATCGCCACACTACAGCCGCGCTGGCCGTCCATCGAAATGTGCAATGCCGTATCTGAGGAGCAGCTGGCGTCGTTTGCCAATGTTTCCTATCCGGTTGTGATCGCCGTATGCCAGGATCCCGCCGCGTCAGAGACTGCGGAGAATATTGCCCCCGCCCCTCAACAGCCGCAGCCCGGGACGGCGTCCGCGCCGCCGCAAAGCGAAGAGCAGCTGCGCGCTCAGGAACGCGGCATGGCGGCGCACGCCATCAGCCGCGTGACCGCAGTCCTGCCAAGCAGCGAGGGCATCCGCGCGCTGGTCGGCAAGCCGGCAAGGCTGGTGGAAAGCAGCTATTCCTGGGTGGCGAAGAAATTCCGGGATTGAAGCCGTTCAATGCCGAGGCTGACCTTGGCGCATATCATGCGGCAAAGGCGAGATCGCTGGCATAGGAGCGTGCCAGCACACGTTCTTCCATCAGCCGCAGCTTGTCGATCATTTCAAGAAGTTCACCGAGCGGTGACAACGGCTGGGCCTGGTGCCTGAACCGTTCGATCAGCGGCAGGCAGATGCTTTGTAGCGAGAAGCCGACCGGCGAACGTGCGGCTTCGCGCCATAGGAGCACCGCTTCGACGAAGACCATGGCAATCGAACGATCGAGCCCGGCGGCCTCGAACAGCGCCCGCACGGCATGCATGCGGCCGGTGGCGAGGATGGAGCGAACGCGCTGATCCTCGAGGCCGGAGAGATTACAGATGGCACCGGAGAAGAAATCCACCTTGCCGCCGCACAGGATATGGATCAGGAAGGCCGGCGTCAGGCGCCCCTGCTGACGCAGGTGCTCGACCAGACCGGCAATATCATGATGCCGCACAGTGCCGGCAATGGCGACCGTTGCCGCATCGCTGGCCTCGCGGGTCACGTAATCGATGCGTGCGGCGGTGAGCGTCGTGCGCATCAGACTGCTGGATGCCAGCGCATCACTGACGTGACCGACGAGCAGGTGGCGTGCATCGGCGCCCAGTTCGTCGCGTTCAAGCAGGATGTTGCGCACATCGGCATGATGGCCATGACGTTCGGCAATCCGCTTAAGGGTGAAGCGGGTGATCGACGCCGTTTGGTTTTCGAGAAGAAGTAGCACTTCCGCTCCGCCGGCGACTTCCGCGACCGCTGCCGCGACGCCGCGCGACAGATGCGGCCGCGAGGCGACCAGCGCGCGGGTCACTGCGCTGCCGCGGCCAACGAGATCGACCAGGTCGATCTCGGTCAGCACCGGCGAACGGGTAATGACGGTCGAGGCGATCAGCGGTTGGTCTTCGGCCAGAGACATGACCATGCCGCGCGGCGCGTCGGGCGAATCGGCGACCGCTTCTGCGAGTGCGCCACGCACCACTGGCGAAGGGTCGTCGAGCAGATGGGTCAGCGCCATGACCGCGGCCTGGCGCTTCTCATCCTGCACCGGGGCGGCCAGATAACCACGCACCAAAGCATGCGCAGCCTTTGCCCGATCCGCCGGCCTTGCAGTTTCCGCCCAACGAAGAAAAGCCTGTACGATCACCCCGAAACCTCAATACAAAAGGAGCGTTAGCCACATTCACCCGATGGAATGCAGGTTAGGGAAAAATCGTTTAAGATTGGTTCACCATAGAATTTAACCAGAACCCGGGAGAGTATTTCTGTCCTTTTTACTACCCACGTCGTGGCTGATCGCGTCCGCTGCCGACATTGCTTGCCTGGCACCGGATGAAGCCGTACCCGCTGCGATTATCGACATGCGGCATGGCGTCGATCCGGCGGCATTCCTGCGGGCGGCAAGCCTCCCATTCGCAAGCGCGGCCTACCTGCCGCCGGTCTCCTCGCGTGACATGTCGGCCTTGCTCGATTTGTGCACGGCCGCACGAATCGGAACGGTTTTCCTGTGCAGCGCACAGAGTGGCGCCGAGCTACAGCATCTCGACATTCTGCTGCAGGTAAGCGAGGCGCGCGCTGCGATGACGGTAGGGGTGACCCGGATCGTGGCGATGGCGGGCGACAATCCGCATGGCCTGCTGGCGGCGGCAAGTTTTTCCGGCAAAAGTCAGCGGCTTGTCGGGCTTGGCTGGGATGCCGCGGCGCTGGCTGCCGCAATGGGGAAAGCAGGCAGGATCGGCAGCGACGTCGCGACCCATGCGCGCGCCACGCTTTTGCTTGCGGCAGCGGCGGCAGGGGTGACGGCCATTGACACGTCTGAAACGGAAGAGGACGCCGAAGACTTTCGCACCTCCTGCCTTCATGCCCACGCGCAAGGTTTCGGCGGCAAGATGACCCGCAAGCCATCGCAGGTGCCGATCATCCGGTCCGTTTTCCCAGCCTGAGATGTCAGGCCCTTGGGGTCGACGGCCGTGTCATTTCGAAAACCTCGGCGCCGCCATCTGCATAGTCACGATAGCCCATGCGCCCCAGCGGGCGGGCAACCGCCATATCGACCCTGCCCTCGCGCAGGATCTCCTTGCTGAGGTGAATGCCGACAACCTGAGCGAACACGACGATGGCCTCGGCCTTGCCGCCGTCGATCGTCTTCGGCTCGATGATCTCCGTCACCCGGCATTCCAGAGCCGCATAGGCTTCGCCAACGAAAGGTGCATCGACAAGCGTCCCCATCCGTGCCGTCAGGCCGGCAATGGCAAATTCGTCGACACCGTATTCGACGCTGATCGAGGAGGCATTCATCTGCTCGGCCAGATGCCGGCTCGCAAGGCTGGCGGTGAAGACACCGGTTTCACGCGCATTGCGCGCGCTGTCCTTAAGCCCGCTCGAGGCGAACATCACCAGTTTCGGATTGTCGCAGATCGCGTTGAAGAACGAGTAGGGCGACAGATTGAGCGATCCGTCCTTTCCCTTCGTACCGATCCATCCGATCGGTCTCGGCGACACGATGGCCTTGAACGGATCATGGGCGAGCCCGTGAGCGTTGTCTTCAGTCGAATAAAACATCCTCACTCGACCCAGGTGACGATGTCGGCAAGGTCCGGACGCGGGCGATCCGGCGTGTTGAAATCGCTGGAGCCGATGTGAATAAAACCGGCCACTTTCTCCTGATCGGCAATTCCCAGCGCAGCCTTGGCGCGGGCGTCGTAAGCGATCCATTCGGTGCGCCAATTGGCGACGTAGCCATGCGCCTCGCAGGCCATGAGCATGTTGAGGCATAGCGCGCCAGCAGACAGGACCTGTTCCCATTCGGGAACCTTGGCATGTGGGGAAGCGGTGCTGACAACGGCGACCACCAGCGGCGCGCGGGTGAAGCGCGCTCGCTCCGCGTCCTTCGCGGTCTCTGTCATGTCCGGTGTCGCCTCAAGCGCCAGCCGCAGGAATTCGTCCCCGAGCCTGACGCGGGAATCGCCGCGATAGACGATGAAGCGCCAGGGCGCGATCTTGCCGTGATCCGGAACGCGTGACGAAAAACGCAGGATCTCGTCCAGTTCAGCCTGCGAAGGACCGGGCTCGCCATACTGCGCTACCGGCGTCGAATGGCGTTGGCGCAAGTAGTCGATCAGCTTGATATCTTTGTCCATGGTCACACTCGCTTTCCTGAAATTTCGATCATGCTTACGCGCGGCATACAGGCCAGTTTTGGCAATAGGCCTTGAATTCGCCTTGGCGTTGGTTTTCAAGTGAAGTCTGCGACAGCAAGAGTCAATCCGGGCGCCATGACAAGATCTTCCACTGCCATCTATGTGATGCTGGGTGCGGCAATTGCCGCCCTGCCGGCATCAACTTCGCTTGCTCAGGATGCGTTCCAGAATTTCAAGCAGCTTGGCGGCTCGACGAAAATGCCGAAGCTCAACGCCTTCTCGGCAACGCCTGCTGCACCGGCCGGCATTCTCGCACGCAATGTCGCCTTCGAGGCCAAGCTGACCAGCGACGGCGAGACCATGAAGGATGGGCTTGCCTGGCGCGTCTTCGGTCCCATTCCGGGCGATGATGGCAAGCTGCCGCTTCTGGCCAGCGCCGATGGCGGCACTGCGGATTTCCAGCTTGTACCCGGTGACTATTTCGTCAACGTCGCCTTCGGCCGCGCCGGCGTAACCCGCAAACTCACCGTTCCCACCGAAGGACAAGTGCCGAAACAGACGGTGGTGCTCGATGCTGGCGGCTTCGTTCTCAATGCGGTGACCGGCACGGACGTGCGTATACCGCCGAGCCAGCTGAGTTTCTCTGTCTACTCGGCGGAACCCCGCGAGGACGGCGAACGCGGTCTGGTGATTGCCGACGTCAAGGCCAACAGCATCGTGCGGCTGAATGCGGGCACCTATCATGTCGTATCGGAATATGGCGGCGTCAACGCGGTGGCGCGCGCCGACATCCAGATCGAAGCCGGCAAGCTGACAACAGCCACCTTGCAGCATCGCGCGGCCCAGATCACTTTGAAACTGGTCTCGCAACCCGGCGGCGAGGCGATTGCCGATACCGCGTGGTCGGTCCTGACGGCATCCGGCGACGTCGTCAACGAAAGCGTCAGCGCCTTTTCGACCATGGTTCTGTCGGAGGGGGATTATCTCGCCGTCGCCCGTAACAAGGACAAGGTCTTTCAGCGCGAGTTTACCGTAAAGTCCGGTGAGAACGCCGACGTCGATGTTCTTCTGTCGTCGCAGGCCCAAACGGCAAACGCTGATATCGAGTAATCCGTCGTCATGCCGAACCGCGACACGCGGCATAGCGATCACGAATTGCAAAACGGCGCCTGAGAGTTTTTCTCAGGCGCCGTTTGTTTGTCAGGTCAGGCAGAAACCTTGGCCTTGCGGGCCGCGTTCTTCCGCTTGACGTCCGGTGGAGTCGCCTCATCCGTCAGGGCGGCAATTGCATCTTCCAGCGACATCGGCGTTTGCGCCTGCGAGCCTAGGCGGCGGATGTTGACCGAGCGGTTTTCTGCTTCCTGGCGTCCGCAGACGATAATGACCGGCACCTTGGTGACAGAGTGTTCGCGGACCTTGTAGTTGATCTTCTCGTTGCGAAAGTCCGTTTCAACCTGAAGACCGGCATCGCGCAGCGCCTCGGCAACTTCACGGCCGTAATCGTCGGCATCCGAGGTGATCGTTGCAACGACGACCTGCGTCGGCGCGAACCACAGCGGCATGTGACCGGCAAAGTTTTCGATCAGGATGCCAAGGAAGCGCTCCATCGAACCGCAGATGGCGCGGTGGATCATCACCGGCTGAGTCTTTTCCGAATTTTGGTCGATATAGAAGGCGCCAAAACGTTCGGGCAGGTTGAAGTCGACCTGCGTCGTGCCACACTGCCATTCACGGCCGATGGCGTCCTTCAGCGTGTATTCGAATTTCGGGCCATAGAAAGCGCCCTCGCCCGGCAGAATACCCGTCTTGATGCGCCCTTCCGACTGTGCCTCGATCGTCTTCAACACGTCCGTCATCACGCTTTCAGCGCGATCCCACAAATCATCCGTGCCGACGCGCTTTTCAGGACGTGTGGACAGTTTTACGACCACTTCCTGGAAGCCGAAATCCTCGTAGACGGACAGGATAAGCTTGTTGATGCGCAGGCATTCCGCCGCCAGCTGTTCGTCGGTGCAGAACACATGCGCATCATCCTGCGTGAAGCCACGCACACGCATCAGACCATGCAAAGCGCCTGACGCCTCGTAACGGTGCACATTACCGAATTCCGCAAGGCGTATCGGCAGTTCGCGGTAGGACTTCAACCCATGCTTGAAGATCTGTACGTGACCCGGGCAGTTCATCGGCTTTAGCGCGAAGACCCGGTTGTCGGCTTCCTCGTCATCAGGATGGGTGAATGCATAGGCCGATTTTACCGCAAACATATTGTCTTGGTACCAACCCCAGTGGCCAGAGGTTTCCCAAAGCGAGCTATCCAGCACCTGGGGCGCGTTCACCTCTTCATAGGTGCCGGCCAGACGGCGACGCATGTAGGACGTCAGCGTCTGGAACATGCGCCAGCCCTTGCCGTGCCAGAACACGACGCCCGGACCTTCTTCCTGGAAATGGAAAAGATCCATTTCGCGGCCGAGCTTGCGGTGGTCGCGCTTTTCGGCTTCGGCGAGAATGTGCAGGTACTGGTCCAGCTCTTCCTGTGTTGCCCAGGCCGTGCCGTATATACGCGTCAGCATCGGCTTGGTCGAATCACCACGCCAGTATGCGCCGGCAACCTTCATCAGCTTGAAAGCGGTGCCGATCTGGCCCGTGGAGGCCATGTGCGGACCACGGCAGAGGTCGAACCAGCCGCCCTGATTGTAGATCTTAAGCTCCTGGCCTTCCGGGATCATGTCGACCAGCTCGACCTTGTAGGCCTCGCCCTTGTCAGCGAAAACCTGCTTGGCCTTATCGCGGCTCCAGATTTCTTTGGTGAATGCCGCATTCTTCTGGATGATCTCCTTCATCTTCTTTTCGATCTTCGGCAGATCTTCGGGCGTGAAGGGCCAGTCTTCCTTGCTGTCCGGGTGGACGCGCTTGAAATCGTAATAAAAGCCGTTTTCGATGACCGGGCCGATCGTCACCTGCGTGCCGGGCCACAGATCCTGCACGGCCTCGGCCATGACATGGGCGGCATCGTGGCGGATCAGTTCGAGCGCGCGCGGATCGGTGCGCGTGACGATCTCGATCTTGCCGTCGGTGACGGCATCCGAGAGGTCGCGCAGCTCGCCATCGAGCGCGATTGCCACGGCCTTCTTTGCCAGCGACTTGGAGATGGATTCGGCGACGGCAAGGCCGGTCGTGCCCGCGTCATAGGCGCGAACGGAACCATCGGGAAATGTAAGGGAAACGGACATCAAGATTCTCCTGTCCAGTCCCGCCAACGAATGCGGGTGGTCAAAAATGGGCTGCGCGTCTCTTGCACGCAGCAGCGAACGGCGCGGTGATAGTCAATAACGGCGCGGGAGTAAAGGTTTCAGGCCTTTTGACCATAGCGCCAAAGCCGCCATGGCGGGGTGACCGGCAGGTCCGCGTCCAGCGTCTCGGGCACCGGATCGAGACCCGCTGTGCCGCCCGGCCCGCACCGCCCGACACGGAACAGCGTCAGCCAGAAACCGGACCAGAAACCGTGACGGGCGAAGGCTTCGTAGCCGTATTCCGAACAGGTCGGTATGTGGCGGCAACCATTGCCGACAAAACCGGACAGCGTCAGTTGGTAAAGACGGACGACGCCCATGCCAAGAAGACGGCCGGGTGTCTTGCGGAAAGGACCGCTCCAGTTGCGGCCCATTGCTCCCGTCCGTTGACGCTGCGCGCCATCGTCTTCGTCGCCGGAACCGCAGACGCCGCACATGGTCAGACCGCTGCCGTAAAGGAGGCCGTCCGCGCTTCCGCCTGATCGATCGCCTCCACCACGGCGTCGAAAGTCAGCATGGTGGATGCGTGTCGGGCCTTGTAGTCCTTGACCGGTTTCAGCACCCGCATCTCTTCGAACCGCCCCGACGGGCCCTCGCCGCCATCCTGCAGCATTGCCAGCATGTCGGCCTTTGCCTGGCGCAGTTCCCCAGCACTTGCGCCGATCACATGCTTTGCCATGGCGGCGGACGATGCCTGCCCGAGGGCGCAGGCGCGGACCTTGTGGCGAAAGTCGGTGACCACGCCGTCCTGCAGTTTCACGAAAACCTTCACCCTGGAGCCGCACAACCGGGACCGCTTTTCAGCCACGCCATCGGCATCCTCCAATTCACCAGACAGCCCGATATTGCCGGCAAGTTCGAGAATGCGGCTATTGTAGATGTCGTCCATGCTCACCATTTTCCGGATCGTCGGGCCACCGCCCATTGAGGCTTTATCGAACACTGCGTCTTCGGCAGTGATCTGTCGAGCCTTTCGCTTTACCATTATATGCTATCGGTGAAAGTCCGCATCAAGACGCGCGCTTTTGCCCTGTCCGCGCCGAATTCGGAATGCCGTGTCTTGTAAAATGATTTGCGCGGCGTCAGATAGCGCCAAAACGACGTTTGGGCACCTGCGCGGCGCCAATGCACGACGATCGGATGCGCCTTGACCGCATCAGGATCAGGAGACCTTAGATGGATGCCATTGTGAAGAATTTCCCGGCCGCTGGCCAAGCCGATGCCCGCCCGACCCAACAGGAGGCGGAGGAAGCGGTTCGCGTATTGCTGCGCTGGACCGGCGACGACCCGTCGCGTGAAGGTCTGCTCGATACGCCCAAGCGCGTGGCCGCCGCCTATCGCGAACTGTTTTCCGGTTATGGGCAATCGCCAGACGAAATCCTTGGGCGTACTTTCGAAGAAGTATCGGGCTACAAGGATATGGTCCTGGTTCGCGACATTCCGTTCTATTCCCATTGCGAGCACCACATGGTGCCGATCATCGGCAAGGCGCATGTTGCCTATCTTCCGAAGGGGCGTGTGCTCGGCCTTTCGAAGGTTGCCCGCCTGGTCGAAATCTACGGACGTCGTCTTCAGACGCAGGAAGCGCTGACGGCGCAGATCGCCCATGCCATCCAGGAGGTTCTGGATCCGCGCGGCGTCGCCGTGATGATCGATGCCGAGCACTTGTGCATGGCGATGCGCGGCGTACAGAAGCAGGGCTCGACCACGCTCACCACCACCTTTACCGGCGAGTTCGAGGATAATGCCGCCGAGCAGGCGCGCTTCCTCACCCTGATCCGCAGCTGAGCCGCTTCCCGAGGCCTACCATGACGCTCACATTTCCTGCCCCGGCCGCCGACAAGCACGAACTCGAAGCGGCCGGCGACTTTACGCCGCGTTTCGATGCGACCGGGCTGGTCACGGCCGTCGTCACCGACGCAGGCGATGGCGAACTGCTGATGGTTGCGCATATGAATGCGCAAGCGCTGGCGCTGACGATAGAGACCGGTATCGCGCATTACTACAGCCGCTCGCGCTCGAAAATCTGGAAGAAGGGCGAAACCTCCGGCAATCTCCAGACGGTCGTAGAGCTTCGCACGGATTGCGATCAGGATGCCGTATGGCTGAAGGTCCGGGTCGCTGGCGACGATGCCAGCTGCCATACCGGCCGCCGCTCGTGCTTCTATCGTACCGTCCGGCAGGTGGAGAACAAAGCCGTCATGGACATCGCAGACGATACGCTCCATTTCGATCCCGAATCCGTCTACGCAAGCTGATCGCGCAGCCGGGCCGCCCGTCCGTCCCGTTTCCTGTCACATTTGCCGTCGATCAATACTTTCGAAACCCATTCGCGAGCCTAATGCGCGTCTGGGTCGATGATCCAGCGTGGAGGAGACGCGCAGCACATGAACTGGTCCTGGAACAGAAACGAGCCGCGCCCCGCCCCCGCCACGGAAGCCGGCGGAACCGCCCTTCTCGATGCGCCGACGATGCCACCGCAAATCCAGCCTCCCGAAACCTCACCTCCGCAACCCAAGGCGAAGATCGCGCTGGCACTGGGCGGCGGCGCGGCGCGCGGCTGGGCGCATATCGGCGTCCTGCGCGCGCTTGACGAGGAAGGCATCGAGGTCGGCATGATCGCCGGCACTTCGATCGGCGCTCTCGTCGGCGGCTGTTATCTGGCCGGAAAACTCGACGAACTGGAAAGCTTCGCCCGTTCGCTCACCATGCGCCGGATTGCTGGCCTGCTGGACCTGACCATCGGCGGCGGCGGCTTGTTCGGCGGCATGCGCCTGACCAAGCGCATGCAGGAGCATATGGAAGGCATTTCGATCGAGACCCTGAGCCGCCCCTTTGTCGCCGTTGCCACGGAATTGCAGAGCGGCCATGAGGTCTGGATCACCAGCGGTTCGCTGATCACGGGCCTGCGCGCCTCCTATGCGCTGCCGGGCATTTTCGAACCGGTCAAATGCAACAACCGCACGCTGGTCGACGGGGCGCTCGTTAATCCGGTGCCGACCTCCGTCTGCCGGGCCTATGAGCAGCCGCTCGTGGTTGGCGTCAATCTCAACTACGACATTTTCGGTCGTGCCGCGGTTGTGCGCCACAATGCCAGCGTCCAGGACATCGAACAGCGACCGCGCCTCGACGACGCCGGCAGCCGCACAGCAACTCGAGTAAGCATGACCGGTACAATGGTTCAGGCTTTCAACATCATCCAGGAGCGCATATCGCGGGCGCGTCTTGCCGGCGACCCGCCCGATCTGGCGCTGCATCCGCGGCTGAGCGATATCGGCCTTTCGGAATTTCACCGCGCCGGCGAAGCCATCCGACGCGGCTATGAGGAAGCGATGGCGCAGATCGGCGCGCTGAAACGCATGCAGGAAATCTGCGCCCGCTAGGGACGGCTAAGCCGTCAGCCGGCGATATAGGCCTTGATCTGCTCGGCTTCGTGTTCGATTTCGCTGATCCGCGACTTGACGACGTCGCCGATAGAGATGATTCCGGCCAGTTTACCGTCGCTTTCGACCGGCACGTGGCGGAAGCGGCCGGCGGTCATCATTTCCATCAGTTCGTCATTGGTATTGTCTTCCCGACAGCGAGTGACATCGGTCGTCATCGACGATGACACCGGCTGCTCCAGCACGACGGCGCCGTTCTGCGCGATCGCCCGCACCAGATCGCGCTCCGTGAATATGCCTGCTATGCGCCCTTCCGGATTTGTCACGACGACGGCGCCGATGTGTTTTTCGTTGAGGATCGCTGCAATGGCGCTCAGGGACTGGTCGCGTCCGACCGACACGACATTGCGGCCCTTGGCATCCAATATGCTCTTCACGGTCTGGGGCATGGTTTTCTCCTCTTGCTATGCACGCCAAAACCCTCCCCGGCAGGCGATGCAACCGGGAAGAATGGTGCCCGTTCACAGGCGCAAAAGCAATATTGTCGCGAAAATCGCGTCTATCGAACCCGGTCGAACAGGCCGAACAGGAGATAGCCGAAGAGAAAACCGCCGATATGCGCATCCCATGCAATGGCATCAGAACCGGCATCCAGCAGCGGCAGACCGACGGCAATCAGGATATTGCCGGCGAACCACAGGGCCACGAAGACGGCGACCGTGCGGTTCGTCAGAGCCCCGAGGATCGACTGGCGCGGATAAAGGTGACCGAAGGTCCGGTCATAACCGCCGTGGGGCGGGAAAGCGAAGCGGCAGGCCGCACCCATGAGGGCGGATACGACGCCGGATGCTCCGATCAGCACGGTCGGCTCCCCCCAGTTGAGGACCGCATGAAACAACGCCGAAGCCGCAGCGGAGAATATCCAGAACAGCAGATAGCGGGCCGTACCTATGCGGCGAACCACCGGTGCGCCGAATGCCAGAAGCCAGAGAACGTTGAAAGCCAGGTGCTGAAAGCTGCCATGCAGAAACGAGTAGGTGACCGGTGTCCACAGCCATTCCAATCCCTGTTCGGAGAGCGGGTAGATGTAGCGCGCGGGGCTGAAGGCAAACTGCACCAGGATCCAGAACTCGACCTGATCGAGGGGCGCGTAAGCCTGGAACAGATAGATGGCTGCCAGAAGGGCGACGGTCGCTGTGAGAATGGCTGGCAGGTTGAAGACCGGCTGAGCCCCTTCCCGGTCCCGATCCGTTTCGCCACGATCAGCCGCCGGCAGTTCGTTCATCCGATCGCCTGAGAGATCGTTGTGCTGGCCGCTCAGCGGATCGGTCGGCATTTCGGGTCTGTCGTTCATCCGTCACCTGTGCATTTTGCGCGCCAGCCTTACAGGAGCGCCTGCAGAAACGGAAGCGCCGGCCCCGCCGTTCCCTCGCTCCAGGTGGAACCTCCATCCAACGGCCGCTCAATCAACTGGCACGCTTTTCGCTACACACATCGCCGGGGGTCGGGGAAGAATGAATCTTGTTCCGAAATACGACATATGGATCCGATGCAGACCGAAGCAGGAAACGAATTATTCAGCTACTGGCTTGAACTGAAGCATGACGACAGGGTGCCGCCACAGCGCAGCTTCAAGCCCGCGCGCGTACGCCACCTGTTGCCCGATCTTTTTATTCTGGGCAAAAACGATGTCGGCGCGGTGTCCTTCCGCCTTGCCGGCACCCGGCTCTGCGCCGTGTTCGGCAGCGAGTTGCGCGGCCGCCCCTTTGCCGGCCTCTGGCATAAATCGCAGCGACGCCATGCCAATCTGGGGATACAGACGATAATGGCGCGCGGGCGACCGATGGTGACAGACGTGACCGGTATCGCTGCCGACCGCGTCCATCACTACCAGCTCGTGCTCCTGCCGATGCGTTCAGGCGAAACGGAGACGGACCGCGTGCTGGGCGCCATTCTTCCGTGCCAGCCACGCGCCAACGCTCTTCTTGAAACGATATCCTATCTACATGCCGGCGAATCGCGCAGTATCGCCGAAGACAGCCCCCATGTTGCGGCGCCGCAAAAGGGTTTTTCGGCCTTCATGCGCCGTCTTCTGTCGATCCAGATAGTAGACGACCGACTGTCGGGAAGAAGCTGACCGGCCGATCAGAACCTTCTATTAACCGCGATGCGATATCCATTATCACGTCCGGCGCCGCTCGGCGCATAATGGCCACCATAACAGATTATCTGCGCATCGCGACTTGAGAGAACGAGCATGTACTCTTTCCAGCCAGCTCAACCATCGACATCATCGCCAGCGGCGCAGGAGCGAGCCTTTCAGCGCGTGACGGTGGGAATGAGCGGTCGGCTGATGCTGGCAAGCCATGAAGAATTTCCTTGCACCGCTGTGGAGATGTCGCCCGGCGATGTGGTGCTTGCCTGCGAAGCCCGGCCGTCGCCCGGCGAGCGCGTGATCGCCTATATCGAAAATCTCGGCCGCATCGAGGGCAATGTCATCGGCGTGACGGCCGACGGATTTTCGATGTCGATCAACGCGACCGATCGCAAGCGCGAGAAACTGGCCGCGCAGCTGACCTGGCTCGCCAACAAGCACGAGCTCGGCCTGCCGGAAGACCGACGCCATGACCGCCTGACGCCGCGCGTCACCCGAACGGAAATCGTTCTCGACGACGGACGCAAATACCCTTGCAAGATCGTCGACCTTTCCCTTTCGGGCGCCGCGGTGGATATCGAGATTCGACCGGCCATGGGAACGCCGGTAATGCTCGGCAACATGCGCGGCCGTGTCGTGCGCCATTTCATCGAAGGCGTGGCGATCGAATTCGCATCGGTCCAGTCGCGCGAGTCGCTCAGGGCATTCCTGTAAGCCAAACGGGCCACAGAAACCGACGATCCTCCAAAGCCGGCGCGCTCCCGCCGGCTTTTTTTCGCGTTTTAGCCGCCTAGGCCTATCCCGCTTTTGGAAAAAACATCGAAGAACGCATTTTTTTCTCGTTTCGAGACATTTTTTTTGACGGTGTTTCGTCCCGAAACTGGCCGGCTCGAGCGGCAATACAGTGTACAAATCGTTTCATCGTCCCACTCGGTCTTTTGCGGCGTATTGCCGGCACAGCGCGCCCGCGAAGCCATCATGAAAAAAACAGCGTCATAACAAGGACATGGCACTTGCTCACATAGCGCCCGTATCGTTAACGGCTCGAATATAACTCGGATTTTACGCAAATCCGCTCGAGCGCCTGCCCAAACCGTTACAGATCCACGACGCATTTCCGTAAAATTGAATTCAAATAAGCGATTGTTTTTACGACGCTATTTTCCACCGGGTCAAAACCTTGCTGCGATTGTCTCCTCACCAACGGGGAAGACAAAGAATGACGAAAAGCACAGCCCTGGTGATCGCTGCCATCGCCACCTTACTCGCCTTCAGCCAGGCTCAGTCCGCCTTCGCCATCAGCGGCGAAATGAAGGTTATCGGTCAGGCCAACCCGCCGATCGGCCACTATGAATTTTGCAAGACCTACCGCAGCGAATGCGTCCGCACCGGGGGCGATCGCGGCCCTGTGGCGCTGACGGAGGATAAGTGGCGCACGCTGCTCGACGTCAATTACACCGTCAACACCACGATCGAGCCGATGACCGATCAGGAAATCTATGGCGTCGAGGAAAAATGGGCTTATCCAACCACGGTCGGCGATTGCGAGGACTTCGTTCTTCTGAAGCGCAAGATGCTGATGCAGAAGGGTTTCGACGCCTCGGCCCTGCTGATCACCGTCGTCCTGCAGCCGAATGGCGAAGGCCATGCCGTCTTGACCGTCCGGACCGATCGCGGCGACTTCATTCTCGACAACATGCGCAACAAGGTGATGGCCTGGGCCGATACCGAATATACCTACCTCAAGCGCCAGTCCGCGGAAGACCCGGGCCGTTGGGTCAAGCTTCAGGATGGCCGTGCCATCGCCGTCGGCAGCGTCAGCCAGTAAATTCCATATGCCCACTGAAACTCGTCCGGCCCGCGGCAACGCGGCGCCGGATTTTTTTTGTAACCCGGGAGTGCCTCGCGCAAGCCTGGCATGCCATCGCTTCTGGTCAACGCAGGCAGGTCGCGCATGGAACACGGTAATTATCAGGAACCGCTGATCAGCAACCGGATGGCATTGGCTGGTATGGCCGCGTTGGCCCTGATGGCCGCCGCCACCTTTGCCATCACGCTTGCTGCCGGCTGGATCGGCCCCAGACTAGCGATCGGCAGCCATACGGCAAGTAGCGAGACGATCGCAGTTCTCATTGGCCAGGATGAGTTGCGCGTCCCGGAAAACACGATTCGTTTCCGCGAACAGCGCCATCAAGGCCGGAGCGAGCGCCTCGATCTCTACCTGACATGGCCGGAAATGCAGGGTTATAGCCCCGCGCTCAAGAGCCGCTTCGACGATACCAGCAGCAATGACGGGCTCATATTCCTGCAATTGTCGCAGAGCACGATGTCCGAGGACATGTCCGGCCGTCTGGCGCCGATCTATGCCCGTCTGTTCGACGGCGAGGCGATGACGGGACCCTACGGACTGACGGCGCATCGCCTGCGCCGCGACAGCGGCTATGGCGACGAGGTTATCCTGAACGCAGACCGACCGAATGGCGCATCCTATGTGGTCCGCTGCCTGATGCCGAAGGACATTGGCGGCGGCACCGCCATGATGGACGACCGCGGCAAGACACGGGAAAGCACTGGTTCACTTGCCGCCGCCAACAGCGCCAGTTGCCAGAGGGACATCCGTGCCGGCCAGGACCTGACCGTGCTTTACCGCTTCTCGCCGACGCTTTTGCGGGATTGGGACCATATTGACGCCGCGATTGACAGCTTTGTGCAGAACCATGTCGTGAAGCCTCAGAAGGCCAAACAAAGCCGCTAAAATTCTATGAAAACGGGCAGCGGCCGGTTCATCATAAACCAGTTGGTAACGCTGTCGATCTAAAGTGGCCGATAACGGCACGCTTGCGGGGGCGCGACCGGACCCATTACCTTCGAATGCAAGCAGCGAGTGCAGGCGTGTTGAAAACCTTCTTCAGTTCATCTTCCCCCAAGGATGGCGCTTCGAAAACCGGTCGCGCGGCCGGACGGTTTGTCGCCGCGATCGTGGCATCGACGATTTTCGTCAGTCCCGCCATGGCCGCCAAATATGCAGGCATCGTCGTCGATGCCAAGACAGGCAAGGTTCTGTACAACGAAGACGCTGACGGTCTGCGCTATCCTGCCTCGCTCACAAAGATGATGACCCTTTACCTGACATTCGAGGCGCTTGAATCGGGTAAGATCTCGCTCAAGGATCAGGTGCCGGTCTCGGCGAATGCCGCCAAGGAGCCACCCTCGAAGCTCGGCGTGCGGGCCGGCGGATCCGTCACCGTCGAACAGGCGATCCTCTCTCTCGTCACCCGTTCGGCCAACGACATGGCGACGGCGATGGGCGAGTTCCTCGGCGGTTCCGAGGCGCGTTTCAGCCAGATGATGACCAACAAGGCGCGTGCGCTCGGCATGACGCGTACCACCTATCGCAATGCCCACGGCCTGCCGAACACCGCGCAGATGACCACGGCGCGTGACCAGGCCCGGCTCGGCATCGCGCTTCGCCAGCATTTTCCGCAGTATTACGGCTACTTCAACACCCGCAGCTTCACCTTCGGGCGTCAGGTCATCGGCAACCACAACCGTCTGGTCGGTACGGTCAAGGGCGTCGATGGGATCAAGACGGGCTATACGCAGGCTGCTGGCAGCAATCTTGCCACGTCCGCGCAGCTCGACGGACGCTCGATCGTTGCGGTCGTTCTCGGCGCCAAGGGCAGCGCCGCCCGTGACGCACAGATGCGCAAGCTGGTCGCGACCTATCTGCCGCAGGCCTCGCGCGGCGGCAACAGCAACCTGATCGCCCAAACGGCTCCGGCCCCTTCGCTGCCGGTCACGGATGCGCCGAAGCCGAGCGCACCGTCTGTCGATGTTCGCCGTCTGGCCTCGATGGATCTTCCCAATGCCGGCCCTATGCCGGAAGGGCGATACGAACAGAAGGTTCCTGGCGCGTCTGCCTATATGGCCGAACCGAAAGCCCAGACGGCGCGTGACGCCGTGTCTTCGGTGATGACTGCAAGCGCGCCCGTGCCGCCGCGCGGTCTGGCTCCTGCTACTGGCTACCTGAAGGAGCCGACAGCTGAGCAGCAGGTCGCCACGGTGACCGATTCGGTAACCACGGCGTCGACGCGTGCCGACCGTCAGGCGGCAACGGCGAAGGAAATTGCCGGTTGGGTCGTCCAGATCGGCGTGTCTCCCAACCGCGACATGGCCATGGACCTGCTGTCCACCGCCAAGGACAAGGGCGGCAGTGCGCTGCGCGGCGCAAAGCCGTTCACCGTCGCCGTCGATGCCAATGGCAGCCAGCTTTATCGCGCTCGCTTTGGCGGTTTCGACGATCAGAAGACGGCGGTCAACGCCTGCAATGCCTTGAAGAAAAAAGGCATTAAGTGCTGGGCTTCTCTCCAGTAAGCCGTTTGAGTGGCACTGCCGTCGGGCAACCGGCGGCAAGCGCCGGAACAGGTTTCATTCCGGCACGATTTCAGCCCTCGATTTGTAATGCGTACGAGGTCAACATGGCAGTGAACGAAAACAACATCGAACGTGAATTTCCGACGACGTTGAAGACCGCGATGCGCGGGCCGGCGCTGCATCCGCTGCACGAAGCCGCCATGCGGATCGCCGCGCTCGGCGTCAATCGGCCACGCGAAAAGACACGCGATCTGGTGGGTCTGCTTCTCACCCACGCAGCGCGTGCCTGGCGCTACACGCAGCCCGAGGCGAAAATTCACCTGCATATCTCGGTGCGATCCGGCAATGCCCCGATCCACATGCGTCTGCGTTGATCGGCGTCCTGGTCCCGAAATAGTCAAAGCGCGCCCGGTAGCGCCCTTTGTTTTGTTTTATAGAAGGCCTAGCTCGGCGAGCTCGCGCCGCAGGTCCTCTGGCAGCGCCATCACATCCTCACCCAAAGTGCCGAGATCGGCCGGTGCATCCTCCGGCGTCAGATAGCGCCAGCCCTGAAACGGACGTCGCGGCTGCGGCATCGTCTCGATCACTTCCGGCCCAAGCACAAGATGGCAGCGGCCGATACCGTCCTCGCCTGTAAAGGTCTCGATATCGAGCAGTTTCTGCCGGGCCATGACCTGGCCCTTGATCACCCAGTAAAGCGAGCCATCCGCCAGCAGTTCCTCCACCCGCTTGGGCACCATGCGCGTCGTATGCACCGAATGCGGTGCAAGCCCCGCTGCGATTGCGCTCAAGGACCGTTGCGCCACCCATTCCTGCAGATCGTGAATGGAATCGGCGCCGACGCAGAGTTTGACGAGGTGAAGGGGCATGTCGATGCTTGAAGACCCATAAGCGGGCCGCGTCAAGCCATCCTTGCGGGATGGCAGGCCCGCATCCACAGCCCGCAATCATCGACGGCGCGCGCCGGTCAGCATTCCACCACGTTGACGGCAAGACCGCCCGTGGAGGTTTCCTTGTATTTCTCGCTCATGTCGTTGCCGGTCTGGCGCATGGTCTCGATACACGCATCGAGCGGCACGAAATGGGTGCCGTCGCCCTTGATCGCCAGCGACGCCGCCGTCACCGCCTTCACCGCGCCCAGCGCATTGCGTTCGATACACGGCACCTGCACGAGGCCGGCGACCGGATCGCAGGTCATGCCGAGATGGTGTTCGAGAGCAATCTCCGCGGCGTTCTCGATCTGCTCGGGTGAGCCGTCCATGACGGCGGCAAGTCCGGCGGCTGCCATTGCTGCCGCCGAACCGACCTCGCCCTGGCAGCCGACTTCGGCGCCGGAAATCGAGGCATTGTGCTTGATGATGCCGCCCACGGCCGCCGCCGTCAGCAGAAAGGTATGGATGTCCTCGCGGGTCGCATCCTCGTGGAAATGCAGGAAGTAGCGCACGGTTGCTGGAATGACGCCGGCCGCGCCATTGGTGGGGGCGGTGACGACGCGACCGCCGCCGGCATTCTCCTCGTTGACCGCCATCGCATAGACGGACAGCCAGTCATTGGCGAGCAGCGGGTTCAGCCGGTTTGAGCGCCACTCCGCCTCGAGCTTCTGATGGATCGCGCGGGCCCGACGCTTGACGTTCAGCCCGCCGGGCATGATCCCCTCGACCTGGAGGCCGCGGTCGATGCAGCGGCTCATCGCGTCCCAGATACGGTCTAGCCCGTCGTCGAGCTCGGCCCGGCTCATCCGGGTTTCTTCGTTGGCCCGCTTCATAGCGGCAATGCTGAGACCCGCACCGCGCGCCATCTCGAGCATTTCCTTCGCCGAAGCGAAAGGATATGGCACGCGGTCGGAACTCACCTTCTTCTGGCCGCGCATGGCTTCCAGTTCGGTATCGGTGACGACGAAACCGCCGCCGATCGAATAGTAGATCCTTTTCAGCAACAGGCGACCGTCCCTGTCCAGCGCCTCGAATGCCATGCCGTTGGCGTGACCCGGCAGCGGCAGCCTGCGATCATAGACAAGGTCCGTCGCCGGCTGGAATGCATAGGGCGGATGGCCGGGCGGCGTGACACGGCCTGTCCGCTCCACGTCGGCGATGATCTCGTCCATGCGATCGGGGTCGACGCTCTGCGGCGCCTCGCCCATCAGGCCAAGAACCACCGCCCTGCCCGTACCGTGACCGATGCCGGTAAAGGCGAGCGAACCGTGCAGGCTCACCTTCAGCGCTGCCACCTGGGCGCCCGCCGGCCGCGGCCAGTCGTTGGACAGGATCAGCGCGAGAAACCGATTGGCTGCCGACATCGGACCCATTGTGTGGGAACTCGACGGTCCGATACCGATCTTGAAGACGTCGAAGACGGAAAGAAACATGACGGTCCATATTGCAGGAAACTATGGCAAGGCTACGCCCGACGACGATCTGGCCAAGGCGGCTTCCCGACATCCGGTTTCACGGCAGCGACATAGGATCAAAATGCCGCCGGCGCAATGTGGATAGGACGATCGTGATCGTGGCGGGACCTTGCCGGTGATCGCGAACTGACGCATTACAGGCTTGTTCGCCGAACAGGCGGTCCCTGCAACTGGTCCCTGCCATGTCGATTGCCGATTACATCGCGCTTGCCCTCTTCGTTTTCCTGTGGGCCTCCTATAGCTGGGTTTCCGCCGGCGGCGGCGGCAGGTTACTGCCGCGGCGCAGCCTCAACCGGGTGATGGCCGAGCGGCGGCGCAACTGGATCTACAATTCGCTGAGCCGCGACCTGAAAATGATCGACACGCAGATCCTCGCCGGGCTGCAAAACGGCACCGCTTTCTTCGCCTCGACATCAATCCTTGCGATTGGTGGCTGTTTTGCGCTTCTTGGCGCCACTGATCAGGTCGAGGCGGTGTTCCGCGACCTGTCGATCGCCTCCTATGGCGGGCGTACCTCCTTCGAGCTCAAGGTTGCCGGTCTGACAGTGATCTTCGGCTATGCCTTCTTCAAGTTCGGCTGGGCCTACCGCCTCTTCAACTACTGCACCATCCTGTTCGGCGCGATGCCGATGATGCACGAGACCAACAACAACCGTGAGGCGGCCGAACGCGCCGCCGATCAGGTGGTCCGCATGAACATGATCGCCGCCAGCCATTTCAACTCGGGGCTGCGGGCCTTTTTTTTGTCGATCGGCTATCTCGGCTGGTTCGCAGGGCCCTATATGTTCATCGCCATGACGGTCATCGTCATTGTCGCCCTGACACGCCGCCAGTATTTTTCCGAGGCGCGTCTGGCGGTCATGGATGACGACCGCCCCTGAACAGAACCCAAGACGGAAAGATTTTTCGTGGCCATTGCTGAGACGAGTTCACACGCGCCCTCCAGGCCGCGCATTCTGCTGATCGACAGCCTGCGGGGCCTCGCGCTTCTCGCCATGGCCTCCTACCATTTCACCTGGGACCTCGGGTTTTTCGGCTATATCGCCCCTGAAACGGCAACACAGGGCGCCTGGAAACTTTATGCCCGCATGATTGCGAGCTCGTTCCTGTTTCTTGCCGGTTTCAGCCTTGTTCTTGCGCATCTGCCGGTGATCCGCTGGGCGTCCTTAGGCAAACGGTTTGCCATGGTGGCGGGCGCAGCCTTTGTCATCAGCATCGGCACGTTTCTCGCCATGCCGGATGAATGGATCCATTTCGGTATCCTGCATAATATCGCGCTGTCGGGACTGATCGGTCTTGCCTTCCTGCGCCTGCCGGCCCTTCTCACCGCGCTCGTCGCGACCGGTATCGCAGCCGCAGGCTATATCGATGGTTATGTCCATCCCGGCCTGTTCGACAGCGCAATCTTCGATCCGCGCTATCTCAACTGGACCGGCTTTGCCGCGACCCCGCCGAGGTCCAACGACTTCGTGCCGCTGTTTCCGTGGCTCGCGGCGCCCCTTCTGGGCATTGCGGTGGCCCGACTTGCGCTGACCCGCGGCTGGCTGACGCGTCTTGCGGAATGGCAGATGAAACCCAACGGGCTTGGCCGCATCGGCCGTCACAGCCTCGCCTTCTATCTCATACACCAGCCTGTGCTGATCGGGCTTCTCTACCTGTTTTCGCTGGTCTACCCGGCGCCTGCACCGGATCCGATGCAGTCCTATATGCGCAGTTGCGAAAGCGGCTGCATCGGCAGTGGCGAAAATGCGGGCATGTGCCAACGCTTCTGTTCCTGTACCGCCGAAGGCCTCGCCCAGCAGTCCCTTTTGCTTCCGATGAACCGCGGACAGGTCAATCCTCAGACGGATGAACGGGTGCAGGCGCTGGCGCTGGAATGTTCGTTCAGTGCCCGATAGCCTGGCCGAGCGAGGCGCAAGGCCTCAGGTGCCGACGCCAATCTCGGCAAGACGCGTCAGGCAGGCTTCCTCGACATTGTCGAGCTCCACCAGCGTTTCGTCGATATCCTTGCGCTTCTGGCGCAAATCCTCGCGTTTTTCATCGAGGCGTTTCATCAAGAGCTTCAGCTGGCCCATTTCGCCCGGCGGTTCCTTGTAGACCTGTACGATCTCGCGGATTTCGGCGATGGTGAAGCCGATACGGCGGCCGCGCAGGATCTCCTGAATGAGGCGACGGTCGGCGGCGCGGAACAGACGCGTGCGGCCCCGGCGTTCGGGATGGATGAGACCCTCGTCCTCATAAAAGCGAAGGGTGCGGGTCGAGACGCCGAATTCGCGGGTCAGTTCCGTTATGCTGTAATACTTGTGCACGTGCTTGCCCTTTTCAGAGCGACGAAACTAATTGACCTTTACGTACAAGTCAATTTTTCCGCCTCAGCTGATCGCGAACCACCAGGTCGCAAGGCCAAGAAATGCGAAGAAGCCTGTTATGTCAGTAATGGTGGTCACGAAGACCGCGGAGGCTACAGCCGGGTCGGCACCATATTTGTCGAGAAGAAGCGGCACCATGATGCCGGCCAGTGCCGCAGCCATCATGTTGATCAGCATTGCCGTCGCGATGATGCCGCCGATATTGGGATCCTGAAACCACAGGCCGGCAACAAGACCGATCAGCACGCCGAAAAGCACGCCGTTGAGCAGGCCGACGCCTGCCTCACGGCGGATGATGCGCCAGGCATTGTGGATGTCGAGATCGCGGGTGGCAAGCGCCCGCACCGTGACCGTCATGGTCTGCGACGCGGCATTCCCGCCCATGCCGGCAACGATCGGCATCAGCACCGCCAGCGCCACGATCTGCTGGATCGTTGCATCGAAAAGCCCGATGACTGACGCCGCCATAAAGGCGGTGACCAGATTGACCAGCAGCCAGGGCACACGCGAACGCGACGTATCCTTGATGGTATCGGAGAGTTCTTCATCACCGACGCCCCCCAGGCGCATGATGTCCTCTTCCGCCTCTTCCTGCATGACGTCGACGATGTCGTCGATGGTGAGCACGCCGACCAACCGCCCGTTGTCGTCAACCACGGCCGCGGAGAGAAGGTCGTATTGTTCGAAGAGCTGCGCCGCCTCTTCCTGGTCCATGTCGGCATGGATAGGATAATTCGTGTCGCGCATGATGGTCTCGATCTTGACCTGCCGCTTGGTGCGCAGGATGCGGTCGAGATCGATGACGCCGAGCAGTTTGAAGGTCGGATCGATGACGAAGATCTGCGTGAAGCTTTCCGGCAGATCCTCCTCTTCGCGCATGTAGTCGATGGTCTGTCCGATAGTCCAGAACGGCGGCACGGCCACGAACTCGGTCTGCATGCGGCGGCCGGCCGAGCTTTCCGGGTAGTCCAGCGCGCGGCTGAGGCGAACACGCTCGGTGAATGGCAGTTGCGCCAGGATTTCCTCGCGGTCCTCCTTGTCGAGGTCTTCCAGAATGTAGACGGCATCGTCCGAATCGAGATCACCGATGGCCGCAGCGATCTGCGCGTTCGGCATCTGATCGACGATCTCCATGCGGATCGTCTCATCAACCTCGGTCAGCGCCGTCAGGTCGAAATCGTCTCCGAGCAATTTGACGAGCGCGAGGCGCTGGTCGGGCTGGAT
Source organism: Neorhizobium sp. NPDC001467 (assembly GCF_050275975.1). Lineage (NCBI taxonomy): Bacteria > Pseudomonadati > Pseudomonadota > Alphaproteobacteria > Hyphomicrobiales > Rhizobiaceae > Neorhizobium > Neorhizobium sp. NPDC001467. The sequence goes on along the minus strand of NZ_JBNNPS010000003.1, from coordinate 348,197 downwards.
GGCTTCGAGAAGGTCACCCAGTTCGGATTCGTGCAAGCGCGCGACATTCTGGCGCAGGAACAGCACATCACGGTCGGCGATCGCCGCACCGACCAGAGCGAGCACGTCGGCGCGGATCGCGCCTTCCTCGGAATAGATGTCGTCGGAAAGTTCCTCCGATGTAAGGCGAAGGCGATCTTCGTCGATATTCGTCATATGGCCGCCCTCACATCGGGGGATTTCCGCCGCCCTCCGTCACCGGCAACGAAGATGCAGCGAAAAACCGATTGTCAACAACTGGATAGTGCAGCCCGCCAGGATTGGTTCCCGCGCCGCCTGGATATCTGCTAGAACAATTCCAAAGCAGGGTCCAGAGACGTTTTGACCCATGCGAGAGCCGATCCTTCGTCGCCGAGGTGCCGCGTGACACGCCTGAAAATTCTCTCCTACCCCGATCCGCGGCTGAGTGAGGTATGCCAACCAGTCACGGCTTTCGATGAGGATCTGCACCGCCTCAGCGAGGACCTTCTCGAAACGATGCGGATCGACCAGCTCGACGGAATGTTCTGGCTGCAACGGCTGTCGCGACTTAAACGCGAGCGGCTGATCAAGAAATGGGAAAAAGCGGCTCGGCGCTGAAACCGGGCAGAACTATCCGCCGACATGCACGTTATCCCTCCCGAGATGCAAATCAGGAGGCTGTCATGGCATTGAAAAAAGGCGAGAACGAACTGTCGCGCGAAGAGGATTTCCGCGATTACGAAGAGCGCGACATCGAGGATGGCTGGCCCTATGCCGACAAGCCGGGCGCCGGCGCGAAGCCTGCCGGCAACGCGGAATACGGGACCTCCGCCAATTTCGATCGCGAACGCAATGGCGGCTTCCGCATCGACGGCATCGATGCCGACGGACAGGAAAACCGTCTGCGGGACCGTGGCCTGCCGGAAACCGTGGGCCGCGAGAATGACGACGACCTTGAGGAACGAATCAGCGACGCGTTGGAAAATCTCGAAGATCTGCAGATGGAGATGATCGATCTGCATGTGGAAGACACGACCGTCGTGCTGGAAGGCATGGTCGATGACGAGGCGCTCATTCGCCGCATCGTCGCAACTGTGCAGCGTGTGCAGGGCGTCGGTAAGGTCGTCAACCGGATCACTGCCGGAGGTGTCGACAGCCATATCCCGGATGACGACGAGTAAGAGCTAGAGGATGCGGATGACGGGTTTTGTCAAAAGCGTGTTGCTGACCGTGCAGATCTCTTCCGCCATGTGAGTGATTTCGGCGCGCTCCTGCGCGTCGAAGTCCCCGAGGAGTTCGAATGTCGCTTCGAACACCTCGACCCGGGCTGGCTCGCCGGAACTCTTGTGACCTGTGACATGGACGCAGACATCTTCGAGCTTGTCCAGAATACCCAGCCTGCTGGCGGCGATACGGGCACTCAGCACGAGACATGCGGCCAGCGACGAGTAGAGCAGGTCGAGCGGGTTGAAACCCGGCGCCGACGCGCCGGTAACCACATCCAGCTGGCCTCCGGTTTCGCTGACTATGCGCGGATGTCCGTGACGCCCGACCCTTGCGGTCGCTCCCACAGCGCGCGCTTTCACCTTCACCTCGACCATGGGTCCATCTCCCGTCATTGTGACTGCGACCGCACGGCCGCCTCATAGGCAAGCCGCGCCCACCTCGTCATTTCGTCAGGGTCGTCGAGCGCCTCTTCCGGCACGCTCCAGTAGGGCATCAGAACCGGCCTGCCCTTCCGCCCCTCGTAACTCCATTGCTTTGCCCCGGCTGCAGCGAATTGCGGCGCGCTCAGGGCATCGGCTTTGAGCATCAGCGTGTCGCGCAGGTCGAGCGCGAAGATGAGGCCGCGATGATAGATACCCTTTCCGCCGAACATGCGTCTGACCGTCACGGCGCCGAGCCCCTCGAAAATTTCCTCCAGCGCGACATTATCCATGATCTACCCCTGTGACCGCGCCTATCGATAGGATTTCATGACGGCCGTTGTCCATGGCAAACATCTTCGTGTTATAGGCGAAACTCTTTGACGCAACCGACCGGTCGACCCAGACTGGCCGAATGAAACAATAGGCCCACATGAGCGCGATGCTGAAAGCTCCGTTACTTGCCGTTGCCGTCCTGCTTCTCGCAGGCACCGGACCGGTCGTGGCGGCAACCATCGGGGTGGTGGCGCCCATGAGCGGCCCCTACGCCAATCTGGGCGCACAGGTATTCGAAGGGGCGCGCGCCGCCGCGGCTAGAAATGGCGACCGCCTCGTGGAGATCAACGAGACCTGCGATCAGGGTGCCGGGCAATCCATTGCCGAACATTTGCGCGCGGAGGAAGCCGTGGCGGCGATCGGCTTTCTCTGCGTGGAAACGCTTTCCGAAGCGTTGCCGGCGCTTAAAGAGGCACGTATAGCCGCAATCACGTTGTCAGTGCGGTCGAAAATCCTCATGGAGGATGCGCGGCGCTACGGTTGGCCGTTCTTCCGCATGGCGCCGGCCGATCGTGACGAGACGGCAAAGCTGTCGGAAGTCATCCTCAGTCAGTGGCAGAACAGACCGATCGCTCTGGTGGAAGATGGTACGATCTATGGCCGCGATCTCGCCAGCGCCATCCGCCAGCGGCTTGAGGCTGGCGGCATCAAGCCGGTTTTCACCGATACCTACCGTCCCGGCCAGGAGCAGCAATTGGCGCTGGTACGGCGGCTCGCCAAGGCCGGCGCAACGCATGTGTTTGTCGGCGGCGATCGCAACGATACCGCCACCATTGCCCGGGATGCGGCAGCCGACAAGATCGGCCTGACGGTGATCGGCGGCGACGCCCTGAAATCCGCAAACCGACCCATCCCGCTGCGAGACGGCGTGCTGGCAGTCACCCTGCCGGACTACACGACCCTGCCCGAGGCCCAGAGTGTCGTCACTGACATGCGCGAAAACGGCGTGGAGCCGGATGGCTACGCCCTGCCCGCGCATGCCGCCATCGAGATCGTTCATCAGGCCGCCGCAGGCGCGGACATCATCGACCAGTTGCCCGGCCGCTTGTTTTCTACGGTCGTCGGGCCGATCGGCTTCGGCAGCAATCATGAACTGCAGGCCAATCCGCTGCGGCTGCTGCAATGGCGCGACAACACATTCCGCGAGCCGCGACCGCAGACCGACTGAGCCTGACGTCCTATCATTGTCTCATCCGCGGCGCGGTGGTAAGCCCGCTGACATTCAGTTCCTGCCGGAGATCCTTCATGACGCTGCCGATCCGCATCGCTCCTTCCGTTCTTGCCGCTGATTTTTCCCGCCTCGGCGAAGAAGTGCGCGATGTCGTAGAAGCCGGCGCAGACTGGGTCCATCTCGACATCATGGATGGCCATTTCGTGCCGAACATTTCGTTCGGTCCAGACGTCATCAAGGCGCTGCGTCCACACACCAAGGCGATTTTCGACTGCCATCTCATGATTGCGCCGGTCGATCCCTATCTCGAAGCCTTCGCCAAGGCCGGTTGCGACAGCATTACCGTGCATGCCGAGGCCGGCCCCCACCTGCACCGCTCGCTGCAAACCATTCGCGCGCTCGGGAAAAAGGTCGGCGTCACGCTCAATCCGGCGACGCCGCTCTCGGTCCTGGAGAACGTGCTCGACGATATCGATCTTATCCTCATCATGAGCGTCAATCCCGGTTTCGGCGGACAGAAATTCATTCCCGCCATGCTCGACAAGATCGCAGCGACAAAGGCGATGATCGGTCACCGCCCGATCGAGATCGAGGTCGATGGCGGCATCACGGCCGACACGATCGGGGCGGCGGCAAAGGTGGGGGCCAATGTCTTCGTGGCGGGCTCGGCCATCTTTGGCATGGGCGACAGGACGGCTTATCGCACCGAGATCGCCACGCTGCGCCGCAACGCCGAAACCGCGCGGACCTGATGGGTGCCGCCCTGCCCCTTGCCAAGACGATCGCTCGCTCAACCGCGACGGCCTTGCTCTGGGGCATGGCGATGACGATTTCGGCGGCAGCCAGCCTTCTGCTGCGCGGACGGCTCGAAACCTTTCATCTCCCGACCATCCTCACGATCTTTTTCGCCGGAGGCTTCCTGGCATGGCTGCTGACCGAATTGGTAGGCTGGTCCGTAATTTCTCTCGCGCGGCGGCGATCGCGCCGACAATGGCCGCGGGCCGTCCTGGCCGGCACCGGCTTGGCCGCGGCCACCCTTTTCGTGACTGCCGCTCTCTTCGCATTGGAATACAGGTCCTTCTACGCGCGGTGGCATGCCGAAACGCTCAGCCGCGTCTGGCTGCTGCAGTTCGCCTTCACTTCCGCCTCCGCCTATTACCAGTTCGCGGTCATGGCGCTTCGCCTCTATTTGCCGCTCGGACCGTTCTTTCTCGTCGCCGGCACCTGGATCATGCTCCGACGCATGCGGTGACGGGCGCGTTGTGATTTTGGAAACACTTTGCTACAGGGGCGCAACTCTCCAAAATCAGGAAGGCCTCCGCCCATGATCCCTCGCTATTCGCGCCCCGAAATGGTCGCCATCTGGTCGCCCGAAACAAAGTTTCGCATCTGGTTCGAAATCGAGGCGCATGCCTGCACGGCATTGGCCGATCTTGGCGTCATTCCGAAATCGGCGGCCGAGACGATCTGGGAAAAGGGGAATGCCGCCGTCTTTAACGTCGCGCGCATCGACGAGATCGAAGCCGTCACCAAGCATGACGTCATCGCCTTCCTGACGCATCTTGCGGAATTCATCGGTCCCGACAGCCGTTTCGTCCACCAGGGCATGACCTCTTCGGACGTTCTCGACACCACGCTCAACATCCAGCTGGTGCGCGCAACGGACATCCTGCTCGCGGGCGTCGACCGCGTTCTGGCGGCGCTGAAGGCGCGCGCCTTCGAACACAAGGACACGGTCCGCATCGGCCGCAGCCACGGCATCCATGCCGAGCCCACCACGATGGGCCTGACGCTTGCCCGTTTCTATGCGGAGATGGATCGTAACCGCGCCCGCCTCGTCGCCGCTCGCGCTGAAATCGCAACCGGCGCGATCTCAGGCGCCGTCGGCACTTTTGCCAATATCGATCCGCGCGTAGAGGAATATGTCTGCGAGCAGCTTGGCCTCATCGCCGAGCCGGTTTCCACGCAGGTCATCCCGCGCGACCGTCACGCGATGTTTTTCGCAACGCTCGGCGTCATCGCCTCGTCGATCGAAAACGCCGCGATCGAAATCCGCCACATGCAGCGCACCGAGGTTCTGGAAGCCGAAGAGTTCTTCTCTCCGGGCCAGAAGGGTTCGTCGGCCATGCCGCACAAGCGCAACCCGGTTCTGACCGAAAACCTCACCGGTCTCGCCCGCCTCGTGCGCATGTCGGTCGTGCCGGCCATGGAGAACGTTGCTCTCTGGCACGAGCGTGACATCAGCCATTCCAGCGTCGAGCGTGCCATCGGCCCGGATACGACAGTGACGCTTGATTTCGCCCTGAACCGCCTGGCCGGCGTCATCGAGAAGCTTGTCGTCTATCCCGACAACATGATGAAGAACATGAACAAGTTCCGCGGTCTCGTGCATTCGCAGCGCGTGCTGCTGGCGCTGACGCAGGCAGGCGTGTCGCGTGAAGACGCTTACCGTCTGGTGCAGCGTAACGCGATGAAGGTCTGGGAACAGGGCAAGGACTTTCTCGAGGAACTGCTGGCCGATGAGGAAGTGCGCGCCGCGCTTTCGGAAAGTGACATCCGCGAAAAATTCGACCTTGGCTACCACACCAAGCATGTCGACACGATCTTCCGCCGCGTCTTCGGCAAGGCGTGATCGAGCCCGGAACACTGATCGACCCTCGCCAGGCCGAGGGTTGATCTCGCTGATGATCGAACACAGATAAGCGCCATGAAAGCTTCAGACGCAGAAATTCTCATCGTTCCCGGCTACACCAATTCCGGCCCGACCCACTGGCAGAGCCGCTGGGAGCAGAAGCTCGGCACCGCGCGCCGTGTCGAACAGGCGGAATGGGCAAAACCGGTAAAGGAAGATTGGGTCCAGCGGCTGGTTGAAGAAGTCGACGCTTCGACCAAGCCGGTCGTTCTGGTTGCCCATTCGCTGGGTGTCGCCACCGCCATCCATGCCATCCCGCATTTCAAGAAGCCCGTGGTCGGTGGCTTTTTCGTGGCGCCCCCGGATGTCGCCAATCCGACGATCCGCCCAAAGCACTTGATGACCTTCGGCCCCTATCCGCGCGACCCGCTGCCGTTTCCGGCGCTGACCATCGCCAGCCGCAACGACCCTTTCGGATCCTACGAGCATGCCGACGACATCGCCAGTGCCTGGGGGTCGCTGCTGATCGATGCCGGTGAATCCGGTCATATCAATGCCGAGTCGGGCCATGGTCCATGGCCTGAAGGCACGATGGTGTTTGCGCAGTTTCTGGCGAAGTTGAAAGCGCCGGACGCCTGAGCTGTACCAAGGCGATCTGCAGCTCCAAACACGTGAACCTGCGCCCCGCCGGATGACCGTCGCATTTGCGGTTCTAGCGCTCGATGCAACGCGGCGGGCGCCACATAAGACAACTGCCCTGACGACAAGCCGGACGACAGCGTCATCAGCGGCGGGAAAGCCAAATGCATTCGTCCATTCGTGCCAGCGCTCCACGACGGTTGAGAAGTTTGCCGCCCGCATTGTGAAAGCCGTACTTTTCCGTTAAGGGACCGCTTCAAGAGTTTCCATCGCGCCCACGTGAGCGCGCCAACAACGAGACAAATCGAATGAACCGTCGCCGCCGTATTTACGAAGGCAAGGCCAAGATCCTGTATGAAGGCCCCGAACCGGGCACGCTGATCCAGTTCTTCAAGGATGATGCCACCGCCTTCAACAAGAAGAAGCATGATGTCATCGACGGCAAGGGCGTGCTGAACAACCGTATTTCCGAATACTTGTTCACGCATCTCAACAAGATCGGCATTCCGACCCATTTCATCCGCCGCCTCAACATGCGCGAGCAGTTGATCAAGGAAGTCGAGATGATCCCGCTCGAGATCGTCGTACGCAACGTGGCGGCCGGGTCGCTGTCGACGCGTCTCGGCATTGAGGAAGGCACCGTGCTGCCGCGCTCGATCATCGAGTTCTATTACAAGTCGGACCAGCTCAACGACCCGATGGTCTCGGAAGAACACATCACGGCTTTCGGCTGGGCAAATCCGGCCGAACTGGACGACGTGATGGCGCTCGCCATTCGCGTCAACGATTTCCTCTCCGGTCTTTTTCTGGGCGTCGGCATCCAGCTTGTCGACTTCAAGATCGAATGCGGCCGGCTGTTCGAGGGCGACATGATGCGCATCATTCTCGCCGACGAGATCTCGCCGGACAGCTGCCGTCTGTGGGATATCGAGACCCGCGAAAAGATGGACAAGGACCGTTTCCGTCAGGATCTCGGCGGTCTGGTCGAAGCCTATTCCGAAGTGGCCCGCCGCCTCGGCATCATCAATGAAAACGAACCGATCCGTGGCACGGGTCCGGTTCTCGTCCAGTAATCAGGAGCGATCAAGTGATCAAGGCACGGGTAACCGTCACATTGAAGAACGGTGTTCTCGATCCGCAGGGCAAGGCCATCGAAGGCGCGCTCGGCAGTCTCGGCTTTTCCGGCGTCGGCCAAGTCCGTCAGGGCAAGGTTTTTGATCTGGAACTGGAAGGCGACAAGGCCAAGGCTGAAGCTGACCTCAAAGCCATGTGCGACAAGCTTCTGGCAAACACGGTGATCGAGAACTATACTATCGCAATCGACTGACGGTTGCGGAGGCGGTGATGGCCGAAATCAGCAGTGAGCTTATGTATGAATTGCTGAAGAAGCTTCATCAGCGCTTCGACAAGGTCGATGTGGCTATCAGTGAATTGCGCGCGGACCATATGACGCTGCGCGGACAAATCCACGTCATGCAAGGAGACATAAATAATCTTCGCGTGACGGTTGGCCACATCGAAAATCGCCTCGACCGTATCGAAACCCGCCTCGAGCTGCGCGAGCTCTCCGAGGCCCAGGCAAGGTTTGAACCACACTCATGAAGTCCGCTGTCGTCCAGCTTCCCGGCCTCAATCGCGACCGCGACATGATCGCCGCACTCACCAAGATTTCCGGTCATGAGCCTGTCACCATCTGGCAGACGGAAACTGAAATCGCCGATGACATCGACCTGATCGTCATTCCGGGCGGTTTTTCATACGGCGACTACCTGCGTTGCGGCGCAATCGCTGCCCGCATGCCGGTCATGCAGGCGATCCGCGAGAAGGCCGAAAAGGGCGTCAAGGTTCTCGGCGTCTGCAACGGGTTCCAGATCCTGGTAGAAGCCCAGCTTCTGCCGGGTGCGCTCATGCGCAACTCGTCGCTTCTCTTCGTGTCCAAGGAAGTGAAGCTCGAAGTCGTCAATGCGGAGACGGATTTCACCCGTACCTACGAGAAGGGCCAGATCATCCGCTGCCCGGTCGCCCATCATGATGGCAACTATTTCGCCGATGCCGAGACGCTGGCCTCGCTCGAGGGCAACGGCCAGATCGTGTTCAAATATGCCCAAGGCAGCAACCCGAACGGCTCGCTGAGCGACATTGCTGGTATCATCAACGCCCGCGGCAATGTTCTTGGCATGATGCCTCACCCCGAAAACCTGATCGAACAGGCTCACGGCGGCAAGGATGGTCGTGGCATTTTCGCATCCGCCCTCGACGTTATCGCAGCCTGATCGAAAATCCTGGCGGGAGAACCAGAATGCGCCGCTTTCGCCCCCATGCCGGTTGCGGCATTCTTCTCGTTGTGACGGCCGCCCTTGCGGGATGCCAATCGACCAAACAGCCGGCCGCCTCGCCGCATCGCGCCGCGCTGCCCATGATGGAACGGGTTGCGGTGGCGGCCAATACCTGCTGGTTCAAATCCAACGACCCGGCTTTCCGAGACTATCGCCTGGCACCGGAACTGAACTCTTTCTCCGGTCGTCCGCGCATTCTTGCCGTACCCCGTCACAGTCCCGAATCGCGCCCGCTTCTGGTCGTTCAGGCGGAGGGCAATCCCGCACGGCTCGATGCCTTCGGTCCGCTGATGCAGGGACCGGCAGCGCCGCGAATCAAATCCGACGTGTTGCGGTGGGCGGGTGGCGGCACGGGTTGCTGAGCCGGCACGTGTCCGGCGTCCGTCAGATGCCCTGGCGCAGCGCATAGGTTTCCGGCATTTACCTGCTTCTGTCGGCTGATAGCGTCTCAAGCGTCCTCATCCTGCAACACCTGCCACACCATTTTCACGGCCTGCACAATCCTGCCATTTTTTCGGTTGCGTCATCGCAATTCAGCGGCCTATGGTCTGCGCACTGATAAAGCATGACCGCGGCGGTCGGCTTCCAAAAGGTGCAAAGCGGACAATGAAAACAACTGCGATGTCGACATCCCTTCTTTCTTTCATCGCAGCCAGCGCTCTGATGATTTCCGCATCCGCCACGGTCGCGGCAGACATGGAAACGGCAGCGCCGAAGCCCATCTTCGATGAAGTTCGTTTCGGTGCGTTGGTTGCCTCGGACAAGACGACGAACAATGACGAGCGAGGCGCCTTCGTCACAGGCATGGTCTTCTTCGACCCATGGAACCATGACGAAGCGCAGGGCTTTGAAAAGCTCGTTCGTCCGCGTGTCCACGTCGGCGCCGACGTCGCCACGGCCGGAGAAGCCTCGCAGATCTATGCGGGCTTCTCCTGGACTGCCAACGTAACGGACTTCCTCTTCCTCGAAGCCGGTTTCGGTGGCTCGCTCAACAATGGCGATCTGGACTATGACGGTACGCGCGGTCCCAAGCTTGGCTGCCACACGTTGTTTCACGAATATGCCGCGGTCGGCGTGAACCTCGATCCGAAATGGCGCATTGTCGGCCAGATCGAGCATTCCAGCCATGCCAATCTCTGCGGCGAACCGAACAATGGTCTCACCCGCGCCGGCGTTATGGTCGGCTACAAGTTCTGACCGCTTAAAGCCACGCGCCGATACGGCGTCAGGCAATGGGATACACGGGCGCGACAGGTATTTTCCTGTCGCGCCCTTTTCGTATCTACGCTAAAGAGACCCCAAATTCAGAGCCCTCGCCATCAGGGAAGACCATGACGATTTCGAACAGCCGCCCGATCACGCCCGAACTCATTGCATCCCATGGCCTTAAGGCCGACGAATACCAGCGGATCCTCGACCTTATCGGTCGCGAGCCTACTTTCACCGAGCTCGGCATCTTTTCCGCCATGTGGAACGAGCACTGCTCCTACAAATCCTCGAAGAAATGGCTGCGGACGCTGCCGACCAAGGGCCCGCGCGTCGTTCAGGGCCCGGGCGAAAATGCCGGTGTCGTAGATATCGATGACGGCGATGTTGTCGTCTTCAAGATGGAGAGCCACAACCACCCGTCCTATATCGAGCCCTATCAAGGGGCGGCAACGGGCGTCGGCGGCATTCTGCGCGACGTCTTTACCATGGGCGCCCGCCCGATCGCGGCCATGAACGCGCTTCGTTTTGGTGCACCCGATCATCCGAAGACCAAGCATCTCGTCTCCGGCGTCGTCGCCGGTGTCGGCGGTTACGGCAACTCCTTCGGCGTTCCCACGGTCGGCGGCGAAGTCGAGTTCGATGAACGCTATAACGGCAACATCCTCGTCAACGCCTTTGCAGCGGGCCTTGCCAAGGCTGACGGCATCTTCCTCTCCGAAGCCAAGGGGGTTGGCCTGCCGGTTGTCTATCTTGGCGCCAAGACCGGTCGCGACGGCGTCGGCGGCGCCACGATGGCATCGGCCGAATTCGACGAATCGATCGAGGAAAAGCGTCCCACCGTTCAGGTCGGCGACCCCTTTACCGAAAAATGCCTGCTGGAAGCCTGCCTTGAACTGATGCAGACCGGCGCCGTCATTGCCATCCAGGACATGGGTGCTGCCGGTCTCACCTGCTCGGCCGTCGAGATGGGCGCCAAGGGTGACCTCGGCATTGAGCTTCAGCTCGACACCGTGCCGGTGCGCGAAGACCGCATGACGGCCTATGAAATGATGCTGTCGGAAAGCCAGGAGCGCATGCTCATGGTTCTCGAACCGTCCAAGGAAGAGGTTGCCAAGGCGATCTTCGTCAAATGGGGTCTGGATTTTGCCATCGTCGGCAAGACCACCGACGACCTCCGTTTCCGCGTCATTCACCAGGGCGAGGAAGTAGCGAACCTGCCGATCAAGGAACTCGGGGACGAGGCTCCGGAATACGATCGTCCGTGGGTAGAATCGGTCAAGCGCGCCGCCCTGCCCGCGTCCGAGGTCCAGGCACCCAGCGACTACAATGATGCACTGCTGAAGCTGGTCGGCTCGCCCAATCAGTCCAGCCGCCGCTGGGTCTACGAACAATATGACACGTTCATCCAGGGCAATTCGCTGCAGCATCCGGGTGGCGATGCCGGCGTCGTGCGTGTCGAAGGCCATGCCACCAAGGCGCTTGCATTTTCTTCCGACGTGACCCCGCGTTATGTCGAGGCCGATCCTTTCGAAGGCGGCAAGCAGGCAGTTGCAGAATGCTGGCGCAACATCACAGCCACTGGTGCCGAGCCGCTGGCCGCGACCGACAACCTCAACTTCGGCAACCCGGAAAAGCCCGAAATCATGGGCCAGCTGGTCGGCGCCATCAAGGGCATCGGCGAAGCCTGCAAGGCGCTGGATTTCCCGATCGTTTCCGGCAACGTGTCGCTCTATAACGAGACCAACGGCGTCGCCATCCTGCCGACCCCGACGATTGCCGGTGTCGGTCTCCTGCCCGACTGGTCGAAGATGGCCAGGATCGGCGGTGCGAAAGACGGTGACAAGCTGGTCATGATCGGCCTTGACGGCAGCCACCTAGGCTCGTCCATCTATCTTCGCGATATCCTCGGCTCGACCGAAGGCCCGGCGCCGGAGGTCGATCTCGATGCAGAGCGCCGACACGGTGATTTCGTTCGCTCTGCCATCCGCAACGGTCAGGTCAGCGCCTGCCACGATATCTCGTCGGGTGGGCTCGCGCTGGCCCTGGCAGAAATGGCAATGGCTTCCGGCCTCGGTCTGACCGTTAGCCTGAAGGATGGCAAGGGCCCCGCTCATGCGCTTCTGTTCGGTGAGGATCAGGCCCGTTACGTTCTGGCCGTTCCTGCAGATCTTGCGGACTTCCTGCAGGCCAATGCCGAAGGCGCGCGCGTTCCCTTCCGGGCGCTCGGCACGGTCGGCGGCGATGCGGTCGTGATCGACGATATTATCGACGTCGGCGTCAGCGCTCTCCATTCAGCGCATGAAGCCTGGTTCCCGCAGTTCATGAAGTGACGAAGGCACGAGCCTTCATAATATTGTCACAATGCTTGCGGTCGCCCTGATCCGAGCCTAAGACGAATGAGACGACGCTGCGGCATGCCTGTCGCGGCGTCTTTTTCATTTGTGCAAGATTACCGTTTGACGACGGCCGGCCCTTGGCCCTTGCCGGTCTGAAACCTGCGGCAGCCACTATGTTCAAAGACGTTTTGAAGCAGATCTCGCTTTTCGTTTGGCATCCCGAACAGGTCTGGCCCTATCCCCGCATTATCCTCGACACCTTTGTAACGGGACTGACGCTTGCCGTTGTCGGTATCATCACACTCCGCGCCCTTGGCGCCAGCGAAGACGCGGTGTCTGGCGAAAACGGCCTGCTCGAATCAATGCAGGTTGCGGCCCTGTGCGTCGCCACGCTCTTGGCCGCGCTTGCAGCCGTCCGGCTTCGGCCGGCCGGCCGGTTCGTTGCGGCAACGACCGCAATCCTGTGTCTCGCCTTCTTCGTCCGGGAAATTCCGACCTGCCGTCCCGAGATCGCGTTGGGCTGTGTCCCTCGCGTCGCACATCGGCTGGTGCCGCTTATTTGCGTGGCGCTGCTGGCGATCCATCTTGCGATTCTCTATCGTACCGGCAGGACAGCCCTGATGAGGATGGTCCATCCGGCCTTCTCATGGCCCCTCGCCTTCGTCGCTGCGCTGATGGTTGCCGGCGAAGTCTTCGAGGGATTTTATTTCCGGTCGTTGGAGGAGATTTCCGAGCTGGTTGCCTATATGGGCCTTCTGCTCAGCAGCGCATGGATGCTCAAGAGCAGCTTTCACATGCGGGTCTGGGATGGTCTCAGCGGCTGGCCGGGCAGGCTGCTGCAGCGCTTTTGGACATTCTCGAACCGTCATCGTTGAAGCGATCCTTGCCTGAGGAAAGCAATGCTGACGCTTTGACCACAGCGTTCCTTTAAGGCAATCTGTGGCAATCGCGGCGTGCTTGCCGCCAGACGAAAGGATTGAACTGCATGCCCATGCGCCCAGGCGATATCGAGGACATGATCAAAGCCGGAATTCCCGGTTCAACCGTCACCATCCGTGATCTTGCCGGCGATGGCGACCATTACGCTGCCGAAGTGGTGGCGGAAGCGTTTCGCGGCAAGTCGCGCGTTCAGCAACACCAGATGGTCTATGAGGCGCTGAAGGGCAACATGGGCGGCGTGCTGCATGCGCTGGCCTTACAAACCTCGGCACCGAAGTGATCTCATGGCCAACCTGATCGGGGAACTCGTATCGGGTGTGGTCGAAAGTGTCATCGAGGACCTGCCGGGCAGATCGCATGGCCGCACGGCGTCCATGCGCCGGAAGCGGCAGGCCGGGGCTGCTGCACGTTCGGCCACTACCGGGCGTTTCCACTGCCGGAAGACCAGCAAGCCTGCCAAGCCCGCAAGCAGATCGGTCGCCGCTGCACCACAGCGAGACGCAGCATGCAACGCGGGGGTTCAACCGGCATCGGCCTGCAAATTACATGCACCTACATGCTTCTCGCTGGAAATCCGGCGATGAGCTTGCTATCTAGGGCTAACTATAGGCGCCGCGGCCCTTGAACCCGCGTGTGAAAGGATATGAACTATGAGCGGAATCAACGATTTCATCGACAATGAAGTGAAGACCAACGATGTGGTCCTCTTCATGAAGGGCACCCCGCAGTTCCCGCAATGTGGGTTCTCGGGTCAGGTCGTGCAGATATTGGACTACCTTGGTCTCGACTATAAGGGGATTGATGTTCTGGCCGATGGCGACCTGCGTCAGGGGATCAAGGATTATTCCAACTGGCCGACCATTCCGCAGCTCTATGTGAAGGGCGAGTTCCTCGGCGGCTGCGACATCGTGCGTGAAATGTTTCAGTCCGGCGAACTGCAGACGCAGTTGCAGGAACAAGGGATCGCGGTGCGCGCCGCCTGATCTTGCAGGGCGCGCCCGACCGGGCTTTGCAATCGCTTTTATCGAAGGCGCCGCATCCACGGCGCCTTTCACGTTGTTTAGGAAAAGCTGTGACCCAACCTTCCCCCTCCACGCCCGAACGCCTTCAGGGCATGAGCAAGGCCGAATTCATCGCCCTGATGGCCATGCTGATGGCGCTTAATGCCCTCGCCATCGACATCATGCTTCCCGGCCTGCAGCAGATCGGCGCGTCTCTGGATGTTCTCAACGAGAACCATCGCCAGTATGTCGTCTCTGCCTACCTTTTCGGATTCGGTCTGGCACAGCTGATCTACGGACCGATTTCCGACCGCTTCGGCCGGCGCAAGCCCATCATTGTCGGGCTGACAATCTATATCCTGTCGTCGCTGGCGGTCGTCGGCCTTATTGCGGTGCCTTCCTTCGCGGCCCTTCTGGTGCTGCGCTTCATTCAGGGGATTGGCTCGGCAGCAACCCGCGTCATCACCATCTCGATCGTCCGCGACGTCTACGGCGGTCGCGCCATGGCCGAGGTGATGTCGCTGATCATGATGGTCTTCATGGTCGTGCCGGTCATTGCGCCGGGCACGGGTCAGATCATCCTGCTGTTCGGTGACTGGCACCTGATCTTTGTGTTCATGGCGCTCAGCGCCCTTGCCGTGGTTTTCTGGATGTACAAGCGCCTGCCGGAAACCCTGCATGCGCAGGATGTTCGCCCCTTCACGGTATCATCCGTTCTTACCGGCTTCCGCATCGTTCTGACCAACCGCGTTTCGCTTTGCTACACAATCGCCAGCACGTTCATCTTTGGCGCTCTGTTCGGTTTCATCAATTCGGCCGAACAGGTTTATAACCAGATCTATGGCCTGGGCGTGTGGTTCCCGGTCGCGTTCGCGGCCGTCGCCGTCTTCATGTCGCTGTCGTCTTTTCTCAATGCCCGTCTGGTCGGCCGGTTCGGCATGCG
The DNA here is from genome assembly GCF_050275975.1 of Neorhizobium sp. NPDC001467. NCBI lineage: Bacteria > Pseudomonadati > Pseudomonadota > Alphaproteobacteria > Hyphomicrobiales > Rhizobiaceae > Neorhizobium > Neorhizobium sp. NPDC001467. The sequence goes on along the minus strand of NZ_JBNNPS010000003.1, from coordinate 333,009 downwards.
CAAGCTCTCCCATGGCTCGCTGCTCGGCTTCATTGCGGTCACCTTCGTCTGGCTGCTGATACAGATATTCGGCCCGCAGCCCATGCCGTTTGCGCTGTTCCTGACGCTGTTCGCGCTTTCGATGTTCCAGTTCGGGTGGATCGGCTCGAACTTCAACTCGCTTGCCATGGAGCAGCTTGGCCATGTCGCGGGTACCGCCTCGTCGGTGCTCGGGTTCATGGGCACGATCGGTGGCGCCTTGATCGGCGCGGTGATCGGGCAATCCTTCAACGGCACGGCCCTGCCGATGGTCGCCGGTTTCTTCACCGTGTCGCTCATCGGCCTCGTCTTCGTGTTGATTGCGGAGCGCGGAAAGCTGTTCCAACCGCATAATCCGCGGGTGTGATCCCCACAGCACGGGAGATGTTCCACTTATGAAAAGCCGGCCCGCCTCATCGGCGGGCCGGCTTTTTTTTGCCAAAGGGTCGTCTCCTCAGGCAGTTTCCTTTTTCCTCAGAACATAACTGTTGGCGTAACCAGGCAGCACGCCGATCACGTCATATCCGGCAAACAGGCCGTGTTCACGCAACTGGTCGACGGCCGGCCCGACCTCCGGGGAATGGGTGACATCGCCGTAATCGTCGAAAACGATATAACCGCCGGGCACGACGAAACGCTCGTACAGCAGAAAATCCGCCCAGACGTGCTGGGTCAAATGGCCGCCATCGATGTGGAGTAGCTTGAAGCTTTTCGAGATCTGCACGGTGCGCGCCACGGCATTCTGTGAATAGCCCTGGATCAGGAAGCAGGTCGGATAAAGAACCTCATGGAAATACTTGACTTCCTGCACTTGGCCGCGCAGTTCGAACGGGTCGATGCCGATCATCTTTGTCGACTGGTTGGACACCCGCTGCATCAGCGCCAGCGACTTACCCTTCCAGACGCCGATTTCGACCACATCGCCTTTGACGTCATTGGCAGCAAGGCAGAGATAGGCGAGCAGCTTGATATGGGCATGAAACGACAATTCCGTACGTGCCATATGCTTGACCGGCATGGCTTCATAAGCGGCGGCAAAGTCGTTGTTGATCTTTTCCCATTCCCGGTCGACCCTTGCCGTAAAGATAGGATCGACAAGGATTGCCTCGATATTCTGCATCGACTTCTCCTGACATAAAGGGCTTTCGCATAGCTTCACCCGATTCGGTCCGTGCCGCTGGTGGACTATGTCACCGCGGAGCTAGCACCTGCCTGACCTACGGCGCAGTCTGACCAGCCCAACCATCGAGATACGGACCTGATATGGCCAGCGGTTTTCCGGTGCCGGCAATGAAAAACCGGGCCTCCCGCATGTGGGAAGCCCGGTTCGCTAACAGCAAAAAACTTCGGCAATCAGATCGCTGCGCCAAAAATCTCGTCGTGCAGGGTCTGCCAGCTGTCGGGATCGGTCGCCACCAGAAGGCCGCCATCGAACTGGTGCGGCTCGTAAAGCGAGCCGTCCAGCCGCCGAACATGGCCGCCGGCTTCGGTGGCGATCAGCGCGCCGGCAAGATGATCCCAGGGCATAAGCTTGTTGTAGATCATGAACTGCACATGACCGCCGGCAAAGGTGCGGTATTCATGGGCGGCGCAACGGTAATTTGCGAAGAAGCGAACCTTGGCGAGATTGGCCAGAACCTGCTCCCGCTGTTCACCGAAGAAATAACCGGCAGAGGCCATGCCGATCATCGCGTCGATCGGTTTCGGCTCAGAGACATGGAGGCGAACGGCGTCACCATCCGCGCGGCGCAGGAAAGCCCCCGCTCCTTTTTCCGCCATCACCCAATCGTCGCCCATGGGGTCGTAGATAATGCCGGCGACGGTCTCGCCTTTCCATACGACCGAAGCCATCACGCCGAAGGCTGGAATGCCTGAGGCGAAATTGAAGGTGCCATCGACCGGATCGACGATCACGGAGAGTTCGGCGTCCTTCAACTTGCCGAGAAGCGCCAGGTCGGCAGCCACCGACTCCTCGCCGATGAACAAGGCGTTCGGGGCAAGCTGCGCCATCTCGCGCTTCATCATCCGTTCAGCGGCCTCGTCCGCCTCCGTCACCAGATCCGTCGGCTCGCTTTTCGCGCGCACGTCGTCTCCGCCCAGACGGCGGAAGCGCGGCAGGATTTCGCTCTTGGCGGCACGGCGCAGAAGATCGGCAAGAGCAGGGATATCGACGGGTATTTCGGACAAGATCATTTCCTTTCGGCGGCCATCAGATTGCTGAAATCGAAAAGTCCGGTATCGAGAAGATGCGACGGATTCACGTGCGAGAGTGCCCGCAGCATCGTATCCTTGCGTCCCGGCATGCGCTGCTCGATGCCGGCCAGCATCGCCTTCATCGCATTGCGCTCAAGGCCGTCCTGCGAGCCGCAGAGATCGCAGGGGATGATCGGGAACTGCATGGCGGCGGCAAACTTGGAAAGATCGTCCTCGGCGCAATAGGCAAGCGGGCGCAGCACCATCACGTCGCCTTCGTCGTTCAGAAGCTTTGCCGGCATGGCGGCGAGACGGCCGCCGTGGAAAAAATTCATGAAGAAGGTTTCAAGAATGTCGTCGCGATGATGTCCGAGCACGAGCGCGTCACAGCCTTCCTCGCGCGCGACGCGATAAAGATTGCCGCGGCGCAGGCGTGAACAGAGCGAACAATAGGTGGCACCCTGCGGCACCTTTTCCTTCACGACGGAATAGGTGTCGCGATATTCGATCCGGTGTCTGACCCCAATCGCGGCGAGATAATCCGGCAGAACATGTTTGGGGAAATTCGGCTGGCCCTGATCGAGATTGCAGGCCACCAGTTCCACCGGCAGAAGGCCACGCCATTGCAGGTCGAGCAGGATGGCCAGCAACGAGTAAGAGTCCTTGCCGCCCGATAGGCCAACCAGCCAACGCTTCTGGCCTTTCAGCATGTCAAAGTCGGCCAGCGCCTGTCGGACCTGACGCAGCAGACGCTTGCGCATCTTGTTGAACGACACCGAGTCGGGCGCATTCCTGAAGAGTGCCGGAGCAAGCCCTTCCGTCGACTGTTCCAGTTCGTCGGCAATCTCGGCGTTCACGCCCATCGAAAAACCCTCTTGAAGCGAAAAAGCGGGCCTTGCGGCCCGCTTCGATCTCAGGCGCCGAGCGCTGCCGCCACGGCCTCGAGTGCCTCCTCGGCCCTGGCACCGTCCGGGCCACCAGCTTGCGCCATGTCCGGCCGCCCACCGCCGCCCTTGCCGCCGAGCGCGGCTGAGGCGATGCGCACCAGGTCGACAGCGCTGAAACGGCCGACCAGATCCTCGGTGACGGCGACGACGGCGCTTGCCTTGCCATCTTCCGACACGCCGATCAGCGTGACGACGCCCGAACCGAGCGTTGCCTTGCCTTCGTCGGCCAGGCCCTTCAGGTCCTTGGCATCAATGCCGTTGAGCGTCTTGCCCATGAATTTTACGCCCGACACTTCGCGGACATCAGTGGCAGCATCGCCTGAACCGCCACCGCCCATGGCGAGGCGGCGCTTGGCATCGGCCAGTTCCTTTTCGAGCTTGCGGCGCTCGTCCATCAGCGTTTCGACGCGAGAGAGGACATCCGCCGGCTGAACCTTCAGAACGCCGGACAGCGCCCTCATGCGCTCGTCCTGTTCGGCCAGATAGGCGCGTGCACCTTCCGCCGTGACGGCTTCGATACGGCGGACGCCGGCACCGACCGGGCTATCGGAGAGAACGCGGACGAGGCCGATCTCGCCGGTATTGCCCACATGCGTACCGCCGCAGAGTTCGACGGAATACGGCTTGCCGGCCTTGGCACCTTCGATGCCCGTGCCCATGGAGACAACGCGCACTTCATCGCCGTACTTTTCGCCGAACAGAGCCATGGCGCCCTCGGCAATCGCGTCATCGACGCTCATCAGGCGGGTGGTGACGGGCGCGGTCTGCAGGATGATGGCATTGGCCATATCCTCGACGCGCTGCAGTTCTTCGGCGGAAATCGGCTTCGGATGCGAGACGTCGAAACGCAGGCGTTCGGGAGCGACCAGTGAGCCCTTTTGGGCGACGTGGGTGCCGAGCACTTCGCGCAGCGCTTCGTGCAGAAGGTGGGTTGCCGAGTGGTTGGCGCGCAGGCGCGAACGGCGGGCATGATCGACGGTGAGCGCTACCGGCTCGCCGACCTTGATCTCGCCTTCTGTGACGACGGCGGCATGCGCGAACAGGCCGGCACCCTTCTTCTGGGTGTCGCTCACCTCGATGGCAAAACCTTCGCCGCGGATGATGCCGGTATCGCCCATCTGACCGCCGGATTCACCGTAGAACGGCGTCTGGTTGACGATGACCTGCACCGTATCGCCAGCCTTGGCAGTTTCGACCGTCTTGCCGTCAGCCACTATTGCCAGAACGACGCCTTCGGCGGTTTCCGTATCATACCCGAGGAATTCGGTGGCGCCGAGCTTTTCCTTGAGTTCGAACCAGATGGTTTCAGTGGCCTTGTCACCCGAACCCTGCCAGTGCGAACGGGCTTCCGCCTTCTGGCGCTCCATCGCATCGGTAAAGCCGGCAATATCCACACCGATTTCGCGCGCGCGCAAAGCATCCTGCGTCAGGTCGAGCGGGAAACCATAGGTATCATAAAGCTTGAAGGCGGTTTCGCCGTCCAGCATGTCACCCTTGCCCATCGTATTGGTGGCATCGGACAGCAGGTTGAGGCCGCGCTCCAGCGTCTTGCGGAAGCGGTTTTCTTCCAGCTTGAGCGTTTCGGAGATCAGAGCTTCGGCGCGCACCAGTTCCGGATAGGCGCGACCCATCTGTGCGACCAGAGCCGGCAGCAGCTTGTACATCAGCGGCTCGCGGGCGCCCAAGAGTTCGGCATGGCGCATGGCGCGGCGCATGATGCGGCGCAGAACGTAGCCGCGACCTTCGTTCGACGGCAGAACGCCGTCGGCAATCAGGAACGATGCCGACCGCAGATGGTCCGCGATGACGCGGTGGCTGGCGCGACGCTCGCCCTCGGCCTTCACACCGGTTGCTTCTTCCGAAGCGGCGATCAGCGCGCGGAACAGGTCGATGTCGTAATTGTCGTGCTTGCCCTGCAGAAGGGCGGCCACACGCTCGAGGCCCATGCCCGTGTCGATCGACGGACGCGGCAGATCGATGCGCTGCTCCTTCGTCACCTGCTCATACTGCATGAAGACGAGGTTCCAGATCTCGATGAACCGGTCGCCATCCTCTTCCGGCGAGCCGGGAGGGCCACCCCAGATATGGTCGCCGTGATCATAGAAGATTTCAGAGCACGGGCCGCAGGGGCCGGTATCGCCCATCGCCCAGAAATTGTCGCTGGTCGGAATACGGATGATCCGGTCGTCGGTCAGGCCGGCGATCTTCTTCCAGAGATCGAACGCCTCGTCATCGGTATGGTAGACAGTAACCAGCAGACGCTTGGCATCGATTCCGAATTCCCGTGTGATCAGGTTCCAGGCGAGCTCAATGGCGTTTTCCTTGAAATAATCGCCAAAGGAAAAATTGCCGAGCATTTCGAAGAAGGTGTGGTGACGGGCGGTGTAGCCGACATTGTCGAGATCGTTGTGCTTTCCGCCGGCGCGCACGCATTTCTGCGCCGTGGTCGCGCGAGAATAAGGACGTGTCTCAAGTCCGGTAAAGACGTTCTTGAACTGCACCATGCCGGCATTGGTGAACATCAGGGTCGGGTCGTTGCGCGGCACCAGCGGGCTCGACGATACGATCTCGTGGCCGTTCTTTCCAAAATAGTCGAGGAAGGTCGACCGGATTTCATTCACGCCGCTCATGCTACGCCCTTTGTTTCCGCCCCCGAGGCGGTTCATATCACCAGAAACCACCGGCTTTTATCGCTCACACCCATCCCTGTCCAGCCGCTCAAAAGCAAACCGGCCGCGCATCGGGCGATGGCGGCCGGTTTTCTCAAACTTTAGGGCAAGCCCGTCACAGGACGGGCCACGCTCCGTCACGCATCGCCGGCATCATCGCCGTCATTGGCATCCGGACCGCCATTCTGCAGGAAGCGGTCGGCGATCAGGCCGGCATTCTGCCGCAGCGACAGTTCGATCTCGTTGGCAAGCTCCGGGTTATCACGCAGGAAGGTTTTGGCGTTCTCACGGCCCTGCCCCAGACGCTGGCTGTTATAGGAGAACCAGGCACCGGATTTCTCGACAATGCCGGCTTTGACGCCGAGATCGATCAGCTCGCCGGTCTTCGAGACGCCTTCGCCATACATGATGTCAAATTCCACCTGCTTGAAGGGCGGCGCCATCTTGTTCTTGACGACCTTGACGCGCGTCTGGTTGCCGACGACTTCCTCGCGCTCCTTGACCTGGCCGATACGCCGGATGTCGAGACGGACGGAGGCGTAGAATTTCAGCGCGTTACCGCCGGTCGTGGTTTCGGGCGAACCGAACATGACGCCGATCTTCATGCGGATCTGGTTGATGAAGATGACCATGCAGTTCGACTTGGAGATCGAGGCGGTCAGCTTGCGCAGCGCCTGGCTCATCAGACGGGCCTGAAGACCCGGCAGGCTGTCGCCCATGTCGCCTTCGATTTCGGCGCGCGGCGTCAAAGCTGCGACCGAGTCGACGACAAGAACGTCGACGGCGCCGGAGCGCACCAGCGTGTCGGTAATTTCGAGCGCCTGTTCGCCGGTATCCGGCTGCGAAATCAGCAGGTTCTGCAGATCGACGCCGAGCTTGCGGGCATAGACCGGATCCAGTGCGTGTTCGGCATCGACGAAGGCGCAGATGCCGCCCTTCTTCTGGGCTTCGGCAATGGTCTGCAGCGCCAGCGTCGTCTTACCTGAGCTTTCCGGTCCGTAGATTTCAATGATACGACCCTTCGGCAGGCCGCCAATGCCGAGCGCGATGTCGAGGCTGAGCGAACCGGTCGATACGGTCTCGATCTCGACGATGCTGTCGTTCGAGCCGAGCTTCATGATCGAGCCCTTGCCGAAAGATCGCTCGATCTGGGAGAGTGCCGCTTCCAGCGCCTTGCTTTTATCCACCGATTTTTCCTCTACCAACCGCAAAGAATTCTGAGCCATTTGAACCAACCCTTTAGGTTATCGCCGCCACGCAATCAATCTTGTAACCGAGGGCTCATTCGTACTCTTTTTGTTCTCATTTGACAAGAAGGCACGATGCAATTGCCTCAAATGCTCTTTCAGTCCTGCGTTCCGTTAATGTTCTCAACCATATAGCGAGTCGCGTGCATCGCGAGATCGATCCGGCCGCGCGGCACCCGCCCCCCCGCTCTCAGCCAATTCGACAGATGATTCGCGTGCGCTGCTCAGTCCTGCCGGTCCAGCATCTCGCGCACTGTTACGGCCAACTGCTTCAGCGAGAACGGTTTGGGCAGGAAACCAAATTTCGCATCAGCCGGAAGGTTCCTGGCGAAGGCGTCTTCCGCATAGCCGGACACGAAGATGAATTTTAGATCCGGATAGTTCTTGCGCAATTCGCGCAGCAGGGTCGGGCCGTCCATTTCCGGCATCACGACGTCGGAAACGACCACATCGACCTTTCCTTCAAGCTCTTCCATGATGTCGAGCGCCTCAACGCCCGAGCCGGCCTCGTGCACGGTATAGCCACGGGTTTCCAGCATGCGCTTGCCGCCCCGCCGTACCGCCTCCTCGTCCTCCACAAGAAGAACGACGGCGGAATTGCCGGTCAGATCGACATCCGCATTGGCGGACACCGCATCGGCCTTCGGTGCTTCGACGACAACGGTCGCCTCGCCTGCGGCTGAGGGGTCACCAGCCGCGGGTGCAACGACGGGCTCCGGAATATGGCGCGGCAGGAAGATTCGGAAGGTCGTCCCCTTGCCGACTTCCGATTCGGGATGGATGTAACCGCCCGACTGCTTGACGATGCCATAAACCATGGACAGGCCGAGACCGGTTCCCTTGCCCACTTCCTTGGTGGTGAAGAAGGGTTCAAAAATCTTGTCCATGATCTCAGGCGGAATGCCGGTGCCGTTATCGGCCACTTCCACCATGACCATATCTTCTTCCGGCAGGTCGGCGCCGGCATAGGTGCGGCCTTCGTCGGCGGTGACGTTGCGGGTACGAATGGTGATGCGGCCGCCTTCCGGCATGGCGTCTCGGGCATTGACGCACAGATTGATCAGCACCTGTTCGAACTGCGAAAGATCGGTGCGGACCGGCCAGAGATCGCGGCCGTAATCGACGTCGAGCTTGACATTGGTGCCGGAAATCAGCCGGTCCACGAGCATGCGCAGGTCGCCGACGACATCGGTCAGGTTGAGCACGCTCGGCCGCATCGTCTGCTTGCGCGAGAAGGCGAGCAACTGGCGCACCAGCACGGCGGCGCGGTTGGCATTGCGCTTGATTTCCATCAGGTCCGCAAAGCTGGCATCGGCCGGGCGTGCCTGCAGAAGCAGGTGGTCGGAGGACAGAAGGATTGCGGTCAGCACGTTGTTGAAATCGTGGGCAATACCGCCCGCCAACGTACCGACGGCATTCATCTTCTGCGTCTGCGCCATCTGCGTTTCGAGCGCCTTCTGCTCGGTCGTCTCGAAGGCGTAGACGATCGCCAGCTCTTCCGGCGCCTCGTCGCTCTCGTCGATCACGGCATTGACGAAGAAGCGCACATAACGGTTCTCGTCGCCCGGATGGCGGCTTTCCAGTGGCGCGATATCGCTCTGGCGGTCCTTGGCCTCGGCCAGCGCATGGGCAAGCTGCGGCCGTACCGCCTCGTTGAAGATGGTTTCGAGCGGTGCCCCCGCCTCGGCCTCGTCGCGCGAGACGACGCCGGAAAAAAGTTTGAGGAACGGCGCGTTGACACGCAGGATCTTGCCGTTGCCGTCGACGGAGGCGATCGCCATCGGCGTGTTGTTGAAGAACCGGGTAAAGCGCATGGCAGACGACGACAAGTCGGCCGCTTCGCCCTTGGGCCGCGCCAGCACGATGGTACGGCTTTCGCCCGGCGCGCCGTCACGCGTGGTCGTGACGCTGTGCACGAGACGGGCCGGCAAGCTCTGGCCATTGGCACGGCGCAGATCGAGGTCCAGCGTTTCCGTGCGCGTCTGGCCCGGCGTCGCCTGCACGGACTGAATCAGCGCCATGCCTTCGCCGGCCACAAGATCGGTCATGGTCAGCGAGCGGGGCACGAACTTGGTGAGGTCGTAGCCCAACCATTCGGCCAGAGTCGCGTTGAGGTAGAAAATTTCGCCCTTGCGGCCGGCCGAGAAAAAGCCCGCCGGCGCGTGGTCTAGATAATCGATGGCGTTCTGCAATTCCCGGAAGAAACGCTCCTGGTCGTCGCGTTCCGAAGTGATGTCGGTGATCTGCCAGATATCCAGCGGCTTTCGCGAGGCGCCATTGGCAAGAAGCCGCGCCTTGAGCCGATACCAGTGCGCGCCGGACCCGTTATTGCCCGCCCGTCCGAGCGGCTTGAGCAGCCGGAACTCCTCATGACCCTCGCGGCCCTCGCGCAGGGCCGCCGTCAAACGATAGAGCGCCTCCGTCGATTCGCGATTCTTGGACAGAAGCGTTTCAAGCGATTGCGCCTGGGCGGCGCTCGTTGCCCCGGTCAGCCGGCCATAGGCAGCATTGGCATAGATGATGCGGCCCTTCGCGTCGGTAATCAGAATACCGTCCGGATGCGCGCCAAGAAAACCGCGGGCCAGATCGTCGGACCGCGACTGCGGCATGACTTCGACGAGACCGATCACCGAAGACACGAGAAAGAAGATCCCGACCATGGCAAGAATGCCGAGCACTCCCAGCACCAGCTCGCTGTCGAGCGCTTCCTTGAAGACAACGAAGGAAATCGCCACCGCGATCAGAACCACGGCAAGGACGAGCAGCCGGATCACGGTTCCACCGCGCGCTCCGTGTTCGACCAGCGGCGCGTCATTCAGGCCGCTCTGCTGCATCTTCGTCATTCACCCTCACATGTCGCCCACAAGGCCGCGCCCGGACAGCCGGCGCGGATCGGAATCGGTCGATGGTCCTTCTTAGCAATTTGCAGCACCGGCAAAAAGCACGCAAAGCGCAGAAACCCGTTGAAGATCGAAGGGATGCGATTGCCGATCATTGCATTCGAACCATATTCCTGTCCCATGGTTCTACGATGACGCATCCGCCTGCGATAGGTGTCGCGTCACGATGCTGACACGGGCCGGCCTCATGGGCGGCCGTCGATATGCTTGAGGAGTGGGCTTATGCTAGACGAGATGCTGGGTGCCTATGGCAGCAACCTGACCATTGCCATGGCGGGTGTTGCCGCAGGTCTGCTCTGCTTGATCCTGGTGCTCTGGCTGATGCGCGGCCGCGGCGGCCCCTCGCCTTTCCTGCGCGGCGGCAAGAATCGCCAGCCGCGTCTGCAGGTTCTCGATGCCGCCGCCGTCGATACCCGCCGCCGCCTCGTCCTGGTGCGCCGTGACGATGTCGAACATCTGATCATGATCGGCGGCCCGACCGATATCGTCATCGAAAGCAGCATCGTCGATGGCCGCAGCCCTCCCTATCACACGCTGATGAAAACCGTGTCTGCGCCGGAACCGGCGGCGGTTGCCGACAGCCAAGCGCCGCCGGCTCTGGCATCCCGTCCCACAGCCCTTTCCTCGCCCTCCCCGCAGGACGGCGTTCGCAAAGAACCAGCTGACGCCCAAGAAACACAGGTCGAGGAAGGCCTGGTCCAGCAAAGCCCCGTCAAGGATCGTCCGCTTGCGGACGGACGCGGCCAGCGGGCCCGGGAGGCAGAGGTCGACGTCCGCGACCGGCAGCGCGCGCAGGATCAGCCGGCCGGCAACGAGACTTTCGCCTGGGTTCAGGCCGAGACCACCGCCTCCAGGAAGCCTGTCGGCACAGCAGATCCGTCGTCCAAGCCTTCACCGGTCATTGCCGAAATTGAAAGGACGCGGCCGCCGCAGACTGCCGCAGCCGAAGCTGCGGTGCCAAGACGATCGGAGCCGCTCTCCATCCCCGTCGCGCCGCTGACCGTCAATATCACGCCGCAGGCCGAGCCACGGCCGACCCAAATGGAACCTGTGGCACCTGCGGCCGCCTCCGCACCTGACGTCGAGCTTTCGCGCATGGAACCACGCAGCGGCATGGCGGCCTCGACCACGCCGAGGCCGATAGCAACCGCCTTTACGGCGGTCGACACCCTGAACGCCGGCGAACCCGATGCGGCCCCCTCGCCTATCACGAAGAGCATGCCGGCTCCGCCGATTTCCATTGACGAACCCGCGAGACCGGCGCTGCAGGTCTCGCTCAATGCGCAGCGCCGGACGTCTGAGCCGGCCTCTGTCGACAACGCAGTCGATCTGCTCGAGGCCGCACGCGGACGGGTTTTCCAGCAGGCCCAACCCGAAACGGCGCCGGTCGTATCAGTGGATCCGGCCCCGGTGACGTTTCCCGTTCCGACGCCGGGCCAGCGCCCTTCAGCGCCGCCTGTCCAGACGTCGTCCCCTATCACCGCCCCGCGCCCCGCAGCCGCGCAGAGCACTCAGGAAAAACCACTCGGGTCCGATTTCGAGCGTATTCTCGAAGAGGAAATGGCAAGCAATCTGGCAGCTGGCAATGTCGCTCCGCCCATCGGTCCGGCTGTGCCGCCCGCACCAGCGAGCTCCCTGCCGCGCCGCGATCCCGGCTTCTCGCGCGTCACCGGTGCCACGCCGGAACCGACCATGCAAAACGAAATCGCCCGCATTTTCGGGGAAATGTCGGTGACGAAAGACGACCGGTAAAAACGGATCTTGTCAGGACCGACGCGCGCCAAGGCCCTTCATCGCCCGCTGTAGCCGTTTGACCATCAAGGATCGGTGTCTCTGCGATATGCCCCACCCACTTGCTGAAAGACGACGGTGCAGGCAGCCACAACCTTGTCGGGTTCAACGAACCAGATCGACGCTCGGCGCCTAAAAGAGACCGGATAGCGCGGCAACGCAGCCTGTAAACGTCGGCTGCTACACATGTTCGACGTTGACACTACAGGCACTGCTTAAACAGACGCGGGATGATGCTGGATAGGAGACAGCAACACAAAAGGCGCGGACAAAAATCCGCGCCTTTGTATTCTGTTTGACGAAGCGTGCCCTGTCGTCACGCCTCGGCTTTCTGTCACTCGTCGCGATAGACCTTTTCGCGGCGCTCGTGGCGTTCCTGCGCCTCGATCGACAAGGTGGCGATGGGACGGGCATCGAGACGCTTGAGGCCAATCGGCTCGCCGGTCTCCTCACAATAGCCGTAGGTTCCCTCATCGATCCGCTGGAGTGCGGAATCGATCTTAGAGATCAGCTTGCGCTGACGGTCACGGGCACGCAATTCGATAGCGCGATCGGTTTCGGAAGAGGCTCTGTCTGCAAGGTCTGGGTGGTTCGCGCTTTCTTCGGCCAGATGGCCCAGAGTTTCACGCGCTTCTCTGAGGATGTCATTCTTCCAAGCGACCAGTTTGGCCCGGAAATAGGCCTTTTGCCGCACGTTCATGAACTCGTCTTCTTCCGAAAGGACGAAGCTGCTAAGATCGATCTTCTCACTCAACGCGATTTCTCCTGAAGAACAGAACTTATGCGGCGCTCTATATCCCTAGGGTGACAGCGTTTCAAGTCCGATGCCAGCCGTTAACGCATTTTTAAAACTGACACGAATTTCAGCTAAACGGCTAATTTTACAGCGTTTCCCGAAGCGATTCGGAAAATATGCGCCGCCGCTTGGCGCAACCGTATAGCGCTAAACGGACGGTTGACGCGCATTGCGACATGGCGCTACCCCTGATGTTTCCGTGTTTTCACCGGCAGAGGCAGCCATGACAACCATTCAACCACCACCCTCCCGCATCTTTCTCCTGCGTCACGGCCATGCCGCGCAGGCGCAATCCGGCCAGCGTGATTTTGATCGGGAACTGGATGATCGCGGCTATGGTGAGGCCGAACTGGTCTGCGAAAAGGCTGTGGATAAAGGCTACCGTCCGGACCTGATCCTGTCATCGACCGCGCCGCGTTGCCGCCAGACGGCGGATGCCATGCATCGCGCCATGGCTGGCGAATGCATTCTTCAGCCCGTCGATGAGATCTATAACGGCACCGTTGAGACCTATCTGGCACTCCTTGCAGGTCAGGCGCCGTCGCCGGCCGTGATGCTGGTCGGCCACAACCCCAGCATCGCGGAAACACTGGAACGTCTGGTTGGCCATGAACAGGCACGCAGTGCGGTGCCGGGTGGCTATCCGACCGCGGGTCTGGCCATCCTGGATCACGACGGCGAAGCCTGGATCATGCGCGATTTCATCCACGCCTGAGGTCGGCCGGGCCAAACGCGGCGGCATCGAGGTTGTGGCGTCCTTGTCTTGCGGCTTATGCCCTTCCTATATGCAAGCCAGCCATTGTTTTTGGCGACCATCGCCTCGACTGCCGATACGAACCGGGATCACGCCTTGCCACCCATGCTCACCAGCTTCACCGACGACGCCCGCATCGCGTTCGACACGCTGACCGATCGCGCCACCGGTCTCGTCAACCCGACGCTGCGGCTTGGCGTGACAGGCCTGTCAAGGGCCGGCAAGACCGTCTTCATCTCCTCCCTCGTTCACAACCTGCTGAATGGCGGCCGACTGCCGCTTTTCGAACCCGTGCGTTCCGGCCGCGTCTCCGCCATCCGCCTTGAGCCGCAGCCAGACGACGCCATCCCTCGCTTCCAGTACGAGGATCACATCCAGGCGCTGGTGCGCCAACGCATCTGGCCTGATTCGACCCGCGCCATTTCCGAACTGCGCATCACGCTCGATTACCAGAGCGCCAGCGGCTGGAGCCGGCTGTTCTCGCCGGGCCGGCTGTCGATCGACATCGTCGACTATCCCGGCGAATGGCTGCTCGATCTGCCGCTTCTGGCGCAGGACTACAAGACCTTTTCCGACAATGCCGTTTCGCTTGCCCGCCACGGCGTCCGGGCGCAGCTCGCGCGTGAATGGCTTGGTCTTGCGGCCACGATCGATATGGAAGGCCCGGCCGATGAAATGGCGGCCCGCCGCCTGTCGGAAAGTTTCGCGGCCTATCTGAAGGCCTGCAAGGCGGACGAGCGTTCGCTCTCGACGCTTCCGCCCGGCCGCTTTCTGCTACCTGGGGAACTGGAAGGCTCGCCGGCGCTCACCTTCGCGCCGATGCCGAACGTCCCGGCGACCCGTGCGAAAAAGGGCTCGCTGCGAGCGATGATGGAGCACCGTTTCGAAGCCTATAAGAGCGTCGTCGTCAAACCCTTCTTCCGCGAGCATTTCGCCCGTCTCGACCGCCAGATTGTGCTGATCGATGCGTTGCAGGCGGTCAATCGCGGCCCCGAGGCGGTACAGGACCTGGAACGGGCACTGTCGGATGTGCTTGCCTGTTTCCGGCCGGGCACCAATTCTTTCCTGAGCACGCTCCTGGGTCGCCGCATCGACCGCGTCCTCGTTGCAGCGACAAAAGCCGACCACCTGCATCACGAAAGCCACGATCGCTTGCAGGCGATCACCCGCCGCCTCGTCGATCGCGCCATTCACCGCATCGGCATGACCGGTGCGGGGATAGAGGTAATGGCGCTCGCCTCAGTACGGGCCACGCGGGAAGGCAGCGTGCGTGAAAATGGCCAGGAGCTTCCGGTCATCACGGGCACGCCAATGCCTGGAGAGCGGATCGGCGACGAGATTTTCGACGGCAAAAAGCGGACGGCGATCTTCCCCGGCGACCTGCCGGAGGATCCGGAGATGTTCTTCCGCGAAATTGACAAAACGGATGAAGAAACACTCCTACCGGACTTGAATATTGTGCGTTTTCGGCCCCCTTCGGTTGAGGAAAATACGGGCGGCATTGCCTTGTCGGTACCGCATATCCGGCTCGACCGCGCCATGCAGTTTCTGTTCGGAGACCGTCTCGCATGAGCCCATCCGATGACCGCACGCACCGTCCCGCCACGACCGCAGGCGAAGGCCCTATTCGGCGGGCGCCCACGGCCTTCAAGGTCGAAAATGACCACGAATCCCAACACGCCGTCAGTCGGCCGCCGCGCAGTTTCGATGAAGGCTTTAGCGCGACGACGGATGCCGACGATCCGTTCTTAGGCACCGGCGCCGACGATCTTGCCACCGTGCCGGTTGCCCTGCCCCGTCGTCACGGCTTTTCCTTCGGCAAGCTTGCTGCCAGCGCCTTCGGCATCTTCGTTTCCTTCGCCTTCGGCCTGTGGGCAGACAGCGTGATCCGCGATCTTTTCAGTCGTTCCGACTGGCTGGGCTATACGGCCATCGGCATCCTGTCGGTCGCGCTCGCAGCGCTTGCCGTCGTCGTCGGGCGCGAAGTGCTGGGCCTGATGCGCATCGGCGCCGTCCAGTCCCTGAAGGCGGATGTCGTTGCCATAGAGACCGGCAGCGATTCGGCAGAAGGGGCGCGATCGGCAAGGGCGCTGGTCACACGCCTCACGACCATCCTTTCGCACCGGGCAGAAACCGCGCGCGGCCGCGCAGTGCTCGAAGCCACGAGGGACGAGATCATCGACGGCCCGCATTATCTGGACCTGGCGGAACGGGAACTGATGACACCGCTCGATCGCGAGGCTCGGCTACTCATTCTCGCAGCATCCAAGCGCGTCTCCGTGGTGACTGCCATCAGCCCGCGGGCGATCGTCGACCTTGCCTATGTCCTCTTCGAGGTGGCCCGGCTGGTGCGCGCCATGGCCGAACTCTATGGCGGTCGGCCGGGCACGCTTGGCATGATGCGGCTGCTGCGGGACGTCATCGCCCATCTGGCCGTCACCGGGTCGATCGCCGTTGGCGACAGCCTTGCCCAACAGGTTCTTGGCCATGGGCTCGCGGCCCGCCTCTCCACCCGTCTTGGCGAGGGCGTCATCAACGGACTGCTCAGCGCCCGCATTGGCATTGCCGCGATGGACTTGTGCCGACCGCTTCCGTTCAGAGCGCTTAAACGCCCGGGCATCGGCGACTTTCTGTCCGATATCGTGGCAACGTCGAACCCTAGAGAACCCACCTGATCCGGTGCCCAAAGTCGAAAAGAAACCACTCATTAACCATCCTCAGCTAATTTACGGGCTCTCGCAGTTGGCCTTTGCCAGGGATTTGTTGAATGGTTTCGCGCATGTTTTCGCTGTTCGGTGGCTTCGCCGTCGCCATCTCCGTCGCCACGGTCGCGATGGCTCCTGAAGCTCGCGCCGCCTCGCGCGACCAGGTCTTTTTCGAAAGCGCTGCCGGCAGCTGGAAGGGACCGGGCGAAATCGTCGCCGGCAAATACAAGGGCACCAAGTTCACCTGCAACCTGACCGGTGAAGCCACCCAGGAAGGCGATGCAGGCCTGAAGCTCGACGGCACCTGCCGGGTCGGCGTGTTCAAGCAGCCGATGAACGCTACGATCGTGAAGACGGCGAAGGGCTATACCGGCAAGTTTCTCGACGGCGCCGAGGGCAAGGGCCTCGACATCACAGCCGGCTCGCTCAACGGCGAGCGGATCGTTCTCGGCATCAACCGCGCCAAGCTGAATGGCGCCATGGTTGCCAGCATGAAGAGTGATAATGACATGAACATCACCATCTCGGTGAAGGTCGAAGAGCAGATGATTCCGGTCATCGGCATGACGCTGACACGCGATCTCGACCAGATCGCCGTCGGCTCGATCAAAAAATGATCACACCCACCAGTCGCGGCTTTCCTCGGAGACCGTGATTCCCGAATGATCGACAAGGGCGAGCCAGGATGACACCGGCTTGCCCTTTATGATGAGATCTGGGGCGATATCGACAAGCGGCATCAGCACGAAGGCGCGCTCGGTCATCCGCGGATGTGGCAGCTGCAACGGCTGGGTGTCCTGTTCGATGTCGCCATAGGTCAGCACGTCGATATCTATCGTGCGCGGCCCCCAACGCTCGATACGCTCACGCTTCATGCCCTTTTCGATCGAAAGGCCGGCGGCCAGCAGATCCTCCGGTGAAAGCGTGGTCTCGATCAGTGCGCAGCAATTGAAGAAATCGGCCTGATCGGTCTTGCCCCAGGGTGGCGTCACATAGAGCTTGGAGACGGCCAGCACCCGGCAATCCTCGCGGCCGTCCAGCAGGCGCAAGGCATCAGCCATCGCTGCCTTCGGATCGCCTATATTGCCGCCAAGTCCGAGCGTCGCCGTCTGCCAGACGATATCAGGGGCGGTAGTCAACACGCACCTCCACGTAATCGAGAATGCCGGGGATCGGTACGCTCGGCTTGCGCACGGCAATCACCGCCCGCCTGATCTGCGGAAAGCGCTGACACAGAGCCGCGGCAACATCCTGCGCCAGCGCCTCTATCAGATAACGACGCTGTCCGGTCACCACCTCTTCGATGACCTCGAAGGCGATGCCATAATGCACGGTGTCCTCGATCGCGTCGCTATCCAGCGCCTTGCCGCCCTCGACCTCCAGTTCGGCATCGACGAAGAAGCGCTGACCCAGCCTTTCCTCCTCGCTAAGCACGCCATGCCGGGCGAAGAAGGAGCAGTTCTTCAGGTAGATCGTATAGAGTTTCATGATCCGGTCTCCGCGCTGGCATTGGCACTGGCACTGGCATTTGCATTTGCAGTGGCGCGGGCCGCCCGCACCGCGTCGGCAACGCCCAGCGCGTCGCGGTTGGCGGCCACGTTGTGCACCCTAAAGATATGCGCGCCGGCGAGCCTGAGAAGGGCGGTGGTGGCCGCCGTCCCCACATCGCGCTCTACGGCACGTTCACGGCCGGTCAACGCGCCGATGAAGCGTTTGCGCGAGGTACCGATCAGGAACGGCAAATGCAGCGCATGCAGCTCGGTGAAGCGGGCCATCAGCTGCGCCTCCTCCTCCCGGCTCTTGGCGAAACCGAAGCCTGGGTCGAGCATGATGGCGCGGCGATCGACGCCGGCGGCATCGGCCACCGCCAATGCCTTTTCGAAAAAGACGAACTGGTCGGCGATCACATCGCCTAGCCTGACCGCCTCGCGACCACGTCCCGTGTGCATGATGCACAGGCCAGCCCCGGTTTCGGCCGCCACCTGGGCGACGGATGGGTCGCGGGTGAGACCATAGACGTCGTTGATGATATGCGCTCCGGCCTTCACTGCCGCCCGCGCCGTCGATCCGCGATAGGTATCGATGGAGAGAAGCGCATCGGTCTGCGCCGCCAGACGCTCGATCACCGGCAACACACGGCGCTGTTCTTCCGCCTCGCTAACCGGTTCGGCGCCGGGCCGGGTCGATTCGCCGCCGATATCGATGATCGCCGCGCCCTCGGCAATGCAAGCCTTTGCGTGGGCGACCGCAGCCTCAACATCATCGTGTCTGCCGCCATCGGAAAAACTGTCCGGCGTGACGTTGACAATCGCCATCAGGTGCCCGCTGGCCGTCAGGTCCAGCGAATGGCCGGAACCGACCTGCCAGGCGCCATCACTGGGAATGTTGTTGCCGGGGAGACTCACGAGCACTCCAATCCTTGCCTTTTACACGTGAAATTGCGCAGGGTCTGTTGCGCTTGGGTGGCCTATGCCCCAAGCTTTGCTCCAGTTCAATCTGCCAGTCCCGAGAATACCATTGATGCGCAGCTTTCGCCGTATGCCCCGGGTGCCGGCCCTCAAGACGGTCACGACACTGGCAGCTCTGTTGGCGATGGTGACGCCGCTCGCGGCACAGCCAACCGTCAGCAAGACCTATTCCTACTTTTCCATCGGCGGCAAGACCGCAGAGGAACTCGACAGCGAACTGGAGCGTCGCGGCCCCCTGACCCGCCACACCGGCGCGCGCCATCCGGGGGCGACCGAGATCAAGTTCGGCGGCGACGTCAGCTATGTGGAGCGCGGCGGACGCTGCTCCATCGGCTCGGCACGGGTCACGCTTCGCACCCATATCATTCTGCCCCGCTGGCGCAATCGGACGTCTGCCAACGGCAATCTGGCACGTATCTGGGACGCGCTGTCGGCGGATATCAAGCGACACGAAGAGCGCCATGCCGAGATTGCCCGTACCCATGCCCGCGCGCTCGAAGCCAAGCTGTTGGCCATCCGCCCGGCCAGCCACTGCGACATCCTTGAAAAACGCGTGGGCGAGATCAGCCGCGAGGCGATCGAGGCGCATGATCGCGAGCAGGTGCAATTCGATGCCGTCGAATCGAAAAACTTCGACAGCCGCATCATGCGCATCCTTAGAAATCGGCAGGCTTCCGCGGATTGATCCTGCAACGCCGGGGCATCGCCTGGTCATCATGCTGCGCATATCGTCGCAGTAGGTTCAAAAACGCCTGCACAATATTGCTAGGTGACGATCACTGCCACACATACGTCATTTGCCGCGTCACCGGGCGCGCCGAAACACATTCACGCAAATGTTGGCTTGCAGCCATTTTACATACAGACTAACACGTATGTAAATTGCCGTCCTTGGGTCCATGGGGTTCTCTATGCGAATGAAACTGCCCGCCGCTGGTCTGTTGCTTGCCAGCCTTTCCGTTCTTGCTGCCTGCCAGAAGGAGGACCAGGCAGCCGGCGCTCCCCCTGCCCGTCCGCCATCCCCGGTTGGTATCATCACGGTTCAGCCGGAAACGCTGCCGATCAACAGCGAGCTGCCGGGCCGCATTGCGCCGACCCGCCTTGCCGAAGTGCGTCCTCGCGTTTCGGGCATCATCGTCGAGCGCGTGTTCGAGCAGGGTTCGCTGGTCAAGGAAGGCGACGTTCTCTATCGCATCGACCCGGCTCCGTTCCAGGTGGAACTTGACCGCGCCGAAGCGACCCTGCGCAGCGCCGAAGCGCAGCAGTTGCAGGCCCGACAGACCGCCGACCGCCAGACCCAGCTGAGCAGATCGAATGTCGCGTCCCGCGCCGAATTCGACACGGCCGTTGCCCAGCTGGCCCAGGCCGATGCACAGGTCCAAGTGGCCCGCGCCGGCGTCGCATCCGCCAGGCTGAGCCTGCAATATGCCAACGTGACGGCTCCGATCTCCGGCCGTATCGGCCGCGCGCTGATCACCGAAGGTGCACTGGTCAGCTCTTCCGGTTCGGAAAACCTTGCCACCATCCAGCAGCTCGATCCGATCTATGCCGACTTCACCCAGCCGGCCGCCGATCTCGTGCGCCTGCGCCGTGCGCTGCAGGACGGCAAGCTGATGACCGGCCCCAATGAGGCCAAGGCACAGCTGATGCTAGACGACGGCACGAAATACGCTGAAGAGGGCCGCCTGCTGTTTTCCGAAGCAGCCGTTGACGAGACCACCGGTCAGGTCACCCTGCGCGGTGAATTTCCGAACTCCAACGGCGACCTTCTGCCGGGCATGTATGTCCGCGTGCAGATCGAACAGGGTCTTGAGCGTGACACGTTTGCGGTTCCGCAGCAGGCCGTCCAGCGCGATGCGGGCGGCAAGGCCAGCCTCATGGTGGTGGGTGCCGAGGACAAGGTCGAGCAGCGCGCCGTGACCGTTGGTCGTGCGCTTGGGGAACGCTGGGTCATTTCGGAAGGCCTTAAGGCTGGCGACCGTGTGATCGTCGACGGTTTCCAGAAGACCGGCCCCGGCGCCACCGTCAAGCCGCAGCCCTGGTCACCCGACAAGCCGGCAACCGAAGCGGCCGCGCAGGAAAGCCCCGCCGAAAAGCCGACGGAAGCCGAAAAGCCGGCAGAGCCCGCAAAGCAGTAAGGACCCGGTTTCATGGCACGTTTCTTCATCGACCGGCCCATCTTTGCGTGGGTCGTCGCAATCTTCATCATGCTGGCCGGCGTGATCGCCATTCCGATGCTGCCGATTGCGCAGTATCCGAATGTCGCACCGCCGCAGATCACCGTTTCCACCAATTATCCCGGCGCTTCGCCGGAGGATATCTATCAGGGCGTGACGCGCCCGATCGAGGAGGAACTGAACGGCGTTCCGGGCCTCATCTATTTCGAATCGCAGTCTGAATCCTCCGGCCGCGTGTCGATCAACGTCACTTTCGCACCGGGCACGAATATCGGCGAGGCCCAGGTCGAGGTGCAGAACCGCATCGCCCGCGCCGAACCACGCCTGCCGAGTGCTGTCACCTCGCAAGGCTTGCGCGTCGAACAGGCCGGCACATCCTTCCTCATGGTCGTATCGCTGACCTCGACCGACGGTCAGACGGACGCGATCGGCCTTGGCGACTATCTGCAGCGCAACGTCATCGGCGAACTGCGCCGCGTGCCAGGCATCGGTTCGGCACAGCTGTTCGCCAGCCAGCGCTCCATGCGTATCTGGATGGACCCGGACAAGATGGTCGGCCTGAGCCTCACCGCTGCCGACGTCACTGCCGCCATTCAGGCACAGAACGCCCAGGTCGCCGCCGGTCGTATCGGCGCGACCCCGAACCCGATCGGCCAGCAGATTTCGGCGACGATCAACGTTCGCGGCCAGCTCACCGATCCGGAAGAGTTCGGGGCGATCGTGCTGCGCGCCAATCCGGACGGTTCCTCCGTGCGTCTGCGCGACGTTGCGCGGATCGAAGTCGGCGCCGAGAGCTACAACTTCTCCTCGCGCCTGAACGGCCAGCCCAGCGCTGCCATCGGTCTCCAGCTCTCCCCCGTCGGCAACGCGCTTGCGGCTTCGGAAGGCGTCAAGAAGGTGATGGAGGAGCTGAAGGAATATTTCCCGGCCGGCGTCCAGTACGAAGTACCGTATGACACCAGCCCCTTCGTCGAAGTCTCGATCGAGAAGGTCATCCACACGCTGATCGAGGCGATGATCCTCGTCTTCGTGGTGATGTTCATCTTCCTGCAGAATTTCCGCTACACGGTCATTCCGGCGCTTGTCGTGCCGGTGGCGCTGCTCGGCACCTGTGCGGTCATGTTCGTCGCCGGGTTCTCGATCAACGTTCTGACCATGTTCGCCATGGTCCTTGCCATCGGCATTCTCGTCGACGACGCGATCGTCGTGGTCGAGAACGTCGAACGCATCATGGCCGAGGAAAAGCTGTCGCCGAAAGAGGCGACGAAGAAGGCGATGGGCCAGATTTCCGGCGCCATCATCGGCATCACCATGGTGCTGTCGGCCGTGTTCATTCCAATGGCATTCTTCCCGGGCGCGGTCGGCATCATCTACCAGCAGTTCTCGCTGACCATGGTCGTGTCGATCCTGTTTTCGGGCTTCCTCGCCCTGTCGCTGACGCCGGCGCTCTGCGCCTCGTTCCTCAAACCCGTCGCTCATGACCATCATGAGAAGAAGGGTCTGTTCGGCATGTTCAACCGTGGCTTCGACAAGGCGTCGCACGGTTATTCGGGTGGCGTTGCCCGGATCATCAAGCGATCCGGCCGCTTCATGCTCATCTATGTGGCGCTGCTCATCGGTCTCGGCTGGGCCTATCTGCAGCTTCCGAGCTCGTTCCTGCCCAATGAAGACCAGGGCTTTCTGATCGTGGACGTTCAGGCGCCGGCTGAGGCCAGCACGGACCGCACGACCGAGGTCATCTCACAGATCGAGAAGATCGCGCTCAAGGAAAATGCTGTCGATCGCATCATTGCCATCAATGGTTTCTCCTTCTCGGGTTCCGGCCAGAATGCCGGTCTCGCCTTCATCACCCTGAAGAACTGGGAGGAGCGCGGCCCGGAAGATTCCGCCGATGCGCTTGCCGGCCGTATCAATGGTCAAATCTTCGGTCTGCGTGACGCCATCGCCTTCTCGCTGTCGCCGCCGCCCATCCAGGGCCTCGGCAATTCGTCGGGCTTCACCTTCCGTCTGCAGGACCGTTCCGGTCAGGGTCAGGCGGCGCTCGGCGCGGCACGTGACCAGTTGATGGCGGAGGCCGCCAAGAGCCCGATGCTGGCCGGCCTGCGTATCGAAGGCATGCCGGATGCGGCCCAGGTCAACCTGTTGATCGACCGCGAAAAGGCCAACACGTTCGGGGTCACCTTCTCCGACATCAACTCGACCATCACCGCCAACCTCGGGTCCTCCTATGTCAACGACTTCCCCAATAACGGCCGCATGCAGCGCGTCACCGTTCAGGCGGAAGGCAACCAGCGCATGCAGACGGAAGACCTGCTGAAGCTCAACGTCCGCAATGCCAGCGGGGGGATGGTGCCCATGTCCTCGTTTGCCACGGCGGAATGGGTGCGCGGTCCCTCGCAGGTCATCGGCTATAACGGCTATCCGTCGATCCGTATCGCCGGCCAGGCCGGCCCCGGCTATTCTTCCGGCGACGCGATTGCGGAGATGGAACGCCTTGCCGACCAGCTGCCGTCCGGCTTCGGCTACGAATGGACAGGCCAGTCGCTGCAGGAAATCCAGTCCGGCAGCCAGGCACCCGCTCTGATCGCGCTGTCCATCCTGTTCGTCTTCCTGCTTCTGTCGGCGCTTTACGAAAGCTGGTCGATCCCGCTGTCCGTCATGCTCGTCGTGCCGCTCGGCGTCATCGGCTCGGTTGCGGCCGTAACGTTGCGCGGCATGCCGAATGACGTCTACTTCCTGGTCGGCCTGATCACGATCATCGGCCTGTCGGCGAAGAACGCCATCCTGATCATCGAGTTCGCCAAGGATCTGCGGGCCGAGGGCATGAGCGTCTTCGACGCGACCGTGGAAGCAGCGCATCTGCGCTTCCGCCCGATCCTGATGACGTCGCTTGCCTTCACGCTCGGCGTCGTGCCGATGGCGATTGCCACCGGCGCCAGCGCCGCAAGCCAGAACGCCATCGGTACAGGGGTCCTCGGCGGCATGATCTCGGCGACCCTGCTCGCGATCTTCTTCGTGCCGGCCTTCTTCGTCTTCGTCATGCGACTGTTCTCCAAGGATGCTCGCAAGGAGCCGCTGGAAGCCCGCCGCAAGGACAACGACAAGACCGCGGACGAGGAGGCCCGCCCGGCCCATTGACGCGACAGCGGGCCTTAGCGGCCGCCTACGCGAAGACGCCGGACCGTTGCTCGGGGCGCTTTTCAAAGCGCCCCGAGCAACGGGAAAAGGAGGAGATATGAGACGAACCAAGGCGGAAGCTGCGGAAACCCGCGCGGCCATCCTGGAATCGGCCGAAAGAATGTTTTTTGAAAAGGGCGTCGCCGCCTGCACGCTCGACGATATCGCCGCTGCGGCCGGCGTGACACGCGGTGCCGTCTATTGGCATTTTTCAAGCAAGACCGATATTTTCCTGGAACTCTACAACACGTTCCGTCTACCGCTTATAAATATGCTTGAACTGCGGGATCCCTCCTGCTGCGGTATGGACGCGCTCACCATGATCGAGGATTCGGCCTGCGAATGGATGCGGGTCATGGCGACCGATCAACAGCGCCAGCGAATGCTGACGATTCTGCTGCGCACCAACTTCACCGAGGAATTTGCGCCGGTTCATCAGGCGATGAAGGAACTCGAGGAACTGCATAACAGGCAGTTGGAACAGACCCTTCAACGGGCGCAGGCCACTGGTCGCCTTGCGTCCGGCTGGACACCAGCTTCCGCCTGCAACGCCGTGAAATGGATGATCAAGGGCATCTGCTGGGACTGGTTGCTGGGCGGCCAGACGTTCGACCTTGGCAACGAAGGCTGCGGCGCTGTCCGCCGGCTTTTCGCCAGTTTCCGCAATACACATGCACTGCGTACCGCCATCGGCTGATCTCTTGCCGACCCATGACCGGGTTTCACCGCCGCCGCGCTGCGAGAACAAGTTCTGATGCCGCTTGAAACTTACGCGAGCCTATCCGACCCTACAGACAATCAGAGGTAATTCTTCGGCTGGCGTATTTCAATAATTTCTTATATTATTATTTTCAGTTGATCGGGTTTCAAATCCTGCGGCACCAAGCAAGGCGGTGCGAACGTGCAGCAGGTGCGCCGATCCTGGCGGCTGACAGTCGGCCCCGGATCGTGCGCCAGTCTTTCAGCCTTGACGGGCTCTGTACGGTGTTCTCCCGGTGCGTCCCATTGCTGCAGCTGTTCCCTCCCTCACCTGCAGTGACGTGCCTACCTCAAGCCTCGCTCGCTTCGGCGCAGCGAGGCTTTTTTTGTGGCACGATACGACGCGTCAGCCCTGGCGTTCAGGCACGCTAACCACCAGCCCATCCAGTGCCGGGGTCATCTTGATCTGACAGGAAAGGCGGGACGTCGGGCGCAGATCGAAGGCGAAGTCGAGCATGTCTTCCTCCATCGGCGCCGGTCCGCCGACGGTTTCAGACCAGGCATCATCCACATAGACGTGACAGGTGGCACAGGCGCAGGCCCCACCGCATTCGGCATCGATCCCGGGCACCGAATGGCGCACGGCATTTTCCATCACCGTCGATCCGTCTGCCGCATCGAGTTCGAAACGGGTGCCGTCGAAGGCAACGATGGTAAGCTTGGTCATGATCTGCGTATCCGAACTGTTTTGTGAGAAGCGGTTGCGAAACGCATCTCTTCCGATAAAACGCCTTGGCAGTCAACAAGGGCCGGGCGAGGCAAAAGGCGGCGCGGCCTCGCTCGCGGCACCCTCTGCCCGCAATCGATCAGCGGAATGTCAGCGGCAAAGCGTGCCGATAAAATGTTCGGCCTCGAGCACGCAGGCGCCGAACCGCGCGAGCGATGCCGCATCGGTGTGCCCGGCCTCGATCTGTCCTGCGATGGCCGCCACCCGAAAGGCGCCTACGGCGTTTGCCGAACCGCGGATCCGATGCGCGGTCGTGGCCTTGGGCACGGCACCAGCCGTCATCTCCACCAGTGCCGCCCTCGCCTGCCGGGCAAACAGCGACAGGATTTCGATTTCAAGGTCCTTGTCACCCATCGTCTGGCGCGCAAGATGCACGAGATCGATTGGGCGGGATGCCGACGGCGCCTCGATGAAGGCATCCTCGACTGTCGCATTGTCGGGCAGTTCAAGAGCATGAGAAACGGCGGCCATCAGCATTCGTCCTGTTGAAGAAAGGCAGACGATCCAGACAATGAAGGGCGAAAATGCGTATTGCGCTTAAATCCGGATCGCTCGTTCAGGCTTTTCTTCGGTCATGGTTAATTTTGACGAAGCCTCGCATTTTGAAGGGGTTTGGTGTGCCGATATGATGTATTTTCTGTTAACGGCCTGCCGGGCAAGGCCCCGCGACCCCGACCCGAATTGTAACACACCGAGGAATGTGCCACTACAATACGCTTGGGCGCGGCGTGTGCCTCGGTTTCGGCCAAATTTTCGCGCACCGGAAGGCGGGTCGGTAAGCATTCCTTATCATCCCTTTGAAATGAAAGCGTTCCGGACTGGAATAAGATAAGGACGATCCGATCGCCGATATCCGTCGGCGACGGCTTCAACCGACAGGCGTGTCACCCGAGCCATTTGCATGCGGCAGCGGGTCGGATGGTATGACCGGTGTTAGTAACGAGGCGTAACCGCATGGTGAAGAACAACAACAGCGATGCGATCGACGAAACCGCGTTTCAGGCGCTGGAAGATGCGCTGAACAACGATTTCGAAGAAGAGCTGAAGCCTCGCTCTGGTCCCGCCTCCCAGCCCCGGGAGCAGGCCGCGCCCGACCGGGCTCCCTCCGGCAAGCCGGCAAGCCCGCAGCCCACCGCGCGCGAAAAGCAGGCCGTTGCCCGCCAGGCGGAAGTACGCAAGGCCGCCGCCGAACAGGCGCGCCCGGCAGCCGGCGAGACCGGTGGCCCGAAGTCGCCAACCTTTTCGCCCGCCAATGATGCCAGCCGTCGCCCGACTGCCGCACTGCTGCGCACGCTCGATGGCGGAGCGATGCGGGCGGCCCTTCGTAACTCCACCATTCTGTCGACGCTGTGGACGATCGGCGGCCTCGGTCTTGGCCAGTTGATCTACGGGTCGCAGATCTGGCAGTTCAACTCGGTAGAACAGGTCCTCGAAACGCCCGGCGTCGTCGCCATCGGCGTCGGTATCTTCGTACCGGTCATGCTGTTTTACGCCTTCTCGATCATGATGGCGCGTGCGCACGAACTGCGCCTCGCCGCCCGCTCGATGGCTGAGGTGGCCCTGCGCCTGTCCGAACCGGAAACCATCGCCACGGACCGCATCATGTCGGTCGGCCAGGCCGTGCGCCGCGAAGTCATGGCGATGAACGAAGGCATTGAGCGCACCATTGCCCGGGCGACCGAGCTGGAAACGCTTGTCCATTCGGAAGTGAACGCGCTCGAGCGCAGCTATGCCGACAACGAACTGCGCGTGCGCGGCCTCGTGCATGAACTGGGTTCCGAGCGCGACGCCATCGTCAACCATGCCGACCGCATTCGCGCTTCGATCGTCGGCGCGCATGATCAGCTCAAGGAGGACCTGTCGCTCGCGACCGAGGAGATTTCCGTTCGCCTTGCCACGTCCGGCGAGGCGTTTGCCTCGATGATCGAGACGCGCGCCGCAACGCTTATGGAACGCTCGAACGCGGCCGGCGAAGCACTCGGTTCGCTGCTCACCGCCAAGACCGATTCGATGGTGCAGACCCTGCAGGCCTCCGGCAAGCAGCTTGCCGGCGAATTCGATGTTCGCCTCGAAGACCTGTCAAAGACGCTCAGCGAACGCGGCGAAGACCTGCTCGGCCAGTTCGAGACGCGTGCATCGACACTCGACGCCAACACCGAAAAGCTCAATGCCGCCCTGTCCGACCGCACGCGCCAGCTCAACGAGACACTGGTTGCGCGCACCCGCGAAATCACCGAGGGCCTGACCTCGGGCGAACGCGCCATCACCGGCACGCTCGACGGCGTCCTGAATTCGCTCAACACCGCCCTCGACGAGCGGGGCTCGACCTTCCGTCAGAGCCTGCAGACCGCGGCCGACGATGCCGTCATGGATCTCGACCTGCGCACCGGCCTCTTCGAGGAACGGCTGCAGACCACGATCGGCCAGCTCAGCACGACGTTCGACAGCGGCCTCAACGAGTTCACCACCGCTTTCGACCAGCGCTCCGGCTCGCTGGACACCAAGCTCAACGAAAGCCTGCTGCGCATCAAGCAGAGCGTCGAGAACAATTCCGAGGCGGTGGAAGGGATTCTGTCGACCAGTATCGAACGCATCGGCTCGGCCTTTACGGACCAGTCGCTTGCGCTTGCAACGACTCTCGGCGCCAATCAGGAAATGCTCGAAAGCACGCTTGAGACCGGTGCGAGCCGGATCGGCGAAGCGCTTGACGCCCGCAGCCGTGCCTTTACCGAGGCCTTCGATGCCCGCAGCGCCGAGCTGCAGGAGGCGATCGAAGACAAGAGCCTGGCGCTGACCGTCGGCCTCGCAACCTCGGCGGCCGCCCTCACGGAGGGGCTCGACGCCAGCACCAGCGAATTCCAGCAGGCCATCGACCAGCGCAGCCGGGCGCTCGCTGAAACGCTCGAAACCTCCGGCCGCGATCTTAGCGAAAACCTGGAGAATTCCGGCCGGGCACTCAACGAGAGCCTGGCGGCGTCGGCCGCCGCCTTCTCCACCGATTTCGATGAGAAGAGCCGCGCCCTGTCCGGGGCGCTCGAAGGCCGCGCCCAGGAATTCACCGAGACGCTCAATGCCCGAGCAGCGGAGATCACCGACAGTTTCGGCGGCGCGCACGAGCGCATCGACGCGGTCATGGCGGAACGCAGCGGCGCGCTTTTCAACGCCCTGACCGATAGCCAGACCCGTTTCGACGACACGCTTGCCGGTCATTCGGCGGCCATCGTCAACGCCGTCAGCGGCAGCCACGAACGCCTTGCCGAGGTTCTCGACGAACGCACGAGCCGCCTCGAAGACGCCGTTTCCGGCGCGCCGGAGCGGATTGCCGGCGTGCTCGATACCCGCGTTTCGGCCATGGAAACCGTCCTGTCTTCGGGCCACGAACGCATCGAGCAGGATCTCGGTCGCCGCATGACCGAAATGGGCGAGATGGTATCGCGCACCACCGAGCGCTTCGGCGATATCCTCGACGACAAGTCGATGGAAATGGCGACCTCGCTTGCCCTTGGGGAAGACCGCCTGACGGGCGCGATCGAGGACAAGGCGAACGCGCTGCTCGACAGCATCAACAGTGCCGACGAGCGCGTCGCCGCCGCTTTTGCGGCGCGCACCGAAAACCTGCAGGGCGTCTATGCCGACAACCAGCAGCGTCTCGAAAACACGCTTCAGGACCGCGGCGCCGAGATTGCCCGCGCGCTCGGACACGGTGCCGAACAGATCGACCGCACGGTTGGCGGCGGCGCCGGCCGCATCGAGATGGCGCTTGGCCAGAATGCCGAACGTTTCGAGGATACGATCACCGACGGCCTGCTGCGCATGGAAACCATGATCAGCACCGGCCACGAGCGTGTCGCCGAAACCATGGACGCCGGCAACGACCGCCTGTCGGAAACGATGGACAACAGCTACGAGCGCATGCGTTCGACGCTGGACGAGCGTCGAGACATGATCTCGGCCACTCTCACCGAAGCCGAAGGCCAGTTCAGCGAGATGCTTGCCGATCAGGCAACGTCGATCGGCACCTCGATCGCCACAAGCGCCAGCATGCTGGAAATGACGCTGGAACTGCAGCAGGAAGGTCTGCGCGGCATTGTCGACGGCGTCGGTAACGACCTCGAAGGCCGCCTCACCTCCAGCGCCGGCGAAATCGCCGCCAAGCTGAGCACGGCGGCAGCCGAGATCAACCGTTCGGCCGACCAGTTCTCTAGCCGGATTGAAAAGACCGTCGGCGGCGTCTCCACCGCGCTCAACGAAACCAGCGAGCGTGTCGATGGCACATTGACCGGCCTTGAGGGTCGCATGCGCGAACAGCTCGGTTCGGTTTCCGAACTGGTCGATGGCGTCGGCCGCAATCTTGGCGAGACGCTCGCCGAACGTACCGCCGATCTTCGGCGCGTCGCCGGCGAAGCCGCCGAGCGCATCGAAGCCAGCCTCGAAGGTGGCAGCAGCCGCCTTGAAGCCGCCAGCGAAACCGCGGCAGCGCGTATCGATAGCACGTTCGAAGCCGGCAATGAGCGGCTCGAAGAGCGGCTCGGCACCATGGACCGCGCGCTCAATGTCGGCCTTGATGCCGTCAGCCGCACGATCGAGGGGAAGGCTGCCACCCTAGCCTCCGCCATGCGCGAAGCCGTGACCACGGCGGCCGAAGGCATGGATAGCGAAGCCATGCGCGCGGTCGAGTCGCTATCGCGCGCCGGCAGCCAGTTCTCCGAGGAACTCAGCGCGCGCAACGCCGAATTCACGCAGTCTATCGAGGAACGTTCCAACGAGATCGTCAGCCGCATTTCCGAAACCCAGGGCCGCCTGTCCGGCCAGGCCGCAGCCGTCGCGCAGGCCTTCTCGGAAGCCGGCAATTCGATCGTCAACAAGGTTGCCGAAGCCGATGCACTGGTAAAGGGTCAGGTCGCCGCCATCTCGGATGCGCTCGGCGATGCGGAACGCTCCCTTGGTGCCCGCGGCGACAGCGTGCGCGATGCCCTTTCGCAGACCGCCGGCGAAATCAACGCCGCAATCGATCAGGTCGACAAGGCGCTGGAAGCCCGCGGCGAAGCGATCCGCTCGTCGCTCGACAACCGCTCGCGCGATCTCAACTCAATGCTTGCGAGCCGGTCTGCCGAATTCTCGCGGCTGGTCGACGAAAAGGCGCGTCCGGCTCTCGAACAGTATGCCGAAGCCGGCCGCCTCGCTGCCGAGCAGCTGGCCTCGACGGCCGAGCAGACTGCCGGTCGTCTTTCCGCGGTCGCGGAGGAAACCAGCCAGCGTCTGCGCGACGAAAACAACGCGCTGGTGGATGCCCTCGCGGCCCGCACCAATGATACGCTGTCGGCGATCAGCCAGCGCGGCGAGGAAGTTGCCGGCCGCATGCAGGGCGTCGAACAGGGTCTGGCGGCCAGCGTTCAGAGCCTGATCTCGCGTCTGGAAGACAGCAATACCGGCATCGCCTCGCTGGTGCAGCGCACGGCTGCGGAACTGGGTGGCACGATCGAACGCGCTGCCGAACAGCTCGGCGCCGCAGACGAGCGCCTCGGTGCAACCGCCGAGCGGTTCTCCCAGTCCGCGAGCCAGTCTGCGGATGTTGTCTCCAGTGCCAGCCGGCTTTTGGAAAACAATGTCGATCGGCTGCAGAACGTCTCGTCGGCGACGCTGTCGCAGGTCGGCAATATCGTTGGACGCTTCGACGAACACTCGCGCGTGCTTGGTCAGGCATCGGAACTGCTGGGTGCGGCCCAGTCCAATCTCGTCGGCACGCTCGATGAGCGCCAGGCGGCGCTGCGCGACCTGTCGGTCGGCCTCGTAAAGCGTTCGGAAGAGATCGAAGTGACGATGCGGAACCTGACGAACCTCGTCGAAGGCGCTTTCGACCGCGCCGAAGACCGTTCCTCGCAGGTATCTTCGCGGCTTCGCGAAGGCCTCCAGGCCTCGTTTGCCGATATCGGTCGCTCGCTCGGGGAAACCCAGCAGCGCGCCGAAATCACCGCCGAAAACATGCGCAATGCCTTCTTCAACGCCGGCCAGGAAGCAACCCGCGCCATCGAGGGTACGCTCAGCGAAGCCGAGCGTCGTTCGCGCGATGTCGCGGCGCGCATGCAGGACGGCATTGCCGGCTCGCTTTCCGATGTCGAGCGCATGCTGGCCGATGCCACCGGCAAATCCGACATGGCGGCCGACCAATTGCGTGAAACCCTGCGCCAGTCCGTCGATGACGCGATCGGCCGCTTTGCCGGCGCCACCGACGAGATCCGTCGCTCGGCCGTCGACATCCGCAAGGAACTTGACGCGACCCGTTCGGAACTGAAGCGCGGCGCTTTCGATCTGCCGGAAGAGGCCAAGGAAAGCGCTGCCGCGATGCGACGCGCGGTCTCCGAACAGATCAAGGCCTTGCAGGACATTTCGACGCTGGTCGGGCGTTCCACGCAGCAGCTGGAAGTGGCCGAACCGGTTCGCTCCGCCCCCGCGCCTGCACCCCGCCCTGCTCCGGCCGCCGCCCCGGTGGCTCCGCAGCAGACCTATCAACCGGCATCCGTCGCACCCGAACAGCCGGCCCCGGCGCTTCACCAGTCCGTGCTGCAGCAACCCGTATTGCAGCAGCCGGCTTCTCAGCAGCCCGTCTCCCCGCAGCCGAACCTGCAACAGCGGGTGGCACAGCAGCCCGCGGCCGCGCCGCAGCCTGCGCGTGACATCTTGTCGGGCGGTCTCGGCGGTGCACTGTCGGGCAGCGTGCCCGGCGGCCTTCTGCGTGGCAGCCTGCCGGCCGATCAAGGCATGTCGACGCAGCCATCGCGAGCCTCTGAACCGGCACCGCGTCGTGACGATAATGGCGGCTGGATCAGCGATCTCCTGCGCGGCGCTTCGCGTGACGAGCAGGCGGAAACTGCGCCGCGCCAGCCCGTGCGCAGCGCGCCGGAAACCTCGACGCGTCACGGCGGCGACACCCGCAATCCGCGCCACATGGTGGAATCGCTCAATTCGCTGTCGGTCGACATCGCGCGGGCAATCGACCACAACGCCTCGGTCGACCTGTGGCGGCGCTACCAGCGTGGCGAGCGCGATGTCTTCACTCGTCGCCTCTATACGCTCAAGGGTCAGCAGACCTTCGACGATATCAAGAGCAAGTACGATCGCGAGCCAGAATTCCGGACCGCTGTCGACCGCTACATCGCCGATTTCGAAAAGCTGCTTGCCGATGTGGCCCGCACCGACCGCGACAAGACGGTCACGCAGAGCTACCTGACATCGGACACTGGCAAGGTCTATACAATGCTGGCCCACGCCGCCGGTCGCTTCAACTAAACAATAATCGCGTTGGTTGTTGATCGATAGTTGATACACCGTCAGTTTCTGATAGACTGCGCCACAGGAACCAGGAGGTCTCTGTGGCGCACCTGTATTCAGACGATATCGATATCGCCCTCAAGCTCAGTCATCTGCGCGACATGCGGCGGTCGGCCTTGCCATTGCGCAGCGAGAGCGAAGCCTTCCGCCTGCTGTTATGCGTGCAGGACGCGTTGCATGCCCTGATCTATGCGCGCAGCGAAGACACCACGCTCGCGGATAAATCATTGCTGCAGTCCTGATCCGAACGGTTGCATGCCGCGATTGGGGTGATGGCAGACACCGAGCGGAGGCGGCGGAGGCGACCGCTATTGAGCGGCACGGATATTCCCGTCGCGACGTTCTATAAGGACGCCAACACCATTCCGCCGCCCTTGAGGCTCGGGCTCAGGTGCCCGACACCCGCCGTTTGGGCCTGATAGTACCTATGTAGCGAGCGTCTCACTTGGGCTGAGCGCATAGGGCCCATTGGCTGCGTTCTCATATACAGTCTGGTCGCGACGGCGCCGCTCCACGACGGGTACTTGCGAGGATGTCAGGGTGGAACGGTCGGGAGGGCGTGGTTCCGTTTACAGCGCGGATGGGTGAGCGGCGTGCTCAGCCGGACTACAGGAATGTTCAGGCTGCAGTCTCGGCGGAGAACGGAACTCTCTTCGTTTCAGGGCTGCAAGTTCGAAAGCCGGCTCCGCCGGAAACGCTGCTGTCGAAACGGGACGAACCGTGCCGGGAGGGATGTACCTCCTGGCCGCGCGGAAAGAAGCGGCGGTTCGATCGCCGCACTTTTGAACGCGATCTGAGAGAGCCGTCGCGCGCACGCTTTCGGCCTCGGCCTTTGTCGAGATTGAGATTGAGGACACCGAACACGGCCTTCGACTGCGCTTCTCAACAGCTGTCGCGGCTTTCCCGTGGCCTCAGATGGACTTCAGGGTCCAGTCGACAATATCGGCACCGACCTTGGCGAAGGCACGGTTGATCCCGGCAATGAAGGTCGCATTGTCTTCACCTGACACGGGCACGGTCGCACGGAAGACGTTCTGCGCCCGCACCGAGCCATTGCGGTCATTGAGAATCTTGACCGAAATCTCGACCGCCGCCACTTTCGGGCTCGCAGCATTGACTTCGAAAGCACGGATATCGGTCACGACCTGGTAATCGATCGCCAGCCCCTGCCCGGGCTTGCCGACGCCCCCAAGCCTGCCGGTGTTCTCGAACGCCTCCACCAGTTTAGACTGAACGATGCGCGGCAGACGGTCTCCCCACTGCGAATTGGCGAGATAGCGGATTTCGGACGGCGATACACGCACCACGACCTGTTCGCTGTCGAGCGATTTCAAAGCCGTGGGCTCGGGAACCAGGATCTGACGGCCTTTCGCCGAACCCGAATTGCTGGCCATCGGCGTCAGCGACAGGTCGAATGTGTCGTTATTGGCCTTTCCGCCACAGCCGGACAACAGCACTGCCATCAGCGGCAAGGCCAGCATCGCGCCTCGACCGAGCCCAACAGACTTCGAACCCATTTTCACGCTCCCATAAGCCCTGTTCTTGAACGCAACATACGCCATCAACGCCGGGTCCTGCCGTCATAAGTCTTGACCTCGTCCCCGCCGAAGATGAGGCGCTGGGGATCGTTGTCGAAATTGGTGATCGCGCGATTGAGATTGTCCACCGTGCGCCGCATGTCGCCCACCAGGCTTTGCACGTTCTGCAGGCCGGAAGACGAGAAGCGATTGATATTGTCTGCGATCGGGCCAATGCGGCCATTGAGATTGTCGGCCGCGGCGCGGATCGACTGCAAGGTCTTCTGCGCCTCGGCGAACATGCCTTCGGAACTGTCGCCGCTCACCATCGTATCGACCTTCGCAAGAATGCCGTCGACGCGGCTGGATGCCTCGTTCAGCTTCTTGGCCAGTTCGGAAAAGTCGCCGATTGCGCGATCGATCTCGTCACGGCGGGCAGCGACACCATCGACCACGTCACGCGCCGAAGCGACCGCGCCGCGCGCATCGGCGGAAACCTGCGCAAAATTCTCCACCGCGGCGCCGACCTGTTTCGGATCGACCGAGGCCATGACCTGTTCGGCGCGCCGCAGCACATTCTGGGTATCGAGACCGACCTGACGGAAGCTCGCCGCGGTCTGCTTGACCTCGGCGACAATGCCCGGCAGTTCCGTCGAGGAAGCGGCAATATCGCCGGAAACCTTTTCCGCATTGCTGAGGATGTTGTTGATTTTGTTGGCATCGACAGCACGCACCAGCTGTTCGGCCGCCTCGAGTGTCGAATCGATGCGTTGCGATACCGTGTTGAATGTTCCTGAAAGCGCCGACAGGCTTTGCAAGAATTCGTCGATGGCGCCGGCATTGTCGCTCAACGAAGCCGTAAACGTCTCGGCGTGCTTGATCGTTTCCGTCAACGGCCCGCGAGCATCGGCGACAAAGCCTTGGATATCGCCGATGGCGGAATCGGCGCGCTTGAGGATCTGGTCGGCCGTGGCCAGAAGGTTGGTCACGCTCGACTGGTCGGCGATCAGCACGGCCGGGCGGCCTGCATCCTGCGCTTTCTTGACGATATTTTCCTCCCCGACGCGACCGCCCGACAGTTCGATATAGGCGGCGCCGGTCAGGCCCTGCACTTCAAGAACCGCCTTGGTCGACTGGTAGATCGGCGCCTCCAGCTGAACCTCGGTGAAGGCGATCGAATAGCGCGGATCGTCCGGATCGATGGCCAGATTGCGCACGGTCCCGACGGGAATGCCGTTAAAGCGCACCGCCGAACCGACAGACAGGCCGTTGGCGGAGCCCGGAATGCGGATCGCCAATTCGCCCGTCGGCCCGCCGCGGCCATATTGCGCCATCCAGTAGACGAAGCCGAAGGCGGCGGCGACCACCAGAAGGGTGAAAAATCCCACAAGGGCGTAGTTGGCTTTGGTTTCCATGAATTCCGGTCACTTTTCTGGGTATTCGGCGGCTCGGTCGATCGGCTCGGTCACCACCGAACGTGCGCGTTTGCCGCGGAAATAAGACTGAACCCAAGGGTCGTCGCAGGCAAACATGTCGTCCAGCGTTCCTTCCACCAATACCTTCTTCTGGCCGAGCACGGCAATACGGTCGCAGACCGAGAACAGGCTGTCGAGATCGTGCGTCACCATGTAGACGGTAAGTCCCAGCGTATCGCGCAGCTTGGCGATCAGCGCATCGAAGTCGGCGGCTCCGATCGGGTCGAGGCCGGAAGTCGGTTCGTCGAGAAACACCAGGTCCGGATCGAGCGCCAGCGCACGCGCAAGGGCTGCGCGCTTGATCATGCCGCCAGACAGTTCCGAAGGATATTTGTCGGCCGCATCGGCCGGCAGTCCGACAAGCTCCAGCTTCAGATAGGCCAGCTCATCCATCAGCGACTGCGGTAGCCGCAGATATTCGCGCATCGGCAGCTGGATGTTTTCCTTCACCGTCAGTGCCGAAAACAGCGCGCCATGCTGGAAAAGAACGCCAAGCCGCGTATCGAGCGAAATGCGCTTCTGCTCGTCGGCCGTATCGTAATCCACGCCCAAGATCTTGATCGTGCCCGACCGATGCGGCAGGAGCCGCAACACGGTGCGCATGAGCACCGACTTGCCGGTGCCGGACGCGCCGACGAATCCCAGAATTTCACCGCGATAGATATCGAGGTTCAGGTTATCGAGCACGATCTTGGAGCCGAAACCGACGGTCAGATCGCGGACCTCAAGAATGATGTCGCGATCACCGTTTGCCGGTATCTCTTTCTCCAGGGTCTGGCGCTCCAGTGTTTCGCTTGCGGCCATTCGTCGTCGCCTTAAAAATCGATCGCGGAATAGAAGATCGCAAACAGCGCATCCATCAGGATGACCGCAAAGATCGACTTCACCACGGAAGCGGTCACGTGCTGGCCGAGCGATTCGGCGCTGCCTCCGACCTTCAGGCCTTCCACTGCCGAAACGATGCCGATAGCAAGCGCCATGAACGGCGCCTTGATCATGCCGGATGCCACGGAGGAATAGTCGATCGCTTCATTCAGGCGCCCGAGAAAGGTCTCGAACGTGATGCCGGAATAGGCCCAGGTTATGACCGCGGCACCGGTCAGCGCCGCGAAATTGGCTATGATGGACAGTAGCGGCAGCGCAATCGTCAGCGCCACCAGCCGCGGAAAAACCAGAACGCCGATCGGGTTGAGACCGATCACGGTCAGAGCATCGATTTCCTCGCGCATCTTCATCGATCCGATTTCCGCGGTAATCGCGCTGCCGGAACGGCCAGCGATCATGATTGCGGTCAAGAGGACGCCGATTTCGCGCAACTGCAAAATGCCCACCAGATCGACGACGAACAGTTCGGCGCCGAAATAGCGCAGCTGGAAGGCGCCCTGCTGGGCAATGATCGCGCCGATCAGAAACGACATCAGCAAGATGATCGGTGTCGCGCGCACACCCATGCGATCGATATGGGTTACCACAGAAGCCGGCGACACGCCCGCGCCGTGGCCAAGCTTCATCTGCGCGCCCCGCACGGCAGAGCCCAGAATGTTCATGGCCGAAACGAGATCCCGACCGAGCGCAACCATGACCTCGCCCGTCGGGGAAAAGATACGCTGGAACAGTGTGCTGTTATCGGCAATCTTTTCCGGCTCAGGCGTCTTTTCGGGCAGCACATCCAACAGTTCGCGCAGCTTGGCATCGGCGCCAGCCAGCTCGATCTCGCCGCCCGCATCCCTCTGGCGGGTCATCAGGCGGCGCAACAGCCAGGCGCCAGCCGTGTCGATCCCCTCAATTTCGCTGACATCCACCTCCAGCCGGCCATTGGCCTTGCCGGATTCGATCTTCGACAGTTTTGGGAGCACGGCCGAAATGCCATGGCTGCGCCAGTTCCCGGTCAGGACCAGACGCTGTCCCCCATTGTCGATCTCTTCGATCCTGATGTCCGCGTCCGACATCTCGGCGGGGTTCGGCTGTGCCTGCATAAATCTTCTTCTGCTCAACGCCCGTTGATAGCGCATCGGGAAACGGCAATATAAACACCTGTTAACGAAATGCCATGCGCGGGAAGCTAAATCCATGCGGCGTCACCTCGAAGCCACAACAGAATCCTTTCCGATCGCCGGAAGCTTCACGATTTCCCGCGGCTCGAAGACTGAAGCCGAGGTTGTGACCTGCACAATCGGCGAAAACGGCTTTACCGGCCGCGGTGAATGCGTGCCCTATCGCCGTTACGGGGAAACCATCGACGGCGTATTCGAGGCGATTCGCGCGATGGCGCCTGCCATCGAACAGGGAATGGACCGCCTGTCTCTGCGGCGCGAAATGAAGTCGGGCGCGGCGCGCAATGCGATCGATTGCGCCCTGTTCGATCTTGAGGCCAAATCGGGCGGTGCACGTGTCGCAACGCTTCTCGGCATGGCCGATCCCGCGCCGGTCGTCACCTGCTACACCATCTCGCTCGCCGACCCGGCCACCATGGCGACACAGGTTGCCGCCAATGCCCATCGTCCGCTTCTCAAAATCAAGCTTGGCACGGAAAACGACGCAGATCGTATTCGCGCCGTGCGCGCGGCCGCTCCCAATGCACGGATTGTCGTTGATGCCAACGAAGGCTGGACACCGGCCAATATCGAACATCACCTAGCGGTCGCGGCACAGGCGAATATCGAACTGATCGAGCAACCGCTGCCGGTTGGCAAGGATTCGATCTTGAACGGCATATCCCGGAAGGTTTCGATCTGCGCAGACGAGAGCGTGCATTCGACGGACGATCTTTTGGCGCTTCGTGATCGCTACGATGCCGTCAACATCAAGCTCGACAAGAGCGGCGGCCTGACCGAGGGACTGCTCATGAAGGCGGAAGCGAAACGGCTGGGGTTTAAAATCATGGTCGGCTGCATGGTGGGCACATCACTTGCCATGGCGCCGGCGGTACTGCTTGCACAGGGCTGCGATTACGCCGATCTCGACGGCCCGCTGCTGCTTGCTCGGGATCGCGTTCCGGGCCTGCGTTATGACGGATCGCTGGTGAGTGCGCCGCAGCCGGAATTGTGGGGCTGAGCCCCGCTCTCCGTCGCCTTCTGGCCTGCCCCGAGCATCCGACGACGCATCCAACAGACGATTCGGTCGATGGCTCGCGACAGGTCAAGCATAAGGTCGTTCAAGGATTAGGCAGCCTGCGTCGCTACGACGTCGCGCTTTTCCGGCGCCGGCAGCGCATGCACTTGCGCCGTTGCCGCTACATGGCGCCAGGTGATCAGCTCGAACGAGCCGTCGGCATGCTCGGCGATCGCCGTACAGCTTTCCACCCAGTCGCCGGTATTGACGTAGTGAATGCCATCGATGTCTTCCATAACCGCGTGGTGAATGTGGCCGCAAATGACCCCATCGACCTCGGCGCGCCGCGCTTCATCGGCCACCACGTTCTGAAATTCGCCGATGAAATTGACCGCCTGCTTGACCTGCAGTTTCGCCCAGGCCGAGAACGACCAGTAAGGCAGGCCAAGCTTGCGGCGGATGGCGGCAAGACCGATATTAATGACGATGGCAGCGTCATAGGCCCAATCGCCGAGATAGGCGAGCAGACGGATGTTG
Organism: Neorhizobium sp. NPDC001467; assembly: GCF_050275975.1. NCBI lineage: Bacteria > Pseudomonadati > Pseudomonadota > Alphaproteobacteria > Hyphomicrobiales > Rhizobiaceae > Neorhizobium > Neorhizobium sp. NPDC001467. The sequence continues at coordinate 293,772 of NZ_JBNNPS010000003.1, read as the reverse complement.
CGCACCACGACGTCGAACTGGTCTCCATGTAAAACGAGATATTTACGGCCATCCGCTGTTTCGTGAATGATCCGGTCGGCGACTTCGATGCCGCCGAAATGCACACCCGGGAAGGATCGCAGGAATTCGTCGTGATTGCCTGGGATATAGATGATGCGGGTGCCCTTGCGCGCCTTGCGCAGCAGTTTCTGCACCACGTCATTGCAGTCCTGGGGCCAGTACCAGCTGCGTTTCAGCCGCCAGCCGTCGACGATGTCGCCGACCAGCACGATCGTCTCGGCCTCGTGGTAGCGCAGGAAATCCAGAAGGAAATCCGTGCGTGCCGCCTTGGAGCCGAGATGCACGTCGGAAATGAACAGGGTTCTGAAATGCTTCGTTTCGATTTGCCCAGTTTGCATTTGCCCAGTCACGAAACCGCCCTCTCGTCGCGTCGTCCTGACTTCTGAAAAACAGACTCGTGTTTCACGAACATGACAGGCGCCGGCTTTTGTATCCGTTGCCACCGCACGTCACCCGCACGCAACATCGCCCTTGGAAGACGGCACGGCTCAATATGCGGCTGGACCCTTCGGCCATTTGTTGTATTGAGGGACCTCGAAAAAGAAATTTGACCGAGGTCGCAATGACATCGAACATGTCCGATACGCCTGCCAATCCCTCCAGCAATGGCGAACTTGAAGAACAGGCATTGTTCTTCCATCAGTATCCCCGCCCGGGCAAGCTGGAAATCCAGGCCACCAAGCCGCTCGGCAACCAGCGCGACCTCGCGCTCGCCTATTCGCCGGGCGTTGCCGCTCCCTGCCTTGCCATCCGCGACAATCCGGAAACCGCGGCGGACTACACCGCACGCGCCAATCTTGTCGCCGTCATTTCCAACGGCACGGCGGTTCTGGGGCTGGGCAATATCGGTCCGCTCGCTTCCAAGCCTGTCATGGAAGGCAAGGCCGTTCTCTTCAAGAAATTTGCCGGCATCGACGTTTTCGACATCGAGATCGACGCGCCGAAGGTCGAGGAAATGGTCTCGACCATTGCGGCTCTCGAGCCGACTTTTGGCGGCATCAATCTTGAGGACATCAAGGCGCCGGAATGTTTCGAGGTCGAGCGCCAGTTGCGCGACAAGATGAACATCCCGGTCTTCCACGACGACCAGCACGGCACTGCCATCATCGTCGCCGCCGGTATCCTAAACGGTCTGGAACTGGCCGGCAAGAACATCGCCGACGTCAAGATCGTTGCCTCGGGCGCCGGTGCTGCCGCCCTTGCCTGCCTCAACCTGCTGGTTTCGCTCGGCGCCAGGAAGGAAAACATCTGGGTCCACGATATCGAAGGTCTGGTCTATGAAGGCCGCACCGAGCTGATGGACGAGTGGAAAGCCGTCTATGCCCAGAAGAGCGACAACCGGGTTCTGGCCGACAATATCGCTGGCGCCGACGTGTTCCTCGGCCTTTCGGCCGCCGGCGTCCTGAAGCCGGAACTGCTGGCCCAGATGGCGGACAAGCCGCTGATCATGGCGCTTGCGAACCCGACACCGGAAATCATGCCGGAACTCGCCCGCGCCGCCCGCCCGGATGCGATGATCTGCACCGGCCGTTCGGATTTCCCCAATCAGGTCAACAACGTCCTCTGCTTTCCCTATATTTTCCGAGGTGCGCTCGATTGCGGCGCGACCACGATCAATGAGGAAATGAAGATGGCGGCGGTCAAGGCGATCGCGGCCCTTGCCCGCGAGGAAGTCTCCGACGTCGTTGCCCGGGCCTATTCGGGCGAAACGCCGATTTTCGGTTCGGACTACCTGATCCCCTCGCCCTTCGACCCGCGCCTCATCCTGCGCATCGCGCCGGCCGTCGCCAGAGCTGCCGCCGAAAGCGGTGTCGCCGCCCGCCCGATCCAGGATTTCGACGCCTATCTGGACCAGTTGAACCGGTTCGTCTGGCGGTCCGGTTTCGTGATGAAGCCGATCTTCGCCACGGCCAAGGCTACGGAAAAGAAGCGCGTCATCTTCGCTGAGGGCGAAAACGAGCGGGTGCTGCGCGCCGTACAGGTCCTGCTCGACGAGCAGATCGCGGTGCCGACGCTGATCGGTCGCCCGTCGGTCATCGAGGCGAGACTCAAGCGTTTCGGCATCCGGCTGCGCCCAAACGAGGATTTCGCCGTCGTCAACCCGGAAGACGATCCGCGTTACCGCGATTATGTCGATGATTATTTCGCCCTCGTCGGCCGCGCCGGCATCAACCCGGAGGCGGCCCGCACGCTGGTGCGCACCAACAACACCATCATTGGCGCCCTGTCGGTCAAGCGCGGCGAGGCCGATGCGCTGATCTGCGGTCTCGAAGGTCGCTATGACAGCCACCTGCGCCACATCCGCCAGATCATCGGCATGCGTCCCGGCGCCTGCACGCTGTCAGGCCTCAGCCTGCTGATTTCCCAGCGCGGTGCGATGTTCTTCACCGATACATTCGTGAACTACAGCCCGTCGGCCGCCGAGATCGCCGAGATCACCGTTCTTGCCGCGCAGGAAGTTCAGCGTTTTGGCATCGTGCCGAAGGCGGCATTGATCTGCCATTCGAATTTCGGTTCGCGTGATTCGGAAAGTGCACGCAAGATGCGCGAGGCGCTGACGCTGGTTCGCGAAAAGGCGCCGCATCTGGAAATCGACGGCGAAATGCAGGGGGGTGCCGCCCTGTCCGAAGTGGTGCGCAAGCGCGCCATGCCGAACAGTACGCTGACCGGCGAGGCCAACCTTTTGATCTTCCCGAACCTCGATGCCGCCAGCATTTCGCTCGGCATCGCCCGCAACATGACCGATGCGCTGCATGTCGGACCGATCCTGGTAGGTGCGGCGCTTCCCGCCCATATTCTCGGCCAGTCGGTGACGTCGCGCGGTGTCGTCAACATGACGGCGATCGCCGTTGCCGAGGCCTCGCAACCGACCCTGCCGGCCATCCTGGCCTAAGGGTTTGTGATACTGTCGCTCCGAAGGCGGAACCATTCGCCTTCGGCATTCGACAACGAGACGATGACGGTCCCACAACAGGCGGGGCCGTAGGGAGGCAAGGATGCGACCTCACAGATTGCTGTCGCTGGTCATCTGTTTCAGCCCACTGTCCGCTATCGCGCAGGATCAGGCCGCGCTTTGCCAAAACCTTTTCCGGCGCCTTGCCAACGCGCCGCAGATCATCGGCAGTACCGGCGATGTGCGCGCTCATGCGCAGGCAGTGACCCGGCAGAATGTCGAGATCCGCAAGCTGAGGCTCGACATGCGCCGCCATGAATGTGGCTCGATCAGCGTCACGCCGCTCGGCGGCCCCAACGACGACGCCTGCCGTGCCTTGCGGCAGACGCTGGCGCAGATGGAGCAGAACCGCAGGGATATCCTGGCAGCCCGCAATCAGGCTCGCAGCCTCGTCATCACCGGTCACGAGACCAGGCTGATCCGTTCCGAAATCGCAGCCAATAACTGCGCCGCCCCCGATTCCGAATTCGTGCCTGGCGTGGCTGATACCGAGGGCGGTACCGATGCCGGCAGTTCATCCTCGGTCGTCACGCTGGCGGCACCCAAACAATCTTCGATCATTACCTTCAGCGATCCGCCTCCGGTCGTCGAGAAAGCCAAGGCAGCGGACCTGCCACCGGTGCCGGAGCGCGACTATGATCCGTCGAAAAAGGTTCGCATCGTCGGACCACAGTTTTTCCCGAACCCGAGCACGATCGATCTCGCCAATCCAGCCGGCGGCGCACAACTGCGACAATAGCACCCGCGGACACGCGCGCTTGCGGCCATAGGGGGATCAGGCTTCGTCCTGCGGCCAGCGACCTTCGTGGACAAGGTCCGCCAGCGCCAGCCGCTCGCGCCAGCCCTTCACCGCCAGTTCCGGCTCGCTGTAAAGCTGATCGACAAATCCCAGACAGAGCCAGGCGACGATTTCGACACGTTCAGGAATGCCCAGCAGCGCCTTGATATCGGCATCATGAAAGATGCTGACCCAGCCGACGCCCACACCTTCCGCCCGTGCCGCCAGCCATAGGTTCTGCACGGCACAGACGGTCGAATAGGCGTCCATGCGCGGATTGTGGGTGCGTCCCAGCACGACCGGGCCCGCCCGATCTGGATCGCAGGTGATGCAGATCGACAGAGGCGCCTTGCGGATGCCTTCCAGCTTCAGGCCGCGATAGGTTTGCGCCCGGTCGCCGGAAAACAGGTTCTCAGCCTCGGCATTGGCGCGCGAGAAGGCTTGATAGGCCTGCGCGCGGGTGGCCTCGTCGCGCACGAGAATGAAGCTCCATGGCTGCATGAAGCCTACGGAAGGGGCTGCATGTGCCGCGTCCAGCAGACGCATCACCAGATCGTCCGGCAAGGCGTCGGGCAGGAACTGGTCGCGCACGTCGCGTCTGGTATGGATGGCGCGATAGACGGCCGCACGTTCGTTTGTCGCGAAAGGTTCCGCAGCGGTCAGCGCGTCCTCGGGTTTCGGTTGCGTCAGCATGGCCAAACGCCTTCAGGGCAGAGGGAAATAACGGACATAGGCAAATTCATCGCCATCCGGCGCCCAGTTGGGAGAGTTCATGGTACCCTGCCCGCCAAAAAGCTCGAACAGCGTTTCAACATTGCCGCCATCCATATCCATCAGACGCACGCGGACATCAAGATCACGCGGATGGTCGAAGACATCGCCGTCGTAGGAAAGAAACACGACCTTATCGCCTTTCGGAGAGGGATGCGGAAACCAGTCGCCGTAGTCGCTGTCGGTCATGCGCTCGGCAGACCCGCCTTGCACCGGCACACGCCAGATTTGCATGCGGCCGCTGCGGCTGGAATTGAAATAAATCCAGCGCCCGTCCGCCGAATAGTCCGGGCCGTCATTTCGGCCCTCGCCGAAGGTCAGGCGTAGCTCCTCGCCGCCATCGATCGCAATCGAATAGATATCGAAAACCTGCTCGCGGATGCCGCAAAAGGCGAAGCGCCGGCCATCCGGAGACCAGCCATGCCAATAGGACGGCAGGTTGCGCGTCACCAGCCTCGGCATACCGCCCTGCGCCGACAGCACATAAATGGCCGATTTATCGAACTCGCATTTGTCGGAAATGGCAATCAGCGTGCCATCGGGTGAAATGCCGTGATCATTGTTACAGCGGATCGCAAAATCGGTATCGACGGCCTGCGGCGTGACTTCCCCGTCCAGCGGCAGGCGATACAGACGGCCATCGCAGTTGAGCAGCAGGCTGCGGCCGTCCGGCGACCAGTTCGGCGCCTCGAAAAGCTGCTCCGTCTGCCAGACGACCCGCCTCGAGCGGTTGCGGATGTTGAAGATCTCGATCGAACTGCGCAGCACCTGCGTCACTCCCTTCACGGTGTAGCACGGCTTAACACAGAAAATCGCTGCGGTCTGCGCAGGCGTTCAGCCACGGTTTAAGGGATGACCGACCATGAAAATCACGGGCACAAATTAGTTATCTCTAAATAAAGGTTTTGTTAACAGCATGCCGGCATTATATTAACATCTTCGAATATAAAGCCACTGCCGGACCCCGCCCCCCCAAATCCAGGCTCAGGCGGCATATTCGGAGAACTGCAATCGCGGGACATCCCATCCACCCCGCGCCCGTTCTGTTCAGCGTTTCGCGAACGGGCAGACTGAAAAGGCCGGCGTCTCCCCCCGACGCCGGCCTCTTTTTTCAGTTCAGATCACGAGTGATCAAACGGCGACCGCTGCCATGCGCTTCTCGTCGCGACCGGTCTTCATGCGCTCGGCCAGAAGGAAGGCGAGTTCCAGCGCCTGATCGGCGTTGAGGCGCGGGTCGCAATGGGTGTGGTAACGATCCTGCAGATCGGCGCCAGTCACCGCACGTGCGCCACCCGTGCATTCGGTCACATCCTTGCCGGTCATCTCGACATGGATACCGCCCGGATGCGTGCCTTCGGCGCGGTGGATCTGGAAGAAGCTTTCGACTTCCGAAAGGACACGTTCGAACGGGCGGGTCTTGTAGTTGTTGAGCGTGATCGTGTTGCCATGCATCGGATCGCAGGACCATACGACCTTGCGGCCTTCCTTTTCGACAGCGCGGATCAGCTTCGGCAGATGATCGGCAACCTTGTCATGGCCGAAACGGCAGATCAGCGTCAGACGGCCGGCTTCGTTGGCCGGATTGAGAATGTCGATCAGCTTGATCAGGTCATCCGGCTGCAGCGAAGGGCCGCACTTGAGGCCAAGCGGGTTCTTGATGCCACGGCAGAATTCCATGTGCGCATGGTCGGCCTGGCGCGTGCGGTCACCGATCCAGATCATGTGGCCCGACGTCGCGTACCAGTCGCCCGAGGTGGAATCGACGCGGGTCAGCGCTTCTTCATAGCCGAGAAGCAGGGCCTCGTGGCTGGTGAAGAAATCGGTCTCGCGCAGGCTCGAATTGTTTTCCGAGTTGATGCCGATCGCCCGCATGAAATCCATGGTTTCGGAAATGCGGTCGGCCAGCTTGCGGTAACGGTCCGCCTGCGGTGAATCCTTGATGAAGCCCAGCATCCACTGCTGCACATTGTCGAGATTGGCGTAACCGCCCATCGCAAACGCGCGCAGAAGATTGAGCGTCGCGGCAGACTGGCGGTAGGCCATGATCTGGCGTTCCGGGTCCGGAATACGGGCAGCCTCGGTGAACTCGATGCCGTTAACGATGTCGCCGCGGTAGCTCGGCAGGCTCACGTCACCCTGGGTCTCGATGCCGGAAGAACGCGGCTTGGCGAACTGGCCGGCGATACGGCCAACCTTCACCACCGGCAGCTGGGCGCCATAGGTCAGGACAACGGCCATCTGCAGGAAGGCACGGAAGAAATCGCGGATGGTATCGGCGCCGTGTTCGGCAAAGCTTTCGGCACAGTCGCCACCCTGCAGCAGGAAGCCGTTGCCTTCCGCCACGTTTGCAAGCGACTTCTTCAGCCGGCGCGCTTCGCCTGCAAAGACAAGCGGCGGCCAGGTTGCCAGTTGCTGCTCGGTCTCGCGCAGCTTGTTGGCGTCCGGATATTCCGGAACCTGCTGAATAGGCTTCTGCCTCCAGGTGCTCGGTGTCCAGTTCTGTGCCATGATACTAACCCAATCTGCACGTTATGGCCGTCCCGGCCATGGTGCCCTTCGAAAATTGACGGGGCTTATAACGCTTTGCCCCGTCCTTGCATAGACCGGCAACCATGCCGATCGGTACGATCAGCCGCTGCAAGAGCGACGGATCGAGGATATAGAGCCAGGCGGCGTATCAGCCGTCGATGCGCTCGCCGTTCTTCAAAAGATAGCTCGGCTTGTACATCGTCACCAGCTCTTCCGATGCAGTCGGATGTACGGCCATGGTGCGGTCGAAATCGTCCTTGGTGCAGCCGGCCTTCAGCGTGATGCCGAGAAGCTGTGCCATCTCACCCGCCTCGTGACCGAGAATGTGCGCACCCACGACCTTGCGGTCCGCAGCATTGACGATCAGCTTCATGATCGTGCGCTCGGTGCGCCCCGACAGCGTCGCCTTCATCGGACGGAATTCGGCACGGTAGACTTCAACATCGGCAAACTTCTTGCCCGCTTCCTCTTCCGACAGGCCGACCGTGCCGATCTCCGGCTGCGAAAAGACGGCGGTCGCAATCAGGTCGTGATCCGGCGAGGTCGGGTTGCCCCGATATTCGGTTTCGATGAAGCACATCGCTTCATGGATCGCCACTGGCGTCAACTGTACGCGGTCGGTTACATCGCCCAGAGCATAGATGTTGTCCGCGCTGGTGCGAGAATAGTCGTCGACGATGATCGCGCCGCGCTCGTTAGTCTTGACGCCGGCGGCCTCCAGACCGAGACCCTTGGTGTGGGGATCGCGGCCGAGCGCAAGCATCACGGCCTCCACCTGCAGCGTCTCGCCGTTCATGGTGCGCGCCGTCAGTCCGCCGGCCGGGTTCTTGGCCACGTCCTCGATCACATCGGTCAGGATGATGCGGATACCCTTGGCCTCCATCGCCGCATGCAGACCGCGCCGCATGTCGTGATCGAAGCGCGACAGGATTTCCTTGCCGCGATAGATCAGCGTCGTCTCCACTCCGAGACCGTGAAAGATGTTGGCAAATTCCACGGCGATATAACCGCCGCCGGCGATCAGGATCGATTTCGGCAGGGTTTCGAGGTGGAACGCCTCGTTGGAAGTGATGCAAAGCTCGTGACCCGGCAGCGCCTCATGCGGGTTGGCCGTACCGCCGGTGGCGACGATGATACGGTCTGCCGTCACCGTCTTGCCGGTGGCAACCAGACGCACCGTATGCGCATCCACCAGTTCGGCACGGGTCGCGAGGATCTCGGCGCCGGCATTCTCGAGCCCACGGCGGTAGAGACCTTCCAGACGATCGATTTCCTTGTCCTTGGCGGCAATCAGCTTGCCCCAGTCGAACGCGCTTTCACCCACGGTCCAGCCGTAACCGGCGGCGTCCTCGAAATGCTCGGGAAACTGCGAGGCGTAGACGAACAGCTTTTTCGGCACGCAGCCGCGAATGACGCAGGTGCCGCCGAAACGGTATTCCTCGGCAATCGCGACTTTCTTCCCGAGCGAGGCGGCGACACGTGCTGCTCGCACGCCACCAGAGCCCCCGCCGATGACAAAGAGGTCGTAGTCGTAGGAAAGGGCGGCGGCGGTCATGGATGGCTCCAGTCAGAACATCAGGAAGGAAGGAATCAGAAAGACGGCATCGATATAGGTGCCGGCCGGCCAATGCGAAAGCCCGGCCGAAGCCGGGCTTTCAACGAAGGCAAGGATTGGCGGATCCGTTACTGCTGCGGTGCCGGATTGACGGCTTCCGCGCCAGAAGGCTGGCTCGGAGCCACGGCGACAACGTCACGCAGCTTGGCCGTGCTCTGATTGGTCAGGTCGCGCGAGATACCGTTCGCCCAGATCTCGGCGGCACGGCCGAGTTCGCGCTGAACCAGCGGCAGCGTGCTCAGGAATTTCTTGCCCGCAGGCGAATTGTGAAAGGCGGCAATCGCCTTCAGCTCGTCCTCGGTAAAGGCCTTGGCATAGGCCGTCGCAGCTTCCTTTTCGAGATCGGAGCGACGCGCCGCAAGGGCGATGGCTTCCGCATCGACGGTTTCGGAAATCTTGTCCTGGAAATTGGGCGAGGACAGGATGAACTCGGCCTTCAGACGTTCGGCCAGGTTCGGCAGAATGTTGTCGAACTGGCGTGTTGCCTCGATCGCATTGATCGTGTCGCGGGCGGCCTGCAGGTGCGAGGCGGAAATTTCCTGGGCCTGCGCACCGGCGCCGAGCGCCAGGCCGGAAACGAGCGTTGCCACGGCGGCAGCACGGCCGAAAACCGTAAGTCTGATCATGAAAGGTTAGCTCCTGTGTTGTTCGCCCTCAGCGTGCGCGCACCAGCCGGCCCGGCAATGATCGCGAGCGACGCCATGTGAATGAAAAGCCCGTGTTCCACGACGCCGGGAATGGAATTCAAGGCGCCTGCCAGCGCCTGTGCATCAGGAATACGGCCAAAAGATGCGTCAAAAATATGATGTCCACCATCCGTGGTGAAGATGTCGTCGCCATGACGCCGCAGCTTCAATTCACCGGAAAGACCGAGCTTGGACGCGCTTTTTTCAATGGCGATTCGTGTGGCCACCGCGCCGAAGGGATTGATCTCGATCGGCAGCGGAAAGGCCCCGAGCATATCCACGACCTTGCTCTCGTCGGCAATGACGATCACCCGATGCGACGCGGCGGCCACGATCTTTTCGCGCAGCAGAGCGCCACCGCCACCCTTGACGAGGGAAAGGTCGCCATCGAGTTCGTCGGCGCCGTCGATGGTCAGGTCGAGTTCCGGCAGTTCGTCGAGCGATTTGAGCGGCACGCCCAGTTCGACGCACAGCCGTGCCGTGCGCTCGGATGTGGGGACGCCTTCGACCTTGAGCCCGCTCGCCACCTTTTCGGCCAGGAGCCGCACGAATTCTTCCGCAGTGGAGCCGGTGCCGATGCCGAGCCGCATACCGTCTTCGACATGCTCAAGCGCAGCGGCTGCCGCCTTGATCTTCATTTCCCGGGCGTCCATGCGCGAGAAGCTCCCTCTTCGTGATCCCGTCGTCTTTGTCCGCTGCTGTTTACACGCCTCGGGGCGCAAACAAAAGGCCCCCCGGTTTACGTTTTTCGACAGGATTTTCATCTGATTGACTGCCGGCGGATGCCTGCGCGGCATTTGCATTCGGCCGCCGCCTTGCATAAACCGGAACGACCTTTCCATTCCATCCTCCCTGCTTGCAGGCCGCTGCAAGGCCACTGAAAACCCGAGGTAACCCGCCGTGAAAGCTCCCCTGGTTGTCTTTGATCTCGATGGTACGATGATCGACACGCATGCCGACCTGATAGAAAGCCTGAATTACACGATCACGGCGGCAGGTCTCACGCCGGTGACCTACGACGATCTGACCCATCTGGTCGGACAAGGCGCGCGGGTGATGATCCGCCGCGCTTTCGATCTCAGAAACACGCCGCTTTCCGAGACGGATCTCGAACCGTTGTTTGAGCGCTTCATCGACCATTATCGTAAAGGCATTCCCGGCAAGAGCCGCCCCTATCCCGGACTTCTCGCCTGTTTCGAGCGGCTGAAGGCGTCCGGCATGACGATCGCTGTCTGCACCAACAAGCAGGAAGTACTGGCGCTGCCCCTGCTGGAAGGCCTTGGCCTCACCCACCACTTCGCCGCGATCACCGGAGGCGACACGTTCGCCTTTCGCAAGCCCGACGCCCGCCACATTTTTGGCACGATCGAAAGGGCCGGCGGAGACCCCGACCGCAGCGTCATGATCGGCGACAGCGTCAACGATATTCTCGCCGCCCACAATGCCAACATCCCTTCGATCGGTGTCAGCTTCGGCTATTCCGACGTGCCGGTCGCGGAGCTGAACCCGAGCGTCGTGATCGACGGTTTTGACGAACTGACGGTCGATCTGGTCAACAAATTGCTCGCCCCATCCGTCGCATGAGGTAATAGCCGCTGCTTGGAAAAGCTCAGGGTTGCGATATTGTATCTACGCAATCTTTGCGCTAGGCAACCAACCCCGGGGGAACCACATGTCAGCTTTCACAGATCTCCTGTCCCAACCAGCAGTGACATTCTCGGCAGCAAATGTAGAAACCGCGCAAGTCGACGACGACGAACTCTATGTCATTATCGGCACGCAGTCGGCCCAAGCTGCTGCGGAACGGTCGTTCGATTTCCTGGCTACACGGACCAAATTAATCGAAATCGGTAAGGCGGCGTTTCGGAATCTAGAAAAGGCCGTCCATCGCCTGGTCTGCCAAAGGGACGATAACGACGCGGACACGAACGCAGCCATCGACGCAATCGTTGGCGCTATTACAAAGAAGGCGGCAGCCGCACTGGCACTTGCTCTGGTCGGTACCTTTTCTCTGCCGCAGCTCGTTGCTACGGCGGTGGCAATACTTCTCATCAGACTGCTCGGTCGCGCCACTTCCGAGACCATCTGCGAGGTCTGGAAACCGCTCGAAAGCAGGTGATCGCTCCCTCGCAGCAAGCAACAGAAGGTCGCGACCTTCTGTTGCGCCGTGGCCCGCTGATCAGGCCTGTGGGTTCCGAGCCTTGCTGGTCGCTTCCAGCGCCTTCATGGTCGCGACATCGCGGTCGTAGACGTCGCCAAAATACTCGACCTTGCCGTCCTTGTTCGGCCATGCCGTAAAATAGGCGACATAGACCGGAATGTCCGCAGTGACTGGCGTCGGCATGTTCTTGCCGGTTGCGATGCGGGCATCCACGTCTTTCTCGCTGATGCCGAGGAGCGCCGCCGCCATCTTGCGCGGTTCGGCCAAACGCACGCAGCCATGGCTGAGCGCACGCATGTCGCGCTTGAAGAAGCTTTTGGCCGGCGTGTCATGCATGTAGATGGCGTGGGCGTTCGGGAACAGGATTTTCAGATCGCCCAGCGCATTGTCGCTCGAGGGCGGCTGGCGCACGGAAATATTGGTGGTGGAACCGTACCAGTCGACATTTCTCGACGACACGGCGCGACCATTCACTGCCACTTCGTAACCGAGACGATCCAGATAGCTCGGATCCTTGCGCAATTTCGGCACCATCTCGTTGACGATGATCGACTGCGGCACACCCCAGGACGGGTTGAATTCGACCGTCTTGATCTTGTCCTGGAAGAAGAAGGTCTGGTGGGCCTTGGAGCCGATCACGGACCGCATCGAGAACTGTTCGGTGCCATGTTCGTAATAGGCAACACGGAAGGACGGCTGGTTGATCATCACATGGCGATCGCCAAGATCGACTGGCAGCCAGCGCAGTTGCTCCATGGCCACGATCAGCTTGGAAACCTTATCCTCATTGCTGTCGCCCATCAGCGCGCGCACGGTACCACGCCCGACCACACCATCGGCGTTCAGCCCGGCTTCCTTCTGATAGTCCTTTACGAAGGAAACGAGTTCCGGCGTGTATTCCGGTGTCTGGCGGTAGGCAGCGATCACCTCGGCCTGACGTGTCTTGAACGCTTCCGACGCATTTTTCTGGATGACGGCCACCACGTTGGCCATGTCCGGGCTGCTCATGCCCGGCTTCAGCAGCAGATCGTCGGGCAGCTTGATGGCGTCTTCCCGCTCGGAAGCGGCACGCAGATGCGCGAGCTCCGCCTTAAGCGCTTTGAACTCGGCATTGGCGGGCGCAAGGCCATCGAGATAGGCCGCGGTATCGGGTGCGCTCCTCGCTGTGTCCAGAACGGCGGCGAGATCGACAGACTTCCGCTTGAAATCATGGAATTCCGAAATGCGATTGGGGTCGAGACGGCCACGCACCATGTCCTGCGCAAACAGCATCGCCTTGGCGGAAAGCGCCACGTCGAACTGCATCAGCTCCCGGGCGCGGTCGTCATCCAGCACGACGGCCTGAGGCGCGGGCTCGGTGACGGCAGGCTGACCGGACGGAGCCGTCTCTGTTGCAAGCGGCGCCTCGGTGGTGCCCGCCGACGTTGGCTGAGCGCCAGCAGCCGCTGCTTGCGCCGTCGCGGCAGCGGCGGGCGCCGGAGCGGCAGCCGGGTCGTTCGTTGCGGCAGTTGCGGCCTCGGACGTTCCGGCCGGAGCGGTTTCGGCCGCCGGGACGACAGGCGCAGTCTGGGTGGCCGCGTTTGCACCAGCGTCATTGTTGGTAGCGGCAACAGTCGGGACCGTTTCAGCCGTGGCGGTCGGTGCGGTCGCGGTGACCGTGGCTGGCGCGGCGTCCGTCGCGCCTGCCTCGACCGGCGTTTCGGCTGCGCTCGTCGTGGAATAGGTCTTCACTGCATCCGTCGCATGCGCCGTCGTCTGCCCAGCCGCATCCGCGGAAACGCTTGCAGTCGCCAGAAGCGGCTCGTCGACGGCATAGTCGGCCGGATCAAGCCCATAATCGGCAGCATTCTTCATGGCCGCCAGAACAGCGCGGGCCTTGTCCGTCAGGTCACCGTTCTCAATCCACAGCGGCGCAGCATTTTTGGCGTAATAGGCCTCGATGGCTGTTGCGATATCAGCCGGAACCGAAACGCGTGCATCGACCAGGAAACGGGTCTGGTCGGTCGCGGAAGCGGCGGCGAAACCGGCGGTCTTGACCGGTCGCATCGCGTCCGCGCGGTAGGTGAAATATTTTGGCGGAGCGACCTTCGGCAGCGGTTCCGGATCACGGATCGCGCGTTCGGAGGGTGTTTCGATGACCACGCCGGGCAAGGCTCTGGCACTTTGCTCGCGCGACCTGCCTTTCAGCATGTCCATCAGCGTGTAGGCATGCGCCTCGACCGGCAGGATGGCGCCGCCCAGCATCGAAATCCCCGAAAGCAGCGCGAGCGTGGTGGTGGTCTTCCGCAGTGTCAGCAAGGTATTCCCCGTTATGGCTCCACGATCATCGCGGCCCGCGCGATCATCGTTGTCGTATTGATGCGGACATGTCTCTAGACGAACATGCCCGCCATGAAAAGAAAACGAAAACGTCGCAACCGACCGGCGTTGAACGGAGCGCGCGTCAATTCGTTTCCAGAACCTTAAGAAAACATTCGTTAAATTTTTACTGACATCGGCTTTTCCGCGGCAATGCGAGCGATCGTCACAAACCTGCAATTCGCGGCATCGTGGCAATAATGGCACGGCCGTTTCGCAGCGGAGGGTAAAAGCCCGATCTGCACTTTCGCAATCGGGGGGCTTGCGCTTGCAGTCGCCTGACAATGGTATAGAAATGCGCCGCCGGCTTCAGGCGCATTCCACCTTCATTCTTCAGGCCGGTACGTTCAGCCCGCAGGCGCGGGTGATGGGAGACAGAGGCACATGACGACGAACCGCACCGAAACCGATACATTTGGCCCGATCGAAGTTCAGAACGATCGCTATTGGGGCGCCCAGGCCCAGCGTTCGCTCGGCAATTTCAAGATCGGCTGGGAAAAACAGCCGCTGGCCGTCGTTCGTGCGCTCGGCATCGTCAAGCAGGCCGCCGCCCGCGCCAATATGGAACTTTCCGGCCTCGATGCCACCGTCGGCAAGGCCATAGTCGATGCCGCCCAGGAAGTCATCGACGGCAAGCTCAACGACCACTTTCCGCTCGTTGTCTGGCAGACCGGATCCGGCACGCAGTCGAACATGAATGCCAATGAAGTGATCTCCAACCGCGCCATCGAAGTACTCGGCGGCGTCATGGGCTCCAAGAAGCCGGTGCACCCGAACGATCACGTCAACATGAGCCAGTCGTCGAACGACACCTATCCGACGGCCATGCATATTGCCTGCGTCGAGCAGATCCACCATCACCTTCTGCCGTCGCTGAAGCACCTGCATCAGGCGCTGGAAGCCAAGGTCAAGGCGTTTGCCCATATCATCAAGATCGGCCGCACCCATACGCAGGATGCAACGCCGCTGACACTCGGTCAGGAATTTTCCGGCTACGCCGCGCAGGTGGCGTCCGCCATCGCCAATATCGAGCTGACGATCCCCGCCCTTTCCAAGCTCGCGCAGGGCGGCACCGCCGTCGGCACAGGCCTCAACGCCCCCGTCGGCTTTGCCGAAAAGGTAGCCGAAGAGATCTCCAAGATCACCGGCCTGCCCTTCGTCACCGCGCCGAACAAATTCGAGGCGCTCGCCTCGCACGATTCGATGGTGTTTTCGCACGGCGCCATCAACGCGGCGGCCGCAGCCCTGTTCAAAATCGCCAACGACATCCGCTTTCTCGGCTCCGGCCCGCGCGCAGGTCTTGGCGAACTGTCGCTGCCGGAAAACGAGCCGGGTTCGTCGATCATGCCGGGCAAGGTCAACCCGACCCAGTCTGAAGCGCTCACCCAGGTCTGCGCCCACATTTTCGGCAACCACGCAGCCCTCACCTTCGCTGGCAGCCAGGGTCATTTCGAGCTCAACGTCTACAATCCGATGATGGCCTACAACTTCCTGCAGTCGGTTCAATTGCTCGGCGATGCCGCCGTATCCTTCACCGACAATTGCGTGGTCGGCATCGAGGCGCGCGAAGACAATATCCGCAAGGGCGTGGAAAACTCGCTGATGCTGGTCACGGCACTCAATTCCAAGCTCGGTTACGACGCCTGCGCCAAGATTGCCAAGACCGCCCACAGGAACGGCACGACACTGCGGGAAGAAGCCGTCGGCGGCGGCTATCTGACCAATGAAGAATTCGACCAGTATGTTCGTCCGGAAAACATGATCGGTCCGAAATAAGCGCGGCTACCGCCCATCGTTGACAACATAGCGCCGGATCGCCCCGCGATCCGGCGCAACCATGTCGAGAAAAACTTTTTCTGGTCATATTTTCCGAATGGCTACGGATTAACTGATCGAATTGCCGGAAAAACCAGCGCTTTCAGTCATCTACAAATACTACCGAGCCACATTGAAAACATGATCCTTAATCTTTTACCAAGACTTTGGCCGTAATCATAGGTTTCAATCTGGGTGGGACCGACGGGAGTAGCCGATGAACACGGCGACAGCGCAAAAAGCGCATGCTTCTGATTTAGCTGGGCAGATCGTTTATGCATTGAGGTCGATGGGCGTGGCGCCCATTCCCCGCAATTACCAGCTTTTCTATGAAGCGTATATCGGCAGCAATGCTCAGCTGTCGCGTGATCTTGTCGGTCTTGGCAGCCGGGCGACGCAGGAAGAGCTCGACCATCTGGCCGACGAATATCTCAGCCACCCGCAGGCGGTGGTGATCGAGCGCGCCCATACGCGTCTTGCTACCGAACTGGAAGGTATCTTGCGCCTGATCCGTCAGGAACAGAGTTCGCTTGAGAGCTACAACCGCCTTCTTGGCGAAACGGCATCGCGCATCAGCACCAAGACCAATTTCTCCACCGATCTCCTGTCCAGCGCCATCGAGCTTCTGTCGAGGGCCACGGGCGATACGATGGCGCATGGCGAAAAGACGGTCGAGAACGTTGCCCAGCGATCGCAGGAAATGGATGATGTCCGCAAGGAGCTCGACGAGTACAAGCGGATCGCCAATACCGACTCGCTGACGCGGCTTTCTAACCGCCGCGCCTTTGACGAAATCCTCGCTTCTCTTTTCGACGACCGCATGGCACTCGGCGTCACGGCGCTCGTGCTGCTCGATATCGATCATTTCAAGCGTATCAACGACACCTACGGCCACCCTGTCGGCGACAAGATTCTGGCCACCGTCGCCTCCGTTCTTCGCAGCAATGTGCGCAAGGATGTTTTCGTGGCGCGCACCGGTGGCGAGGAATTTGCCATGGTCATCCAGGGCAACACGCCGGAAGAGGTCCATGGCGTGTGCGAGCGCGTTCGCCACGCTCTCGAAAGCCGGCCTTTCCGCAATTCCCGTACCGGCGTCGATTACGGGCCGGTGACGATTTCGCTGGGCTTTTCCATGGCCGCCCAGGCGGAGGACCCGGGCCAACTCTACGAACAGTCGGATGTGGCGCTGTATCTCGCCAAGAGCAACGGCCGCAACCGTACCCAGATGTTCGAGGAGGGCATGCGCAAGGATTATGTCGGCAAGGGCTGGCTGATCTACAAGAAATGACCGGCAAGCAGCACCGCGATCACCACATGGTGGCGGCTGCTCGGACGCCCCATTCGCGGTCATAGGTTTCCTTGTCGAAATCCGTCTTCGCCGCCTTCAGCAGCGCGCCGGGCGTCGGCAGGTTTTTTGGATCGACGAACCGGTCCGGGTTCCACAATTGCGAGCGCATCAGGGCGCGCGCACACTGGAAATAGACTTCCTCTATCGTCACCACGGTCACCGTGCGCGGATGCTTTCCATCCATCACGAAACTTTCAAGCAGGGCCGGTTCGGCGCAGACAACTGCCCGGCCGTTGACGCGCATCGTCGTGTTCGATCCCGGCACCAGAAACATCAGGGCCACACGCGGGTCACGCACGATGTTTTCGAGCGAATCGATCCGGTTGTTGCCACGCCAGTCCGGAAGAATGAGGGTGCGCTCGTTCTCGATCCGCACGACGCCACCGAGATCGCCGCGTGGCGAACAGTCCATGCCGTCCGGCCCGACAGTCGCAAACGCCAGGAAAGGCGAAGCCTCGATCATCTGCCGATATTCCTGCGTCAGGAATGTCGTCACCTTGACCAGCGAGGCTTCACTGCTGTCGCCATAAATCTCGCGCAGTCCCTCGATCGACGTGATGACGCCTTCCTTGCCGATCCCGCTCATGTCGCGGCCTCCTTGATAGCGGCCTTTTCCGCCGCCTTGCGTTCACGCTCGCGTGCCGTTCTGGCCGAAATGATATCCGCAGGCTGGGCATTGCCCTTGATGAGGGACCGGCCGGCGTAAATGCCACCCACCTGCTCCATCGCGAAGCGCTGGCGGTCGATCTCCCGGAACTCCTCTACCACGCGTGCGACCAGATCTTCCTCTTCGCCAAGAACCTGCATGACCTCTCCGGAAAAATCGAGGGCCGATTCGTAGGTTTCGCGGATCTGGTAATCGACGCCGGCCTTCAGGAGGTCGATTGCGTGACCGCGGTCATAGGCGCGCGCCAGAAGCGGCACCATTGGGTATTCCTCCTTAACGATCTCGGCGATCTTGATTGCCGCTTCGCGATCATCGACGCAGATCAGGATGGCACGTGCCGTCGCAGCTCCGGCCGCATGCAGGATCTCTGGCCGCGAGCCGTCGCCGTAGTAGACCTTGAAGCCGAAATCACCCGCATCACGGACGAATTCGGCGTCCTTGTCGATCATCGAGAGCGTATACCCTCGCGCCAGAAGCGGCTGGCTGGCGATCTGGCCGAAACGGCCGAAACCGATGATGAGCACGGTATTTTCGATGTTTTCGGGCTCGGCCAGACCGCTTGTATCGACCTGCGGCTTGGGTGCCATGCGCACGTAGATCGCCACAACGAGCGGCGTCACCGCCATGGACAGGACGATGGTTGCGGTCAGAACCGCATTGGCATTCGCGTCGAGGATGCCGGCGGATGCGGCGGCGGCGTAAAGCACGAAGGCGAACTCGCCGCCCTGCGCCATCAGGATCGCCCGGCCAAGGCTTTCGGCATGCGGCGCGTTCATCAGCCGCGCGACGCCATAGATGACCGCACCCTTCACGATCATGTAGGCCACGACGGCGATCAGCACGTGGCGCCAGTTGTCGAGGATGACCGCCAGGTCAACCGCCATGCCGACGCCGAGAAAGAACAGACCGAGCAGGATACCGCGAAACGGCTCGATATCGGCTTCCAACTGATGGCGAAACGAGGATTCCGACAGAAGCACGCCCGCGAGAAACGCGCCCATGGCCATCGAAAGACCGGCAAAATCCATCAGCAGCGCCGAGCCGAGCACGACCAGAAGGGCTGCCGCCGTCATCACCTCCCGCGCACCCGATTGGGCCAGCAGGCGGAAAAACGGATTGAGCAGGTAACGTCCGGCCAAAACCAGGGCCGCAATCGCTGCAAGGCCGATTCCGAGCGATTGCAGCTGGTCGAGAAAGGTCGCGGTTTCGCCATGCGGCGCCACAAGCGTGACGATGGCCAGAAGCGGCACGATGGCCAGATCCTCGAACAGCAGGATCGCCACGATATGCTGGCCCTTGGGCGTATGCAGGTGATTGCGTTCCTGCAGCATCTGCATGACGATCGCCGTCGAGGTCAGCACGAAGCCGGTGCCGGCGACAAAGGCGACAGGGGCCGACTGACCAAAAGCAAGCCCGATGGTCATCAGCGCTGCGATGCAGGCGAGAACCTGAAGCGCACCGAGCCCGAAAATGTCCTTGCGCATGTTCCACAGCCGCGACGGCTGCATTTCAAGCCCGATGATGAACAGGAACATCACCACGCCAAGTTCGGCGATATGCAGGATCGCCTGCGGGTCGGACACGAGTTTCAGGCCGAAGGGACCCACTGCCAGGCCCGCAGCCAGATAGCCGAGCACCGAGCCGAGCCCGATTCGCTTGAAAAGGGGCGCGGCGATCACGCCGGCGCCGAGAAGCGCCACGACCTGGACCAGTTCCCCTGCATTCGTTTCTGCCGACACCGTAAACCCCTCGTATTCCGTTCCGAGCCTTATCGCATTCCCGTGACAGGATCGCGGCCAAGGCCCTTGGACGCCAATTCCGCCTCGTATTCGGCGAATTTCGATGCCCCGTCCAGGCCCAATTCGCGCAAATATCGCCAGGTATAGATGCCGCTGTCATGACCGTCGTCGAACGCGATCCGCACGGCATAATTGCCGGTCGCCACCACGTTGAGGATCGCCACCTCGCGTTTGCCCGGCACCGTCACTTTCTGCCCGCGGCCGTGCCCCTGCACTTCCGCCGAAGGCGATAGCACGCGCAACATCTCCGCCGGCAGCGCATAACGCGCGCCGTCATCGAAAACCACGGTCAGCATGCGTCTGTCCCTAGACACGACAAGCTCGGTCGGCCAACTCTCTGTGATGGGGTCGCTCATCTCTACGCTTCCAATTTGCCTCGTCCACGATTATGGACTTCATCCATTCGCTGCAAGTCCGTTGACGGCAGCATCATGATCCAATGTCGCTGACATTGCGCATGCTTGACGTCGATCAAGACAATCACCAGATCAGGCGTGCAGGAGTAAGATGACGTGAATTCTTTCGTGACCCCGCCAAGTGTTGCCCAGCCGGCTTCGGCCATCGCGCCGATGATCGATAAATTCGGTCGCGCCGTCACCTATCTGCGCGTCTCCGTCACCGATCGTTGCGATTTCCGCTGCACCTATTGCATGGCCGAAAACATGACCTTCCTGCCGAAGAAGGATCTGCTGACGCTCGAGGAACTCGACCGCTTGTGCTCCGCCTTCATCGCCAAGGGGGTAAGGAAACTCCGGCTGACCGGCGGTGAGCCGTTGGTGCGCAAGAATATCATGCATCTGGTGCGCTCGGTCGGCCGTCATATAGAGGCCGGCACGCTCGATGAGCTGACGCTGACGACAAACGGCTCGCAGCTTGCCCGCCACGCGCAGGAACTCTACGATTGCGGCGTGCGCCGCATCAATGTCTCGCTCGATACGCTCGATCCGCAGAAGTTCAAGGAGATCACCCGCTGGGGCGATTTTTCCAGGGTCATGGAAGGCATCGACGCCGCCCAGAAGGCGGGGCTGAAGATCAAGCTGAATGCCGTGGCGCTCAAGGATTTCAACGAGACCGAAATTCCCGATATGCTGCGTTTCGCCCACGGCCGCGGCATGGACCTGACCGTCATCGAGACGATGCCGATGGGCGAGATCGAGGAAGACCGCACCGACCGCTACCTGCCGCTTTCCGTGCTGCGCGAAAACCTCGAAAAACAATTCACGTTCACAGATATCCCGTTCAAGACCGGGGGCCCTGCCCGCTACGTGGAAGTGGCAGAAACAGGCGGCCGCCTGGGCTTCATCACGCCGATGACCCATAATTTCTGCGAGGGCTGCAACCGCGTGCGCCTCACCTGCACCGGCACGCTCTACATGTGTCTGGGCCAGAACGATGCCGCCGATCTGCGGGCGGTCTTGCGCGAAAATGACGACCCCGCCCATCTGGCAGCTGCCATCGATGAGGCAATCGCCCGCAAGCCGAAGGGCCACGACTTCATCATCGACCGCAACAACAGACCGGCAGTGCCGCGCCACATGAGCGTGACTGGCGGCTGAGGGATCCCCCATGACGAACGAAAAAGCCGGGCATGATGTCCCGGCTTTTTTGTCTTCTTGCAACCGGCCTTACGCCACGTCGCGATCCCAGCCCGGACGATGATCGTAATCGCCAAGCTCGACCTGCATCTGCGGATCGCGCGTCTTGAAATGCTCGATCTTTTCCGACAGGGTTTCCACACGGCGCCTCAATCCGTGGATCTCGGCGTTGTTTTCCTCCACCATCGCGGCGTTGCGCTGCGTGATGAGTTCGACTTCCTGCACCGCATGGGTCACTTCGCGGATGCCGGTCGACTGGGCACCGGTTGCCGACGAAATATCCGACACGAGTTTGCGCACCTCACCGACATGGGCAATGATCGCCGTCAACGCCTCGCCGGTCTCCTCGACCAGATGCACGCCGCTCTTGACCTGTGTGGCGCTTGCCGAAATGAGGTCCTTGATCTCGCGCGCGGCCCCGGCGCAGCGCTGCGCCAGCTCGCGCACTTCCTGCGCGACGACGGCAAAGCCGCGCCCCGCTTCCCCGGCCCTGGCTGCCTCCACTCCGGCATTCAGCGCCAGAAGGTTGGTCTGGAAGGCAATCTCGTCGATCACGCCGATGATCGTGGCGATCTTGGCGGATGATTTGCTGATCTCGCCCATGGCGCCGACCGCGCGTTCCACGACCAGTCCCGAACGCAGCGCGAACGCTTCCGTTTCGCTGACGGAGGTGGAGGTGCGCTTGGCGTTCTCGGCCGTGGCCACGACGATCTCGCTCAGATGGCGCAGTGCCCGGGAGCTCTGCTCCAGCGCCGCCGCCTGCTGTTCGGTGCGACGGGCCAGATCGTCGGCGGAACTGGCAAGATTGCCGGTGCCGCCCTCGATCTCTTCTGCCGTGCTGCGCACATCGGCAAGTGTTACGCGCAGGGCTTCGACGGCCTGGTTATAGGTTCGGGCCATTTCCACGAAATCATCCGCAAGGTCTTCGGCCATGCCCTCTTCGAGATCGCCTTCGGCCAGCTTGCCGAGCACATGGGACAAGGCATTGAGCGCGCGGCGCTGTTCGGATGCCACCTGCGCCCGCTCGGCGTCGCGGCGTCCCGCCTCTTCGGCCGAGAGTTCGCGGGCGGAGGCCGCCTCCTGTTCCAGCCGCACGTTTTCAAGGGCGGCATCGCGAAACACGGTGACCGAGCGGACCATGTCGCCGATTTCGTCTCCGCGCTCGCGGCCTTCGATCGACACATCGAGATCGCCATCGGCGAGCCGCTTCATCACGTCGGTGACGCGACGCAGAGGCCCGCGCAGGGTCTCGACCAGCATCAGCCCGCCTGCGATCGCCAGCACCGTGCCGATGACCATGGCGACGACCGAAAGGGTTGCCGAACGCTCGCTGTCCTGCTTGCCGATCTCCTGAGCCTGAGCCACGAAGGCCTTCAGGCCCGCCATGCCGCCCGACAGCGTGGCGGCCGCCGCCGCCTTCTGCTTCTGCCAGTCGCCTGCAATATCCAGCAGGCGCGAAGCCGACTTGTCGAGCGCCTGAAGCTGCGCATCGGTCTTAGCGGCGAAGTCCGCGAGCGTCTTGTTGGTGGTCGCCAGTTCGGAGACCCGACCGCTCGTCTTGCGCAATGTCGCCATGCCGGCAAGCACCGCCTTGCGCGAATCGTCCGCCGCAGTCATCCGCAGGCGTTCGACGAGCAGTTGCAATTCGTCGATCCGACGCAAGGATTCCTCGCTTTGCGTCAGAAGATCGCGCTGTACCACGACATCCGCTTCCAGCCCGACGAAACGTTCGGCGGCGGTCACCGCCTTGCTGGTCGCCTGGCTGGCAAGTTCGGACTGGATCCGCATGAAGGCGCTGGTGCCGACGCGGGCCGCCTGGCCCTTTTCCGCCAGCGGCGCGTCGCTGGCCAGAACCTTGCCCAGATCGTCGGCAGCCTGCCGTGCCGGCTGGAAATTCTTCTGCGCCCGCTCGGCCACCAGACCGATGACCTTGTCGAATTCAGCATTCAGCGTGCCGAGATAGAGCCTTGCCGTACTGACCGAAGCATCGTCGCTTTCGGCCCGGCGCATCGCTTCCCTCAGGTCGCCGATCCGCCCGGCGATCGCGTTATAGGCATAAGCTTCCAGGAGCAGACCCTTGGCGAATTTCTCCTTGCCTTCCGTCTGCTTGCGAAGCGTTCCGACCTGCCCGAGCACGCCGGTCCCAAGAGCGCGCACCTTGGACATGCCGAGATCCATTTCGCGGCTATTCTGGTCACGCCTGCCTTTGATGGCCCAGAGCGCATCGACATGGGCACGCATGGCAGACGCAAGCGCGATCACAGGGGCGATCCGCTCCCGGTCGCCTTCCGACACCAGCAGGCTTTGAAGCGCTCCCACGCCTTTTTCCTGGGCATCGATATCCGCCTTCAGCGCGGCCAGCGTCTTGTCGTTGGCGGCACTTGCAAAATCCTGCAGGCTGGTCTGCAGCCGTTCGAAATCGCCAATATTCTCGATCGTTGCTCGCGTCACGGTCATGTGGCCGTTAAGCGTCGTCGAAGTGTAATATCCCGCCAGTCCGACGCCGGCGATCAAAAGCACAAGCGGCACGACGAAGAGCAGAACTTTGGTGACAATCCTGCGGCTCTGCAAAAGCCGATCTATGAAGGACATGCGGTTCCCCCGCCAATGTGCTCGTGCGCCCGCCTCCCATCGGCATGGCACGGCCACCATTCTCGCCTCATGCGAAATTGCAGCCACAGTCGGAAATTTGGATTGAACATCCGTTAACGATACACGGAAAAGCTTCATTTTCTTCTGCGGTGCGACGATTGCACCGGCCGACCGCTTCCGCCGTTTTCATTTCCGCCGAAGCGGATTAATGAGGGCACGTCCTGACGCTATCGATCAGCAAGCGGCTTCCCGCTTTCGATCGATGATGCGTCACATGGCCGGGGGAAAGAAATGAAGGGATCGCCAAATTCCAGGGGCGCGCTTTACATGGTGCTCGCCATGGCCGTGTTCATCTGCAACGATGCTCTGGTCAAGGCGGCGTCAGCGCAGGTGTCGGTGGCGCAGATCATGTTTGTGCGCGGTGCCATGACCGTTGGGCTTGTTCTCATGGTCGCCCGCCATCTGAAGGCACTTCCCGACCGCCGTATGCTCACCGATCCGATGATGCTTCTGCGGGTATTTTTCGAAATCGGTGCGACGCTGACTTACCTGACCGCTCTCAGCCGCATTCCCTTCGCCAATGCCTCGTCTATCCTGCAATCGCTGCCGCTTGCCGTCACGCTTGGTGCGGCGCTGTTTCTCGGCGAGAAGGTCGGCTGGCGCCGCTGGGCCGCGATTGGCGTCGGCTTTGCGGGCGTTCTCATCATTTTGAGGCCCGGACCGGCAGGTTTCGTGCCGGATGCCCTTTTCGCCGTCGCTGCGGTGTTCTTCACGGCCGGGCGTGATCTCGTTACCAAACGGGTCGATCCTTCCATCCCGTCGATTTCCGTCAGCGTCCTGACCAGCACGGTCGTCACCTTGATCGGCGGCTGCCTGATCGTTCCCATGGGCGGCTGGCGTCCGCTCGATGCCGGCACGTTCGGCCTTCTGGCACTGGCCGCCCTCCTCGTGCTTGCGGGCTACCAGTCGATCATCCTTGCCATGCGCAGCGGCGAAATTTCCTTCGTGGCGCCGTTTCGCTATACCAGTCTCGTCTGGGCACTTGGCATAGGCCTGCTGTTCTTCGGCGAAACGCCCGACAATGGGATGATCCTCGGCGTGTCGCTCGTTGTCGCGTCCGGCCTTTACACCTTTTACCGAGAGAGCCGCCGCCGTCATGCAACGGCCGCCGAGACCGAACCGGCCCCACCTGCGTGAGGAAAACCATCATGCCCGCCCCCACCCCGGACACCATCGCCGGCCTCGTTCTCGCCGGCGGCCGCTCGCGCCGCATGGGCCGTGACAAGACGTCCATGACGCTCGCCGGACAGCCGATGATCGCCCATGTCATCAGGCGTCTTGGCCCCCAAGTGGCATCGCTCGCCGTCAACGCCGTGCGTGGCTTTGTAACGCCGGACGGCCTGCCGCTCGTCGAAGACAGGCTTGAAGACCATCAGGGCCCGCTTGCTGGCATCGCCGCCGGGCTTCGCCATTTCTCGTCTGCGGGTATCTACACCCATATGGCAAGCGTGGCTGCCGACGGTCCGTTTATGCCGCGCGATCTGGTCGCGCGCCTGGCCTCTGCCTGTGCGGACGACGCGACAATTGCCCTTGCCGAATCGAGTGGCCATCTGCATCCGGTCTATGCGCTGTGGCCTCTCGATGTTCTGGACGACCTCGAAGCATGGCTGGAACAGCCCGACAATCGCCGCGTCAAGGCGTTCGTTGCCCGTCACCCCCATGTGACCGTCGCATTCGAAGCGGAGGACACGCCGGCCGGTCCGCGCGATCCTTTCTTCAACGTCAATACGCCCGAGGATTTCGGCCGGGCACAAACCTATCTGGAGCAGCCATGAACCAGCGTATTTTCGGCATTTCGGGCTGGAAAAACTCGGGCAAGACCGGGCTGGCCGTCCGCCTTGTTGCTGAATTCACCCGTCGCGGCTACCGGATCTCGACGATCAAGCATGCCCACCACGATTTCGATATCGACAAGGTCGGCGCCGACAGTTTCCGCCATCGGGAGGCCGGCGCGCATGAAGTGACCATCGTTTCGGGGACACGTTTCGCGATCATGCACGAACTGCGCGGTGCGCCGGAACCGAGTTTCGAGGATATTCTGGCCCGCATAGCGCCTTGCGATCTTGTCCTCATCGAAGGCTACAAGCGCGAAGCCGTGCCGAAGATCGAAGCGCGGCGGCTTCAATCGGCCAATCGCGAACCGCTGGCACCGGGCGACCCCCATATCGTCGCCATCGCCGCCGATCATGCCGTGGACGGCAGTATCATCCCGGTTTTCGATCTCGACGACACAATGGCGATCGCCGACTTCATCGCAGCGAAAGTCGGCCTGCCCGCGAAGTGAGAGCCCGCCTCAATTGGTCAGCCGGCTGGGCTGGGCGGTCGCCTTCTGGGCGATTTCCGCAAACGCGGCGATCAGCGCGTCGACGGTGTTCGATTCGTAGTAATTGGCCGGCGTCGTGGCACAGAATTTCAGCAGTTCGTGGCCCTTGGCCGGCGCCATGAAGGCAACGGTATAGACCTGGATGCCGGCCGCTTTGGCAGAAGTGCATTTCTGGCGCACGTTATTGTCTATGGTCGGATCCCAGGTCGCGCCGGCGCCGGTCATTTCCCCATCGGTCATCAGCACGATCGCACGGTCGACAGGGTCGTTCCCGTTCTTCTTCTGCTCGAGGCTTTCGGTGTCGGTCTTGGTCGCGTTGACCTTGATATTGACGGTGGCCGTATCGACGGAGTTCGTCGCGTCCGTACCGCCCTCGGCCCTGGTAATGCTTGCAAGCTGGCTGCGCGATTTCGTCGTGCCCCAGGCCATGGCGGACTGGCCGACCAGCCCATTGGCATAGTTGATGACACCGGTTCGGATAAATTTCGGCGTGGGATCGACATTGTCGAGACCGTCGAAAAGCGCCGTTGCCGCCTCCTTGACGGCATCGAGCTTGGTGACGAAATAGGTCTCGTAGAGAAGGCAGATATTCAAAAGCGGTACTTTGCACCGGGTGCGCTGCGTCGTCGTGGCAAACGCCATTGAACCGGATGTATCGAGCAGCACTTCCATCGACAGGCCCCGAGGGCCGCCGTAACCGCTGACAGTCTTGCTGACCGTTGCAACATTGACCTCCTGGCCGAACACGAGCCGGGTCAGTGGTGTCAAAGGCACGGCGAGCCGCGCATTGACGGCAACTTCGAAGGACTTCCCCGACGTGCCCTGCGCCTTCGTCGTGATCGACACTGTCGTTCCAGTCTTGAGCGCCGCCAGGGTCGCGGCATCGGCGGTCGTCGAAAACCGCCCCGCGACGAAATTTTTGCCGTATTCGGAGCCGGCGGTGCTGTCGATCTTCTTGTCGGCAAGGCGCGAGGAGACCGCAAGGGCCGCGGCATCCGTGGCATCTTGCAACTGCGCCTTCGACAAGAACAGGTTGGTGGCATCTATCGCGATGCCGGCCGTACCGAGCAGCACAGGCAGTATCAGCGCCGTCATGACGCCGAAATTGCCCTCCCGCTCGACAAGAAGATCACGGATTTTACGTCGAAACTGCCGCATGCTGAAAACGCCCGTAAAAAGAATGACGTCAATATTTCAGTATTCTCTTAATTAGTAATAACTCCTAATATTAGAAATGTTCGATATGGACATTTCGAGCGGTCCGGGCTTCGGTTCGCCTCGTCACCGGCTTGTGGCAAGTGGCAGTTGCGCACGGCAAAAGCGCGCCTGAAACATCCTGGCGTGCAACCCACTTCATTCCTCAGACTTATATGCTAAGCAGAACGCGCGTTCGAAAGGTTGGCCAGTGCATTCAGGTGGGACTTCAAACATCGCGTCGCTAACGCGACAGGAACTCGAGGACGAGGTGAGCCGCTTGCGGGCCCTGGCGGATGGTTCCACCGTTCAGGCGCAGTTCGAAGAAAGCGAGGCACGCCGTCGCGCATTGTTCGAGGCCATCGATGACGGCTTTTGCATCATCGAGTTCATCGACGGGCCGCACGGCCCCTTGAGCGATTACGTCCATATCGAATCCAATTCGGGCTATGAGCGCCAGACCGGGATCGCCGGCATCGTCGGCAAACGACTGCGCGAAATCGAGCCCGACAATGCCGATGTCTGGCTCAAGGTCATTGGCGGCGTGCTGGAAACCGGCATGGTCATTCGTTTCGAGCAGGAATTCGTTGCCATCGGCCGCCATATCGAGGTGTCCGCGACACGGGTCGAACCTCAAAGCCTGCGACAGGTCTCCGTACTCTTTCGCGATATCACCGAGCGCAAACGCGCCGAATCCGCGCTGCGCGACAGCGAGGCGCGCGCCCGCGACGCTGTCGAGCGCGTCCAGCTTGCTTTGGGAGCCGGTGCCATTATCGGGACGTGGCTATGGGACGTTCAGGCCGATTCCTTTACGGTCGACGATGCGTTCTCCATGGCTTTCGGGCTCGATCCGGCGCTCGGTCGTGTCGGCTTGAAGCTCGAGAATTTGGTGGAGACCGTCCATCCCGACGATCGTGACGGTTTGGCGAAGGCCATGTCCGAGGCGCTCGCCCGCGGCGGGGCCTATGCGCATCAATACCGGACCCGGCGCCGGGATGGCAAATATTACTGGCTAGAGGCCAATGGACGGGTCGAACTGTCTGCCGATGGCACGCCGCTCAACTTTCCGGGCGTTCTCATCGACATCGAAAACCGCCGCGCCGTCGAGGCCGAGCGCGACCGTGCCCTTGCGGCACTGCGTAGTCTGAACGACACACTGGAACAACGCGTCGAGCAACGCACGACCGCGCTCCTGGCCGCGGAGGAAGCGCTGCGACAGGCCCAGAAAATGGAAGCCGTGGGCCAGTTGACCGGTGGTCTCGCCCATGACTTCAATAATATTCTTGCCGGAATCGGAGGCAGTCTGGAGCTGATGAAGACGCGGCTTGCGCAGGGCCGCATCGGCGATATCGACCGGTATCTCACCGGGGCGCAATCCGCCGTCAAACGGGCCGCCGCCCTCACCCAGCGCCTGCTTGCCTTTTCCCGCCGCCAGACGCTCGATCCCAAGCCTTCCGACGTCAATCGCGTCGTTGCCGGCATGCAGGAATTGATCACTCGCAGCGTTGGCCCGGGCATCGCCATCGAAACCGTCGCGGCCGGTGGTCTATGGACCGCCTTCGTGGATGTCGGCCAGCTGGAGAATGCGCTGCTCAACCTGTGTATCAACGCGCGCGACGCCATGCCCGACGGCGGCAAGCTGACCATCGAGACCGGCAATCGCTGGCTCGACGAGCGCGCTGCGGCGCAACGGGGCCTGCCGCCCGGCCAATATATCTCGCTTTGCGTCAGCGACACCGGCACGGGCATGCCGGCCGATATCGTCGAGCGCGCCTTCGACCCCTTCTTCACCACCAAGCCGATCGGTCAGGGGACCGGGCTCGGCCTGTCGATGGTCTACGGCTTTGCCGGCCAGTCCGGCGGTGCGGCGCGCATTTATTCCGAAATCGACAAGGGGACGATGATCTGCATCTACCTCCCCCGCCATGCGGCCGAAGGAGAGGCCGAGGAACTGCCGATCGACGACACGCCGGCACCGGTGGCCAACGGCCAGAACCTCATTCTCGTGGTCGATGACGAACCCCTGGTACGCATGGTGGCTGTCGAAATCCTGCAGGATCTGGGTTATTCCGTGCTGGAGGCCGAAGACGGCCCTTCCGCGCTGAAGATCCTCAACACGCGGCCGGATATCGACCTCCTGATCACCGATGTCGGCATGCCGAACGGCATGAACGGACGGCAGTTGGCCGATGCTGCCCGGGTCGAGCGCCCGGATCTCAATGTCCTGTTCGTGACCGGTTATGCGGAAAACGCCGTGCTCAACCATGGTCACCTGGAGCGCGGCATGCAGGTGATGACCAAACCCTTCGTGGCCGACGCGCTTGGCCGCCGCGTCAAGGAACTGATCGGCGGCGAATAGGTGGTCTTCACAAACAGGAATGGGCCGCTGACGCGGCCCATTTAGGTTTCGAACTGTTCGACCGCTCAGACGGTGTCGGCATCCCTGCGAGGGCTTGCCCAGCCGAGCGCGTGATAGAGCACGATCGCGCCAATCGTCGCGGTGCCGATCCCATCGAGCGTGAAGCCGGCAATATCGAGCTTGAAATTGCCGGCGCCCAGAACAAGCGCCACACCGACGGTGATCAGGTTGCGCGGCTCCGAGAAGTCGACCTTGTTTTCAACCCAGATCCGGCCGGCGGTGGCAGCAATCAAGCCGAAGACGACAATCGAAAGACCGCCGAGAACCGGGCCGGGAATGGTCTGGATCAGCGCGCCGAATTTCGGCGAGAAGCCGAGCAGGATAGCGACGCCCGCCGCCACAAGGAAGACCAGGGTCGAAAAGATCCGGGTCACGGCCATCACGCCCATGTTTTCCGCATAGGTGGTCATGCCGGTGCCGCCGAAGAAGCCGGAAAACATCGTGGCGACGCCGTCACCGATGAAGGCGCGACCGAGATAAGGGTCGAGGTTGCGGCCAGTCATTGCTCCGATCGCCTTGATGTGCCCAAGGTTTTCGGCAACGAGGATGACCACGACCGGGGCGATCAGCGTCACCGCGGAGGCGGAAAATACAGGCGCCGTGAATTTCGGCAGGCCGAACCATGCGGCGGCGGCCACACCGGAAAAATCGATTGGCGTGCCGTATCCCATGCCGTTGGCAAGGACGAGATAGAGGAGATAGGCGAAGGCGCCGCCGATCAGGATCGGCAGGCGGCGTGTGAGGCCGGGGGCATAGACCGCAACGAGGCCGACGGCGGCAACCGTGGCGATCGCTACCCAGCGCGACAGCTGGCTGCCTTCGGGGCTGGCCGTGCCGGTGCCGGATGCGCTGGCGATCGCGATCGGCGCAAGCACGAGGCCGATGGCGGCAACGATCGCGCCGGTCAGGACCGGCGGCATCAGCAGTTCGATCCAGCGATGGCCGGCCATCATCACGATGATGCCGATCATCGTGTAAAGCGCACCGGCGGCGATGATGCCACCCAAGGCAAGGCCGATATTCGGATTGGGCGCGCCGGCCGCGGCAGTCGTGGCCACCAGAACCGGGCCGATAAAGGCAAAAGATGAACCGAGATAGCTCGGCACGCGGCCGCCGACTGCGATGAAGAAGATGAGCGTCGCAATGCCCGAAAACAGGATCGATACGTTCGGATCAAACCCCATGATCATCGGCGCAAGCACGGTCGAGCCGAACATCGCCACCACATGCTGGAAGCCCAGCACAACCGTCTGTCCGCCCGGCAGCCGTTCGTCGGGCAGGATGCGCCCTTCCGTCTTCAGCCGCCAGCGCGGAAAATAACCGCCCGTTTCGCTCATGCCCGTTCCCTCATCATAGTGCCCGTCTGTTGGTTTCGCCAGACGACCGGGCACGCGTTTTCACAACGTACCAGTATTGCATTACGATCGGAGGCGTGGCTCTTGTAAGTTGCGCTTTGCGGATAGGCGACCGGCCTCGATCGTCGCTCGCATCTATCGGCTCGCAAAAACCTTGGTTAATGCGAACTTGGGGCGCTGTCATTGGCGATTTCGGCTTTCCCACAGCGAAACTGATCATTCTCGTAAATGATGCCAATAACGGGAGCGCGCCGTCTTGGACGGGAACAGGCT
The DNA here is from genome assembly GCF_050275975.1 of Neorhizobium sp. NPDC001467. Lineage (NCBI taxonomy): Bacteria > Pseudomonadati > Pseudomonadota > Alphaproteobacteria > Hyphomicrobiales > Rhizobiaceae > Neorhizobium > Neorhizobium sp. NPDC001467. The sequence continues at coordinate 262,421 of NZ_JBNNPS010000003.1, read as the reverse complement.
GCCCTCTGGTACGACAGAGAGGCCGAGAACGCCGCCCGCTTCTACGCCGAAACCTTTTCAGACAGCTCGGTCGGCAAGGTCATTCGCGCCCCGGGCGATATGCTGGTGGTGGAGTTCACGGTGCTCGGGACCCCTCGCATGGGCCTTAATGGCGGACCGCAGTTCAAACACTCGGAAGCCTTTTCCTTCCATGTCCTGACCGGCGACCAGGCGGAAACTGACCGTATAGGGACACCATCAGGGTAATGGCGGGGGCGAAGCGAATGCGGCTGGCGCAAGGACAGGTGGCGCCTGTCGTGGCAGGTCACGCCGGGCACCCTCATGGACGCCCTGCGGCAGGGCGGTGCAACCGCCAAGCGCGCCTTCGACGCCATGATGACGATGAAGAAAATCGACGTGACCGCCATCGAGGCTGCAGTGCGCGGTTAGGGTCGTTCATTATCAAACGGAAGAAGCTCCGTTGACTCGAGCGGGGTCGGCTCGTTGCATATCCGGCGCGTCCCCGCTGACGCATAGGGCGTAGGCGCCCGTACGATCGGGGCGCCGCGGTTCAGCCATTCTGGATTTAACAAGGGGAAACTGCGTATCTTCCGGTGGTCTCAGGAGCATTGGCGCGTCCTCATCGGAATCGTGCCCTTCATTAGTCGTTCCTGCGTCGAGAAGCCCGCTGTGGCCGCCTGTCGTCGTTGGACGTCAAGCACCCAGGTCCTCGCGGCGCCCCTGCCCCTCACGGTTCTTCTCATACCGTCGCTTCAACGGAAATTCCGGCAGCCAGCTTTCCCGGCGGATCGTCCAGCACTCGTAGGTGGGTTGGAACCGGTCGATCTCGTCGAACGTGCCAAGATGGATCTCGATCTCGCCCGCATAGCGCCCGAACAATTGCGAACCGCAATCGGCACAGAAATGCCGGTTGCGATAATCGCGGGTATCGCCGTTAATCGTCACTGCCGTTTCGGGAAATATCGCGGCAGCATAAAAGAGCGCCCCGTGCGCCTTTCGGCAGTCGAGGCAGTGACACAGGCCGACGCGGTAAGGCACCCCCGTTGCGACGATCCTGACCTTGCCGCAACGGCATCCGCCGGTGATCCGATCCATGACGCCTCCCCTTTCACATCGGCCTGATGCGAGTGACGGCCGCTCCGCTCGAGCAACGCTTTGGCCCGACAAAGGTTGCCTGCCGGCATTCCCGCCAAGGGCCGCAGCCAATATGCACGTGGACCGGCCGGCGCCTGCCGCAGCGATAGGTCACGTTACGGCATGCTTGGACGCTCTTCATCCGGGGTATGTTTCTCGGGCATCCCCGTTCGTTGCGGTGCCCGGCGGCAGCAAGACGACGCAGTCAATCGGGCGAGCCGTCGCGGTGACCGTTGCCAGAAGCGCCGATTTTCCCTAGGACAAGGTTCCTTTCGGAGACTGCGCATGATCACCACCCGTATTATCGGACGCCCGCTGAAGATCCTCGTCGCGCTGAGCGGACTTTTGTCCACCACAGCGGCGCAGGCCACGCCCGTACTGGTGGTGGATGCCGCCAGCCATGCGGTCCTTTATCAGGAAGACGCGGGCGCGCCGTGGTATCCTGCCTCCACCACCAAGCTGATGACAGCCCTTGTGACTTTCGAGGCGCTGCGCGCCGGCGAGGTCACGTTGGACACGCCGGTAATGATCACCCGCAATGCCGCAAGACAGGCCTTTCTCGAATCCGGCCTCACCTTCGGCCGCACGATGACGCTGGAGGACGCTCTGTTTGCGGCGCTGGTGGCATCGGCTAATGACGTAGCCGTCGCGCTTGCCGAAAAGGTCGGCGGCGACCTGCCCGCCTTCATTCGCCGCATGAATGCGCAGGCAGAGCGACTGGGCATGAACGGCACCCATTTCGCCAGCCCCAACGGCCTTTTCGACAAGGACAATTATACGACCGCGCGCGATCTCGCGATCCTCGGCCTCGACATCGAGAAGCGCTTTCCCGAATATCGTCGCTTCTTCGAAGCCGCCGCCGTCACGATCGACGGCAAGGAAATCAAGTCCAACAACCAGTTGCTGACCCGCTATGCCGGCACGATCGGCATGAAAACCGGGTTCCTGTGCGCCTCCGGGCGCAATTACGTCGGCCTTGCCAGCCGCAACGGCCGCAGCGTCATGATCGTCATGATGGGCGCCACGACCGAGCGCGAGCGGAACGAACGTGCCGCGCAATTCATGACGGAAGCTTTCGACAACCGCCTTCCCACTGCCGGTCGCGTCGAGGCTCTGACCAACCGTACAGATGCGACGCCTCCCGACATGCGGGCGAAACTGTGCACGGATGCCAGCGCTGCCTATGAGGCGGAGCGCAATGCGCTCTACCCGATGGGCCTTCCTGGCCATGAAAGTTTCCTGAAAGACGATATTCCAGCCGTCAATCACGCCATCACCACCTGGGCCACGGAGAACGTCGCCGACGTGCCACTGCCGCGCCCACGTCCGCCCGAATTCCAGTAGGCAGGTAGCGGATCAGTCCTCCGGCAGGAACTGGGAAGCCCATACCACTTCCCAGATATGGCCGTTCGGATCGCTGAAATATCCGGCATAGCCGCCATAGAACGTATCCTGCGCTGGCTTGATGATACGCGCGCCGGCGCGTTCGGCCTTGGCCATTACCGCGTCCACCTCGCTGCGTTCGCGCACGTTATGGCCGATTGTAAACGACACCGAACCCGGCGGCGGGTCGGATAGGCCCGTATCGTGAGCAATGTCGGCCTGCGCCCACAGCGCGAGCTTCAAGCCCCCGGAGAGATCGAAAAAGGCAACGGCGCCATGTTCGAACTCACGCCCGACAATGCCCTCGGTCGGCAGGCCGAGCCCGTCCCGATAAAAGACCAGCGACTGTTCGAGATCGGCGACGCCAAGCGTCAGCACGGTAATACGCGGTTTCATCGGCAAACCCTCTCCTTGCGCAATGACAATCCGCATGTCGACGCTCGTCGCCAGCCGGGCCTCCGCATCCTCACGGGAGGCACGGCAGCAGCCATCATGCGGGATCGGTTCATGCGAAAGCATAAGCCCGCGTCCGAAACGGTCAAGGACGAGGCCGACCCAGCGCCGCAGGGCAACCGCCTGTAGCTCAAGCCGTCAGTTCTTCCGAACCGATGATGTGAACACCCGCCGCGGCCGAAAGCGCGCATCGCAGGAGAACCCTCGCAATGACCGGTGCGGGATTGACGCGCCAGCGCCGCGGCAGGATCGGCCCGACCGCTTCGAGGATCCTTCCGGCTACCGCCTCGCCGCGCCGACGCTCGACGCGTTCGCCACCGATCAGGCCGGGTCGCACGAGCGACAGTGACGAAAAGCCGATGGCCGTCAGATCCGCTTCGAGCCGACCTTTGACCCGGCTGTAGAAGAAAGGCGAGCGGGCATCGGCGCCTATCGCGGAATTGAGCACAAAGATTTTCGTTCCGCGCGCATGCATGGCCTTAGCGACCGCCAGCGGATAGTCATGATCCACGCGTGCGAAGGCTTCGCGCGAACCGGCTGTCTTGATTGTTGTCCCCAGCGTGCAGATCACCGCATTGCCCCGCCAGAACGGTTCGTCACCGGTCAGACTGTCGAAATCAAAGATCGGTGCTTCGAGCCTGGGATGCACAGGCAAAGGCCGGCGGCCAGGTGCCACGACATGGGCAACACGCGGATCCGCGAGCGCCTGTTTCAGCACTTCGCCACCGACAAGCCCGCTAGCGCCTACCAGAAGAAGTTCCATGCGACCCTCCGATCCGCTCCGCCTAACCGGATCGACCCTCGCAATCCCTACCCGTCTTCCGGGCAGGATCTCAGGAACGCCCGAAATAGGCCTGTTCCGCGACCTTCTGCGCCGACAGCCGATCCCGCGTTTCATCGTCCGTGCCGTCGACCCGGCCTGCTTCTTCGCACTCCGCCAGTTTCCACTGCCAAGAGGCGATGTGATTGCCACGCGTGCCCTCTGGCCAGACGAAGGCAACCTCCAGTCCGTCGTAAAAACCGACCCAGCTTTCTCCGTCTGGTGGCATAAGCCATCTCAGTGCACGATTGGGCAAGCGGTATCCTGACTTCGACTGGGCGCGGAAATGAACGGGAGCGCAATCATTTAGAGCGGACCCGTCCACGAAGGTCAAGCGCACCCCACCGTACCAAGATGGTCTGGGACTCCAAACCGGGCGTGATCTGCGCTCGGCCACGGCAAAGTGAACGCGATGTGACGTGGTGCGGTCACGGTAGACGTGTAAAGCCGCGGGAATCCCTTACCTTGCCTTGGCAGATGCCAGGCCGTAAACGATCCTTCACCCTACTCGAAGGAACAGCCATGTTTCAGACCACGGCCATCGTCACCGACGACAAGACCGAGTTTTATCGTCAGCTTGCCGGCCAATTGCAGGCGCTTCTCGAAGGCGAGCGCGACTTCATTGCCAATGCGGCCAATACCGCTGCGCTGCTTTATCAGACGATGCCCGATCTCAATTGGGCCGGTTTCTACCTCCTGAAGCATGGCGAACTTGTCCTCGGCCCCTTCCAGGGCAAGACGGCCTGCGTGCGCATTCCGCTCGGCCGTGGGGTCTGCGGTGCGGCGGCGCAGCAACGCCACTCCGTTCTGGTCGAAGACGTCCACGCCTTTCCCGGCCATATCGCCTGCGATGCCGCGTCGCGGTCGGAATTGGTCGTACCGATCCTACGCGAGGGTGAACTTATCGGCGTTATCGACCTCGACAGCCCAAACCTTGCCCGGTTCGACGCAAAGGATCAGGCCGGGATCGAGCGCATCGCCGAGATCTTTGCGCTGGCGAGCGCTTAAAAACCGTCACCATCGCAAGGACGCAGGCAGGCGCAGCGGAGTCATGATCTGTCGCGAGCGGCCTGCGCTGCGAATCTTAAAGGGTGCCAACCATGCCCTCTCCCTACACGATCGAAGCGCTGAAAATCCCGGATAGTGCTCAGGCCGCACGGGCGTTCTGCTTGGGCATCATCCGGGATTTCTATGGCATCGACTATCATCGCGAATGGCACGCCGATCTCGACAGCCTGACGGAGGCTGTCGGATGCGGCTGGTATCTGCCGCAATACGGCGGCGGTTTTCGCGTCGTCCGGAACGAGAGTGGTTCCATCATCGGCACTGGCGGTTTCTACGATCTTCAGCGCAAACCCGCCACCGCCGCTCGTCTCGCCGGCCGTTACGCTGGGCAGAACACTTGCCAGATTGCTCGCGTCTATCTTGCGCCGGCCTGCCGCGGCAAAGGGCTGGGCAGCCGCATCGTGGCGGCACTGGAGGTCGAGGCCCGAAGTCGCGGTTACCGGCTTGCCTATCTGCATGCCGATGCGCAGACATCCGCCACGCTCGCCTTCTGGGAACGTCGCGGCTACCGGCAGTTCGGCCGGTTCTCCTATCCCTCGCCCTCCGGCGGCATGGATACTTCGGTGGATTTTGACAAAACCCTGTAAACGAAAAAGCCGCCGGACATGCGCCGGCGGCTTTCCTTTGTTCAGGCGCGGTATGACGTCACTTCTGCGCCACCGGCTTTACCAGCGGTGTGATGCGGCGAATGGTGACGCGGCGGTTTTCCTGCGACGGGCCATCGGTACGCACCTTCAGGTACCGTTCGCCATAGCCCTGCGTGGCCAGGTTTTCCGGCGGAATGTCGAAGGCGTCAGTCAGCACGCGTGCGACGGATTCGGCGCGCTCGTCGGAAAGAACGAGATTGCTGTCATCGGAGCCGACGGCATCGGTATGGCCCTCGATCAGGAACGTTTCGGCCGGATCGCGATCGAGCACGTCCTTGATCGCCTGCGCTACCTTACGCAGCGACGAGGCCTGGTTCATTGGGATCTCGGCGCTGCCGGTTGCAAAGGTGACCGTATCCAGATCAATACGGCGTACCTTGTCGCGGATACGGGCCGAATAGCGCACCTCGTCGAGCGAGTAGACCCGTTCGACGCGTTCCACTGGCGGCTGTTCCAGGAATTCGTAATAATCCCGGTCCGGCTCGGAGGACGTGTCGATGATATAGTCGTCCAGCGGCACCGTCAGGCGCATGGGCGGCAGGTCCAGACCCGGATCGCGCCAGCGCCGGGGCTGCTCACGCTCCTCAATCAGTTCCGGCGCATAGTAGAGCACGTATTCGCGGCCGTCGTCGCCGATGCGCGAACGCTGCACCACATCGCCGTAGCGATTGCGGATGGTGACGATCCGCACACCGTTGTCACGTTCGATGATCTCACGCGTGCGGCCGCCGCGCAGACGCTCGTATTCCGGCTCATAGCCTTCATCGTAGAAACGACGGCTGTCGTCATGGCGCACGATAGTGCGGTTGTCGAACTGCAGGATGACGCGGCTGCCATCCCGCTCGCCGCCACGTTCGCGGAACCCTTCCGGCCGCTCGAAACGCGGACGCCCGTCCAGACGTTCGCCACGCTCGGCAGTGGCCGCTTCCATCCTGATGGGTGCGCGCGGACGCTCGCCCGGTGCCAGCGCCTGCGCTTCGGCGTCGGAAGTCGGCGGCGGGCCTGCGGGGGCCGCAGCGGCAGGCTGTCCGCCCTCACGCGGCCCACGCGGGCGGCCGGCGGACGCCGGGGCTCCCGGCGCAGCATTTGGAGCGGCGGCCGGAGCCGACGGATATTCCTTGGCACTGTCCAGCACGGCGGCGCCGTTCTCCACCGGCAGCACCACAGGCCCGGTGGCCGAGGACGGGTCCTTGGCGACGGCCTTGGCGCGCTCGATCTCTTCGGGCGTGCGTGGACCGGCCGGTGGCGCTGCGGTCTCCGCACCTGCAGCCGCTGCTGCGGGCGTGCCCGGTGCCGGCGTACCTGATGCTGGCGTACCTGATGCCGGCGTACCGGGCGCAACGGGTGCTGCGCCGGGCTGGCCGGAAGCGGAGGACGGATCGGATGGTGCCGGCGCCAGTGTCTGCGACGGGTCAGCCGGAGCTCTCTGGGACGCTGGTGGCGCGGCAGGCCGACCGGGTGCAGCTGGAGCCGCGGCATCCGGGGGCGTTGCTGCGTCAGGCGTCACCGTGTTCGGTGCGGCAGTGCCCGGAGCAGCATCCGACGGTGCGGCTGGCCTGCCCGGCCGCGCCGCAGGCGCTTCTCCGGCTGCAGGCGCACGCCCCTCGCCCGATCGGGCCGGACGGCCTGCCGGAGCGGTGTCTTCGGCAGCCGGCTGCTCTGCGGAGCGGTTGCCACGCTGTTGCGTCCCGGGCTGCTGCGCATCAGGCTGCGACCCTTCGGTCGGCCGATCACGGCGTGGGCGCTCGCCCTGCGGACGGCCCTCGCCGGGCTGCCCTTCGCCACGTGGACGTTCGCCGCGCGGTCTCTCGGTGCCGGACTGACTTTCGGATGCGTCCGCGCCGCCATTCTGGCTGCGCGCGGGTCGTTGCGGGCGTTCGGCCGGCGCCTCGGAAGGTGCGGCCTCGGAAGATGTACCGGATGTCGCGTCGGAAGCGGCCGGCGCTTCTCGGCGTTGCGGTTCGCGCGCCGACGGCTGCTCGGCCTGCGGCTCAGCTTCGGCGGGCGCCTCGGGTGCCTGTTCGCGGCGCGGGCGCTCTGCCTGGGCCGGCGCCTCTTCCTGAGCGGGCGCGGCGTCCGGCGGCAGGATCGGTTGTTCGGCAGCGGGTTGCTCCTGAACTCGGATCACGTTGTCGGGCGCGGTGACATGACCACGAGACGGAACGGCAAGCGCGCCCGGCGCGACCGGTGCGGCCAGCGCCGGCTGCCACAGCAGCGACAGCGTTAGAACGGGCATGGCAACGCCGGCCCTGAACCGCGCGGTCATAAGACGATGTTTCTTCGACATGGGACCTCCTTGATGATCTCGCATCCCTGCAGACCTTGTGAGCGAAACTCCTCTTGCGGGAGCCTGGCCCTGTACGGGCAGGCCTCAACGACCACCCATTAAAATTGTTCCCAAGCGTGCTGCTGACGGCCTGAACTCCACCTGAACGCGCCATTCAGGCAAAGCTGAGGCGCCCATCGCTCTCCGCCATTGCAAAAACACGTATTCCCGCTACAAGCGCGGCCACATCAACGGGCAACGGAAAGGACGCAGCATGACCAAGATCGATGAGGAAGCCCTGGCCGAAGCCTATAACCGCGCCCTGGATCTCGAAAAATCCGGCGATCTCGATGGCGCAGCGAAAGCCTATGCCGAAGTGCTGGAACTCGACCCCGAAGATCACGGCGGCGCCGCAGTGCGCCTCGCTTCGATGGGCCGTGGCGAAACCCCACCGCGCGCGCCGGACGCCTATGTTGAAACCCTGTTCGACCAGCATGCTGAAAGCTTCGAGGACATTCTCGTCGAGCAGCTTGGCTATACGGTCCCTATGATGGTGCGCCAGCACCTGCAGTCGCTCGATCTCGGACCCTTCAAGCGCATGCTGGATCTCGGTTGCGGCACGGGCCTGACCGGCGGCGCCCTGCGCGACATGGCGGACGACATTACTGGCCTCGATATTTCCGAAAACATGGTGCAGATCGCTCATGAAAAGGATTTGTACGAAACGCTTTACGTCGGCGAGGTCGAGGATTTTCTCGAAGACAATGACGACGAGCCCTTCGACCTTATCACCGCAACCGACGTCCTGCCCTATCTCGGCGCGCTTGAGCCGATCTTCTTCGGCGCGGCCGAAAACATGGTCAAGGGCGGCATTTTCGTGTTCTCCTCCGAGACGCTGCCGGAAGCCGACGGCCGCCCCTATATCGTCGGCCCGCATCAGCGTTTCGTCCACGCCGAAAGCTACATTCTCGACCGCCTGAAAGAGACCGGGTTCGAATTGATCGAAATGTCCGAAATCAATGTGCGCATGCAGGATGGCCAGCCAAGCCCGGGCCATCTCGTGGTGGCGAGACTGAAGTAGGAAACAGAGTGTGACTGCCTGTCTCTTCTCCCCGTCTTGGGGGAGAAGGGTCTATTCCGCACCCTGTCCCGGCTCTTTGCTTCGGCTCACGGCGTTCGTCATTCGAAACGATCGACAGGATCGTTTCGTCGGCTGTGCCGACCATTCCTCATCCACGCAGATAGATCGAGCCGGTATCGAAACTCAATCCTGGAAACACCTTGCTGGTCAGATCACCGGGTGAAACGCCGTACTGCTTGTGGATCATCGCCGCCGCCAGTTCGCGCAGATCGCCGGTCGGCATCAGGTCGCGGCTCTCGTAAAGCTTGTCTTCGCTCAGCCCCGGCCACTCACCGAAAACCTTGCCGCCATCGACCGCGCCGCCGGCCATCACCGCGACGCCGCCCGTACCGTGATCGGTGCCGCCGCTGCCGTTCTGGCGGGCGGTGCGGCCGAATTCCGTCATTGCCAGAACCACGGTTTTCGCCCAGGCGTCCGTCCCCATGGCGTCCTTGAGTGTCGTGATCGCAAGCGCAAGCGTGCCCGCCACCTGTGCGAACTGCGCTCTCTGGTTCACATGGGTGTCCCAACCGTTGATCGAAAAGCTGCCGATCCGGTAGTCGCGGGCCAGAAGATGGCCGGCCAGTCTGGCAAGGTCGGCAACGCCGGCGCCGCGCTTGCCACTGGCATAAAGCGGGTCTGTCGACTGGTCGCTGCGCACCGCATCATCGAAGGCCTTGGCAAATCCGGCGTCGCCGGCATAGAGCCGCTCGAGAAACCGCACTTCGTCCGCCGCAAGAGCCATGTCGGACTGCGCCGACCACACGTCGACATCGTTGGGCCCGGACAGGATCAGTTCCATCGAAGTGTTGATGTCGATCGCCCGACGGCTTGCCGTGCGCGGAATGGTCGCCAGCGTGCGGTTGAGCCAGCCATTGCGCTCACGCATCTGGGCACCGCCGGTTTCGAGGATATCCTGCCCATCGAAATGGCTGCGCGCGTTGCGGTAGGGCGTCGAAACGGCGTGCACGAAGGCGAGCTCGCGCGCCTGCCACAGCGGCATCAGCGCGTTGGCTGCCGGATGCAGCCCGAAGCGGCCGTCGAGATCGGCCAGTCCGGTATCCGGCGTCAGCGCAAGTCTCGGACGCAGACCTGCAAAGGCCGGGTCGCCATAGGGCTGGATGAGATCGAGCCCGTCCATCGCGCCACGAAGGAGGATGGTCACGAAACGGGCATCGCCCGGTGCTGCGGCAAAGCTGACGGGCGTCATCAGCGGCGCGGCCGCGAGGCAGCAGGCCGAAGCAAGAAAGCCGCGGCGCGACAGTCGAAAATCCTGCGATGCGTCCATCGTCATCTCCTGTTGAATTCCGGCGAAACCAGAACCATGGTCAGCCCGTGCACCTTGTTGGGTGCCTGCGCCACGATCTGCACCGTTTCCGGCCGTGCCGCATCCGCCAGTGCCGTTGTAAGGAAGGTGGGCGGATCGAGATCTCTGCCGAGCCCGCGCACGGCCAGCCTGGCCCAGGCGATCCGCTCGCTGAGCTGGCTTGCCGAAAGCCAAGCTCCGGCATCGTCGCCAAAGCCCGCCGGGCTTGGTGGCTGCCACACCGGCTGGCCCATCCGCCGCAGCGCTCCGAACGTCAGGGCCCGGGCGAAACCCGGCTTGGGCGCGGCCGCCTTGGTCGCGGATTTCTTGATATCGCTCGACGCGCCGTCCTGGAGATCGCTTGCGGCATCCGGCCGCCCCATGTCGGCGCCGCGCGGACCCGGCCTTTCCGCCTGGGCCATGTCGTCGCCGTCCTCGGCCTCGTCGGGCCGTAAAGGCACTTCCGCATCCTCGTCGTCCAGCACCTTGGCCAGGGCCGTCATTTCCATTTCCTTGACATCGAGAGCACGCAGGCCCGACACCACGAAATCGAAAGGCTGCTTGAATTTCTGGCCCTCACCCTGCCAGGCACGCGGATGGTCGAGCATCGCCTGATAAACGGCGGTAAGATTGCCGTCGCTGCCTGTCCATGCCGCTACCATAGCGTCGATCACCTCGACCGGCGGTTCGTCGGCGATGAAATGGCGTACCAGCTTGGCGCAGAGGTGCCGCGCCGTTTCCGGCCGCCGCGCCAGATCGTCGAGCATGGCGACGTGATCGGCCTCGCTACGGCCCTCCTCGCCATAAGCCTTGCCCAGCAGCGACAGCCGGCCGGGTTCGGCCCGCGCCCGGCGATAGGCGACCTCCAGCGTGCGCGCGTCCACGCTCACGCCGGTCAGGACAAGCGAGGCGCCGCGCACATCATCCTGCGTATAGCCGGAACCAGCACCCATCGTGTGCAGTTCCAGCAGTTCGCGCCCAAGATTTTCGTTTAGCCCGGTGCCGTTGCGCAGCCCTGCCTGCGATTCAGGCCCGACCGAGCGGTTCTGGTCGAGATAGAACAACATGGCCGGATGAAGCACCGCGGCATGCAGGAGGTTCACGAAGGGGCCTCCGATATGGGGCCGGATCGCTTCGCCCTCGAACAGCGGCACGATCATGCGCATCGCATAGGTCTTGCGGGCGTTGACGGAAAAATGATCGACCCAGAAACTCGCCAGCCGCTCGAAGAAACCGTTCTGGGAATAGACCGCCTGCATGATGCGGGCAAACGAATCGCGGCGCAGCATACGGTCGGCTTCGCGTAGTGTATTGCGTCGCAGTTCGGCATTGGGCTTCCCGGCCTGCGCTGTCTTGGCTTCGGCGGCGCGCACCGACAACAGCCGCAACGCCGTTTCGCGCCGTCCCTCGAACCCTTCCCTTGGAAAACGGGGCTTGGCCGTCGCTCCCCTTGTGACCTGTTTCATCAGATCGGCGGCGTTGGCGGGCGCGTTTTCTTCACCCGGCTTCAGACCATACCCGTATCGGATGGCCGCCATGGTGGGGATGGAAACTGTCATCGGGCGCCTCGCTTCGAACCTCTACAAGGTGGATGTAGCACTGCATGACAAACGGCAACAGAATAAGGCGGTTTTGCAACATGAACTCTTTGTAATCCGCAGCGTGATGCGTCGTCAGGATTGGCTCGCTTACACCGTGGGTCGAGATTTCAACGCCTCCCAGAGGCGCCGATATCAGACACAAAATCACCTTTAAGCCATTGGCACTATTAATGTATTTTTCATTGAGGCATGCGCATATCGAGCCCAGCTGAAACCATATGAGGCATTGGGATGCCAGGCCGCTTCCTGACGGACGAGAACGAGACGCGCATCAAGTCGGAGATCGCGAAAGCGCAGGCGGCTTCGGTCATAGACCGGATGTATTACATGCTGGCGACCAATGCCGTCATTGCCGGCTGCGCCTATGCGGTTTCGACGGTCGGCCACGGGACGGTAACGCTTGCCCCCTACTGGCTCCTGCTGCTGTTGCTTACATTGGTCGTGCGCGGCGGCCTGACGGCGGCGATGATGCGCCGCGACCTCGCAAACCGGCAGCCCGAGAAGACGCTGCGCCACCTTGCCATCGGCAAATTTATCACCGGATGCACCTGGGCGGCACTCCCCTTTCTGTTCACGGATTTCGACGCGACCAGTATCGATGGCGGTGTCTATCTGATGATGCTCGGCATTGCCGCCGCAACCGTTCTGATGGGCGCCGGTAACAGTTTTGCGCCGCTGGCCTTCGCCCTGCCCGTGCATCTTTCCGTCATCGTCTCGCTTCTGCCGCAAGGGACACACGGCCTGATGCTGGCGCTCTGCGTGACGGCCCTGACGCTGCTGCTCTACCGCGGCAGCAAGCAATCGGAAGTCACGTTTGCCAGCAATACGCGTAGCACGGTGCAGGCGCAGGCGCTGGCGGAATCGCTGTCGCGCGCAAACAGCGAAATCCTCACCACCAATGCGCAGCTGGAACATCTGGCCAAATGCGACCCGCTGACTGGCCTTGCCAACCGCACCGCCTTCAACGAGGCGCTGGCTGCCGGCATCGCCAATTGCCAAACCGACAAGGGCGATCAAATGGCCCTGCTGGTGGCCGACCTGGACGGATTCAAGCTCATCAACGACACGCTCGGCCACAGCGTCGGCGATTCGCTTCTGGTCCATATTTCCAGGCGGATGCGCCAGTCCATTCACTGCGCCGACGTGCTTGCCCGTCTCGGCGGCGACGAATTCGCGATCGTCTATACCGGCCCGCATGCCGTCGAGCGGGCCCGTCGGCAATGCGAGAAAACGCTCGAGCGCAGCCATGATCCGATCCTCATTGCAGACCATAGCTGCCTCGTGGGCACGTCCATCGGCCTGTCGATCTATCCCGATCACGCTGCCAACGCCGAGGAATTGTTTATCTGCGCGGACATGGCGCTTTACCGCGCCAAGGACGGCGGCCGCAGCCGGTGGTGCGAATTCGACCCGAGTTTCCGCATCGCCGCCACCCGCCGTCACCAGATCGAGCAGGATCTTGGCGCCGCCATCGCCAGCGGCGCGGTGGAAGCCTGGTTCCAACCACAGGTCATGCTCGACCGGAGCGGCATTATCGGCTTCGAGGCGCTGGTGCGCTGGCACCATCCGCAACTCGGCGCCATTGCCCCGCCCGATATCGTGCTGGCGGCGCTCGCCACGCATCAGTCCGACAAGCTCACCGGCACGATCGCCGAAGCCGCATGCCGCCTGCTGAAACGATTGCCGGATCTCGGCCTGCCGCATGCGACCGTGTCGATCAACGTCTCGCCGCGCGAACTGTCACTCTATTCCGTCGTCGATCTCGTCGACGCCATCGTCAGCCGCCACAAGATCGATCCCGCACGGCTGGAAATCGAGATCACCGAGGAAGCCCTGCTCGACACGGCAACGATCGGCGATCAGCTTGCCCGCATCGCCTCGTCCGGGTACAAGCTCGCAGTCGACGATTTCGGCGCCGGCCATTCGTCGCTGACCTATCTCACCGGCCTCAAGGTCGATCGCCTGAAAATCGATCGTGGCATCGCTGCCGGCGTTACCTCCAGCCGCCAGAGCCAGAATATCGTCTCGGCACTGGTGGGCCTCGGTCAGTCGCTGTCGATCGACGTTCTCGTCGAAGGTGTCGAGACGCCGGAAGACGCTGCTGCCCTCCAGGATCTGGGATGCCATACCGCGCAGGGCTATTTCTTCGCCCGCCCGATGCCACCGGAACGGCTGGACGGCTGGATTGCTGAGCACGCGTCCAGCGCTCCGACGGTTGATGCCAGACGCATTGCCGGCGCCATGGGCTAAGCGCGCCTGAGACGGGCCAATGACGTCGCCGTTTCCCTTTTGTACCGGTTTTGCGGACCTGGCCCCTTCACTTTGCCGGCAAGTCTCTCCATATTCGCGGCATGGCCAGAACCCCGAAAAAATCTCCGTCCTCCCAACCCAACGGTTTTGAGGAGGCTCCTCAGGCTTCGTTCGAAGGCGCGCCGCTCGAAGGCTCGGTGTCGGACTGGGTCAGGCAGCTGGAAGCCGAGGCCGAAGCCTCGGGCATGGAGACCCAGCGCGAGATCGCTTCAAAGGCCGGCAAGCATCGTAAGAAGATCGAGATCGCCGCCCGCGAGGAAGCGATAAAGGCCGCCGCCAAGGACAAGCAGAAAGCCGCCCAGAAGACGGCAAAGAACACCACCGCCTCGAAAACGGCGCGTGGCGTCTCCATCGGCGCCTCGTCCGATCCGAAGACCCGCGCCGCCGCCGGCCTCAATCCGGTCGCCGGCATGGACGTGTCGCTGGAAGAGGCCGAAAACCTGGCGCCGGGCGCCGTCACCGCCACGGTCGAGGCCCTGTCGAAACTGATCGAAAGCGGCAATCCGCTGTTCAAGGACGGCAAGTTGTGGACCCCGCACCGGCCGCATCGGCCGGAGAAATCCGAAGGCGGCGTGACCATCCGCATGGCGTCGGACTACAAGCCCGCTGGCGACCAGCCAACCGCGATCGCCGATCTGGTCGAGGGCATCAACAACAACGAACGCTCCCAGGTCCTGCTCGGCGTCACCGGTTCGGGGAAAACCTTCACCATGGCCAAGGTGATCGAGGAGACCCAGCGCCCCGCCGTCATCCTCGCGCCCAACAAGACGCTGGCGGCGCAGCTCTATTCCGAGTTCAAGAATTTCTTTCCCGACAACGCGGTGGAATATTTCGTCTCCTATTACGACTACTACCAGCCGGAAGCCTATGTGCCGCGCTCCGACACGTTCATCGAGAAGGAATCGTCGATCAACGAACAGATCGACCGCATGCGCCACTCCGCCACCCGTTCGCTGCTGGAGCGCGATGACTGCATCATCGTCGCCTCGGTGTCCTGCATCTACGGTATCGGCTCGGTCGAGACCTATACGGCGATGACCTTCCAGATGCAGGTCGGCGACCGCCTCGACCAGCGCCAGTTGCTCGCCGACCTTGTTGCCCAGCAATACAAGCGCAAGGATATCGATTTTACCCGCGGTTCTTTTCGCGTCCGCGGTGATACGATCGAGATTTTCCCGGCCCACCTTGAGGATGCCGCCTGGCGCATCTCGATGTTCGGCGACGAGATCGACAGTATCACCGAGTTCGACCCGCTCACCGGCCAGAAGACCGGCGACCTGAAAAGCGTCAAGATCTACGCCAATTCTCACTATGTCACGCCGCGCCCCACCCTCAATGGCGCCATCAAATCCATCAAGGAAGAGCTGAAGATCCGCCTTGCCGAGCTGGAAAAGGGCGGCCGCCTTCTGGAAGCGCAGCGGCTGGAACAGCGCACGCGCTACGATATAGAAATGCTCGAGGCCACCGGTTCCTGCGCCGGTATCGAAAACTATTCGCGCTATCTCACCGGCCGTAATCCCGGTGAGCCGCCGCCGACCCTGTTCGAATACATTCCCGACAACGCCCTTCTGTTTATCGACGAAAGCCACGTCTCCGTCAGCCAGATCGGCGGCATGTACCGGGGCGACTTCCGCCGCAAGGCGACGCTCGCCGAATACGGTTTTCGCCTGCCCTCCTGCATGGACAACCGTCCGCTGCGCTTCGAGGAATGGGACGCGATGCGCCCGCTGACCGTCGCCGTGTCGGCCACGCCCGGCAATTGGGAAATGGAACAGTCCGGTGGCGTGTTTGCCGAACAGGTCATCCGCCCAACCGGCCTGATCGATCCGCCGGTGGAAGTGCGCTCGGCCCGCTCGCAGGTCGACGACGTGCTTGGCGAAATCCGCGAGACCAGCGCCAGGGGCTACCGCACGCTCTGCACCGTGCTCACCAAACGCATGGCCGAGGACCTTACCGAATACCTGCACGAACAGGGTGTCCGCGTCCGCTACATGCACTCGGACATCGATACGCTGGAACGCATCGAGATCATCCGCGATCTTCGTCTGGGTGCCTTCGACGTGTTGGTCGGCATCAACCTTCTGCGCGAGGGCCTCGACATTCCCGAATGCGGCTTCGTCGCCATTCTCGATGCCGATAAGGAAGGTTTTCTGCGTTCCGAAACCTCATTGATCCAGACCATTGGCCGCGCCGCCCGTAATGTCGACGGAAAAGTCATCCTCTATGCCGACAACATTACCGGCTCGATGCAGCGCGCCATGGACGAGACCGCCCGCCGCCGCGAAAAGCAGATGGCCTACAATGCCGAACACGGCATTACGCCGGAATCGGTGAAGGCGCGCATTTCCGACATTCTCGACTCGGTCTACGAGCGCGACCACGTCCGCGCCGACATTTCCGGCGCCTCGGGCAAGGGTTTTGCGGATGGCGGTCATCTGGTCGGCAACAACCTGCAGGCCCATCTTAACGCGCTGGAAAAAGACATGCGCAACGCCGCCGCCGATCTCGACTTCGAAAAGGCCGCCCGCCTGCGCGACGAGATCAAGCGCCTCAAGGCCGCCGAGCTGCAGGTCATGGACGATCCGATCGCCCGCGACGAGGCAAAGGCGGTGGAGGGCGGCAACAAGCCCGGCCGCAAGGGCGCCGCCGCATCCGAACCCGCTGCCACCTCGCTGTTCCAAAAGCCCTCGCTCGACGACATGGGTCCGGGCACCGACACGGCAACGCCCCTGTTCCGCCGCAACACGCTGGACGAGATGACGGTGGGCCGCACCGAAAAGCCGGTTCCCGGCGCCCTGCCACCTAAACCCTCCCGCGACCCGAACCGCCGCTTCTCGCCGCTTCTCGAAGGCCAGCCGGAACGCGCCGACAAGGACGACGTGCGCCCGATCGCGCGCGGCAAGGTGGGCGTGGGGAGCTATGAGGATCCGGGGGAGGCAAAGCGCAAGGGGCGGACGAAGGGCAAGACGGGGCGTCCGGGGCGGTAGGCGGCGTCCGGGCGATGATTACTGGTCCATTCTACCTACATCCGAGGCAAAGCTGGCGGCAGCTGGGTCCCTGACGGTTGTGCCTTTCTCTGAAAGCGAATGGCCAAACCCAAACGCAGGGACCTACAATGGTACGAAATACATGCTCGCCTACCGTTGAATGACTACCGTCATAGCTAACCTTAAACTAGCTTAGGCTTTGCTCTGGGCGCCACCTGGTCAACTAACTGGACGAGGCGGACGCGTTTGACGGTTGTGGGCCCAGATCGTAGTTAGATGACTATAAATCCGTCAAATGACCTCACGTGGATGCCAGAAACCTCTCCCTGAAAGCGCTCGCAAAATTCTCTGACCTTATTGTATCACGAACACGTTCCTGCGTGGATACCCCCATCTCGCTCAACCTGGCCTGAACAACCCCGACAGCTTTTTCGACCAAGACCTTTAAAGCGTCTTCATCTTTACTCACGTCAATGATCTTTTGAGCAGCTGACGCAATTTTATTCTTCTTCTGCGAAAACACAGGCGCCCCATCTAAAGCTGACAAGCCTATCGCAGCCAGTATGTAGTACCTGAAGGTCTTATAATCGTTGGGGATGCGCTGATTTCGCCAGAGGAATTCGATCCTATAGTATAGGTAGGCGACCGCATGATATATCCTGACATCATGATCATCTAGAAAAATGGAATCTTCGTACTCTGAAATGATCCCGCGATAATCTCGGGCTGCTCGGTGAGGCTGATAAAGCAGCGCCGCCGCAACTGCCTTCATAACTAAGGCAGGTTGCATCACACGGGTTCTCTCCACGTCCATCTTGCGATACTGGTTGTCGCGCCTTTCGAAATAGATAACTTCTTCAGTTTCCAAGTTCCGGCAGTATTCCTCAAAGCTTTTCATGAACGGGCGAAGAGCCCAGAACTGCTCGTCGCGAACAGGATTCTGTCTGTTGGTGCCTACGATGATCGATGAGACGAAATCGTCGTCTCGCGAACCGATCAAACGAAATGGCACTTGAATCTGACTAGCGAGTTCTGCCGCTCCTGGCTTGTCCTCTTCCCCGTAGACCAGGTCGAAAATGATGTTACTTGTCTGGCAGCCATTCACAATCTGGAAGTCTTCTAACTTGAATTTATCTCCTGTTCGGTCGATGTTTTTCGACACTACGGTAATACCATTGTTTCGAAAGACAAATTCCATGCCGCCGCTTGAGCGAACTCCATCTTTAATGGACGCGTTTATCTTTGATCGTGCGTCATAATCTCTAATATTGTCGAAAAATACAGAGCGATTTACTCCTATTACACTACCTAAGGCATCCCTCAGAGTGTAGAGCTTGAGCAAATTACCAGCATCGATGTACCCGACGTACGCTTCTTCGACATGGTTGTTGCTCGGCATCACTACGTTACGCGCAAAATCAATGTCTACTTCAACAGCGCTTGTCGCTGCTCGATAATACTGTTGCAGATCACTGGCTCCGACAAAATCGACGGTCAACGAGCCATTATCGAAGATATTCGTCTCCTGCAGCTGCAACTTAAAGCTAGTCCTAAGCTTCTCAATCCTTGCTGGCTTTTCGTAGTTTCCTGTGGCTACATAATAGCAACTAAGCCGAGGATTGCGCTTTCCGACCCCATTCTCGTAAATCGCCTCCATTGCAGCGATCAGATCGTCGATTACCGGACTCTCTCCTTTCAAGTCTCCGTTGAAAAATCCGCTGACTGCATCAAAGAACTTCGAGATGTCGCCGTAGTCGTATGAAGTGCTCGTCTTAGATTGAAAAAAAATAAACTCAATGCTGGGATTGTTGATCTTCTCAAGCTTATCTAGTGCATCTTGCCGATCCCTAACCAACTCACCCTGAACTACGATAGCAATACCGTCCAGCCCGAATTCGTCTCCGGCAAGGTGAACGTCGTAAGGCTCTAGATTTTCACCTAAAAGACCCATCAATATGCAAAAAATCGAGTATATCTCAAACTGGGTTTCCTGTCTTTCAGCCAGCAGGACGCTCGCCTTTGAAAACTCTCGCAGTTGGGCCTGAATAACCGGGTTCATATAAATCTCGAATAGCCAGAGGAATCGTATTTCACAATTTTAAGACGTATTGTAAGCGGTTAGCAAGTGGGCCATGATTTCCTCGTCGGCCCCAGGAACACTCCCCCACCCCCACAGTTCTCCTCATACCCCCACCTACGAGGAGAACCCCATGCCCACCATCGCCCAAACCTTCATCGACGCCCTCGCCCGCCTCGAAGCCGAGCGCGACGTCGACGCGATCGCCAACCTCTTTGCCGACGACGCCGAGATCTCCAACCCGCTGGTGCAGCACCGCGACGGTGGCCGCCAAGCGGCCAAAACCTTCTGGTCGCAGTATCGCGCCGCCTTCGGCGAGATCCGTTCAGAATTCCGCGCCGTGAAGGAGGTCGAGGGCATGGCCTTCCTGGAATGGACCAGCAAGGGCGCGATGGACGGAAAACCGTTCGAATATGGCGGCGTCAGCGTGCTGGAAAGCGATGGCGACAGGATCACCGCCTTCCGCACCTATTTCGACACCCGCAAGCTGCCGGCGGTACACAGCAAGGGCGGCGAGCAGACCGGACGCGTGCAGATTTCCGGACAGGAGTCAGCGCAGGCCAATGAGGGGGAACGCGACGATCTGGTGCAGGCGCAGCGCGATGCCGCCGAACAGCGGGCGGGCGGCGGCTATAGCTGACCTTTGGCCGAAACGTCATGCCGGTCGGGAAGGCGCGGGCAGTTTCCTGCGCCCTTCTCTCGGCTTTGGGCGAAAGCCGCTAACCTCCCATAAACCCAACACATGTCATATCGCCTTCCACGAACAAGGAAGGAGTACCCCGCCACGATGATCGGCTTCAAGAACACCCATAACCAGCCCGTCTACGTGAACCGCGCCCAGGTCCTCTACGTCATGCCCTTCGAGGAAGACGTCTCGGTCATCGCGCTCGCCGTAGCCGGAACCGGCGGCAAGCCTTTGACGATCCATGTGCGCGGCAGCGTCGAGCTTGTCTCTTCCAAGCTGTCCGGAATGCCGGTATCCGCGCCGTCGCGCTGAGGGACGATGGCATAGAGATGCGAAAGGCCGCGGGATCTGTCCGGCGGCCTTTTGTGTGCGTGTCGCGATAGGGTGATTTAGCGGGGGTGGGTAGCTCTGCCTTAGGCTCAGAGCCTGCCGCCGCGCCCGGCCCTTCGTTAAGGCTCAGGGCGTTCGCCACTCAAAACGCTCCACCGACACATTTTGCCGGGCTGCGCCCGTCGCGGTCTGACCTTCGCTAGGGCTCAAGGCGTCCGCCGCGCAAAACGCTTCACTGGAGCGTTTTGCCGGGCCGTAGGCCCGTCGCGGTCTGCCCGGTCGCTCGGTTTCGCTCGCGGCGTTTCTCGCTGCAATCGATTCACTGGATCGATTGCTCGGGCCAAAGGCCCGACCGCTCGTCACCCCACAAAAGCCCTTTCGATGACGAATTCGCTCGGCTTGTTGTTTGCACCCTCGGTCAGCCCGGCGCGCTCCAGCCGTTCCTTGGTGTCCTTCAGCATCGCCGCCGAGCCGCAGATCATGCCCCGGTCGACGGCCGGATCGAGAGCCGGCACGCCGAGATCGGCAAACAGCTTGCCATTGTCGATCAGGTCGGTGATGCGGCCCTGGAAGGGGTAATCCTCGCGGGTCACGGTCGAATAGAGTTTCAGCTTGTCGCCGACCAGCTCGGACAAGAATTCGTGGTTGCGGATTTCCTCGACGAGATCGAAGCCGTATTTCAGCTCCGCCACTTCGCGGCAGGTATGGGTGAGGATGACTTCCTCGAATTTCTCGAACGTTTCGGGATCGCGGATCAGCGAGGCGAAAGGCGCAATGCCGGTGCCGGTCGAGAACATATAGAGCCGCTTGCCCGGCGTCAGCGCGTCGAGAACCAGCGTGCCGGTCGGCTTCTTGCGCATCAGCACCGTGTCGCCCGGCTTGATCTTCTGCAGATGCGAGGTGAGCGGACCGTCCGGCACCTTGATCGAGAAGAATTCCAGCTCCTCGTCCCAGGCGGGGCTGGCGATCGAATAGGCGCGGTAGACCGGCTTGTCGCCAACCATAAGGCCGATCATCGCGAACTCGCCGGAGCGAAAACGGTAGCCGGCCGGGCGCGTCATGCGAAAACGGAAAAGGTGGTCGGTGTAGTGCTCGACCGACAGGACGGTCTCGGCAAAAACACCGTCCGGGATTTTGGGCGCGAATTCTTCGGGCTTGGTGGGAGCGTTCATTTTGCCGGTCTCGTTCGTCATCGTTTCGCGGCTGATGCCGCATCAAAACCCCGCACATCCGCGAGGCCCGTTCATGCCTGCTGGAATTATACCAAAACCGTCAGGTTTCAAAGCCGTTCGCGATCAAGCCTGATCCGCAGTGAGCGCACGGCGCCGCCAGCTATAGCCCTGCCCGCCGGCAGCCGCCTTCGCGGCCGGCTGGTAATGCTCGGAAATGCCGGGCAGACGGCCTTCCGACAGCCGCCGGATCGCCGTTGCATTGGTGACCAAAAAACTGTCGATCCCCACGCGAAGCATCAACGGCACCTGGTCGATCAGCACGTCACCGACGGCGCGCAGTTCGTTGCTGTAGGCGAACCGCTGGCGCAGCAGCGTCGCCTGCGAAAACGCACGCCCGTCGTTGAACGCCGGAAAGCTTACGGCCACGATTTCGAGCCGGTAAAGATAGGGCTCGAGCCTTGCTACATCATCGGCAGGATGCAGGACCACGCCGAGACCGATATCGTTGCTTTCGTCGGCCCGCGCGATGAGCGCGTCGAGCGGCAGCAGAGCCTTCTGCCCCTCGCCCGCCTTCGCCTCATCGGTTTCGATCACCCATGGATCGTTTTCGACGAAACCGCTTTCGCGCCAGATCTTTGCGTCATCCGCCATGGTCATGCCGCCTCTGCGTTGGCATCGCCATAGAGCGCGTCCTTGAACGGCTGCGGCCCGACGCGGCGATAGGCATCCAGAAAGATCTCGTCTTTCGAGAGCCGGAGTCCCAGATAGGTATTGACGATCGTTTCGATCGCATCGGTCACCTTGGACGGTTCGAAACCGCGGCCGATGATTTCGCCGATGGATGTGTGCTCGTCCCCCGAACCACCGAGCGTGATCTGGTAGAGTTCAGCACCCTTCTTTTCCACGCCGAGCAGGCCGATATGGCCGACATGGTGATGGCCGCAGGCATTGATGCAGCCGGAAATCTTGATCTTCAGCTCACCGATCTCCGCCTGCCGCTCCGGCGCGCCAAAGCGGGCGGAGATCTCCTGTGCCACCGGGATCGAGCGGGCGTTGGCGAGCGCGCAGTAATCCAGCCCCGGGCAGGCAATGATATCGGTAATCAGCCCGGCATTTGCCGTTTCCAGCCCGTGCGCCAGCAGGCCGCGATAGAGCGGTTCCAGATCGGCCAGCGCCACATGCGGCAGAATCACGTTCTGCTCGTGGCTGATGCGGATCTCGTCCTGCGCAAACTCCTCGGCAAGATCCGCGATCGCATCCATCTGGACGTCGGAGGCATCGCCCGGAATGCCGCCGATCGGCTTGAGCGAAATCGTCACCATGCCGTAATCAGGGTGCTTGTGCGGACAGACATTCTGATCGACCCAGCGGGCAAAACCCGCATCGGTCTTTTTCCAGGCTGCCAGCTGCGCCCAGCCATCGGCCCGGTCCGGCAGCGGCGGCGGCGCAAAATAGGCGCTGATCGCATCGATATCGGCCGCCGGCAGCGTGAGTTCCGTGCCGGCAAGCTGGGCGAACTCCGCGTCCACCTGTCGGGTCAGTTCTTCCGTGCCGGTTTCATGCACCAGTATCTTGATCCGCGCCTTATACTTGTTGTCGCGGCGGCCATGCAGATTGTACACGCGCATGATGGCGGTGATGTAGGTCAGAAGATCGGCCTCTGGGAGAAAATCCCTGATCTTCTTGGCGATCATCGGCGTGCGGCCCTGCCCGCCACCGACATAAACGGCAAAACCGATCTCGCCAGCCTCGTTCTTTTTCAGATGCAGGCCGATATCATGCACCTGAATGGCCGCGCGGTCGCGCTCTGCGCCGGTCACGGCGATCTTGAACTTGCGCGGCAGGAACGAGAATTCCGGGTGCACGGACGACCATTGGCGAAGGATTTCCGCATAAGGCCGCGGATCCGCCACCTCATCGGCGGCAGCGCCGGCAAAATGGTCGGCGGTGACATTGCGGATGCAATTGCCAGAGGTCTGCAGGGCATGCATTTCCACGCTGGCCAGTTCAGAGAGAATATCCGGCGTATCCGAGAGCCTGGGCCAGTTGTACTGGATGTTCTGGCGCGTGGTAAAATGCCCGTAACCGCGGTCATATTTGCGGGCAATATGCGCCAGCATCCGCATCTGCTTCGCATTCAGGGTGCCATAGGGAATGGCGACGCGCAGCATATAGGCGTGCAGCTGCAGATAGACGCCGTTCATCAGGCGCAGTGGTTTAAAGGCGTCCTCGGCCAGTTCACCGGAAAGACGGCGCGATACCTGATCGCGAAACTGTTCCACACGGTCGGCAACGAAGGCGTGGTCGAATTCATCGTAACGATACATGAGGATCTCGGATCAAAATCAAACTGCGATGAAGGCCGGATCGGCCGTGCCGTAACCGGCGGCATAGGGCATGGTCGGCCCCTGGGCGCGAATGCGCTCGCGTAGGCGCAGCGGCCAGAGTTGGCCATTGATCTCCTGCACCTCGATCACCGCCACATCGACCACGCGGTTATCGGCAAAATCGCGTTTGCCGATCGCTTCGAGCGAGGAAACGGCTTCGGCATGGCGCGCCACCAGCGCGTCCTGAAGGCGCTCGTTCCACTGGCCGGTGGCATCCAGCCAAACGGCAATACCATCGGACAGGCGATTGGCAGTCAGAACCTTGTCACTCATTGTGTTGATCCCGTTCCTTCCCGCACCGTGACGACCGTCATCGCCAGCGGTTCGGATTTCTCAAGATTCGCGCCGGCAACGGCGTTTCCGATAATCACCATGACAGGTCCGGTCAGTTCGTCACGCAGCTCCAGATCGGGCAGATCGGCAAGGCGGCCATGAAACAGGCGACGATCCCGGCGACTGGCATTTTCGATGGCCGCGACATGCGTGTCGGCGGGCAGGCCGGCCGCAATCAGACGGTCCGTCACCGAAGCGGCAACCGTACGCCCCATGTAGACGGCGACCGTCGCGCCCGAAACGGCAAGGCTTGACCAGTCCGGCAGAGTGTCGCCGGCAAGGTCATGGCCGGTGGTGAAGATCAGCGAGGACGCGACGCCGCGCAGGGTCAGGGGCAGATCGAAATCGGCGGCAGCGGCAAAGGCGGAGGTGATGCCGGGCACGATCTCGTAGGAAACGCCGGCCGTGCGAAGGGCATCCATCTCTTCTGCCGCACGCCCGTAAACCAGCGGATCGCCCGATTTCAGCCGTGCGACGCGCTGCCCGGCCTTTCCAAGTTCGACCAGCAGCGCGTTGATCTCGCCCTGCGTTTTCGAATGGGCATTCTTGCGCTTGCCGACCGAGATGCGCTCGGCGTCGCGCCGGCCCATGTCGACGATCGCCTGCGGCACCAGTGCGTCATGCACGATCACATCGGCTTCCATCAGCACGCGCTGTGCGCGCAACGTTAAAAGATCTTCGGCGCCGGGCCCGGCCCCCACCAGCCAGACATGGCCGGACACGCCATTATCGGCGGAAAGAAGCGCATTGGCGGTGCGCCGCGCCTTTGCGATGTCGCCAGCCTCCACCGCTTCGGCAACTGTCTGCGAGAAGAAACGCCGCCAGAAAATCCTTCTGGCGACACCGCGTGGTACGAGCTTTTCGGCAGCATCGCGATAATCGAAGGCTAAAGAGGCGAGCCGTCCAAGCGAAGGCGACAGCATCTGGTCGATACGAGCGCGGATCATCTGCGCCAGAACCGGCCCCGCCCCTTCGGTGCCGATTGCCACGGCGACCGGTGCGCGGCTGACCAAAGCCGGCGTGTAGAAATCGCAGTAGTCGGGCTGGTCCACGGCATTGGCAGGAACACGGCGCTCGCGTGCGGCTGCTACAATGCAGCGATCAAGCGCCGCGTCGCCGGTGGCTGCAAATACCAGAGTAGCGTCGTCCAGTAGATCGGGCGCAAAGGTCAGCGCGTGGGTAGCAATCCGGTGTTCGCGCAGATACGCGGCATAATCATGCTCGGGCGTGTCTGCATAGGCTACAATGGTCGCGTCGGTGTTCGCCAGCAGCCGAACCTTGGCAAATGCCTCCTCGCCGCTGCCGAAAACGGCGACGACCTTGCCCGACACCCGGAAGAAGGCGGGAAAAACGTTCAGACGTGTGTTTTCGCTGCTCATTGCCAACTCATCTATTCCGTCATGCAGACTAGCGCGGTCGCGCCCACGCCGAGAAGAAAAGGTGGTGCGAAGAAACCTGAATGCCTGCATTTTCCTACTCCACATCCATGCGGGATGAGCAAAAGCAACCGCATTATCTTCTGCACGAAGGCTCTCGGAGGTTCGGTCGCGATCGTGTCGATTAAAGTGCCGAAGCATCCCGGGCAATGCCACAGGTCCAGATTCGACAGGCGTGACCTGCGAATTCATGCTGTCGCGCCATTTCCTGTTGTTATGGCGGTCGAAGCGACGTTTCTCCTGCACATGCGCGGGCGAGATGATCTAGGATACGCTGGAAACCGGAGCCCGCACCATGGCAACAGCAACATCCGCGCTGCGTCTGCTCGATACGATCGGGAATAACATTTTGTCGCCATCCGCAAAAGTCGTGGCTGCGATTGACGGCACCTTCGGCTCTACCCAAATCGACCAATAACGCCCCCTCGCCCTGTACCAATCCGGCAAAGGCCGGCAACAGCATTCCACTTGCCTCAAGGACTTTTTCGCATGCAACCATCCCAGGACATTTCGCGGCTGATCGAGATCATGGCGGCGTTGCGCGATCCTCAAACCGGCTGCCCGTGGGACATCGTCCAAACCTATGAGACGATCAAGCCCTACACGATCGAGGAAGCCTATGAAGTGGCGGATGCGATCGAGCGCCGGGATATGGACGACCTTTGCGAGGAGCTGGGAGACCTCCTTCTGCAGGTCGTGTTCCACGCCCGTATCGCTGAAGAGGCCGGCGAATTCACGTTCGGCGACGTGGTTGAGGCCGTGACGCGCAAGATGATCCGCCGCCATCCGCACGTCTTTGCACGGTCTGCCGCCGACACGCCAGAAACGGTCAAGCGTCAGTGGGATGCAATCAAGGCGGAAGAAAAGCGCGAGCGCGCCGCACGGCGGCTTGCGGCCGGCGTCACCGAGGATTTCAAGGCCGGTCACCTCGGCGCGGTACAACGCAGCCAGCCGGCCCTGACCGAGGCGTTGAAACTGCAGGAACAGGCGGCCAGGGTCGGCTTCGATTGGTCGCAGGCCGAGCCCATCCTCGACAAGATCGAGGAGGAAATCGGTGAATTGCGACAAGCAATGAAGGCCGGCGAGCCGCATGCCGTGGCCGACGAGCTGGGCGACCTTCTGTTCGCGCTGGTCAATATCGGCCGGCATGTTGGCGCCGATCCGGAAAATGCGTTGCGCGGCACCAACACGAAATTCCGCCGTCGATTCAGTCATATCGAGACGTCTCTTGAGATGCGGAATCAGACGCTGGAAGCGGCCTCGCTGGATGAAATGGAGGCGCTCTGGCAGGCGGCAAAGGCTCTCGAGCGACAACGAACGTCAGCGGATCGGAGCTGACGGGCCGCATTGATGAGATTTGAAAAGCTGGACATTGCTGTGGCGGGTGCCGGGATCGGCGGCCTGTCGCTTGCTCTGATGCTCGCGATGCGCGGCGCGCGGGTTGTCGTCTACGACCAGATGGTCGCGCCGCGACCGGTCGGATCGGGCTTCGTGCTGCAGCCGACCGGGGCCGCCGTCCTTTCGCATCTGGGTCTCCTCGACAGGGCGGCAGCACGCGGCGCCGTCATCCATCGCATGCATGGCAAGCTTGCGGGCACCAACAAGACGGTTTTGGAAATCGGCTACGGGGCTTCCCGCCATGGCATCGCCATCCAGCGGGTCGCCCTGTTCGACATCCTCCTCGATGCGGCGATCGCCGCCGGCGTCACCTTCGAAACGTCTTCCCGGGTCATCGACATGAACGGCGGCGAGCGGCCAACGATCGTTCTGGGCGGGTCGCGCACGGCACCATCCGCAGACCTCGTTGTCGACGCCATGGGTGCGGGCTCGCCGCTTGGGCATATCGCTGCAAAGGAATTGGGCTACGGTGCGCTCTGGGCCACGGTTCCCTGGCCGCAAGACGGTCCGTTTCATCCGCATGAACTGGAGCAGCGATACCATCGTGCCAGCCGCATGGCTGGCGTTCTGCCGGTCGGCACCGCCGCCGACGGTGCGCCAGCCATGGCGACCTTCTTCTGGAGCCTGCGAAACCGCGACATCGACACCTGGCGATCCGCAGGCCGCGAAGCCTGGCTGACCGAGGTTGCCGCGATGTGGCCCGAAACGGTGCCCTTTGCGGCCATCGCCGAACCGGTGCATGCCCGCTACCGGCATCACACCCGCAGGCCGATTGCCGGGCGGCGGGTGCTTCGCATCGGCGACGCCTGGCACGCGACGAGCCCGCAGCTTGGACAGGGCGCGAACATGGCGTTGCTCGACGCCGCCTCCCTGGTTCTGGCGCTAGAACGCTCCGACGGGATCGATCAGGCGCTGAAGCTGCATCTTCGCCAGCGGCAATGGCATATCCGCCTCTACCAGACGCTCAGTCGGGTGATGACGCCGTTCTATCAGTCCGATAGCGGCCTGCTGCCGGTCGTGCGCGACCTGGCGATTGCGCCAGCGACGCAACTGTCCCTGGTGCGTCTGCTGGTCAGCCGGCTTGTGACGGGAGAGTTTCTCGACCCGATAAAAAGGATCGGCCTTTGAGCGCGAAGGCTGCCCTTGCGTCATGACGCTGGCTCAGCGTTCCCAGTCTTCCTTTTCCGCCTTCGGGCTATTGCCGAGTTTGCGTTCCAGTTCGGCTGCCTGCGCCTCGGGCATGCGTATATCGAGCGTGACGGACCCATCCTCGTTGTCCTTGCGTTCGTCAACGATGGCGTTTGCGTAAACCCAGGAGACGATTGCCAGCTTTTCAGGCGGGATGCTGACAGACGCCTCCATCAGGACGCCCGAAAGACGACGGGAAATCTCGTCCATCAGCGGATCGACACCCTCGCCGGTCACGGCGGAAAGCGCCATGATGTTGTTGCGGCCCTCCGCGCGTGCCGCCAGTGCGGCATGGCTTTCGGGATCGAGACGATCGATCTTGTTCCAGACCTCGATAATGCGTTCCTCGCCCTCCTTTTCGCCAATCCCGAGATCGGCAAGGATACGCAGAACGTCCGCGGACTGCGCTGCATTGTCCGGGTCGGACATGTCGCGCACATGCAGGATCAGATCAGCTTCCAGCACCTCTTCGAGCGTGGCGCGGAAGGCTGCGACCAGATGTGTCGGCAGGTCGGAAATGAAGCCGACCGTATCGGACAGGATGACGGTTCGACCGTGCGGCAGCTTCGTGCGACGCAGCGTCGGGTCGAGCGTCGCAAAAAGCATGTCTTCGGCCAGAACGCCGGCACCGGTGATGCGGTTGAAAAGCGTCGACTTGCCGGCATTGGTATAGCCGACCAGAGCGACGATCGGATGCGGCACCTTGCGGCGCTTGGCGCGGTGGAGCTGGCGGGTACGCACGACCTGCTCAAGCTCGCGCTCGAGTTTAACGATACGGTCCTGCAGCATGCGCCGGTCGGCTTCGATCTGGGTTTCGCCGGGACCGCCCATGAAGCCCGCGCCGCCGCGCTGGCGTTCAAGGTGGGTCCATGACCTTACCAGACGGCCCTTCTGATAATTCAGGTGGGCCAGATCGACCTGCAGCGTGCCTTCCTTCGTGGAAGCGCGGCGACCGAAGATTTCAAGGATGAGGCCGGTGCGATCGATGACCTTGGCGCCCCAGGCCTTTTCAAGATTGCGCTGCTGCACTGGGGTCAATGGGTGATCGACGATGACGAGACCGGCGTCGTTCTCGTCGAGAAGCGCCTTGATTTCCTCGATCTTGCCGGTGCCGATCAGGGTGGCGGGCCGGGGCTGGTTGACAGCGACGATCAGGCCCTTGGCGATCGTCAGATCGATGGCGCGCGCAAGGCCCGTCGCTTCTTCGAGGCGCGCCTCGTTTGAGCGTGTCGGCTGCGCGACGATGGGCGCGTCCGCCTGTGCGCCGCGTGGCCGCGTCGGCTTGAGGACGGGCACGAGCACGAGAGCGCGCATGTCATCCCGGTGCCTTTCGGCTTCCGGGACGAGGGATTCGTTCGAGGTATCGCGTATTGTGATGTTATAGGTCCTGTCAGGCGGCGTTTTCTTCGGTCTCGAACATCTGCATCGGCTGGCCCGGCATGATGGTCGAGATCGCGTGCTTATACACCAACTGCGAATGTCCGTCGCGCCGCAGCAGCACGCAGAAATTGTCGAACGAGGTGACGACGCCTGTCAGCTTCACGCCGTTGATCAAAAAGATGGTGAGCGAAATCTTTTGCTTGCGAACGGTATTGAGGAAAAGATCCTGAAGATTTTGAGAACGTTCCGCCATGGCGTCGCTTCTTTCATTCTTGCCGGACTGTCGCCGGAATTATTGTTTATACCCTGAGATATGCGCCGCCCAACCCGGAATCGGCCGCCACCACACGATTGCGCATTTTCCACCGCAAGCGAGCATAGACGCTGCCTGGGAATACACAAAGCGAGCGGGAGCTGCATGTCTGCAACTCCCTATCCCCCGTTATTGGTTAGCAAATCGGGATGCACTCCGCAATCGGCAAAACAAGCGGGGCAGGCCGCCGCATTCGGGCTTCACCTTTCACCCCCCCAGGACAGATTGCCCCTTACACGCCGAGCGATTTCAACTTCCGGTGCAGCGCCGAACGCTCCATGCCGACAAATTCCGCCGTGCGCGAAATATTGCCTCCGAACCGGTTGATCTGTGCAATCAGATAATCACGCTCGAACATTTCGCGCGCTTCGCGCAACGGCAGCGTCATAATGTGGTGGTCACCGCTACCCGTCACCTTCGGCAGCATATCGCCCAGATCCTGCGGCAGCATGTCGGCGGTGATCGGCGCGTCGGGACTGTCACCACGCGCCAGAATCATCAGCCGCTCGATATTGTTGCGCAGTTGGCGGTTGTTGCCGGGCCAGTCATTGGCCTGAAGCACCGCCATGGCGTCATCGCCAATGCGGCGGTTGCGGATACCCGCCTGTTCGGAAACCTGCCGCATGAAATTGTCGACCAGAAAGGGAATGTCCTCACGGCGCTCGGCGAGTGCGGGAACCTTGACCGGCACGACGGCCAAACGGTGATAGAGATCTTCCCGGAAAATCCCTTCGGCAATCAGGTTCTCGAGATTATACGCGGTCGAGGAAATGATGCGGACATCGACCTTGACGCGCTTTGATCCGCCGACGCGTTCGAACTGCTGGTCGACGAGCACGCGCAGGATCTTGTTCTGCGTTTCGCGCGGCATTTCCCCGACCTCGTCGAGATAGAGGATACCGCGATGCGCCTCTTCCAGAGCGCCGATCTTGCGCGGTTGTCCCGGCGTTCCCTCGGTACCGAAAAGCGCGATTTCCATGCGGTCGGGGGTGATGGTCGCCGCATTCAGCGCCACGAAGGGCCCCGCGGCGCGTGCCGACTTCTTATGGATCATGCGCGCCACCAGTTCCTTGCCGGAACCGGACGGGCCAAGGATCATGATGCGGCTATTGGTGGGCGCGACCTTGTCTATCGTCTGGCGAAGCTGCGAGACAGCGACCGACGTTCCGACCAGTTCCAGCGCATCGCCGGTGCGCTTCTTGAGTTCGGTCACCTCGCGCTTGAGTTTCGAGTTTTCCAGCGCGCGTTCGGCGATCAGGATCAGGCGGTCGGCCTTGAACGGCTTTTCGATGAAATCGAAGGCGCCCCGCTTGATGGCCGAGACTGCGGTTTCGACATTGCCGTGGCCGGAGATCATCACTACCGGCAGGTCCGGATGACGGGTCTTGATCTCGTCCAGCAGGGCCAGACCGTCAAGACGCGAGCCTTGCATCCAGATATCGAGGAAAACCAGCCGGGGCACGCGATCGGAAATCGCCGCGAGCGCGCTGTCGGCATCGTGGGCCGTGCGGGTTTCGTGGCCTTCGTCGGACAGGATGCCGGACACGATATCGCGGATATCCGCTTCATCATCCACGACCAGAATATCAGACGCCATAAGCTGTTTCCTTGCTCTTATCCACCTCGGCGTCAGCGCCCTGCAACACAGCCGCATCCTGATGCGGCAGCAGCACCCTGATCATGGCGCCCCGGCCGTGATCGAATTCGCTTGGTGCGTCGTGCAGTTCGAGCTGACCCCCGTGTTCTTCGATGATCTTCTTGACGATGGCGAGTCCGAGGCCTGTGCCCTTCTCGCGCATCGTCATGTAAGGTTCCAATATCCGGTGACGGTTCTCCGTCGGCAGGCCGCTGCCATTGTCGATGATGTCGACGCGGAACAGGCCACGTCCGGTGTCCTGGGACGCCCTGACCCAGACCTTGCGACCGTCGCGTTCCTGATCGCCCGGCACGGCTTCGATCGCCTCGACGGCGTTCTTGACGAGATTGCCGAAGGCCTGACCCAGCATGCGGGCATCGAACATGCCGATCAGAGGCTGATCGCCCAGTTCGCGCACGAAATCGACGTGACTTGCCCCCATCTCCCGCAGGAACACCGCATCGCGCAGGATGTCGCGCAGATCGGCGGGCTCCTTGGCGGGTTTCGGCATACGGGCGAAGGAAGAGAATTCGTCGACCATCCGGCCGATATCGCCGACCTGGCGGACGATCGTGTCGGTGCACTGATCGAAAACCGCCCGATCGTCCTCATTGATCTGCTTCCCGTAGCGCCGCTTCAGGCGTTCGGCCGACAGCTGGATCGGCGTCAACGGGTTCTTGATCTCATGTGCAATGCGTCGGGCCACGTCGGCCCAGGCGGTCGAGCGCTGGGCGATGACGAGATCGGTAATGTCGTCGAGCGTGATGACGTAGGATTCGCGACTGGAGCGCTGCTCCTCGCGTGTAACCTGCACCGACAGCGTACGCTCCTTGCCACCGCGCATCAGATTGATCTGCTTGCGGAAATCGCTACGGGCGCGAAACGCCGCCTCCTTCAACACCTGGTCGATCTCGGGCGCAACATCGAAGAGCCGCTGACCGATCAGTTGCTCGGCGCTGACGCCGAGAAAATGTTCGGCGGTGGGATTGACGATGGTGACCTGATGATCGTCCTCTACGCCGATGACGGCCGCAGACACACCCGACAGAACTGCTTCGATGAACCGCCGCCGATCATCGACCTCGTCCTTGGCTTCGAGGATTTCGTCGCGCTGGCTGCGGATTTCGGAAATCATCTTGTTGAAGGTGCGTGACAGGCTGCCGACGTCTCCATCGGCCGCGCGCACCGGCACGACGACATTGAGATCGCCGGCGCCGACGCTGTCCGCCGCGCTGATCAGCAGGCGGATCGGGCGCACGATCCTGTCGGCGACGGCAATTGCCGTCCATATGGCCGCCAAAAGAACAATCAGCGCAAAGCCGATGTAAAGCACCGCGAAAGCCAGTTGCAGCGAGGTGCGCCCGGCTTCCATCGACTTGTACTCGTCGCGGTTTTCCTCCATCAGCCGCATCGCCATCATCACCTTGGGATCGACAGCGCGCACCGTGTAAAGGAAGGAACCCGGGATGGCGTCGAACTTGATGACGGCGCCGACCAGATTGGTAACGCCCGGCGGTATGAGCGTCGGCTGGCCTGCGGCCGCGGTCGTAAGCGCATCGGATGGAATGGCCGGCAAGGGACGTTCGGTCTTGATCTCGGCCTGCGCAATCGCATCGCCGTCATCGCGCACGAGAAAGGCTCCGAGCAGGCCGCGGCCCTTGGCCTGCCGGCTCATCAGGTCCACGAAACCGGTCCGGTCAAGGTAGAACATCGCGCGGTTGCGCTCGAGATCGTTTGCCATCGAGACCGTCTGGCCCTGCAGATAGCTGGCATTTTCCAGCATATAGGCCTTGGCGACATCGAGAGAGGACTGGACGATGGACTGCGTGCGCAGGGAGAACCAGCGATCAAGACCGACATTGAGCGTCAGACTGGCAAAAATCGCCACGAGGATGGCCGGGGTTATCGCCACGATGGAAAATAGCGCGACGATGCGTACATGCAGCCGGGCGGCCGCGCGACCACGGTTGCGCGCCTTGACGAGCCGGAAAACCTCGCGGACGATCAGCGAAATTAGGCCCAGCACGAAGACGGAGTTGATGATCGCCGACGCGATGACCACATTGGTCGTGGGTGCAATCGGCGTCGCGCCGAGCAGGACAAGCAGGCTGACAATGGCGCAGACCAGCGCGCCGCCGGCCAGAAGCAGGCCCGGCAATGCAAAGGACGCGCGCCGGTCCTGCACGACGGCGAGCGTATCCGCACCGGTCGAAGGCGTCACCACGCCATCTGTCATAAGCCACTCCCGGCTCCGTTAGCCGGGAGCCCTTGAGACGATGAGAAAGCTCAGGAGAATGGTCTCATCCCGCAGCAGTGTTGCAAGAATCGCCCGACCTCGTAAAACCTGAGCATGCGTGACCTTTAAGCAACGCATTGTGGCGAAAATGCAACGAACGGGTCGCGTGTGTCAACCGTTTACGGGCTCAGTTCGCCCGCGAGCTTCGATAGACCGAAACGCCCAATTCGCGAATTTTCTTGCGCAACGTATTGCGGTTGAGGCCCAGCAGGTCGGCCGCCTTGATCTGGTTACCGCGGGTGGCGGTCAGCGCTGCCAGGATGAGAGGATATTCCATCTCGGTCAAAACGCGGTCATAGAGGCCGGGCGGCGGCAGATTGTCGCCGAAACTTGCGAAATAACTGCGCATGTTTTCCTCGACGGCTTGGGAAATGGTCAGCGAACCGCTACGTGCACCCATCTTGTCGATCGGGCTGTCCGGCACGTCGGATCGCAGTTCGGTATCGACGATTTCGCGGGTGATAACATCCTGTGGATAAAGTGCCATCAGACGACGGATGAGGTTTTCGAGCTCACGCACATTGCCGGGCCACGCATATGCCTTCATCACCTCCAGCGCTTCGGTATCGAAGCGCTTGGTGTCGAGGCCTTCTTTCTCACCCGTCTGCATGAAGTGGCGAACGAGATCCGGGATGTCCTCGGCGCGATCACGTAGCGGCGGTAGGCGCAGCGGCACCACGTTCAGCCGGTAATAGAGATCCTCGCGGAACAAGCCCTGATTGATCAGTTGCTTCAGGTCCTTGTTGGTGGCCGCGACGATGCGCACATCGGTGCGGATCGGCGTGCGGCCGCCGACGGTCGTGTATTCGCCCTGCTGCAGCACGCGCAGAAGACGCGTCTGTGCGTCCATCGGCATGTCGCCGATTTCATCAAGGAAGAGCGTGCCGCCCTCGGCCTGTTCGAAACGTCCCGTCGAGCGGTTCTGGGCACCGGTAAAGGCGCCCTTCTCGTGGCCGAACAATTCCGATTCGATCAGGTCGCGCGGGATGGCCGCCATGTTGATGGCGACGAACGGCCCGTTGCGGCGCTTGCCGTAGTCATGCAGCGCGCGCGCCACGAGTTCCTTGCCGGTACCCGATTCGCCGGTGATCATCAGCGTCAGGTCGGTCTGCATCAAGCGGGCGAGAACCCGGTAGATTTCCTGCATGGCCGCCGAACGCCCAACCAGCGGCATGCCATCCTGGGCATCGTCGTCCAGCTTGGCCGGCTTTTTCTTCGGTTCAGCCAGAGCCCGGCCGATGATGGCGATCAGTTCGGTCAGGTCGAACGGCTTCGGCAGATAGTCGTAAGCGCCCTTTTCCGAGGCTTTGATCGCGGTCATGAACGTGTTTTGCGCACTCATCACCAGCACCGGCAGATCCGGTCGCGCCTTCTTGATGCGCGGCAGCAGATCGAAGGCGTTTTCGTCCGGCATGACCACGTCGGTCACCACCAGATCCCCCTCGCCCGCGGAGATCCAGCGCCACAGGGTCGCGGCATTCGACGTGATGCGAACATCGTAACCGGCGCGGGTCAGCGCCTGGTTCAAGACGGTACGGATGGCCGCATCATCGTCGGCGACAAGGATCGTGGCGGTCATTTTACGCTTCCTGTGGAGTTCAAGCTACCGGCATCCTCAAAGGCGCCGTCATCCTTGTGCATGGGCATCAAGACACGGAATACGGTGCGGCGCGGCTGGCTGTCGCATTCGATGATGCCGCCATGCGCGCCGATGATTTTGGCAACCAGCGCGAGACCGAGCCCGGAACCGTTGGTCTTGGTGGTGATGAAAGGATCGAAGAGATGTGGTAGTATGTCCGCCGGCACGCCAGGACCGTTGTCGAAGACGCAGAATTCCAGCGGCAACGAAATCTTCTCGCGTGTGCCGGCCACCGACAGCCGGATCCCAGGGCGATAGGCCGTCGTCAGCGTAATCTCGCCGTCCGGCTGGCCGCCAATGGCCTCCGACGCATTCTTGATGAGATTGAGGAAAACCTGGACCAGTTGATCGCGATTGGCAAAAACCGCCGGCAAGGACGGATCGTACATTTCCACGAAGCGGATATCGCGTGCGAAGCCGGCTTTGGCCACGGCCTTCACGTGGTCGAGAACAGAGTGAATGTTGAGGGCGCTGCGATCGACGGGACGCTCGTCGGAAAACACTTCCATGCGATCAACCAGGGACACGATGCGGTCGGTCTCATCGCAGATCAGCCGCGTCAGCGCCCTATCCTCGTCGGGGACCGATGTTTCCAGCAGCTGGGCTGCGCCGCGAATGCCTGAGAGCGGGTTCTTGATTTCGTGAGCGAGCATGGAGGCAAGCCCGGTCACGGAACGCGCGGCCGCGCGATGGGTCAACTGGCGATCGATCTTGTCCGCCATCGATCGTTCCTGAAAAACAACGACCACCGAACCCGGTTCGCTGGTCACCGGCGCGACATAGAGGTCGACCAGCTTTTCCTGTCCCAGCCGTGGCGAGGACAGATCGACGCGATATTCGTTGACCGGGGCCTTGCGTTCGCGCACCTGATCGATCAGCGCCAGAAGCGGACTGCCGAACGGTATGAAGGTGGAGATCCTGTTCTTGGCCAGATAGGCGGCGCTTGAGCCGAAGAACGATTCTGCCTCCCAGTTGGCGAAGGCCACCTTGCCTTCTTCGTCGACCAGAATGACGGGATTCTGGACCGAATTCAGCACGGCCATGGCAAGCGCATTGCCGCTCGCGATCTCCTGCGGCGTCGGTTTCGACGTCATGCGGCAGCCTTCCGTTCATCTGAGGGCGGGTGCGACAGCAATTCCCGCAGCCGGGAAACCACGACGGCAGGATCACGCTCGATCATCAGCGCTGACCTGTCGGCCGCAGCCGTCTGCGGCGCATTGCAGTCGAGATACCAGCCGAGATGTTTGCGCGCATGCCGAAGACCGGCTTCGCGCCCATGAAAATCGAGCATCATTTCGTAGTGCCGGCATGCGATATCGACAATCGCGGCACGCTCGGGAACATTCGCGCCGGCAAGTACACCGACGTGCCATGGGCGTCCCTGCGCGCCGCGGCCAACCATGACGGCGTCGGCGCCGGAACGACGCAAGATTTCCTGCGCATCCTCAACACTCTTAACATCACCATTGGCGATAAGCGGAATGGTCAGGACGTCCCGCACGGCGCGGATGGCATCCCAATCGGCCTTACCTTCATAAAACTGCATGCGGGTGCGGCCGTGAATGGTAATCAGTTGTACGCCTGCCTCCTGCGCGCGGCGGGCGATTTCCGGTGCATTGATGGAGTTTTCGTCCCAGCCGAGACGCATCTTCAGCGTCACGGGCACCTTAACCGCCCTGACCGTTGCTTCGATAAGCGAAAGAGCATGGTCGGGATCGCGCATCAGAGCCGAACCGGAATAGCCGCCGATCACCTTTTTCGCGGGACAGCCCATGTTGATATCGACGATATCGGCTCCCTCGCCTTCGACGATCCGCGCGGCCTCCGCCATGAACTGCGCCTCGCGTCCGGCGAGCTGGACCATATGCGGTTCGATGCCGGTACTTTTCAGGCGCTCCCACGATTCGCCGCGATTATGAACAAGCTCCCGGCTTGCGATCATCTCGGTGACCACCAGTCCGGCTCCATGCGCCCAGGCGAGCCGCCGAAACGGCAGGTCGGTCACGCCCGACATGGGCGCAAGAACAACGCGGTTGCGTATGGTCACAGGCCCGATATGAAAGGGCTCTGCAAGATCGCGACAATTCAAATGGTGATCTTTCGGGCAAATAGGTGATCTGCATTATTTTTACTCAGGCTTTGCGCGTTTGCCAAGAGCAATTACAGGTGTGCGGTATTTTTAAGCGGCCTGCTGGAAATGCGTGTTTTGAGTCTATAGTGCTCCCCTGTCAATTCCAATTCGCGCGACCGTCCGGGGACGACAGATCCATGAATATCGGCATTGTTATCGTAGCTGCTGGACGCGGCGAGCGCGCGGGATCGCCGCAGGACGGGCCGAAGCAGTACCGACCCATCGGCGGCCGTCCGGTTATTGCGCATACGCTGGAGACGTTTCTCGCCTGGCACCGCAGCGGGCCGATCGTGGTCGTCATTCACCCCGACGACGAGGACCTTTACGCCTCGGCAATCGCGGGCCTGCCGCGCGCCGGGGACGTGATGGTGACATTCGGCGGCGATACGCGTCAGCGGTCCGTACACGAGGGGCTTCGAGCCCTTGCCGGCAGCGGTGCGACCCATGTGATGATCCATGATGCCGCCCGGCCCTTCATCGACCTCGCCCTGCTCGACCGCATAGCGGCGATGTTGGATACTGGGCATGATGGCGTCTTGCCGGCGATACCGGTCGTCGACACGCTGAAACGCGGCGGCGCCGATGGCCTGGTGCACGAAACCGTGTCTCGCACCGCGCTTTATGCCGCCCAGACACCGCAGAGCTTCACGTTTAACGAAATCCGCGCCGCGCACGACAAGGCAGCGGCGCTTCGCCGTGACGACTTCACCGACGATGCCTCGATCGCGGAATGGGCAGGCCTGCCGGTGATGCTGGTGGAAGGGTCGACCGACAATATCAAGCTGACAGTGGGACGGGATATCGATATGGCGAACGAGCGGCTCTCCAAACGGCAACAGCGCGACCTGCTGCCCGACGTGCGGACCGGCAATGGCTACGATGTCCACCAGCTGGTGGCAGGCGACGGCGTCACACTGTGCGGCGTATTCATCCCGCACGATCAGAAACTCAGCGGTCATTCGGACGCGGATGTCGCCCTGCACGCGCTGACCGACGCCTTGCTCGCGACCTGCGGTGCGGGCGATATCGGCGATCATTTTCCCCCATCCGACATGCAGTGGAAGGGCGCCCCCTCGCGGATCTTTCTCGAACACGCGGCAAGGATCGTGAGGGAACACGGCGGCACGATCATGAATGCCGATGTGTCGCTGATCGCGGAAGCCCCGAAGGTCGGCCCGCATCGAGAAATGATGCGCCGCAATCTTTCGGATTTTCTGGGGATCGACATGGAACGCTGTTCGGTGAAGGCCACCACGAACGAAACCATTGGCTTCGTCGGCCGTCGCGAAGGCATTGCCGCTATCGCAACTGCCACGGTTGTCTACCGGGAGGACTGATCGTGGCACTCTTCCCGCCGGACATCGAAAGTGCTGCTGCCCGCATCGTGGCAGAGTTCAGGGTCAAAAGCCTTATGCTGGTTACGGCGGAGTCCTGCACAGGCGGCCTGATTGCCGGCGCCCTGACGGAAATCGCAGGATCGTCGACAGTCGTCGAGCGCGGCCTCGTCACATATACCAACAGGGCCAAGGTCGAGATTCTCGGCGTCGCCCAACAGACGCTGGACGCGTTTGGCGCCGTCTCGCGCGAGACGGCGCTGGAAATGGCGACCGGGGCACTCGCGTGCTCCCCCGCATCGGTCTCGATCGCCGTCACCGGCATCGCTGGCCCAGGCGGCGGCTCGGCACCAAAGCCGGTCGGTCTCGTGCATCTGGCGGCCAGCGCGCGGGGCGGCAAGACCATGCATCGCGAAATGCGCTATGGCGATATCGGACGCAGCGATGTGCGCCTTGCTACCCTGCGCACGGCCTTTGAAATGCTGCTTGAAATCGCCGAAGGTAAGCCTCAGGCATAGATCTTGTCGGCTCTTGCCTCGAAGGCTTCAGCAAACATGCGGAAGGCGCGGTCGAACATCGACCCCATCACGGCCCCGAGGATCATGCTCTTGAATTCATAATCAATGAAGAAGTGCACGATGCATCCGCCCGAACCATCCGCTTCGAACCGCCATCGATTATCCAGATATTTGAACGGCCCCTCGACATATTTCACGTCGATCGCCTGCTCAGCCGGATTGAGAAGAACCTGTGTCGTAAAGGTTTCCTTGATCGCCTTGTAGCCAACGGTCATGTCGGCAACGAGCAGTTCCTTGCCGTCGCGCTCCTTACGGGTGCGGACGGTCAACGCTTCACACAGCGGCAAAAATTCGGGATATTTCTCAATATCCGCCACGAGCGCGTACATTTTTTCGGGCGTATGGCGAACGGGGCGGTGATTTTCGAACTTGGGCATGAGCAGGAGTTAATCGCCGCCTTTGACAAGATCAAGCGCAGCCCCCTGGAAAGCGCGCGTTTTTTGAACGACGCACGCCTCGCAGGCCGGCCAGTCCATCGATAGCGTATTTCAACAAATGCTCAGATATTAACCATCGCGCCGTAAATATACGGAGCGAACACGCCCCGGGACTGATCCAGCGCGGCAATCTCGCGTAAAAAGAGCATCGAAAACACAAGTGCCGGAATGAATCCGGAAGAAGAAGACGATGGACGACTTTACGCAGATGATGAAAATGCTGGAATCCGCCCGGCAGCTGGCCGACATGAACCAGTTACCCCTTCTTGTCTACCTCATCGAGGTCGCCAAGGCCGAAGCGCGGGCCAACCGTTTCGAACTGCGCGACAAGAAGCGTGGCGTGCTGATGGCCGGCAAGAGCGCCGTCGGCTAAGCGACTATTCGGCGGCCACCAGGACCCTGCGCTCACGAGCGGCTTTCAGACGGGCAAAATCATCGCCGGCATGATGCGAAGAACGCGTCAGCGGGCTTGATGCTACCATCAGGAACCCCTTGGTATAGGCAACGGTCTCGTAGGACTTGAACTCCTCGGGCGTTACGAATTTCTCCACCTTGTGATGCTTGCGCGTCGGCTGCAGATACTGGCCGATGGTGAGGAAATCCACGTCAGCGGTTCTCAGATCGTCCATCAGCTGCAACACTTCATTCCGTTCCTCGCCAAGACCGACCATGATGCCGGACTTGGTGAACATGGTCGGATCGAGTTCCTTGACCCGCTGCAAGAGACGGATCGAGTGGAAATAGCGCGCACCGGGGCGCACCGTGAGGTAATTGCCCGGCACGGTTTCCATATTGTGGTTGAACACATCCGGCTTGGCAGCAACGACGCGCTCCAGCGCGCCAGGCTTCTTCAAAAAGTCCGGCGTCAGGATCTCGATCGTCGTCAGCGGCGAAGCGGCACGGATCGCCCAGATCACCTTCTCGAAATGTTCGGCCCCGCCATCGGCCAGATCGTCACGGTCCACCGACGTGATGACGACGTGCTGCAAGCCCATTTCCTTCACCGCGCGGGCGACGTTCTCGGGCTCGGCCAGGTCGAGCGCGTTAGGCTTGCCCGTCGCAACGTTGCAGAAGGCGCAGGCGCGGGTGCAGATCTCGCCCATGATCATGAAGGTGGCGTGCTTCTTGTCCCAGCACTCGCCGATATTGGGACAGCCCGCCTCTTCGCAGACCGTGACGAGCTTGTGCTCCTTCACGATCGAACGCGTTTCCTGATAGCCCTTGGAGACCGGCGCCTTGACGCGGATCCACTCGGGCTTGCGCATCACCTCGGTATCAGGCCGATGCGCCTTTTCGGGGTGACGGATGCGCTTCTCGTCCGTCAGCGACGTCCTGTCGAGAATGGTGACCATGGTAGACTGTTCCTCCGCCGCTCCCAGCGGCCGTCCGTCAACGTCTGACGAGTTTGGCGACAAATAGCAAAATGCAGGAGCCGACGAAACCCTGCACGAGATAACCCAGCCATCCCGCAGCAACATGGATGTTGGCGCCCTCGAAGATCGCATTGGCGAGCACCGCACCGACAATACCGATGACGATGTTCATGAAGATGCCGAAGCGCATGTCCATCAGCTTGCCGGCGAGCCAGCCCGCCAGACCACCGATGATGATTGCCGCAAACCAGCCGACGCCCATTCCATTCATTCCTTCAATCCAGCCAACCGTGCTGCCCCGGCCGTCGCCGGGGCAAGCGTTTCCGCACTCCGCAGGTCAGGCGTTCAGCACGCGACCATAGGCGTCGAGCACGCTTTCCTTCATCGATTCCGAAATGGTCGGATGCGGGAAGATGGTGTGCATCAGGTCCTCTTCCGTCGTCTCGAGGTTCATGGCGACGACAAAGCCCTGGATTAGTTCGGTGACTTCGGCGCCGACCATGTGGGCGCCGAGCAGTTCGCCGGTCTTCCTGTCAAAGATCGTCTTGACCATGCCCTGATCTTCGCCGAGCGCCACCGCCTTGCCGTTGGCGGCAAAGGAGAAACGGCCGACGCGGATGTCGCGACCCTGCTCCTTGGCCTTGGCTTCGGTCAGACCGACCGAGGCGACCTGGGGGTTGCAATAGGTGCAGCCCGGGATCTTGCTCTTGTCGGTGGCATGCACGTTCGGCAGGCCGGCAATCTTTTCGACGCAGACAACGGCCTCATGCTCGGCCTTGTGGGCCAGAAGCGGACCACCGGCAACGTCGCCGATCGCGTAGATGCCGGGAACGTTGGTCTTGCCGTAGCCGTCGATCACCACGAAACCGCGCTCGGTCTTCACGCCGGCGGCTTCAAGGCCGATGTTTTCGATGTTGGCCTGAACACCGACAGCCGAAATCATCCGGTCGGCAGTGATCTTCTCGACCGATCCGTCCTTCTTCTCGACGGTCGCAGTGATCGAGTCGGCACCCTTCTCCACCTTGGCGACCTTGGCCTCCAAATGGATCTTGATGCCCTGCTTTTCGAACTGTTTCTTGGCGAAAGCGGAGATTTCCGCATCTTCGACCGGCATGACCTGGCTCATGATCTCGACGACAGTGACCTCGACGCCCATGGTGCGGTAGAAGCTTGCGAACTCAATGCCGATGGCGCCGGAGCCCATGACCAGTAGCGACTTCGGCAGCGCTTCCGGCTTCATCGCTTCGAAATAGGTCCAGATCAGTTTGCCGTCCGGCTCGATGCCCGGCAGGGCGCGGGGACGCGCGCCAGTCGCCACGATGATGTGCTTCGCGGTATAGGTGCCCTCGCCCAGCGTGTTCTTCGGCACCGGCCCCTGCGGCTGCACCACCGGCTTGGTCATCTTGCCGACGACAATCTCGCCCGGCTTGGTGATTTTCGCTTCGCCCCAGATGATGTCGACCTTGTTCTTCTTGAACAGGAAGCCGACGCCATTGTTCATACGTGCGGCAATGCCACGCGAACGGGCGACGATGGCCTTGACGTCCGGCGTGATCGAGCCTTCGAGCGTCAGGCCGTAATCCTTGGCGTGCGTTGCCGTATGCATGACATCGGCGGTGCGCAGAAGCGCCTTGGTCGGGATGCAGCCCCAGTTGGAGCAGATGCCCGCGAGATGTTCGCGTTCGACGACAGCAACCTTCATGCCGAGCTGAGCGGCGCGGATCGCCGCGATGTAACCGCCGGGGCCGGCGCCGAT
Organism: Neorhizobium sp. NPDC001467; assembly: GCF_050275975.1. Lineage (NCBI taxonomy): Bacteria > Pseudomonadati > Pseudomonadota > Alphaproteobacteria > Hyphomicrobiales > Rhizobiaceae > Neorhizobium > Neorhizobium sp. NPDC001467. The sequence goes on along the minus strand of NZ_JBNNPS010000003.1, from coordinate 219,450 downwards.
GACGATGAGGTCGTAGGATTGAGCCATTGTTTCCTGCCTTTGTCTTTATCTCGTTGTGGCGGCCGCGTGCAGCGGCCAGCCGCGAATTGCATGTTCAAACGCCCAGCATCATGCGCACGATTGGTTCCAGCCCGCGCCCGATTGCCCGCGTCTCCTGCGCCGTCAGATGCACCCCATCGATCTGGCTGGTCCTGGCGACCGATCCGGCATCGAAAAAGCCGCAGCCGAGATCATCGGCAAGATCCCGGTAAAGCGACCCCAGCATGGCCGACTGTTCGACACCGCCACGGAACATCGCGGAAAACACCGGATCCGCGGTCTCGCAGAGCGGCGGCGGCGATACGATGAGGATATCCGGGGCATCGTAGTCGAACGAGTATTCGTGATGGCGGACAAGACCGACCAGCCGCTGGATGCCGGATCGCGCCGCGTGGGCGGAACCGGCAATCATCGGCTTCATGTCGTTGGTGCCGAGCATGATGATCACGAGATCGAGCGGCATATGCGTATGCAGCACGGTCGGCAGGTTCTTGACGCCATTGCGATCGCAATCGGCCAGATGATCGTCATAGCCAGTGGTGCGGCCGTTCAGGCCTTCGGCAATGACGTCCACACCGTCCCCGAGGGCCGCGCCGAGCACGCTTGGCCAACGGTCCTCGAACGCGTGGCGGCCGGGGCCTTGCGGATCGTAACCCCAGGTCAGGCTGTCGCCAAAGCAGAGAACGGTTTTCATATGGTCCACATGCCAGTCATTCCCTGCCGATCCGTTTCAGAGGGTCAGGCCCCTTTCAACAACTCGCCGACGTTAATTTCCAGCGTGGCGATCCGCTTTTCGAAATCGCCTGCAATAAGCCGCGACATCATGGTGTCAGCCAACAGAGCTTTGCGCACGTTCTGCTGGGCCTCTTCGACTTTATCCAGCTTCCGCTCCACCTGCACAAAACGCTCCTGCATCATCGCAAACTGGCTTTGCATTTCACGCAGCACTGGCATGATCATGTCGATCGGTTCATTTGCCATCGCAAACATGTCCTTTGCCTTCCGCCATGATCGGCACCCATCAAATATGGATAGCCGATCGGCAAATGTCACGCATTGGATGCATCCGCAAATAGCAAGGGCCGCGGCCTTCACCGCGGCCGTGAACCGCTACACCAGCATCGCCATCGGGTTTTCGATGTAGCGCTTGAACGCGGACGCGAGTTCCGCGCCGAGCGCGCCATCGATGACGCGGTGGTCGAAGGCGAAGGTTGCCGTCATCACCGTGCCGACCTTGATCTCACCGTTCTTGACGACCGGCTTTTCGACGCCGGCACCAATCGAGACAATCGAGGCCTGCGGGAGGTTGACGATCGAGGTGAAGTTCGAGACGCCGAACATGCCCAGGTTGGACACCGACGTGGTGCCGCCCTGGTATTCCTCCGGCTTCAGCTTCTTGTCGCGGGCGCGGCGGGCCAGATCCTTCACCTCGTTGGAGATGACGGAAAGCGGCTTTTCCTCGGCCTTGCGGACGATCGGCGTGATCAGGCCATCCGGGATCGACACGGCGACGCCGACATCGGCATGCTTGTGCAGAACACGGGCCGTCGAGGTCCAGGAGGCGTTGGCCATCGGAACGTCGCGCAGGGCCAGCGCCATCGCCTTGATGATGAAATCGTTGACCGACAGCTTGAAGGCCGGAACCTCGCCCTTGTCAGTCTTCTTCATCGGGGCCGACTTGTTGATATCGGCACGCAGCGCCATCAGGGCGTCGAGCAGGCAATCCATCGAGATCGTGTAGGACGGAACCGTCTGCGTCGACTCGGTCAGACGGGCGGCGATGGTCTTGCGCATGCCGTCGTGCGGCAGAAGCTCGTAGGATCCTTCCGCAAACAGCTTGAGCACGCTGTCGTCGGTTGGGCCCTTTGCGGGAGCCGGAGCGGCAGCGGCACCAGACGCTGCGGTCTGGGCGGACGGAGCAGCCTTGGCGGTTCCGCCGGCAGCCGCCTTTTCGATATCCGCCTTCACGACACGGCCATGCGGACCGGTGCCGGTGACGGCGGACAGGTCGAGGCCGGCTTCCTTGGCAAGACGACGAGCGAGCGGAGACGAAAAGACGCGCTTGCCATCGGCAACAGGTGCCGGGGTCGACGGTGCCGGAGCAGCATCGGTGACCGGCTTGTCGGTCGTCTGCGCTTCGGAGGCCGTTTCGGCCTTGGCGGCTTCCGCCTTCGGCGCTTCAGCCTTGGGCGCAGATCCCGCACCAGCCGCGGCTGCGGCGACGTCTTCGCCTTCTTCCGCGATGATGGCGATCAGGGCGTTGACCTTGACGGCTTCGGTGCCGGCCGGGACGACGATCTTGGCAATCACGCCCTCGTCCACGGCCTCGACTTCCATCGTCGCTTTGTCGGTTTCAATCTCGGCGATCACGTCGCCGGACTTGACCGTGTCGCCTTCCTTGACCAGCCACTTGGCGAGGTTGCCCTCTTCCATGGTTGGCGAAAGAGCAGGCATGGTAATGTTGATAGGCATATTAATCCTCCGCCCACAGAAGTTTAAACGGGGCAAGTTCTTCCGGGTGTTGCGTCAGCCGGGCGACCTCTTCGAGAGGCACCTCGATATATCCGGCAACATCCTCGAGCCATCCTTCGACTGCACCGATAACGCCGATTTCTTCGCGCGGAACGCCAACGATGACCTCAGTGTCCTCGGTCTTCACCAGCGCCCAGAATACGACTCTCTCGAAGACCGGAGCGTCTCTGGTTCCGAGCACCCGGAACCAGGAACCGGAAACCGGCAGTATCTGCTTTACAGACGATCTCGGCATCAGCCAGACCCCTTACTTGTAGCAGACGGTCTTCACCGCCTCGACGACTTCACCGACATTCGGCAGAGCCAGCTTTTCGAGGTTGGCCGCGTAAGGCATCGGCACGTCCTTGCCGGCGATCGTCAGAACCGGAGCATCGAGATAGTCGAAGGCCTGCTGCATGACGCGGGTGGCGATTTCGGCGCCGACCGAGTTCTGCGGATAACCTTCCTCGACAGTCACGAGGCGGCCCGTCTTCTTGACGCTTTCGATGACGGTCGGAAGATCCATCGGGCGCAGCGTGCGCAGATCGATCAGTTCGACATCGATGCCTTCCTTCTCGAGCTCGGCGACCGCCTTGGTGGCGTAGGTCATGCCGATACCGAAGGAAACGATGGTGGCGTCCTTGCCCTTGCGGTGAATGCGCGCCTTGCCGATCGGCAGGACAAAATCATCCAGTTTGGGAACTTCGAACGACTGACCGTAAAGGATCTCGTTTTCGAGGAAGACGACCGGGTTCGGATCACGAATGGCGGCCTTCAGCAGGCCCTTAGCGTCCGCTGCCGTATAGGGCATGACGACCTTGAGGCCCGGGATCTGGCTGTACCACGATGCGTAATCCTGGCTGTGCTGGGCACCGACGCGGGCAGCTGCACCATTCGGGCCGCGGAACACGATCGGAGCGCCCATCTGGCCACCGGACATGTAGAGCGTCTTGGCAGCAGAGTTGATGATCTGGTCGATCGCCTGCATGGCGAAGTTGAAGGTCATGAACTCGACGATCGGCTTGAGGCCGGCCATCGCAGCACCGACGCCGACGCCGGCAAAGCCGTGTTCGGTGATCGGGGTGTCGATGACGCGCTTGTCGCCGAATTCCTGCAGCAACCCTTGAGTGATCTTGTAGGCGCCCTGGTATTCGGCGACTTCTTCACCCATGACGAACACGTCGCCATCACGGCGCATTTCTTCGGCCATGGCATCACGCAGTGCTTCGCGCACGGTGGTCATGACCATTTCGGTGCCTTCCGGAATATCCGGATCGGCAGCGGCTTCAAGCTTCGGCTGGGCCGGAACGGTATTCTCGGTCTTGGCGCTTGGCTCTTGCGCTGCTTCGCGTGCCTTGCCACCAGCGTCGTTGCTGGTTGCAGTCGGCGTGTCGGCATCGGCCTTGGGCGCGGCCGGCTTTTCAGCGGCAGCATCGGCGGAGATGGCGTCGGCGCTTTCACCTTCGGCGAGCAGAACGGCAATCTTGGTGTTGACCTTGACGTTTTCGGTGCCGGCCTCGACAAGCAGCTTGCCGATCACGCCTTCATCGACGGCTTCCACTTCCATGGTCGCCTTGTCGGTCTCGATCTCGGCGATGACGTCGCCGGACCTGACGGTATCACCCTCGTTCTTGAGCCATTTGGACAGCGTACCTTCTTCCATGGTCGGAGAAAGCGCGGGCATCAGGATATCAATAGGCATCGGTTCTTTCCTCCCCGCAGCTCAGAGCAGAATGTCGGTATAGAGCTCGGATGCGTCCGGCTCGGGGTCGTTCTGGGCGAAATCGGCCGAATCCGAAACGATGTCGCGGATATCCTTGTCGATCGCCTTCAATTCGTCCTCGCTCGCCCAGCCGTTTTCCAGCACGCGCAGGCGAACCTGTTCGATCGGGTCCTGCTCGGAGCGCATCTTCTGCACTTCTTCCTTGGTGCGATACTTGGCCGGGTCGGACATCGAATGGCCACGGTAACGGTAGGTCAGCATTTCGAGAATGATCGGACCCTTGCCGGAGCGGCAATGGGCAAGCGCTTCTTCACCGGCGGCCTTTACGGCGCGAACGTCCATGCCATCCACCTGGATGCCCGGAATGCCGAAGCCGGAACCGCGCAGCGAATAGTTCGACTGCGCCGTTGCGCGCGCGGTCGAAGTGCCCATGGCGTAGCGATTGTTCTCGACGATATATATGATCGGCAGCTTCCACAGCGCCGCCATGTTGAAGCTCTCGTAGACCTGCCCCTGGTTGGCAGCGCCATCACCGAAATAGGCGACCGAGACCGAGTCATTGCCGCGATAGGCATTGGCGAAGGCAAGACCGGTGCCAAGCGACACCTGGGCGCCGACGATGCCGTGGCCGCCATAGAAATGCTTCTCCTTCGAGAACATGTGCATCGAGCCGCCCTTGCCACGCGAATAACCGCCCTGACGGCCGGTCAACTCAGCCATGACGCCACGGGCGGTCATGCCGCAGGCCAGCATGTGGCCGTGGTCACGATAGGCGGTGATCACTTGATCACCCTCCTTCTGCGCCATCTGCATGCCGACGACGACAGCCTCCTGGCCGATATAGAGGTGGCAGAAACCGCCGATGAAGCCCATGCCGTAAAGCTGGCCGGCCTTTTCCTCGAAGCGGCGGATAAGCAGCATTTCACGGTAGGCGTGAAGCTCGTCGTCCTTGCCGAAGTCCGGCATGTTGCGGCCGGTGAATTCCTTGGAAACGGATTTGTTTGCAGACTTTGCCGCGGATCTGCGGCCGGACGTGGACGCGGTTTTAGCAGGCGCCATCGATCCCTCCCTATGTACTGCGCTTATCGAATGAGGGCTCGCCTAAGCCAGTAGGCGCGCCCCCGTGTCGAGGCGTAACATAGGGGCAAAAGCGCGCCCCAGCAATGCCATATTTGCATGGCTCACATGATTGATAACGCGCTGTAAATACACACTATTTTCGACTTAACTAGAATTCGGTTAAGTCAAGGATTGCCGTGAAAAATGACAATCTCGTCCGCCCGCGAAACGTTAAGCTGGTAACGCGCCGTCTCATCGAGCATGTCGCGCTCCATCGACCCGTCGCTGAGCAGCGCCACCTGACGCTCCAGCGCCTGGCGCTTCTGCGTCAGCTTGGCAAGGTCGTCAGCGCGCAGGACGCGCTGGCGCTCGAATTCTTCCGTGGCAATCAGCCCGAGATCGCCGTGGACCGAATGATAGCCGAAATAGGAGAGAAAAGCGACCGTGATGGCCGGAAGGACAAACCGGCCCAGTTTTCTTGGCTTATGCTGCTTCGTCCACATGCTCGTCTCGACATCCCGTCACGCAATAATCAGACAGACATTCGCAGAACTTGCTTAAGCAATCGTTGACCATGTCTCGCCGGCTTCGCGCTGCGAAAAAGCCCGCGACCTGAGGCGCGGGCTCCGACGGCTGGATGCAGGGACGGTTGGTTGCGGGTGGGCCTCGCGACCCTGGCAATATCAGCCCTTCAGGATGGAGCGGCCGGCATAGATTGCCTGCGGGCCAAGCATTTCCTCGATGCGGATCAGCTGGTTGTACTTCGCCAGACGATCCGAGCGCGACAACGAGCCGGTCTTGATCTGTCCGCAATTGGTGGCGACGGCGAGATCGGCAATGGTCGAATCTTCGGTCTCGCCCGAACGGTGCGACATGACGGCGGTGTAACGCGCCTTATGTGCCGTCTCGACGGCGTCGAGCGTTTCGGTCAGCGAACCGATCTGATTGACCTTGACGAGGATCGAGTTTGCGGTGCCCATCTTGATGCCGTCGCGCAGACGGGCCGAGTTGGTGACGAACAGATCGTCTCCGACCAGTTGCACCTTGTCGCCGATCTTGTCGGTCAGGTACTTCCAGCCAGCCCAATCGTCTTCGGCCATGCCGTCCTCGATCGAGATGATCGGGTAGCGACCGGCGAGTTCCGCCAGGTAATCGGCCATGGCTTCCGGCTCGAGCGTGCGGCCCTCGCCTTCCATCTCGTACTTGCCGTTCTTGAAGAATTCGGTCGAGGCGCAATCCAGGGCAAGGAACACGTCCTCACCCGGCTTGTAGCCGGCCTTTTCGACAGACTTCATGATGAAATCGAGCGCTTCCGGCGCGCTCTTGAGGCCCGGCGCAAAGCCGCCTTCGTCGCCAACATTGGTATTGTGACCCTGAGCGCCGAGTTCCTTCTTCAGGACATGGAAGATTTCCGAGCCGATGCGCACGGCATCCGCCAGCGTTTCCGCACCAACCGGCAGGACCATGAATTCCTGGAAATCGATGGGGTTGTCGGCATGGGCGCCGCCATTGATGATGTTCATCATCGGGACCGGCAGGACGTGGGCGGCTGCACCGCCAATATAGCGGTAAAGCGGCAGGCCGGACGATTCGGCGGCAGCCTTGGCGACGGCAAGCGAGACGCCCAGAATGGCGTTGGCGCCAAGGCGTGACTTGTTCGGCGTGCCGTCGAGCGCGATCATGGTCTTGTCGACATGGATCTGGCTTTCGGCGTCGAAACCGCCAATGGCGTCAAAAATTTCAGTATTGACGGCCTCCACGGCCTTCAGCACGCCCTTGCCGCCGTAACGGCTGCCGCCATCGCGGAGCTCGACGGCTTCGTGCGCGCCGGTAGAAGCGCCCGAGGGGACGGCGGCACGGCCCATCGTACCGTCTTCGAGATAGACGTCGACCTCAACGGTCGCGTTGCCGCGGCTGTCGAGGATTTCGCGGGCAATGATATCGGTAATGGCGGTCAATGGTCTCTCCTCAGGTTGACGTCATGCGGTCACTGAAAATGGCTCACATTCAATGACAGGGCAATTACAGGTCGGCTCTTTTACAGCCCGGATGTGTCGGCTTTGGATGGGGGCAAGGGGTCACATACCGCCCCCGCGCCTTATGCAGCCTTGGCAATGGCATCGAGCGCCAGCAGCTTCTCAAGCAGCTTCGGCATATCCTTCAGATGCACCATATTGGGCCCATCCGACGGTGCATTATCCGGATCCTCATGGGTTTCGATGAAGACGCCGGCAACACCGACCGCCACTGCGGCGCGCGCCAGCGTTTCGACGAATTCGCGCTGCCCCCCGCTCGAACCGCCCTGCCCACCCGGCTGCTGCACGGAATGGGTTGCATCGAACACGACGGGCGAGCCGAGCGACGCCATGATCGGCAGCGAGCGCATGTCGGACACCAGCGTATTGTAACCGAACGAGGCGCCGCGCTCGCACAAAAGGACGTTGCCATTGCCGCTTTCCGTGAACTTGGCCTGTACGTTCTTCATGTCCCACGGTGCCAGGAACTGGCCCTTTTTGACATTGATGGCGCGGCCGGTCTTTGCGGCAGCGACCAGAAGATCGGTCTGACGCGACAGGAAGGCTGGGATCTGCAGAATATCGACCGTCCGGGCAACGACCTCGCATTGCTCTTCGGTGTGAATGTCGGTCAGCACCGGAAACCCGAATTCCGCCTTGAGATCGGCAAAGATTTCCATCGCACTTTCCAGCCCGATGCCACGCTTGCCGGCAATCGAGGTGCGGTTGGCCTTGTCGAACGAGGATTTGTAAACGAGGCCGATGCCGAGCTTTTCGCACAGTTCCGACAGCGTGCCAGCGATCATGAAAGCATGATCCCGGCTTTCCATCTGACAGGGGCCGGCAATGAGCGAGAGCTTCTTGCTATTGGAAAACAGGACCTGCTTGGCCCCCTCGCCGACGGTTACTTCGGCCTTGGCGCTGACAGCCATGTTCACTCCTCAAAAGCACGTCAAATATCCAAGCATGGGATCACGGCTGATGTCGTGGTCGCCTTGTTCGTAACCGCGTCATTAGCAGCAAGCATCGCGCATGTCACGGCAAGATAGATCATCCCGCCCTTTGCGCAGAAAGCTACGGCTTTGCCGCTCCCAATTTTATGCTCTTGCGGAACACACATGGAACATATAGTGTCTGTTCTGGATTTGTTTCCGATTCAAGGACCCGGCCATGCTCACCCGCAAACAGCAGGAACTGCTTCTGTTTATTCACGAACGGATGAAGGAGTCCGGCGTTCCTCCGTCTTTCGACGAAATGAAGGATGCACTGGACCTGGCGTCCAAATCGGGCATTCATCGATTGATCACGGCGCTGGAGGAACGCGGCTTCATCCGGCGTCTGCCGAACCGCGCCCGTGCGCTGGAAGTCATCAAGCTGCCGGAGGCCTATAATAGCGCGCCGCAGCCGCGCAAGCCTTTCGCACCAAGCGTCATCGAAGGCAGTCTCGGCAAGGTGGCACCGGTAAAGCCGGCCACGTCACCGCCGGCCGTCAACGATCGGATGTCGGCAACCACCGTGCCGGTGATGGGGCGCATCGCAGCCGGTGTGCCGATCTCGGCAATCCAGAACACGACGCATGAAATCGCCGTGCCGCCGGAAATGCTCGGTAACGGCGAGCATTATGCTCTGGAAGTGCGCGGCGATTCGATGATCGAGGCCGGCATTCTGGATGGCGACACCGTCATCATCCGCAACGGCAATACCGCAACGCCGGGCGATATCGTCGTGGCGCTGGTCGATGATGAAGAGGCGACGCTCAAGCGGTTCCGCCGCAAGGGCGCATCGATTGCACTCGAAGCTGCCAATCCCGCCTATGAGACGCGTATTTTCCCGCAGGAACGGGTCAAGGTGCAGGGAAAGCTGGTCGGCCTCATTCGCCGCTATCATTGAAATCGGTTGCGCCGACGAGGGACCGCAGCGGTTCCTGCAGGCCCGCGTCATACAGGTTGCGTCGCCAGTCATAATGGCGGTGCCTGTCCCATGATCGGGCCGCACCGGCTTTGGCCGCAGCCACGGACCATCCGCGCGGATCGGCGGATCGGTTGAAACGAATTTCGAGCGCGCCTGTGCGTCTCAGCGCCTCACCATTGATCATCATTGCGCCGGATCGGCAGCGTGGGTAACGGGCACGCGCAGCGATGACGACCTGCGCCACATCGCAGGCCGCTCCGGCAAATCGCGCATCCTCCACTACGGCAATTGTCGGACCATTGGGCGGATGCGCTACGCACCATGAGCGCCCGGCGCAGGTAAAGGCGTTTGCTCCGGTAGCGAGTGCCTTTTGCATCGACTGCCGAGCACGGGTGATTTCTTCCGGTGTCAGTGGCGGCCGACGCGTGGCTGGCGCTTTCGGCGTCGCGCTTACCCCGAACTGATCCTTGACCTCTCCGGTCGCCGTTGGCGTAACTTCCGCCTTGGCCCCCGCGCTGGGCTTTGGCGCCATCACGGACTTGGTGCCGACAATGGGCTTTGACGCGATGTCTGCCTCGGCTCCTGTGCCGACCACGTCCACCGTCACAGGAGCGCCCTCCGTTCCGGTCGCTTCGCGGTTCCCGGCTTCTCCGTCTGTCAAGGTCACGCTAAGTCCCGGTTCGTTCCCTCCTGTCAACATTGCAGTGGATGCAACGGAGACGGCGTTTGTCGTTTTCGTACCGGGCGTCGCCTCCTGTGCGGGCGCCTTTCGCACATCGGTCGGTCGCTGCGGCCTGGGTTCAAAGGCTCGGGATTGTATGGCCACGGCCTTCGAGGCGCCTGGTTCCGAGACATCAAGCAATGTCGGGGGCGTGGCCTGCGGCAAGGAAAGAGCATGTTTCCATTGCGCATAAATGAAGTTCGGTGGGCGCGTGCGGCTAGCTGCCACTTCGCCCGCATTTAGAATGGCGACAAGGCTGGCATCCTCGGAAACAAGGAGGTCGGGCGCCGGCTCCCGCCTGGCCTGCCACGACAGCAACAATGCGGCGGCAACCACCGGAAGCCCGATGACGGACAGGCGGGTGCGCGGCAGGGTGAGCACCAGGAAACCGAGCGTTGCGACCGGAAGGAAGGCCGCGGGTTGGCGGCCGACGGAGACATCGCCACCCCAGCCGGCGACCGTCTTGGCAATGATGATGACACCGTCGAGCCCCGTTCCCATCACCTGCAGGAACGGCCCATCCAGCCCGACCGGCATCAACAGCATTGCGATAAGGCCGAATGGCATGACCACGAAGGAGACGAACGGCATGGCCGCCAGATTGGCGGCCAGCCCATAAGTGGCGACGCGGTGGAAATGGTCGATCGAGAAGATCGCGGTCGACAGGGCGCCGATCAGCGAGGTCACAAAGACGCCGGCAAACAGGCTGCCGACCGCAAATACCGGTTTCAACGCCGCCGGGCGCCAGGGCGGGTCGTCGTCATCGGCGCGCCCTCGGCTCCAGGCGGAATAGCCGGCGACCAGCGCAACGGTTGCCGCAAACGACATCTGGAAGCTGGGGCCCAGGATCTCGGAGGGCGACAGTGCGAGAACGATGAGAGCCGAAAGCGCCACATTGCGCATGCTGATCGCAGGCCTGTCGAAAAAGACGGCGATCAGCATGATTGCCATCATGATATAGGCGCGCTCGGCCGACACGCCGAAGCCGGAGATGAGATAATAGCCGGTCGCCATCACAAGCGCGGCTGCCGCTGCCAGTTTCTTGACGGGGAACGCCTGCGCAAACGCCGGCATGAGGCCGAACAGACTGCGCAGGCCAACGAAGAAGATACCGGCCGCCAGCGCCATGTTCAGACCCGAGATCGCAACGATATGGGCAAGACCCGACAGGCGCAGCGCCTCGGTGGTCTCAGCCGAAATGGCACGCCGCTCGTCGGTGACGATGGCCGCCGCAAAGGCGCCGGCATCTCCCGGCACGGTCTGTCGGATGCGGTCTGCAATCGTGCTGCGCCAAGTGAATACCGTCCGCTCCAGCATTTGCGCCCATGTGGGTTCGACCTTCCCGCCAACAAGCGCCGGGGCACCGTAAAAGAACCCGATCGCCCCGACGCCATCGAAATAGCCGGCGAATGCAAAATCGGCGAGACCGGGCAAAGCGGGCCCCGATGGCGGCGACAGTCGCGCGCGTCCGCTGATGCGGTCGCCGATCCGGAAAACCGGCTCGGGCAGCCGCGACAATACTACCACCCGTTCGGGCTGGCGCCTTAGCGTCGGCGTGGTTGTGGCTTCCACCGCAAGCACGTAACGCCAGCGCCCGTTGACGCTTGCCTCGCGCATTTCCACCACGCCGGTCACCACAGTCGTCACGGGTTGATCCAGAACCACCGTTGCGCGACGCCAATCCTCGAAGGCCGCCAGCGACATGCCGGAAAGCACAAGTGCCGCGGCAGGAGCAACATAGCGCAGCAGCGACGTCTGGCTGCGTAGAGCAAGGCTGATGACGAGACTGCAACAGAAGGCGCCGATGACGATCGCCAACGGCGGCTCCGTCGGCGCGGTCAACCACAGGATGGCGCCCGTGCCGATCAAGACCGGAAGGAGCAGGAAGATGCGCCCATGCGCCTGTTCCTCGACCAACATGGCAAGGACAGCGATCCGCGTGCGCGTACACAATGCCAGAAGGTTCGAAGTCAGCGTGCGCGACGAACGCACGCCACGAGGCGTGTCGAGGGGAGCGTGGATCGAGGCGATGTCTACCACCCGGATAAACACCCGCGCAGGCGCCATCCTCAACCGGTTATGGCCCGCTGCAGGATGCGGCCCCATCCTTGCCCATTGCATTGTGATCGACGCCGGGCCGCCTGCAGACCCGGCCGGGGGCTGAGCTCGAGAATCTTCCAAGCTCGCCGGTTCGGGCGCCGGCCGTGCGACAGGCGCAGGCTGCATCGCATCTTCTGCCATCCCTGCCTCCCCCTCGCGCTCATCCTGCTCATCTGGAGCGGCGTCACTACCTCAGATTGCACCCTGGGCGACTTCCGGTCAACAGGTGTCCCCGTCATCGCGCGTCCGTCGCCGGGAACAAAACACCCCTGCTCGGTTGGGAATAAGACCGCCGCCGAAGGCCTGCTGCACGGGCGGAGCTGACCGATATTTAGTCGCTTTGCCTCAGCGATTTTCGCGTTGCACAAATACCGTCCACAAGCGCTTGGCAGCGGGCGTCGGATCATATAGCTAATCAAGACGCTTCATTCTTGTGGCGCTTCTCCAGCGCCATTTCCGCCTATTTCGGAGGACTTTATGACGGATACGAGCGCAAACATCGTTCTTGGCGATAAGAAAGTAGAGCTGCCGGTCAAGAAGGGCACGATCGGCCCTGACGTTGTCGACATTGGCGCGCTGTACAAGAACACCGGCGCCTTCACCTACGACCCCGGCTTCACCTCCACCGCCTCCTGCGAATCCAAGATCACCTATATCGACGGCGACAACGGCGTCCTTCTGCATCGCGGCTACCCGATCGAGCAGCTCGCCGAGCACGGCGACTTCCTGGAAACTTGCTACCTGCTGCTTTACGGCGATCTGCCGACCGCGGCACAGAAGAAGGATTTCGATCATCGCGTCACGCACCACACCATGGTGCACGAGCAGATGAACAAGTTCTTCAGCGGCTTCCGTCGCGATGCCCACCCGATGGCCGTCATGGTCGGCACGGTCGGGGCGCTGTCGGCCTTCTATCACGACTCGACCGACATTACGGATCCGCATCAGCGCATGGTTGCGTCGCTGCGCATGATCGCCAAGATGCCGACGATCGCCGCCATGGCCTACAAGTACCATATCGGCCAGCCATTCGTTTATCCGCAGAACGATCTCGACTATGCGTCGAACTTCCTGCGCATGTGCTTTGCCGTGCCGTGCGAAGAGTACAAGGTGAACCCGGTTCTGGCCCGCGCCATGGACCGCATCTTCATTCTCCATGCCGACCACGAGCAGAACGCCTCGACCTCGACGGTCCGTCTTGCCGGCTCTTCCGGTGCAAACCCGTTCGCCTGCATTGCAGCCGGCATTGCATGCCTGTGGGGCCCGGCTCATGGCGGCGCCAATGAAGCGGCGCTCAACATGCTGCAGGAAATCGGCACCGTCGACAAGATCCCGGAATATATCGCCCGCGCCAAGGACAAGAACGACCCGTTCCGCCTGATGGGCTTCGGTCACCGCGTCTACAAGAACTACGATCCGCGCGCGAAGATCATGCAGAAGACGACGCATGAGGTTCTGGCCGAGCTCGGTCACAAGGACGATCCGCTCCTGCAGGTCGCCATGGAACTGGAAAAGATCGCCCTTACGGACGAGTATTTCATCGAGAAGAAGCTCTACCCGAACATCGACTTCTATTCCGGCATCACCCTGAAGGCGATGGGCTTCCCCACCACGATGTTCACCGTGCTCTTCGCGCTTGCCCGTACCGTCGGCTGGATCGCGCAATGGGCCGAAATGATCGAAGATCCGCAGCAGCGTATCGGTCGCCCGCGCCAGCTCTATACCGGCGAAGCGCAGCGCGATTACGTTCCGGTTTCCAAGCGTTAGGCTTAAAATACCGAGACAAAGAAAAACCCGGTCAATGGCCGGGTTTTTTATTGGACAGAAGATCGAGTACGATGGCGGCAGCCGCCTCTCCCGGCGGCACGGGCACGGCAAGGTTTTTCCAGGTCAGTTCATAACCTTCGAGCATGGCACGACGCGGGCCGCTGTCGATGGAAAGCTGCTCGGCCCATCGGCAGAGCGCGCCTGCCCGGATCATCCTGTTGAAATATTCCGGCACAACGACGCGGTCGGCTATCAGGTTGGGCAAAGCGCCGGACCAGATCTTGATGCGCTCCGACATCATCGTGATCAGCCAATCCGCCTTATAGGTCGAGACGACCGGAACCGTTGCGAGAGCCAGTTCGAGAATGACGGTGCCGGATGCGGCGATTGCCGCATCGGCTCCGGCGAATGCCGCCCACTTACCCGCCTGATCGACGAGGATGTCAGGTTTGATCTCCATATCCGCCACAATCTCGCGCACGAGCGCCTCGCGCCGCTTTACCGTCGGGAGAAGGAAGCGCGTCGGGCCGTTGCGGCGGACGAATTCCCGCATGACCTCGCCGAAAATCGGAAGCAGGGCCTTGATCTCGGCGCCACGCGATCCCGGCAACAGCAGGATCGTCCTGTGATCATCGGCATTTTTCGGCGGCTTTGCCGCACGCAATTCCCGTACCCGCAAAATATCAGCATCCGCTGTCAGGCGATGGCCGACAAAATCGGTGCGCGGGCCGCCCAGCCGCTGCATCGCCGCCGGTTCAAACGGCAGGACGGCAAGCACCCGGTCGACATAAGGCAACATTGCCTTGGCGCGATATTCTTTCCAGGCCCAGACGCTGGGGCAGACATAATCGACGATCGGAAGGTCCGGCAGAGCCGCCCTCACCTTCTTCGCCACCCGATGGGTAAAATCCGGACTATCGATGATGATCAGAACATCCGGCTTTGCCGCGACAATGGCATCGGCCGTCTGTCCGATGCGGCGGATCAGATTCGGCAGGCGCGCGAGGACCTGCGTGATACCCATGATCGACAGTTCCGAGAAGTCGAACAGCGAATGCAGGCCCTGTGCCTCCAGCGCATCGCCGCCGACCCCCACCAGTTCGACGGGACGATCCGACAAGGTCTTTAGCGCGGCGATCAGATCACCGCCCAGAAGATCGCCGGACACTTCGCCCGCAACTACGGCCACCCTGAGCGCGCGTTCCATCAACGCAGCCCCCCATCCGTCAGGCCGGCGTCGATGCCGCAGACAAAAATACCCTCGGCATTGGCCAGCGCGATCATCTCCTCGCGGTCAAGCACGAGCGCCCGGCCAGCCTCGACAGCAATGCCGGCAAGTCCCGCCGCAATGGCATTGCGCACGGTCGAGGGACCGATTGTCGGAAGGTCGGCGCGGATATCCTGCTGTGGCTTGCAAAGTTTGACAAGCACGCCCTTGCGACGCGCCGACACGCGACCGGCGGCTCGCAACGCCGCGACGCGCTGCAACATGGCATCCGTACCCTCGACACCTTCAAGGGCAACGATACGCCCGCCGACGCTGACGGAACCCTGACCGACATCCAGTTGACCGAGCAGCCTTGCCGCATCGCCGGCCTTTGCGATGTCGCGGCGATCGTCCTGCGAAGGCGAAGCCGCCCCGAGGGGACCGACCGTCGCCAACAGGTTCGGTGCAATCTGATGCACGCCCATGACCGTGCAACCCATCGCCTCAAAAAGCCGGATGACCATCTGCAGCACTGCATCGTCGCCGCCAGCCAGAAGCGTGCGCACCACCGAAGGCATCTTGCGCAATGTACGCCAGGTCGGGCGAATGTCGCGCCATTCCGGGCGTCGTGCCACCCCGCCGGACATGACGACACGGCCGATGCCGCGCGCGCGGACCGCTTTTTCGATTGTTGCGAGGTCACCCACACTGGCGATGATGCATTCGAAGCCGGAGAAATCGCGGTCGGCTTCGTTCTTCAGCGCCACGACCAACGGGTCCTCACCGGCATGCCGAGCGGCCTCAGCAACATATAACGGCAAAAGGCCGCTTCCGGCGATGATCGCCAAGCGGCCTTTCGAACGATCTGCCGGGTGGCCGGCCAAGGGATCAGGCCTTGCCACGATGCGGCGAGGAAATTGCCCGGTCGCTGTCGGCATCGATGAAGTCGAGGATTTCCGTGACTTCCGGGCAATCGGCATATTCTTCACGCAGGGCTGCCGCATTGGTGCGGATATTGCCTTCGCCTTCGAAAATATCCTTGAAGGCGCGGCGTACCCGGTGGATGACCGCTCGCTCAATACCGGCGCGGGTCATGCCAACGACGTTGAGACCGCCGAGAATTCCAGGGTTACCGTTCAGCATGCCATAGGGAATGACGTCGTAGTTGACCGCCGAGAGGCCACCGACAAAGGCCTGGCGGCCGATTCGGGCGAACTGGTGTACGGCCGATCCGCCGCCGAGTATCGCACGGTCGCCGACCTTCACATGCCCGGCCAGCATCACATTGTTCGACATGATGATGTCATTGCCGAGGATGCAGTCGTGAGCCACGTGGGAATTGGCGAGAAACAGGCAGCGATCGCCAACGACCGTCGTGCCGCCGCCATCCACCGTGCCGGTGTTCATCGTCACGCCTTCGCGCATGGTGCAGTTCTCGCCGATGAACAGCGTGGTTTCCTCGCCCGCATGATGTACACTCTGAGGATCACCGCCAATCACCGCCATCGGAAAGATGCGCGTGCCGGCGCCGATTTCCGTGCGCCCGGTAACCACGGCGTGGGACAGGAGTTCCACACCATTCTTGAGCACCACTTTGGGGCCGACCCGACAGAATGGGCCGATCGACACGTTCTCGCCAATGATCGCACCGTCTTCGACGACTGCCATCGGATGAATGCGTGCGCTTGCTGCTACTGTGCTCATTACTCGCCCTTGCGGCGGATCATCGCGCCGATATCCGCTTCGGCAACGACGACCCCATCAACTTTCGCATCGCAGTGGAATTTCCAGATATTGCCGCGCTGCTTCTGCTTGGCTACGTGGAATTCCACCCGGTCACCCGGCACGACCGGCTTGCGGAACCGCGCATTGTCGATGGTCATGAAGTAGACCAGATTGCCGCCCTCGCCTTCCTTCAGCGCGCAGATGGCGCCGGCGGTCTGCGCCATGCCTTCCACCAGAAGAACGCCCGGCATGATCGGCTGTTCCGGAAAATGTCCGGTGAAATGCGGCTCGTTGGCCGTCACGTTCTTGATGCCGATTGCGGAATTGTCGCCGTCGATGTCGATAATCTTGTCGACCAGCAGGAAAGGATAGCGATGCGGCAGCAGCTTCATGATCTGCTGAATGTCGACCGCACCCAGGGTCGAAATCCCCTCAGCCATTCCGTTCTCCTCTTTTCTTAGCGCGCTCGTCGGAGCGCATCATGATTTCGGCAATATCTCTTAGAAAATCCTGCATCGGCCGGGCCGGAATACCGCCATATTTCGCTTTCGGCGGAATGTCGCCCACCACGCCGCTCATGGCCGCGATCTGGACGCCATCCCCGATCGTGATATGGCCGTTTATACCCGATGCCCCGCCTATCATCACCCCATCACCAATGGTGGTGGAGCCGGCAATACCGGTTCCCGAGGCAAGCCCGCAGTGGCGACCGATGCGCACGTTATGGGCGATCTGCACCAGATTGTCGATCTTGGTGCCTTCGCCGATCACGGTATCGTCCATGGCGCCGCGATCGATCGTGGTATTGGCGCCGATCTCGACATTGTCCTGAATGATGACGCGGCCGACCTGAACGATCTTCGCGAAACCGCGCGGACCCGGCGCGTAGCCGAACCCGTCCTGACCGATCCGCGCACCGTTGTGGATGATGACGCCATTGCCGATCATAGACGCGACGATGGAGGAACCGGCGGCAATGGTACAGTCGCGCCCGATCGTGACGTTCGCACCGATAACCGTCCCTGCCCCGATCCGCGTTCCCGAGCCGATTTCGGCGCCGGCGCCGATCACGGCCATCGGCTCGACCTGGACATCCTTTTCGAGACGCGCAGTCGGATCGACATAGGCTGCCGGCGAAATGCCGACAGGCTCGGAGGTGATGGCGCAGGGTCGCAGACCTTCGGGATGCAAAAGAGCGCCGGCAGCCGCGAAGGCGGCATGCGGCGTGCGCGTCAGAAGCACGGGAATATGGTCGGGAATGGCCGAACGCAGACCGGCATCGCACAGGATGGCCGACGCCTCGCAAGTATCCAGTTCCGCCCTGTTCTTGCGCGACAGGATATAGCAGATGTCGCCAGCCTTGGCTCGCGAGACCGGCGAGACGGAGCGGACCAGCCGCTCGCCTGCCGTTTCGTCAAGGAGTTCCGCCCCAAGGTGGCGGGCAAGCTCTTTCAAGCTCACCCCCTCATGGGGCGGAAAGAATCGATTATCGTCCATCAGCAAAAGCTCCAGAACATTCTCGGTGGTCGTTCTGGATCGAACGGATCAGAACTGGTTCGCCATGCTGAAGCGGAAGTTCTGCGTTTCGTCGTAGTCTTCCTTGGCAACCGGCACGGCGTAATCGACGCGCAGTGCACCGAAGGGCGAAGCCCAGGTCACGCCTGCACCGACCGAAGCGCGGATCGAGTCGTCGTCACGCAGCGTACCGCCGGTGATCGCAACCTTGTTGCCGTAAAGCACGCCCGCATCGGCAAAGGCATTCAGACGCAGACCGAAGTCTTCCGGCAGTCCCGGAGCCGGGATGCTGACTTCTGCCGAAGCGTTGAAATAGGTCGTGCCACCGATCGCATCGCGGTCGACGCGCGGACCGATACCGTTGTTCTCGAAACCACGGACCTGCTTGCCGCCGAAGGTGAACTGGTCGAAGATGTTGAGGTTGTCACCAGTTGCGATGACATGCCCCGCACCGACAGCCACCTGGCCGATGATATCGGCTTCGTCGGACAGAAGGGTGAAGTAACGGGCACGACCGTAGATCTTGTAGAACTCCGAGTCGCCGCCAAGGCCGGCATATTCATGCGTTGCGGTCGCATAGATACCTTCGCGCGGAAGGGTCATGCTGTCGACCGTGTTATAGGTCAGGGTCTGCGAGATCGACGACTGGACGTAATCGCCATGATTGATCATGTCGATGAACGGCTGCGCGAGGTTGCCGTTTTCGTCGAAATTACCGTTACCGTCGTAACCGATTTCCTTGTAGGTGTAACGAAACGTCGTTGCCAGATCTTCAGTGATCGGCGCAGTGACGCGCAGCGTAAAGCCCTGCTCTTCGTAATCGTAGTAGTCTTCGTTCGAAGACTGGCTGCGGAACACGTCGAAACCGGCCGCGAGGCGATAACCGAGGAAATAAGGCTCGGTGAAGGACAGCGAGTAGGTGCGAGCGTCATCGAGACCGCCACCGACGGCGACGCGGATGTACTGGCCGCGACCAAGGAAGTTCTTCTCCTCGATGGAAGCTTCAAGAACCGCGCTGTCGCTGCTCGGCGAATAGCCGACGCCGATACCGAACGAACCGGTGGACTGATCCTCGACCTCAACGACAATGATGACGCGGTCGGCAGACGTGCCCTGCGTGGTCGAGATATTGACCTTGCCGAAATAGCCCAGGGCTTCGAGACGACGCTTGGCGCGCGTGATCATGGTCTGGTTGAAGGCGTCGCCTTCGCTGATGTCGAACTCGCGACGGATGACGTAGTCACGCGTGCGGGTGTTGCCGCGGATCTCGATACGCTCGACATAGGCGCGCTCGCCCTGGTCGACCAGGTAGGAAACGCCGATCGTGTTGTTCTGGAAATTGCGGTCGCCGCGCGGCGTCACACGGGCGAACGGATAGCCCGCTGCCGCAACGCGCTCGGAAATTGCCTCCATGGACTTCTGAATGTCCTTGGCGCTGTAGGTATCGCCGGCCTGGGTCACGACCAGACCCTGCAGGTCCTCGGCATTGATGCCTTCGACGGTCGATTCGACGCGAACGTCACCGAATGTGTAGCGCTGGCCTTCTTCGACGGTGAAGTTCACCGTGTAGGCGTTCTTGGATTCATCCAGGACCGCATCCGAAGACACCACGCGGAAATCGGCGTAACCATGGTTGTAGTAGAACTGACGGAGCGCCTCTTCGTCGGCACGACGCTTGTCGTCGTTATAGACGTCCTTGCGGGTCAGGAACGACAGCGGGCCGGATTCCTTCGTGGCGATGACATCGCGCAGACGGCGGTTGCCGTAAGCCTGATTGCCGACGAAATTGATGGAGTCGATCTTGGTGCGGTCGCCTTCGTTGATCTGGAAGGCGATATTGACGCGACCCTGACCAACCGGAACGACCTGCGTGGTGATCTCGACATCGCTGCGGCCATTGGCGGAATAGGCCTGCTTGAGGCGCTCGATATCGGAAGACAGCAGAGCGTCGCTGTACGGACCAAGCGGCTGCGTCTGCACGATGCCGGCCAGCTTGTCGTCCTTGATCTTGCGGTTGCCGTTGAAAACGACCTGGTTGACCAGCTGGTTTTCATTGACGGAGACAACCAGCGAACGACCAGAAACGCTGATGCGGACGTCGGAAAAATAACCTGTGGAATAGAGCCGCTTCACCGATTCGTCGATGTCGGCTTCCGAGAAGCTGACGCCCGGGCGGATGGTGATATTGGAACGAACGGCCTCTTCCCCGGCGCGCTGGGCGCCACGGACTTCCACCCGCTGGATGGTGGCGGCTTGAGCAACCGGCGCGGAAGCAAGTACAACGACACCCGCACCCGATGCGACAACACTAGCAGACAGCGCAAACGCCGACACTGCGTTCAAAAACTTTGAACCAGCTTTCATATTCACTTCATACCTTTTTCCGTTGTCCCTCGGCGGGCGGCACCCGACTCCGGCCACGTGTGTCGTTTTACCTTCTTTTGTCCTACAAGCAAGGCATCGCGTTAATTTCTATTTACTTCCTTCGCAGCCGTGGCGCATTCGCCACGCGCTTGTGCAAACAGGGTAAATAAACGGTTTCTGTACCGTTTCGAAACACTTAACCGATCCACCTGCCGATGGTGTCATTCCATGTGGCGAACACCATCAGCGTGAGAATCAGCGCGAAGCCGAACCTGAAGACCATCTCCTGAACCCGCGCATTCAAGGGACGCCCTCTGAGGCCCTCAAGCGCGTAAAGCAGCAAATGGCCACCGTCAAGCACCGGAACCGGAAGCAGGTTCATCAAGCCAAGCGAAACCGAAATGACCGCGGCAAAGTTCAGGACGGCGACAAAACCGAGGGTTGCCATCTGCCCCGTCGTCTCCGCAATCCGGATCGGGCCCCCGATCTGATCGGCGCTCATGCGGCCGGCAAAGATATTGCCAATATAGCGGCCAGTGCCGGTGATGATGTTGCCGGTTTCCCTGAACCCCTCGATGACGGCGGCGCCCGGCGAAAACTGCTGGACCCGGAAATTGCCGCGCTGCTCGTTGGTCACGATGCCGATCAGTCCCAGTTCGACCTTGTTGCCAAACTGGTCGGTGATTTCCTCGCGCTTGGGCACCATCGGCAGATCAAGCTGGGCGCCGTCACGTTCTACCGAGACGATGATCGGCACGAGCGGACGAATGCTGACGTAGCGGCGAACCTCATCGAAGGTCGACACCGCGTGACCATCCAGCGCCACCAGCCTGTCGCCGACCTGGACGCCTGCCACCTGGGCGGCACTGTCCGGGCGCACTTCGGCCACAACCGGATCGGCAACGACCTTGCCGTAGACCGAGAAGAGGACGGCGAAGATGGCGATGGCAAGGATGAAGTTGGCGATCGGACCAGCAGCAACGGTTGCAGCTCTTTTCCACAGCTTTGCGCCGGCCAGCGTCTGTTCGCGCTCCGATTGGCTCATGCCGGCGAGCGAATCGGTGCCCGGCTGGCTGGCCGCATCCTCGTCTCCGTAAAACTTGACATAGCCGCCGAGCGGAATGGCAGACAGTTTCCAGCGAGTGCCGTGGCCGTCAGTGTAGCCGATCAGCTCCGGACCGAAACCGACTGAAAACGCCAGCACGCGAATGCCGCTCCAGCGCCCTACGAGGTAATGTCCCATCTCATGCACGAAGACGAGAACGGACAGAACTAGAATAAACGGGATGATATACCCAGTAAGCACGCCGAAAATTGCCATGACGCCATCCATTCCTGCTTGCGGGCACCCGACGGACGGTTACGCGCCGTGTTCTGTTATCTGCACCGGTCTTTAAAGACCGAAAACAAAACCGGCAACCGAGGTTTCGCCATAGCCGGTCCAGGCGGCATGGGCCATAGCCAGAAGAAACGCCGCGAAACAGGCGAAAACGAGGCCATCGACCCGGTCCATCACACCGCCGTGACCGGGAATGAGGTGGCTGGAATCCTTCACGCCGAAGCGGCGCTTGATGAAGGATTCGAACAGGTCACCAATCTGGCTCGCAACGGAGAGCGCAAGGGCAAGGGCGATGGTCCGCATCGACATCTGCGAGAAGAATGACAGGATCAGTGCACTGCCCAGAACGACGCCCGAAATCGTGCCGCCAATGGCGCCCGACCATGTCTTGCCAGGAGAAATGCGCGGCGCAAGCTTGGGGCCGCCAATGGAACGCCCGAAAAAGTAGGCAAGGATATCGGTGCCCCACACGACGGCGAAAAGAAACAGCGTCGCGATCAGCCCGAACTGGTCGCTGCCACGGATCGCTGCCAGCGAAATGCCGCTAAGGCCGGCATAGAGAACGCCGCCCGGCATCCAGCCGCTGCCGCGCCGCAGGAACTTGAGCAGCAGCGCGGTGACGACGAAGCCACCGAGCAAAGGAGCACCGAGGCTGACATCGCCGAATGCGAGGTTGGCCGCGATGCAGACGACCGCAACCCAGCCGAAAGCGTCTCCACGCAGGTCCACTTCCGGCAGCCGGGTCATTTTCGACCATTCGTAATAGATCAGCAACGACATGGCGGCTGAAAACAGTCGAAAGGGAGTTCCACCGTACCAGGTCGCGGCAAGCGTTACCGCCGCCATGACGAGTGCGGACAGGGTGCGTTTTTTGAGTTCGCTTGCCATCAGCCGGCAACCGCCGCCGGCTTGGCGGTCAGTCCGCCGAAACGCCGGTCGCGCGCGGCATAGGTCTTGAGCGCGTCAAAAAACATCTGCCGGTCGAAATCCGGCCAGAAATCGGGCAGGAACAGAAATTCGGAATATGCCGCCTGCCAGAGCAGGAAATTCGACAGCCGCTCCTCGCCGCTGGTCCGGATGATCAGATCGGGATCGGGAATGCCATGGGTATCCAGACGCTGATCGATCATCGCGGCATTGATGTCCTCCGGCCGCAGCAGGCCGGCCGCAACTTCGCTCGCCAGACGCTCGACCGCGCGCACAAGCTCGTTGCGCGACCCGTAATTGAAAGCGATGACGAGCGTCAGCCCGGTATTGCGGCTGGTGGTCTCTTCGGCCTCGAGCAGCATCGGCAGAAGATCGCCCTGCAGGTTGTTGCGGTCGCCGATAATGCGTATGCGCACGTTCGACCGATGCAGTTCGGCCAGATCCCGGCGGATGAACCGGCGCATCAGGCCGAGCAGGTCGGAGACCTCGGTTTCCGGCCGGTTCCAGTTTTCAGACGAGAAAGCGAACAGGGTGAGATAATCGACACCCGCCTCGCCCGCCGCCTTGACCGCCTCGCGAACGGCCTCGACACCCTTGCTATGCCCGACCGTGCGCGGCAGGCCGCGCTGGTTCGCCCAGCGACCGTTGCCGTCCATGATGATGGCAACGTGTTTCGGGATCACGGGAAGATCAGGTTTCACCATTTTCAGTCCGGCGTTCATGGCAGCAACAGGCAGGCGGCGGTGCAGGTCCTAGACCTGCATGATTTCCTTTTCCTTCTCCGCAAGCAAGCGGTCCAGTTCCGAAATCGCATCATCTGTCATCTTCTGGATCTTTTCAGACTGCGCGCGGCTGTCGTCCTGACCGATATCGCCGTCCTTCTCCGCCTTCTTCAAGGCGTCCATACCGTCACGACGCACGTTGCGCACGGCAACCTTGCTCTTTTCGGTATAGTCATGCGCGACCTTGACCAGCGACTTGCGGCGCTCTTCGTTGAGCTCGGGCAGCGGGATGCGCAGGTTCTGGCCGTCCATGATCGGGTTCAAGCCGAGATTTGATTCGCGAATGGCGCGGTCGACGGCGTTGACCATCGACTTGTCCCAGATGGACACGCCGAGCATGCGCGGCTCGGGAACGGTGATGTTGGCGACCTGATTGAGAGGTACGCGCGAGCCATAGGCTTCGACCGTCACCGGATCAAGAATATTGGCCGAGGCCCGACCCGTGCGCAGCGAGGCAATGTCGCTCTTGAAGGCCGTGATCGCGCCGTCCATGCGACGCTTGATGTCATTGAGATCGATGGCACCGCTCATCTTACACTCCATATGTTGTTTGAGGTCCGCTGCGATGATCCGCGCGGACCGTCCCTGAGGGATCAGTTGTCGACAACGATGGTCTTCAGACCGCCGCCCGTCAAGATTTCGGCAAAACCTCCGCGTTCGTGGATGGAGAACACGATGATCGGGATCGCATTTTCCTTGGCAAGCGCCACGGCCGTCACATCCATTACGGCAAGCCCTTTTTCAAGGACCTCGGCATGGGTGAGCTGGTCGAAGCGGGTGGCCGTCGGATCCTTCTTTGGATCGGCGGTGTAGATACCGTCCACCTGCGTTCCCTTGAACAGGGCCTCGGCACCGATTTCCGCCGCACGCAGCGCGCCGGCGCTGTCGGTGGTGAAGAACGGGTTGCCCGTGCCGCCGGCAAAAATCACGACCCTGCCCTGCGACAGATGGTGCAGCGCCTGGCGCTGCGAGAAGCTTTCGCAGATTTCGGGCATGGAAATGGCCGACAGAACAACCGTGTCGACTCCAAGCTTGCGCAGCGAGGTCGCCAATGCCAGCGCATTGATGACGGTCCCGAGCATGCCCATGTGGTCGCCGGTGACGCGGTCCCCACCCTTGGAGGCGACTGCCACGCCACGAAAGATGTTGCCGCCACCAACGACGATGCCGACATCCACGCCCATGCGGCGAGCGTCGGCGATATCGGCGGCGATCCGGTCGGCGACCGTGACGTCAATGCCAAAACCCTGGCTGCCCATAAGGGCTTCGCCGGAAACTTTCAAAAGCACACGTTTGTAGATTGGCTGGGCAGACATGGATACTCCTTCGAGGCTCGCACCGCCAAGCCCGATACACGAAGGGCACCGCGTTGTCACGCGATGCCCTTGTGATTATTGACATTGTATAGAGATATCAGCCCTTGGAAACGGCTGCGACTTCGGCCGCGAAATCGGTCTCTTCCTTCTCGATGCCGTCGCCCAGCAGCAGGCGGGCCATGCCGGTGACTTCGATCGGAGCGCCGACTTCCTTTTCGGCAGCCTTGACGGCTTCGCCGACGGTGAGGTCAGGGTTGATGACGAAAGCCTGCGACAGAAGAGCGACTTCCTCGAAGAACTTGCGCATGCGGCCTTCGACCATCTTTTCGATAATGGCTTCCGGCTTGCCGCTCTCGCGCGACTGCTCGATGAACACGTTGCGCTCGCGCTCGGCGACGGCAGGATCGACTTCTTCCGAACGGATGGCGAGCGGAGCCGTTGCAGCAATGTGCATGGCAACCTGACGGCCGATGGCGTTGAGGGCATCCTTGTCGCCGGTCGACTTCAGGGCAACCAGAACGCCGAGCTTGCCGAGACGGTCGGCAGCAGCGTTGTGGATGTAGGTGGCGACAACGCCGTCTTCGACTTCGAGAGCCGCCGAACGACGCAGGTTCATGTTTTCGCCGATGGTCGCAACAGCGTCCTTGATGGTGTCGGTAACCGACTTGCCGGTCGCCGGGTAGGAAGCGGCGCCAACGGCTTCAACGGTGCCGTCGGTGGTGAGCGCCACGTCGGCAATGCCGCGAACCATGGTCTGGAAGGCGTCGTTACGGGCAACGAAGTCGGTTTCGGAGTTGACTTCAACAACAACAGCCTTGGTGCCATTAGATGCAACGCCGATCAGGCCTTCAGCAGCCGTACGGCCCGACTTCTTGTCGGCCTTGGCGATGCCCTTGGCGCGCAGCCAGTCGATTGCCGCTTCGATGTCGCCGTCGTTTTCGGTCAGCGCCTTCTTGCAGTCCATCATGCCTGCGCCGGACTTTTCGCGCAGTTCCTTCACCAGTGCAGCGGTGATTTCAGCCATTGTGAGCCTCTTGTCGGTTCGAGTTGCGTGCCGCCGGAAAAACCTCGGCGAACTCAAGGTTTTGGGAACGAATGTACCCGGAAGTATGACAGGGTGATGAAGATCATCACTGGCCCGCCGTCTCGACCGCAGAAGTTATGCATGCGGGAGGACAGGCCCTTAAACGGCCAAGGCCAGGGATTGGGATCTCTGGCCTTGGACGAATTCGAAAAGATGGAGCGGTCTTGCCGCTCCGTCCCAGACGATTAAGCCTGAGCTTCGGCTTCGCCTTCGAGAGCCGGCTCGATCGGAGCTTCAGCCATGCCGCCGAGGTCACGGCCCGAAGCGCCCTGCTGGCGGGCAATGCCGTCGATGGCAGCGCGGGCGATCAGGTCGCAATAGAGCGAGATGGCGCGCGAGGCGTCGTCATTGCCCGGGATCGGGTAGTCGATCAGGTCCGGATCGCAGTTCGAGTCGATGATGGCGACGACCGGGATACCCAGGCGCTTGGCTTCGTCGATGGCGATCTTTTCCTTGTTGGTGTCGATGATCACCATCAGGTCCGGGGTGCCGCCCATGTCGCGGATACCGCCGAGAGCCTTTTCAAGCTTCTCGCGTTCGCGCTCAAGGTTCAGGCGCTCTTTCTTGTTGTAGCCGGACTGTTCCGAAGACAGGATCTCGTCGAGCTTGCGCAGACGGGCGATCGAGTTCGAGATGGTCTTCCAGTTGGTCATCATGCCGCCGAGCCAACGCGAGTTGACGTAGTACTGGGCAGAACGCTTGGCCGAGTCGGCGATCAGCTCGGAAGCCTGACGCTTGGTGCCAACGAACAGAACGCGGCCGCCACGGGCAACGGTGTCCGAGATGACCTGCAGGGCGCGCGACAGCATGGGAACGGTCTGCGCGAGGTCGATGATGTGGATGTTGTTACGATCGCCGAAAATGTACGGCTTCATCTTCGGGTTCCAGCGGTGAGTCTGGTGGCCGAAGTGGACGCCTGCTTCGAGAAGCTGACGCATGGAGAAATCGGGCAATGCCATGCCTAGTTATCCTTTTCCGGTTGAACCTCCGCAAGGCGAACAGCATCCCATTCAGGAATGCCACCGGGCGGAACCGGCCGGATTTCTCCCGGACGATCCCAAGCCTTACGTGTGGAATGGTGGTGCCCATACAGCGCTTCGCCCTTGAGATCAAGGCGAAGGCTCAAAAAAGATGGGATAGGCTCAGTCCTTGGGGCAAGGCCATTCGGCCGATGCGTGCAAACCAGCCGGCAGTTTGGTGGCCGCGTCACCGCAGGCAAGATCAATCTGCGACTGCGCCAAGTCGGTTGCGCCCGACAGGTCCAGCCCCTCGATCCGCGTCAGGAACATGAAGGCACGGTCGAATCGTGGCGGCCTGGAAAATGTCGCCGCACTCAGGTCCGCCCGCGACAGGTTGGCGAGCGTGAAATCGGCACCCGTCAGGTCGGTTCCATCGAAGGAAGCGCGTCCGATCTCGGCTTTCTCGAAATTTGCCCCTGCCAGTCTGGATCCGTTGAAGTTTGCACGTTGCAGTTCCGCAGATTCGAAGCTCGCGCCCTCGGCGGAAATATTCTGCAGACCGGCGCGGTAGCCCTCGGCGCGCGAAAAATCGGCCTTATTGGCGGTTGAGCCCGTAAACCATGCCCGGATGATCCGGGTCTTCTGAAGGTTGGCGCCAGTCAGGTTGTTGTTTCTGAGATCGGTCATGGAAAAATCGGCTTCAGACAGGTTGGCGCCCTGAAAGTCGTTCCCCGACATCATCAGGTTCTTCTTGACGCATCCGCTCCAATCGACACTGGCGGCCGGCGACGAACCGCAACTGCCCGCGGCACTGGCCGAAGAGGACGCAAAGCTGGCTGCGCCGGCAAGAAGCGCCGCCAGCACAAAACCGGAAAAAAGACCTGACTGCCGATACATCGTTTTCGAATTCCCAAGCGTTTGAGAAAGCCTTTCACGATATATGGGATAGCCGCTAGGCGACGTCACCACTGCGGAGCGATTAAGCCCCGATTTATTTGCAGTCGGTGGCGCGATCGAGCACTTCCAGCTTGGCGAGTTGGCCAGTCAGGACGAAATCCCCGTAATCCATGGTCAGATCACGTGTGATGCCGTTGTCATAAAGCTTGAAAGACATGCGATAGACCGGAACGCCATCACCGGTGCCACCATCGTTGAAATAGGCGATCGTGACCGGCCAATAGGCCTGTTTGGAAAACTCACCGGCCTGTCCGGCATCGCTGTCATCGGCCGCAGGCGTCTGCTTCTTGCCGACGACCGTGGACGTCAGAAGGCTTTTGTCCCCGTCTTCCGAACCATCGAAAATCCGCGCTTCGAAGAACCGTTTGCCCTTGCGTGCGTTGTCGAGCACTTCCAGCATGTGCTGGGTGGGGAACTGGCTCGGCGTCAGGTCCAGTTCGCGCGCATCCGGCTTCTGCAATGCCACCTTGACGCCCGTCGAGACATTGGTCGCCTCGCCGCGGACCTGCTTGTCGAGCTGCTCGTCGGTGAACGACTTCGTTTCGAAACGGAATTCCTTGAGATCGGCATTCTCGAACGTCGTCGTCTGCTGGTCCGTGGTGCGCTGGTCTTCACCAGTGTCGGTCTTGGTGACGAATCGGAAATTCGTGGTGAATCCGCTGCAGGCGGAACCGGTAAACTCATAGACCATGCGGCCATACATGCCCTCAATGCCGGAACGCTCCGACACATCCTTGAGCTTGAGATCGTAGACGGCCCGATGCGGGATCAGCGCCCGTGCGCCTTCGGCGCCGGCGGCGGCCGATGTCGCGGTAGACGCCATCATTGCCGCCGTGAATGCCAGCCCCAGCGTCAAGCGAAACATCCAATCTCTCCTATCGGAACGGTGGCGCATTGTTATAAGAACGCCATCGAGTAATGCTTATCGTCCTGCATGCAGGATTTCTGCTCATATTACAACAAAAGCCGGAGACCATAATGTCCGATGCCATCGAAAGCCGCCTGACCGAACTTGGGATTACCCTGCCTGTCGCAGCAGCCCCTGCCGCCAATTACGTATCCTACGTCATCAGCGGCAACCTGCTTTACATTTCCGGCCAGTTGCCGACTGAAGATGGCAAACTTGAGATCAAGGGCCTTGTCGGACAGGACGTCGATGTCGCGACCGCCAGCCGCGCCGCCGAACTCTGCGCAATCAATATTCTTTCCCAGGCCAAGGCAGCGCTTGGCGGCGATCTCGGCAAGATCAAGCGCGTCGTCAAGCTCTCGAGCTTCGTTGCGTCTGCTCCCGGCTTCACCGACCAGCATATCGTCACCAATGGCGCGTCGAACCTGATTGCCAATGTTCTCGGCGAAGCCGGCAAGCACGCCCGCGCCGCCGTGGGCATGGCAGCGCTGCCGCTCAACGCCGCCGTTGAAATCGAGGCCATCATCGAGATCGACGTATGACTTCGGCCACCTGGATCAAGGAACTGCCGGTCGCCCATCGCGGCTACCACGACATGAACAACCAGATCTGGGAAAACACGCTGTCCGCCTTCGAGCGGGCGGCGGCAGCCGGTTTCGCTATCGAATGCGACCTGCAGCTTTCCGCAGACAGCGAAGTCATGGTTTTCCACGACGACACGCTTGACCGGCTGTGCGGCATTTCTGGCGATGTGCGTGAGCGCACCGCGGCGGAACTCGGCATGCTGTCGATCGGCGGCACCAAGGACCGTATCCCGACGCTAAAGCAGATGCTAGCGCTGGTAAATGGCCGCGTCCCTCTCGTCATCGAGATCAAGGGCCGCACCGCCGAGCTGGATGACGGTTTTGTCGAGGCCGTTCTGGACGTGCTGGAAGGCTACAAGGGCAAAGTCGCCCTGATGAGCTTCGACCACCACATCCTGCGCGACCTGAAGCGTGTCGAGGCACCCTACCCGCTCGGCCTCACCGCCATGGGCGACAAGCCGGATGATTTCTTCAAGCACGACGATGCCATCCATCTCGGGCTGGATTTCATTTCGTACCACTGGCCGCACCTGCCCAACACTTTTATCACGGCCCAGCAAAAAGCCGGCATTCCGATCATCACCTGGACGGTGAGGGATGAAATGGCGCGCGAACATACCTATAAACATGCTGACCAGATGACGTTCGAGGGTTTCGACCCGAGGGAGACTTCCTCCCGCTAGAAGGCAGACCTCCTGCCGCCAAAAGAGACGCATGACCGGAAATCTTACGATCCGCATCGAAAACGCGTTCAAGGCGATCAGCCCTCAGGGCTGGTCGCGTCTCTCCGGAACCCACCGGGGCGGCACCCTGCCTTACAATCCCTTTCTCTCCCACGCCTATCTTTCGGCTTTAGAAGAATCTGGCTCGGCAACCGCCAAGACCGGCTGGCACGGCCATCACCTCCTGCTGGAAACCGAAGGCGGAAAACTGATCGGCGCCATTCCCGGCTATCTGAAAAGCCATAGCCAGGGAGAATACGTGTTCGACCACGGCTGGGCCGACGCTTTCGAGCGCGCTGGCGGCCAATATTACCCCAAACTGCAATGCACCGTGCCCTTCACACCTGCTACCGGCCCGCGTCTCTTAACTGCCGAAGGGTATGACGCCGACGTGGTGCAGGACACGCTGGCGGCCGGTTTGCAGGAAGTCACGCGCCAGCTCGGCATTTCATCCGCCCATGTCACCTTCGTGCGCGAGGAAGAACTAGCGGCGCTGGAGGATGACGGTTATCTGCACCGTACCGACCAGCAGTTTCATTTCATCAACAACGGCTATCCCGATCATGCGGCCTTTCTGGACACATTGTCGTCCCGCAAGCGCAAGGACCTGAAAAAGGAACGGCGCGCCGCACTGGAAAACGGCATCAGCATCGACTGGCTGACCGGCTCGGATTTGACGGAAGAGATCTGGGACCAGTTTTTCGCTTTCTACATGGATACAGGCGGCCGCAAATGGGGCCGCCCTTACCTAAACCGAAATTTTTATTCGCTGATCGGCGAGCGCATGCCCGACGACATCCTGCTCGTGATGGCAAAGCGCGAAGGCAGATACATTGCCGGCGCCATCAATTTTATCGGCCAGGACGCACTCTACGGCCGCCACTGGGGCTGTATCGAGGATCACCCCTTCCTGCATTTCGAAGTCTGCTATCATCAGGCCATCGATTTTGCGCTGGCAAAGGGCCTGAAGCGGGTTGAAGCCGGCGCACAGGGCGAACACAAGCTGGCGCGTGGTTATCTTCCCGTCACCACCCATTCCGCCCATTACATCGCCCATCCAGGGCTTCGAAACGCCGTTGCCCACTATCTCGAGCGCGAACGGCGTGACGTTGAGGAAATGAGCGGTTACCTCACCGAACACAGCCCGTTCCGCAAAGGCGAGCGACAGGAACAAGACTGAAGCGCGACCAGGCGCACCCTACCAAACGCATCCAAAGAGAGGATTTATCCATGAGCGGCATCGCCTATGACGACGGCAATATCTTTGCAAAGATCCTGCGCGGCGAGATCCCCTGCCACCGCGTCTATGAAGATGCCGATACGCTGGCCTTCATGGACGTGATGCCGCAGGCGCCGGGCCATGTGCTTGTGGTGCCGAAAAAACCGTCGCGCAACATGCTGGATGCCGATCCGGCCGTGCTCGCGAAAACAATCGCGGTCGTCCAGAAGATTGCCCGCGCTGCCAAGGACGCCTTCGATGCGGATGGCGTCTTTATCGCCCAGTTCAACGAACCGGCTGCCGGGCAGACCGTGTTCCACCTGCATTTCCACATCATCCCGCGCCACCAGGGTGCGGCTCTGAAACCGCATTCCGGCAAGATGGAAGACGGCGACGTGCTTGCCACCAACGCCGAAAAGATCATCGGCGAACTCGGAAACTGATAGAGAGCCATCCGGGGAATACGTCATCCTCGGCCTTGTGCCGAGGATCTAACCGCGTCAACGATATCAGCAGCTGCAGATCCTCGGGACAGGCGCGAGGATGACGGCGGATAGGTTTTCGACCTTTGTCGGCAGTTTGAGGCGGGCACTGCTGCATGCCTCTACGGCTGCAGGAACAACAATCCCGCAATGAGGATGGCGATCGGCACCAGCACGCCGACCGCCACTCTTTTTCCCGTCGCGAGAAAAACCGCAAAACCGATGCCGGCTGCCGCCAGACGAAGCCAAAGAGGTGAATTGGCGAGCGTGCCGGTCGGGAATACGATGAGCTTGGCCGTCACCGCCATGACGAGCGCGGTCGCCACCGCCCTCACCCAATAGAGCGCTTCGGAATCCTCGTTCAGCCGATGGCCGATCAGCACGCCCATCCAGCGCCACATATCGGTCGCCAGAAAACCGGCAACGATGATGACCACATAGGTCCACCAGCCATCCGCCATCAGACGGCCTCCGACCTGGCCGGCGCCTTGCGACGCCGATGCCGATCGATCAGATAAGCGACCGTGCCGCCGCCGATGCCCGCGACCAATACATCCAGTCCAGGCACCACCAGCGCCAGCGCCGGCCCGGCCACGATACCGATGACGAAGGCCAGCTTCACCACCGGCTGCACCGCACTCGCCCACAGAGACGAGATGAAATAGACCGGCGTCAGCATGAACAGCGCACCGGCGATGACCGGCGGAAACTGGGAAACAACGCCGTAACTCACACCAACGATCAGTGTGTTGGTCAGCGTCAGCGTCATGCCAAAACCGGCGAAAAACGCGACGCGGTGGTCGCGCGGCACGTCGCGCAAATGCCGCGAGGCAAACACCCAAGATGTGATGGCGATGAAATGCGAGACGAAGAGCAGGACAGGCAGCGGCGTCCTCTTGGCACGCATCTCCGGCATGATCGACGCCACCATCGGCATCATGCGGATCGAAGACAGTGTCACGGCAATGAAGGAGGCAGCAATATGGGCACCGCCCAGCATGCTGCCGACCAGAATCATCTGCGCCGGTAAGGCCCAGATGGCGAGCGTCATGGCGACCGCCTCACCCCGCGTTAGGCCCGATTCCAGCGCAAAGGCGCTGAAGCCGACATAGGAGGTCATCAGGATGAAGGCGGGCAAGGAAAGAATGCCGCGCATGCCGGTGAGGAACCAGCCGAGATTACCGCGAGGTGAAGACATGAGTTGTCCGGTTATCATTCATCAACCGGAGTACAAAAACGACGATGCCGGGACAAGCCCGGCATCGCAATCATTCGATGGTCAATGAAACGCCCTATTTCTTCTTGGGCACTTTCGGAACGACGCTCGTCTTTCTCGGTGCCGCCTTAACCGGTTTTTCTTCGGCGATGACGTCTCCGTCATCCATGGTCTGCGCCTTTGCAGCACTGCCGCCCTTGGCTTTCGGCTCGGACTTCTTGGCTGTCTTCGGCTTCGAAACCTTGCCCTTTACCTCTTCGGCCGCTTCCTTTACCTCAGCCTCTGGCTTCGGCTTTACCGGCACGGCCTCCGGAATGCATTCGAGCTTCAGCGTGTTCTTGCCGTCGTCGTCCTTGCCAACCGTGACATTGACCACACCACCCTTGCGCAGCTTGCCGAACAGGATCTCGTTGGCGAGCGGCTTCTTGATATGCTCCTGGATGACACGCGACAGTGGCCGTGCACCCATCTTTTCGTCATAGCCCTTTTCGGCCAGCCAGGCGATCGCATCCTGATGCAGGTCGAAGGTGACATTGCGCTCCGACAGCTGGGTCTCCAGTTGCATCACGAACTTCTGGACGACCTGATGGATGACTTCCGTCGGCAACGGTGCGAATGGAATGATCGCATCGAGACGGTTGCGGAATTCCGGCGTGAACAGGCGGTTCAATGCCTCTTCATCCTCACCAGTGCGTTTGGAGGAACCGAAGCCAATGGCGGCCTTAGCCATTTCCGATGCGCCCGCATTGGTCGTCATGATCAGGATAACGTTACGGAAATCGATCTTCTTGCCGTTATGGTCGGTCAGCGAACCGTGGTCCATGACCTGCAGCAGGATATTATAGATATCCGGATGCGCCTTCTCGATTTCGTCGAGCAGGACCACGGAATGCGGGTGCTGGTCGACGCCATCGGTCAAAAGACCGCCCTGGTCGAAGCCGACATAACCGGGAGGTGCGCCGAGCAGTCGCGAGACTGTGTGGCGTTCCATATATTCCGACATGTCGAAGCGCTGCATTTCCACGCCGAGCGACGAGGCAAGCTGCTTGGCGACTTCCGTCTTGCCGACGCCGGTCGGGCCGGAGAAGACGTAGGAGCCGATCGGCTTGTTCGGTTCGCGCAGACCTGCACGCGCCAGCTTGATCGCCGTCGACAGCGCCTCGATCGCCTTGTCCTGACCGTAGACGACGGAACGCAGTTCCTTTTCAAGGTTGGCGAGAACCATCTCGTCATCCTTGGAAACCGTCTTTGCCGGAATGCGGGCCATCGTGGCGATCGTCGCCTCGATTTCCTTCTCGGTGATCAGCTTGCGGCGCTTGGAAGCGGTCAGCAGCATCTGCGCCGCACCGGTCTCGTCGATCACGTCGATCGCCTTGTCCGGCAGCTTGCGGTCGGAGATATAGCGGGCCGAAAGCTCGACAGCCGCCTTGATCGCCTCGTTGGTATAACGCAGCTTGTGGTATTCTTCGAAATAGGGTTTCAGGCCCTTCATGATCTCGATCGCATCGTCGATCGACGGTTCATTGACGTCGATCTTCTGGAAACGACGCACCAGAGCCCGGTCCTTTTCGAAGAACTGGCGATATTCCTTGTAGGTGGTCGAACCGATGCAGCGGATCTGACCCGAGGACAGAGCCGGCTTCAACAGGTTGGACGCATCCATGGCGCCGCCCGACGTCGCACCCGCACCAATCACGGTGTGGATTTCGTCGATGAACAGGACCGCGCCCGGAAACTCTTCGAGTTCCTTGACGACCTGCTTCAGGCGTTCCTCAAAATCACCGCGATAACGGGTGCCGGCGAGCAGCGTGCCCATGTCGAGCGAAAAGATCGTCGCATCGGCGAGCGCTTCCGGCACCTTGCCTTCAACGATACGCTTGGCGAGGCCTTCGGCGATCGCCGTCTTGCCGACGCCCGGATCACCCACATAAAGTGGGTTGTTCTTGGAGCGGCGGCAAAGCACCTGGATCGTACGGTTGACCTCGGAATGGCGACCGATCAGCGGATCGATGCGGCCGTCCTTGGCCTTGTCGTTCAGGTTGACGCAATAGGCCTTCAGCGCATCGGCGGGCTTCTTGGTAGCGCCATCCTCGGCCTCGCCGCGCGAAGATGAGGATTTTGCATCCGCATCGCCTTCCTCGGCGCCACGCGGCGTGCGCGTCTGCGACGCACCCGGTCGCTTGCCGATGCCGTGGCTGATGTAATTGACGGCATCGTACCGCGTCATTTCCTGCTCCTGCAGGAAGAAGGCGGCGTGGCTTTCGCGCTCGGCAAAGATCGCGACGAGCACGTTGGCACCGGTCACTTCCTCACGGCCGGAAGACTGGACGTGAATGACGGCGCGCTGGATGACGCGCTGGAAGCCGGATGTGGGTTTAGAATCCTCGTCGTAACCGGTGACAAGGTTGGCCAGTTCGTTATCGACGTAATCGGACACCGTCTTGCGAAGGTTGTCCAGATTGACATTGCATGCGCCCATGACAGCCGCCGCATCGGAATCGTCGATCAGCGCCAGGAGCAGATGCTCCAGCGTTGCATATTCGTGGTGCCGCTCATTGGCGAAGGTCAGTGCCTGATGCAGCGCCTTTTCGAGACTAGGCGAAAATGTTGGCACGGCGTTACCTCACTTCTTTTCCATAACACATTGCAGCGGATGCTGATGCTGTCGGGCGAAATCCATGACCTGACTTACCTTGGTCTCTGCGACCTCATACGTGAACACTCCGCATTCGCCCACGCCGTGGTTGTGTACATGCAGCATGATGCGCGTCGCCGCGTCGAGATCCTTCTGGAAAAAACGCTCCAGAACATGAATGACAAACTCCATCGGGGTGTAGTCGTCATTCAGCAAAAGCACACGGTAGAGACTGGGCTTCTTGGTCTTCGGTTTCGTTCGGGTGATGACCGAAGTTCCCCGATTACCGTCGTCGCCGTTTCCGTTCTTGTCGTCCTGCATAAAGATCGGCGCTGCGATCATCGTCTTTTATTCCTCAGTCGTCCGGCAACCGATCCTTGGGAGGTGATCGAACCAGACGTTGGTCCCTTAACTTAGTTCATTCGCGAAGGATTTTAAGCCCTCCGCGGCCCGGCGCAATCACAATTCCAAACGGCACACGGTGATGAGGCGAAAATGCGGGACTGCACGACACGATCAGATCCATCCCGACAGCGAAGGATATCGCTGATCACGGTCATATAGGAACGGCAATCCATCGATAAAAGATGCGCCCGCTGGCTTGCGCAGGGCCGACCTTTCGGCCCGTTCAGCCCAATGAAAAAGCGGGCCAGAAGCCCGCCTCATCAAGTAGGCCTCAGGGCCGATATGTCATCTCGATCAAAGATCGACGTCGAGGATCGCCATCGAGAAGTTGTAGGAACGCTCCTCGTCCTCATCGTCCACATAGACGACGCCGAGAAACTCGTCACCGGCATAGACTTCGGCCGAATCGTCCTTGCGCGGGCGCGCCTTGACCACGAAGGTCGGGTTGAAAACGCGCTTGAAATAGGCGTCAAGTTTCTTGATTTCGTCCGGCTTCACTGGCGTTTCTCCGTCTGCAGTTCATGGTGCGGCGCTTTTGGCATGGCTCGGCGGGAAAAGTAAAGACGGGAACGCCCGCCATCCTCGGCAACGAGAATGGCGACATAGAGCACCGGGTCGAAGGGTCAATCCTCGGCCACCAACATCTGGTTCATGACACGCGAGGGCTCCGAGCAACCGGCAGTTCCGACAACCTTTGCGGGCACGCCAGCCACCGTGCTGTTATGCGGAACGGGCTTGAGCACGACCGAGCCGGCGGCGATACGGGAGCAATGGCCGATCTCGATATTGCCGAGGATTTTTGCGCCTGCCCCGATGAGCACCCCATCCCCGATCTTGGGGTGACGGTCGGCGCCTTCCTTGCCGGTGCCGCCGAGCGTAACCCCGTGCAGGATCGACACATTGTCGCCGATGACGGCGGTTTCGCCGACGACGAGACCCGTGGCATGGTCAAGGAAAATTCCCTTGCCGATGCGTGCGCCGGGATTGATGTCGGTCTGGAACACGCTTGATGAACGGCTCTGGAGATAAAGCGCGTAATCGCGCCGGCCGCGGTTCATCAGCCAGTGCGCCAGGCGGTGCGTCTGCAGCGCATGAAACCCCTTGAAATACAGCAGCGCCTCGATGAAACGCAGGCACGCGGGATCGCGGTCGTAGACGGCCTGGATGTCGACACGCAGAATGCCGCCCCATTCCGGCCAGTCCGCCAGCATTTCCTCGAATGTCTGTCGCAACAGAACGGCCTGGAGATCCGGATGGTCAAGGCGCTCGCAGATCCGGTGAATGACGCAATCCTCCAGGGAGCGATGGTTCAGCACCGTCGAATAGAGAAATGCCGCCAGAAGCGGATCATGGTCCGCTCCGGCGCGGGCCTCCTGGCGCAGCGTATCCCAGATCGGATCCACCATGGCGACGGGATCCTTCTGGAGAGCCTCGTGACGTGCAGACATGGGCACTTCCTTGTTTCTTCAGGCGCTTATAATATAGAACAGCTTTGCGACGATACCAATGCCCGCGGAAACGCATTCCGGTGAACCGAGGGATCAACGCCATTCACAGCCCGGCATAAAATTCCAGCACGGCGGCTTTGAACACGCGGTCGCCGACGGCAAGCATGTGATCGCGATTAGGGATATCGAGCGCCCGTGCATTCGGCATCAGCGCCGCCAGTTCCTGCGGCGATCCCGCGATGTCGTCCTTGGTGCCGACGCCGATCAGCGTTGGAACATCGATCCTGCCCATCTCGGCCCGTTCGACCAGATCGCGCGATCCCCGGATGCAGGCGGCCAGCGCTTGCCGGTCGCTCTTCGTCTGTTCGGCGAACATGCGGAACATGCGGCCGCGATCGTGACTGATGTCTGCGATCACGGGCGCCACGAGCGCGTCGGCGATCGGGTCCCAGTCGCCCACGCCGTCGGTCATGCCGATGCCCAGACCACCGAGAACCAGCGAACGAACCCGCTGCGGAGCGGCAAGGGCCATGAAGGTCGCAATGCGCGCGCCCATCGAATAGCCCATCACGTGGGCGCGGGAAATACACAGATGGTCGAGCAGTGCGACCGCGTCGGTCGCCATGAGCCAGGGACGATAGGCATCCGCATCGCGCGGCTTGTCGCTTGCGCCATGACCACGATTGTCGAGCGCGATAACCCGGTAGCCCGCCTCACCGAGCGTCTTCAGCCAGCCCGGATGCACCCAGTTGACCGTGGCAGTCGAGGCGAAACCGTGGATCAGCAGCACCGGATCGCCGGACGGGTCCCCCTTATCGAAGAACGCGATTTTCAAACCGTCATGGTCGAACTGGGAAAAGGCGGGCGCGGTGAGGTTCATGGCAAATCCTGGCTGGGCGTCTCTTGCTTCGCGCGGCCTCCTATCGCATGAAGCCGCCCGCCCCTGCTTAAACGCGATTTTTGCCCCAAGTTTCAAGTGCACGGGCGCAATTCCGCTTCATCATGGCGATCGCGCGGTCTATAAGCGCGGCAAATCGAAAGGACAGATCTTGGCTGCACGCGACCGATATTCCCGAAAGCTCGAATGCTCGCAATGCGGACATAGCGGTTATGCCGAGGTTTCCGAGGATGACGATCCGCGCCGCAAGACGCCGGGTTTCGCAGTGGACGAGATGCCGGCCGGCTTCATGACCGAATTCGCCTCGAACGATCCACGCAAATACATGATCCGCTGCCGTTGCGGCCACAAGTTCCGCTTTGAGCAGAAGACCGTTTACGCGCCTGGCGGAGAACCTCGGCGCTGAGCCGGCAAGTGTCCTGACGCCGCTCTGGCGCGCAGGAAAGCGCCGGAATTTTTCCTACACATTCGGCGGGCCTCGCTATATGGTCCGTCACAAACTATCGATCGGAGACGAACATGGCCGGGCATGCAATTCCTCACTTCCAGAACGACGGTGGTCACGCCACGATCCAAATCGGCGTCAAGGAATTCATGTGCACGGGTGCCAACGTGCCGTTCGACCATCCCCATATCTATATCGACATGGGCGACGACAACGAGAAGGTCTGCTCCTACTGCTCGACGCTTTACCGCTACAATCCGGCCCTGAAAGCCGATCAGACCGAGCCGGCAGGCTGCGTCTTCCACGTCAAGGCGGCGTGACCTTCGGTCCTTGCCCATGAGCATGAAGAGGATCGCGATCGTCGGCGCCGGCATCGCCGGCCTGACAGCGGCTCTGGCTTTGTCGCGTCGCGGTATCGCTTGCGACATCATCGAGCGGGCGGTCCGGCTGCAGGAAGTCGGCGCGGGCTTGCAGGTGTCGCCGAATGCCTCGCGTATCCTTGCAGAGCTCGGCATCCTGCAGTCGCTCGAACCGAGCTGGAACGAACCCGATCGCATCGCGCTTAGTTCCGGTCTGTCGCTACGCGACCTCGCCCATGTGCCGGTCGGCCGCTTTGCGCGTGAGCGATGGGGCGCGCCCTATGGCGTCCTGCACCGCGCAACGCTGCAACGCGCCCTTCTGTCTGCGGTCGAGCAACAACCGCTCTGCCGGCTTCACCTTGGTGTGCCGCTCGACAACCCGGCGCTCGACGTTGTTTCCGCCATCACCCACCAACCTGCTGATCTAGTGATCGGTGCGGACGGCGTGTGGTCGAAAGTGCGCGGCCTTGTGCCCGGCGCGCCGGCACCGATCTTTTCCGGCAATATTGCCTGGCGGCTCACTGTTGCGTCGCCCAAGGCACCGCC
Organism: Neorhizobium sp. NPDC001467; assembly: GCF_050275975.1. Taxonomy (NCBI): domain Bacteria; kingdom Pseudomonadati; phylum Pseudomonadota; class Alphaproteobacteria; order Hyphomicrobiales; family Rhizobiaceae; genus Neorhizobium; species Neorhizobium sp. NPDC001467. The sequence continues at coordinate 179,563 of NZ_JBNNPS010000003.1, read as the reverse complement.
GGCATTGAAGGCCAATGCCGTCACGGCGTTTCTGGGCCCGGGCGCGCATCTGGTTTCCTATCCGCTCGGAGAGACCGGCAGCTTCAATGTCGTTGCCATTTCCACCGGCCCCAACCCGGGCCAAACCTGGCAGGCCGATGCAAGCGCCAGGCATCACGACCTACTCTTGCGGCAGTTCGCGGCCTGGCACCCGCAAATCCGCGCGCTACTGGCAGAGGCCGCAGACGCCACGTTCTGGCCGCTCTGCGAGGTTACGCGCGGCCGCTGGCATAATGGAGGCAAGGTAGTCCTGATCGGCGACGCAGCGCATGCAATGATGCCCTTCGCCGCCCAGGGCGCATCCATGGCGATCGAGGATGCGGCGCGCCTGGCCGACCATCTGACGCGGGCCGGGACAATCGCTGACCGGCTGAACGCTTTCGAACAGGAGCGCACTGCACGCGTTGATCGGGTGCGCGCTCGCGGTGCCTTCAACCGTTTCGTCTATCATGCCCGCGGCCCTGCCCGGCTGGCGCGCAATTTCGCCCTGTCGATGCGGTCGCCGCAATCGCTCGCCGGCGACTTCGACTGGCTCTACGGCTTTGACGCAGCCGATCCTTGACTATCTGATGGATGCGGCAGCAGCAAAGCCGGCCTCAAGGTCGCGCTTGATGTCAGCCACGTCCTCCAGACCGATCTGCAGGCGAATGACCGGGCCTTCCGCCGGCGCCTTGCGGATCGTGCGGTCGGACAGGTTGACCGCAACGGCCAGGCTCTCATAGCCGCCCCAGGAATAGCCGAGACCAAACAGCTTCAGCGTATCAAGAAACGCATGCGAGCGCCGCTTGAATTCCGCCTGCTCGCCAACCTTCAGCACGAAGGAAAATACCCCGCTGGATCCCTTGAAGTCGCGCTTCCAGATCTCGTGGCCGGGAAAACTCGGCAATGCCGGATGCAGAACCTTGGCGACGTCGTCTCGACTTTCCAGCCAGCGGGCAATCTCCAGCGCGCTTTTCCGGTGATGATCGAGCCTCACCCCCATGGTGCGCAGGCCGCGCAGGATCTGGTATGCATCGTCCGGGGCGCCGCATATGCCCATCGCGCCATGCGCCGCCAGAAGTGCTGGCCAGTGTCTGGCATTGGCTGAGACGGAACCCATGACGATATCGGAATGGCCGGACGGATATTTCGTCGTCGCATGGATGGACACGTCCGCCCCAAAATCAAGTGGCCGAAAATAGAGCGGCGTCGCCCAGGTATTGTCCATCGTCACGACACAGTCATGCTTATGCGCCGCCGCGCTGATGGCGCGGATATCCTGCATTTCCATCGTGTTCGAACCCGGCGCCTCGGTATGCACCAGTTTCGTGTTCGGACGGATCAGCGCTTCTATGCCGGCGCCTATCTCGGGATCGTAATATTCGACCTCCACGCCGAGCCGCGTCAGCATCGTGTTGCAGAAGTGACGGCATGGCTCATAGACCGAATCGACGATCAAGGCATGATCGCCAGCCGAGAGATAGGCAAGAAAGGGAATGCTGATGGCCGCCAATCCCGAGGGAACGAGAACGGTGCCGGCCGAGCCCTCCAGGTGATCGAGGGCTGCGCAGAGCGCGTCCGTGGTCGTAGTGCCACGGGTGCCATAGGTATATTTCTGACCGCGGCGCTCCATCGTGGCGCAATCAGGAAAAAGAACGGTAGAGGCGTGGACCACGGGTGGGTTTACGAAACCGTGATAATCGCGCGGATCGTAACCGATATGGGCCAGTTTCGTGTTTGGTCCGGCATTGTCCAAAAAAGTGTCTTTCGTCATATCCAACGCGCCGCTTTCATTCAAAGATGTGACGCAAACTTTGGCAGAGAGTTGCAACGGGGGTCAAGCGCCGGTCGAGACGAAAGGCTGAGGCGTAGCCAACAGCTTAGCGCTTGCGCACCCGCCGTCCAGATATTGAGCTTGTGCTCAACGAATGAGCACATTCTCAGTTTTACAATCGTTTAAGGCGAGAATCGGGCAGCCACATCTTGACCAAGACCGGATTTGCGACTGTGATAGGCATTGCTCGCTCCGGGAGGCTTTGCGAGCTTGGGGGCCGCCTCCTTTTTCGGACGGCCGACTGGGATCCATCACAAGAAGATAAGGTTGGGAAAATGAAAAAGACGCTTCTTTCAGTTGCGATTGGCGCGGCAGCTCTGGGCCTGGGCTCGGCTGCATCCGCCGCCACGCTTGATGACGTCAAGGCAAAGGGTTTCGTACAGTGCGGCGTCAATACCGGTCTTGCCGGCTTTGCACAGCCGGACGCTTCCGGCGCGTGGAAAGGCTTTGACGTCGATTACTGCCGCGCCGTCGCTGCTGCCATCTTCGGCGATGCAAGCAAGGTAAAATATACGCCCACCACGGCCCAGAGCCGTTTCACGGCACTGCAGTCCGGTGAAATCGACATCCTTGCCCGTAACACCACCTGGACGATCAGCCGCGATACCGCGCTCGGCTTCAACTTCCGTTACGTCAACTACTACGACGGCCAGGGCTTCATGGTTCCGAAGTCCCTGAACGTGAAGTCGGCTCTCGAACTGTCGGGCGCCGCCGTCTGCGTCCAGTCGGGTACCACGACCGAGCTTAACCTTGCCGACTATTTCCGTACCAACAACCTGCAATACAACCCGGTCGTCTTCGAAAAGCTCGAAGAAGTGAACGCGGCCTATCAGGCCGGCCGTTGCGACGTGTACACGACCGACCAGTCCGGTCTCTATGCCACGCGTCTGGCACTGTCCAACCCGGACGAACACGTGATCCTGCCGGAAATCATCTCCAAGGAGCCGCTCGCTCCGGCCGTTCGCCAGGGCGATGACAAGTGGCTCGACGTCGTCACCTGGGTCGGTTACGCGCTGGTCCAGGCCGAGGAATTCGGCATCACCCAGGCCAATATCGACGAGAAGAAGAGCTCCACCAATCCGGACGTGAAGCGGTTCCTCGGCACCGAAACCGACACCAAGATCGGCACCGATCTCGGCCTGACCAACGACTGGGCCTATAAAGTCATCAAGGAGGTCGGCAATTATGGCGAAGTCTTCGAGCGCAATATCGGCCAGGGCAGCCCGCTGAAGATCGCTCGCGGCCTCAACGCCCTGTGGAGCAAGGGCGGCCTGCAATACGCACCGCCGGTCCGCTGATCTCGTGATTTGATAGTCCGCAGGATGGCATTCCATCCTGCGGACTTTCCCGCATCGAAGACAAAAATAAAAATAACGAACAAACGACCCATGAAGGGTCGCAGGGGATTGGCAAAGCATGACGGATAAAGCCGTAACCGCGCCCCCGCCCAGGCGGGGAACAACCTCACTTATCTACGACCCCAAGGTTCGCAGCATCTTCTTTCAGGTGCTCACCGTGGTCATCATCGTCGTTGCGGTCATGTGGATTGCCCACAACGTCAGCAGCAACCTCGCGCGGACCAATACGGCGTCAGGCTACGGCTTCCTGAACGGCCGTTCGGGCTTCGATGTCGGCCAGTCGCTGATCGCCTATTCCAGCGATTCGACCTATGGGCGCGCCATCGTCGTCGGTATGCTCAATACGCTTCTGATCGCTGTGACCGGAATCATTACGGCGACGATCGTAGGCTTCATCATCGGCATCGGAAGGTTGTCGAAGAACTGGCTGATCGCCCGGCTGTGCACGGTCTATGTGGAAACCTTCCGCAACATTCCACCGCTTCTCGTGATCTTCTTCTGGTATTCCGGCGTGCTTGCCATCTTGCCGCAGCCGCGCGATGCCATCCATCTGCCGTTGTCGACTTTCCTCAGCAATCGCGGCCTGACCTTCCCCTACCCCATCTGGGGCGAAGGCGCTTCGATCCTTCCGATCGTCTTCGTTGTCGCGGTCATCATCGCGATCGGCTTTGGCCTTTGGCAAAAACGGCGCCAGATGGCCACCGGCAGACAGCTGCCGACCGGCTGGATCGCGGCCGCGATCGTCATCGGCCTGCCGGTTCTTGCCTTCATTGCCGTGGGCGCGCCGCTAAGCTTCGACTTCCCGATCGAGGGCCGCTTCAACCTGTCCGGTGGCGGCACCGTGCGCCCCGAATTCGTGGCGCTCTATCTCGCTCTCTCGCTCTATACGGCAGCCTTCATCGCCGAAATCATCCGCGCCGGCATCAAGGGCGTCGGCAAGGGGCAGACCGAGGCGGCTGCCGCACTCGGTCTCCAGCCAGCCAAGACGACGCAGCTTGTCGTCGTGCCGCAGGCGTTCCGCATCATCATTCCGCCACTGACCAGCCAGTATCTGAATCTGACCAAGAATTCCTCGCTCGGCGTGGCGATCGGGTTTCCGGAACTGTTTTCGACCGGCAGCACGACGCTGAACCAGACCGGTCAGGCCATCGAAATGATCTCGATCATGCTGACCATCTACCTGTCCATCAGCATTCTGACCTCGCTGTTCATGAACTGGTTCAACGCCAAGATGGCGCTGGTGGAGCGATAGATCATGTCCAACACCCAGACTTCCTATGTGCGCACCGAAATGCTCGGCGCCGAACCCGCCCCGAGCAGCAACAGCACGATCTCCGGCTGGCTGCGCAGCAATCTTCTCGCCACGCCGAAAGACGTCGTGCTGACCATCCTGGCGCTCGCTCTTCTGGCGCTGTCAGTTCCCGGCATTATCAATTGGCTGTTCATTCAGGCCAGTTGGTTCGGTTCGGATCGGTCCGTCTGCGCAACCATTGCGCAAGGCGGGATCCAGCCGGATGGCTGGAAAGGCGCCTGCTGGGCTTTCGTCCAGGATCGCTTCCAGCAGTTCATCTTCGGGCGCTACCCGCTCGACGAACGCTGGCGCGTCATCATCGTCGGCCTGATGATGGTCGTGCTGCTGGTGCCGCTATTGATCCCCAAACTGCCGCACAAGACGGTCAACGCCGTTCTCCTGTTCGTCGTGTTTCCGGTCGTCGCCTTCTTTCTGCTTCATGGCGGTTATTTCGGTCTTCAGCGTGTCGATACGCCCCTATGGGGCGGCATGATGGTGACGCTGATCCTCTCCTTCGTCGGCATTGCGGTGTCGTTTCCGGTCGGCATTCTGCTGGCTCTCGGACGCCGCTCGCACATGCCGGTCGTCAAAATGTTCTGCGTGCTGTTCATCGAGGTCATCCGCGGCGTGCCGCTGGTCATGGTTCTGTTCATGGCCAATGTCATGCTGCCGCTGTTCCTGCCGACGGGCTGGACGATCGACAATTTTCTACGCGCCATCGTCGGCGTCGCGCTGTTCGCCTCAGCCTATATGGCGGAAGTCATCCGTGGCGGCCTGCAGGCCATTCCCAAGGGACAGAGCGAAGGCGCTAACTCCCTCGGTCTCAGCTACTGGCAGAAAATGCGGCTGATCGTTCTGCCGCAGGCGATCAAGGTCGTTATTCCGGGCATCGTCAACACGTTCATCGGACTGTTCAAGGATACCTCGCTCGTCGCCATCATCGGCATGTACGATCTCCTCAACATCATCCGCCTGAACTTTGCCGACACGACCTGGATCACGCCGATGACGCCTTTGACGGGTCTCGTGACTGCCGCGATCATCTACTGGATCTTCTGCTTCGGCATGTCGCGCTATTCCGCCTTCATGGAACGGCACCTCGATACCGGCCACAAACGATAATAAGGGGAAAACCATGGCTGACGCCCAACCCAAAATGACCGTCTCCACCACGGATGTCGCCGTCGAAATCATCGGCATGAACAAGTGGTATGGCGATTTTCACGTGCTGCGCGACATCAATCTCAAGGTGATGAAGGGCGAGCGTATCGTCATCGCCGGACCTTCGGGCTCCGGCAAGTCGACCATGATCCGCTGCATCAATCGCCTGGAGGAGCACCAATCCGGCACCATCATCGTCGACAATATCGAGCTCACCAACGATCTGAAGAAGATCGATGAAGTGCGCCGGGAAGTCGGCATGGTGTTCCAGCACTTCAACCTTTTTCCGCATCTGACCATTCTGGAAAACTGCACGCTGGCGCCGATCTGGGTCCGAAAAATGCCGAAGAAGGAAGCCGAGGAAGTGGCAATGCACTACCTCAAGCGCGTCAAGATTCCGGAGCAGGCGAACAAATATCCGGGCCAGTTGTCCGGCGGCCAGCAGCAGCGCGTGGCGATTGCCCGCTCGCTCTGCATGAAGCCCAAGATCATGCTGTTCGACGAGCCGACGTCGGCGCTCGACCCGGAAATGGTCAAGGAAGTGCTCGACACGATGGTCAGCCTTGCAGAAGAAGGCATGACCATGCTGTGCGTCACCCATGAAATGGGCTTTGCCCGCCAGGTCGCCAACCGTGTCATCTTCATGGACCAGGGCCAGATCGTCGAGCAGAATTCGCCGCAGGAATTCTTCGACAATCCACAGCACGAGCGTACGCGGCTGTTCCTCAGCCAGATCCTGCACTAGGGACCGTTGCCTCCGCCGATCCGCCGGTCAGGCATGGGTCTATGCCCTTACTCCAGGCTATGGCGGATCGGAACGGTCGCAGGACCGGGACGCGCTTAGTGCGTCTAGCGGCCGCGTCTCCCGTCAAGCAGAGGGAGGAAGGGGCTCAGGCCCCTCCTTTCATTTCGCCATGGACTGCACGCGGCTCGCGGCACGTCATGCGCGGCGCCGACCTACCATTTGAAGGTATAGTTCGCGCTGATATTGCTGGTCGGCTGGGTCGCAGCCGTCGTCTGTTCGATACTGCCATTCAGGGAAAGACGTTCACTGATCTTCTGCTCGACTGCAAGACCCGCGCCCAACTCTCTGAACGTGTCGAGCGCCTTGGCCTGCAGAATGACCGCCGTGCCGGTTGCGGCGCGCGACAGTCTGACAGATTCGCTCGCCTCGCCGACCCAATTGGCGGCCGCCCCGTCATATCGCATGCCGTATTGACGATTGACCTCGACATCCAGCGCCTCGCTGGCAATGCGTTTTTCAGACATGATCACCCGAGCGCCGCTACTCCCGGTTACAGCGTCGAGGTTGATGCGGATATCGCGGTTCAACTGATAGGCGGGCGTTTGGATGCTCGATGCGGTGATCTTGCCCCATAACCGCACTGGCGTGTTCACGACATCATTCTTTTGCGAATCCAGACCGAGATTGATGCCCGCTTCCGGCTGCAACTCGCTTGGAAGTCGAAAACCGAGCTTAACGGCATAGCTGGTGTCGGAATTTTTCGTCGGCGTCCAGATCAGCGGCCGCTCGTCTGCCAGACCGTTGCCGGCAGTCAGCAGCACCATTGCGGAGGCCAGTACGCCCCCGATGCGTGAAATCAATTGAGCCATAAAATCCCCATCGAGGCTTGTCTGTGCGCGCTTGCCGCTTTTCGACAGGCTTCGACGCAGTTCAACCCGCACGGGACCGTCATGGACCTGAAAAAGCCCCATCCCGTGCCGACGATGTTCCGGAATGACGTGGCAACCCGGAAACAAAAACGATTTTCAATACGTGGGCAGCGCACCCGGGGGCATCAGCGAACGAACGCTGCCCCCAAGGCTACACCCGCGGCAAACGCCAAGTGGCGCTTGCCCGCGTTATCGCGCTCATGGCGACAACGGAGACAAGGATAGGGACAATTGAGGTTATTATAAAGCCTGAATGCAACATGAACGAAAAAGCGGCGATGACATTTATTTGAGCGCGACAAAATTGCCGCACCGCAACAAGCCATTTGATAACTGTACACTTTACCGAATGCGCACCAGGCGGCCCCGGCGGATTACCCCGCCGGAATTGCGCCGATACAGAGCTTCGCGTTGCCGTAATCAGTGCCTTGCCTCCCCGGGGGCAGACTTGCTATTTCGCTATTAAGGAATAGTCTTCATCGATCAGGGTCTGGGACTTCCATTATGAGCGAATTAGAAACAACCGTTTTTGCCTTATCGTCCGACGATGCTGCCGTCTTCCATTGGAATGTCGACGCCAATCTCCTGTGTGCCGACGAGCATTTTGCCGAGATATTTGGGCTGGATGCGCAAGCGGTCCTCGATGGCCTGCCCATCGAAACCTACCTCAATTGTGTGTGGGAAGGCGACCGTGCTTCCGTCGCGAAAACCCTGCATCGGGCGATTTCCATTGGCGGATCCTGTTTCCAGGACTATCATATCGCTCGCTCCGACGGCACGTTCGTACATGTGATTGGCATTGGCCGCTGTTTTCGCAATATTGAAGGCGAAGCAACGCGCTATGTCGGCGTCGTCTTCGATGACGTCGAACTGACTGCAGATCAGGCTCGGGACTTGCTGTCCGCATGTCGCCACGACCATCCCGAGACCGCGCCCGGACATAAAAACACCGACCCGTCGACCCTTGCGATGCAAACAATGGAGCATCTGGAGGAGGAAAAAGACCAGAGGAATAGACGGGTCGTCATGCATCACTGATGCCGACCTTTTAAAGGCAGGCATAGTACTTCAGCCCCCGCCCCCGCAGTCCAGCCGACATGCCCTTCGCGCACAGCGTTTGCGCTGGCAGTGCGCTTCCATTTGCCTCTTCGCCGGCGGGAAGCCGCCCGCCCTCAGCGTTCCGTGGCGATTTCGCGAAGGCCGCGAGTTCCATCGGCTAACCGGTTACGAATGACCGTTGCATACGGACCGTATGGGCCGTTCTCCCCTCCATACGGCCGCCTCATCCATCGAGACGAAGGCTCAATTGCCTCCCAGCTTTTGCCATTGCGGCGGGCTGCTTGAGATTGGCGATCTGGATCCGCTCGAAACGGTCCTTTTTCTCCCGGTCCCAGCGCTCTCGTCGTTCACGCGATTTTTCCACCGCAGCCAAGGCACGCTCTATAACGATGCTTCGCTGACTTCGATCTTCAAGCATGGCAAACTCCATTCACCGCCTTGTTCCCCTTATGTTCCACATTAAGTGATTGAAGTCAAGCGAGAGCTGGCATGCGCGATACCCCCGTCGTACGGCCGATAGAATAGCCAACCGACCGCTACGCAGGCGGTCAGCTCAACAAATCATCAGCCGCTAGACCCCGACGCCTATGGCGGGTCAGTTCGGCCCATCGAGCCATTTGGATGGCATCAGGATGATCACCATGGTCTGGCCCGGGGCGTTCTACGGGCCTGGGCACCACCCGACGCCGCGCAGAGGGGCGCAAAAACAAAAAAACGCCCCTCGCCGGCAGGCAAGAGGCGCTGGTAGAATCAGTAATTCTGCGATCAGCAGGACGTACCAGCGGTGCCGGCACCGGGATTGGTTGCGCCGCTGCTGGACTGGCCGGACTGAGCCGCACCCTGCGTACCGCCAGGAGCGCCGCAATTGGTGTTGGAACTGCCCTGCTGAGCGCCCTGATTTGCGCCAGCGCTGCCGCCCGAGCTTGCACCGCTATTGTTGCCGCCATTGTTGTCACCGCCGGTGCCGCTGGAGCCGCCGGCGCCTTGGGCCATGGCCGAGGTTGCAAGGCCGAGAGACAGTGCAGCAGCTGTGAGAAGCTTGATCATTGGAGGTTCCCTCTGATGGTTTCTGTATGCCCGGCTACAACAGCACCATTTCATATTTGGTTCCATCGCCATCCCCCGATGTATGACACAGGCCAGTCGTGTCAGCCAATGACCGACAGAAGTGGTGAAGCATCATCGTCGCCTAGGATGCAGTAATTGTCGCGTGGCCGTGAGCCTTTGGCATCAGAACGCGCGAAATCTGCCAATGCTGGTGAAATGGCTGGATCAGATCGGCGAGACGGAAATGGGTGCGAACTAATCCGGCAGCGGCCGTGGACATACCTCAACGTCGAGTACCAGCCCCCAACAAGGGCGACAGCTGTCAAAGCTTCCGACATTATTGACGGAACCCAAGGGTAAATATCGAAGAGGCGCCCGAGAGATGTCGGGCGCCTTCGTTTTCTCTAATTCTTGCAGGTTTTTGGCGACCCCTGCAGGACTCGAACCTGCGACCTACTGCTTAGAAGGCAGTTGCTCTATCCAGTTGAGCTAAGGGGCCGATTGCGCGCCGAAGATCAGTGCGTCCAGGGCGTCGTGCGGTTATAGCGGAAATTATCGGTGTAGGAGACGGTCTGACGGGCTGCTTCCTTAGGCGGGATGACACGGTATTCGATACCGTTGCGCTCCGCATAGGCGCAGGCCTGCTCCAGGGTTTCGAACGTCAGCTTGAGCTGCTGTTTAATGTCGGCAGAAGACGTGTAGCCGAGAATCGGATCGATGCGACGGGGTTCTTCCTGATCGAATTCCAACAGCCAGAGATGGGTCTTCGCCTTGCCGGACTGCATGGCGGTCTTAGCTGGACGATAGATCTTGGCAGACATGCTGTGCTCGTTCCCGATATGGGCATAGACCGAGCCCGGTATCGATGGTCGGAGTGGAGAGATTCGAACTCCCGACCCTCTGGTCCCAAACCAGATGCGCTACCAGACTGCGCTACACTCCGTTCCTGCGATGAATGCGAGATACACGGTTCATGCTGTTGCTGCAACAGCAAAAAACGCTCTTCACACATCAATCGTTCGCCATCCGCACCCTATTGCGCGTTGCCAATCCGCCGGCTTCTCACGAGATCGCCCCGCTGGATGCCCAGCGCCTTGCTGCGCCCGCCGTTCAGTTCCAGAACGTAGCGTACAGGACCGCGCGACGATATGATCGCGTCCGACTGCGGCTCTGCATTCTCGTGGATATGCGTAACCCTGCCGTCGGCGTCGATAAACAGCATGTCGAGCGGAATGAGCGTATTGTGCATCCACATGCTGACATCGCGGGAATTGACGAAATCAAACAGCATGCCGCTATCCGGCGCCATCGCACGGCGCAGCATAAGGCCCTGCTGGCGCTGCATGTCATCAAGCGCGAGCTCTACCGTGAAGGCATGACGGGTGCCGTTTGCCGATTCGATCACCAGCGGCTCGCTGTCGAACCGGATGGGCGCAGCAGCGGCGTTTCCCGCAAAAATGAAAAGCGCCAGCAATGCGCTTGCGAACAGTGCCGAAGCGAACGCGCGCATGTTCAATGCGCCCTATTGCCGGGATTGGGATTGTCGGGATGGATTTCCGCCGCCATCATGCCCTTGTCGCCGGGCCCAAAACGCACCAACACGACCTGGCCCGGCCGAAGCTCCGTCAGGCCGAAGCGGCGCAGCGTTTCCATATGGACAAAAATGTCCTCCGTGCCTTCGCCGCGCGTCAGGAAACCAAAACCCTTCGTGCGGTTGAACCACTTGACGATCGCGCGCTCCAGGCCGCTCGTCGGCGTCACCTGGACATGGGTGCGCACCGGCGGCATCTGCGAAGGATGCACTGCCGTCGATTGATCCATCGACAGGATACGGAATGCCTGGAAACCGCGATCCCGGCGCTGGATCATCGCGACAATGCGCGTTCCCTCGAGAATTGTCTGGTAACCGTCGCGGCGCAGACAACTCACATGCAGAAGAACATCCTGCATGCCGTTATCGGGAACGATGAAACCAAACCCCTTGGCCACGTCGAACCACTTTACCACACCGGTAATCTCGATGAGCTCGACCGGTTCGCCCGAGAGCTCTTCGAATGCGGCAATGTCTTTCGATGACATTCTGTCAGCCATGTTTTCTCAGCCCCTCGATACGCGTCACGAAGTTACGGTTAACTGATTCTTAGAAGTCAGAATAACATTGCGCCGACCATGGAGCGCAAGCCCCGACTTCTTTTATCTTTTGCTTATGCCACATGCCTTGTCCCAGGCTGGCGAGTGGCGCATATCGCCGGTGTCACCCATTCCCAGACATGACCAAAACAGGAAGGCCCCCATGCGCTATCTTCACACCATGGTCCGCATCAAGGACATCGACGCCTCGCTGAAATTCTACACCGAAATCTTCGGCCTTCAGGAAGTACGCCGCCATGAAAACGAAAAAGGTCGCTTCACACTGATCTTTCTTGCCGCCCCGGACGATGTCGAAGCCGCACGCGCCAGCAAAGCGCCCTGCCTGGAACTCACATACAACTGGGATACGGAAGATTACAGCGGCGGCCGCAATTTCGGCCACCTCGCCTATGAGGTCGACGATATTCACACCTTCTGCCAGCGGCTGATGGACAAGGGCGTGACCATCAACCGTCCGCCGCGCGACGGCAACATGGCATTCGTGCGTTCTCCCGATGGCATTTCCATCGAGATCCTGCAAAAGGGTGCGGCATTGACGCCGGCCGAACCGTGGATCTCCATGCAGAACACCGGAAGCTGGTAGGCCCACGGTTTCCCGACAGCCTGACACAGGCTTGCCAGCGCATCATGCGGGCCTGTGTCATGTCGCAAGCAGGGAATGCCAGTGTCCAGCCCGTCCATAGTCAAAGCCAGAACCGCATCGCCTGCGATCTTATCGGCCGTCCTCTCGGCCGTTCTGGCGATCGTCGCCCTTTCCGCCTCCGGCTGTTCGCTGACCAGCAGAAAGCCGGAGGCGCCGACTAACAAGGTGGCCTCCGGCCCGCGGCCGACCTCCGCGCTTGAGGCGATGCAGCAGGCAACCGGGGACGCGCGACGCGAGAGAGCGGACAATGGCACCACCGCCTATGTTGACCCGCTGGTGAGCGCCCGTCCCGGCGAGGCGGGCGGCGCCACAACCGTTCGCGATTTTCGCGCGTCGGGACGAAGTGCGCTTTCCGCGATGCGAAATGGCAGCGCATCCGCCGAACCCGCACTGCTGGTCAGCACTGGTGCCGGCAGGGCGCGAGCAATCACAGGACAGGTGGAAACCATGACGCCTCGGGCCGTAGCGGCCCAGACGGCAATGGCCCAAACGGAAATGTCACAAGCGTCGATGGCGGGCGTTGTCACTCAGCCGACCGGCATCCAGGCCGGCCGTAACAGTATCTTTTCCGCAGGTGCGGTCCCGACTGCCGAAAACACCGCCGAACCGGCAGCACGGTCGGCCGCCGCATCCGCCACCCATGCGGCTGCTTCCCTCAGCGCAGATGCGGTCGCCGATGCGCCCGTGCGCCGGATCAGTGGTACGACGGGCGGCCTGTTTGCGGGCGGCCCGCAAATGGCGGCCGCCTCCAATGGCATCGGCGCGACCGGTACCGCCGGCCCCACAACGCCGACTATTGCAACGAGCCCGGCAGCATCCGTCGCCGAGCCCGTCGTCCAGGGGCTGTGGTAACGGATCGCTTCGGAGCAATCTCTGGAACGGTCTGAAAATGCAAAGGTTTTCGACATTATGGACGGCGCTCGAAAGCGCCGTCATTTTTTTGTAAAAAATCATCATCGGGTGCTTGCGGAAAAAAAAAGGCCTGACTATAAGGGCGCCACCGCAGCAAACGCGGACACGGCATGCGCCCTTCGTCTATCGGTTAGGACGTCAGATTTTCATTCTGAAAAGAGGGGTTCGACTCCCCTAGGGCGTGCCACTCTCCCCTTCACAGATCGACCACACACTGTTCCGGTATACACCGGTTATCCCCAGCATGCGCACGGGGTTTCCGATCAGTATGCGTGTTTGGAACCTGGCGGCAACCTCTTGTTCGGCAAGGAAAAATTGCGCGGTTGCGGCGCAGTTTCCACAGGACCTTGCGGCAGCCAGTTTTTTCTCGCACAAATTCGTCCCGACCGTCATTTTCCCGCTTGCGACATCCGAGGACCGTGACTATAAGGGCGCCACCGCAGCAACGCGGACACGGCATGCGCCCTTCGTCTATCGGTTAGGACGTCAGATTTTCATTCTGAAAAGAGGGGTTCGACTCCCCTAGGGCGTGCCACTCCCTCCCCCCTAAAAAGACTACTGAAAAACGCGAACGTTCGGTTCGTTGCCAACGGTTCCCTGCGTGACGTCGGGCGACCGTTAAAGCGCTTTGGCGGCGTCCAGAATGCGCAGTTGGACGCGGCGGCTGGATTGCCAGTGGTCGGCACTCAGATTGCCGGCGGCGTGAATCTGGGTACCTCGGCCGTTGAGCAGCATCTGACCGAGCGGGGTATCGGCTGACCGAAAACTAATTCCGTCGATGCGGCTGCCATCGACGGCTTCCAGCGTGACCTTCACATGGGCGGCGCCGACCGGACGCGAATCCACGATGCGATGTGACGGCAGCGCAAAAACGGGCTGGGCGTGGCCGGAGCCATAGGGACCCGCCTGTTCCATGCGATCGATCAGTTCCAGCGTCGCACCGGAGGCCGATAGCGCCCCGTCTATCTTGAGTACGTGATTGGCCACCAGCGACGGCACGTCCTTTTCAGCGCGCGCTTCGAAAAATGCACGCAGTCTGCCCAGATTGGCCCGGTCAACCGTCAGGCCAGCCGCCATGGCGTGGCCGCCCCCCTTGGCCAGCAGACCCTCATCCACGGCCGCACGTACCATCCGGCCCATGTCGAAGCCCGGAATGGACCGGCCGGAACCAGTGCCGCGCCCGGACGGGTCGAAGGCGATGGCAAAGGCCGGGCGCTTGAACTTTTCCTTTATACGGGCGGCGATCAGGCCGACGATCCCGGCATGCCAGTTCTGGTTGGCGGTCACGATGACCGAGGCACTTTCACCATTGCCGTATTCGGCCAGGACCTCGCCTTCGGCTTCCGCCAGCATGACAGCCTCCATCGCCTGGCGTTCGCGGTTGAGCTCGTCCAGACGTTCGGCGATCACGTCGGCCGCCGGTCCGTCATCCAGCGTCAAAAGTCGGCTGCCGAGCGCCGCATCGCCGATGCGGCCTCCGGCATTGATGCGCGGGCCGATCAGGAAACCCAGATGATAGGGCGTCACCGGGCCGGCCAGCCCCGCCTTGCGAAAGAGCGCCGCAAGCCCTGCATTGCCCATATGGCGGGCCGCCAGCAGCCCCTTGACCACATAGGCGCGGTTGAGGCCCTTGAGAGGCACGACATCACAGACCGTCGCCAGCGCCACGATATCGAGCCAGGCAAGCAGATCCAGCGAACCTGCCTGCGGATGCTGCCGCTCGCGCAGGACCCGTGCGGTTGCCACGAGAACGAGGAAGACGACGCCGGCGGCGCACAGATGCCCCTGGCCAGAGAGATCGTCCTCGCGGTTGGGATTGACGAGCGCCAGACAGGGCGGCAGTGCCTCGCCGAGCTGGTGGTGATCGATGACCAGCACGTCGCAGCCTTCATCGCGGGCGACAGCAAGCGAATCATGGCTGGTGGAACCGCAGTCCACGGTCACGATCAGTTGGGCCCCATTGGCGATCAACTGGCGCACCGCAGCCGGATTGGGGCCGTAGCCTTCGAAAATGCGGTCGGGAATGTAGATCTCGCTGGCAAGGCCGAAATGGCGCAAGAAGCGCGACATCAGGGCCGAGGAGGCCGCGCCGTCGACATCGTAATCGCCGAAAATTGCGATGTTTTCTTTCCGCATGACCGCGTCGGCCAGACGTAGTGCTGCCTTCTCGCAATCGGTCAGCGTGAACGGATCGGGCATCAGCGAACGGATGGTCGGATCGAGGAAGGCCGGCGCCTCGTCGACACCGACGCCACGCCCGGCCAGCACGCGACAAACGAGTTCGGGGATGCCGTGAACCTGCGACATTGCCAGTGCGCGGTTGAGACCAGCCTGATCAAGGCGCGCCATCCAGCGCTGGTCGCTGACTGACTTGTCGACGCCCAGAAAGGCGCGTGCGATGGGATCGGCTGGCTCGGAGGCGGTAGGCATGATGGGGCTTGGGCTCATGCGAGCCATCTAGCCCATTCCCCCGGCACCCGACAATATTGGAATCTGCTAGGAGTTGGAAGGAGCGGGCGAACCCAGGATACATTCACAGCTGCGCGCCGCGAACGGCGTCAGAACAACCAGATCAGAAACGTCACCACGATGACGAGAAATGCCGGGACAGACAACAGCACAAGAAGTGCTGCCCAGTTGCGCGTGCCCTGAAAATCGTCGTCGCTTTCGCTCCCCTTCCAGCCATCAAGCAATCGAATATTGGCAATGCTCTCTGCAGCCGCATCGACGATCAAACGTGACAGGTTTTCCGCCACACCCAATGACATTTCAGAGAGCCTCCCCGCGTTTTCTGGTTGGATATGTTCATATACCAAAGCCAAATACAAAACCAGCCCACGTCGTTCGCGGGCAAGATCTCACCAAAAATAAACTTGAAGCGAGGCGGCCCGCCCGAACAGATGCCAGATGCGGCGGCATCTGATACTTTTCGAGGGCGCGTCGACCAAGAATAACATATCCGTGATCGGCGCAGTAAATCTTAGAAGGCCTTTGGCCTTTCGATACGGATCACCTGCGGTTCGCCGGCCAGATAGGTCCCGGACTTGATCGCGTCGACGGCCTGGCGGACCGAATGCTCGGTCGTCGCATGGGTCACGAGAATGATCGTCTTGGAATCCTCTTCCGCTCCCTTGGCGCGCTGCACGATGGATTCGAGCGAAATGCCGTTATCTGCCATTCGCGTGGCAACATCGGCAAAGACCCCCGCCCGATCGAGTACGGTCAGGCGAATGAAGTAACCGCCCTCGTGGCTCTGCATCTGGGCGCGGGTGTAGGGCGCAAGCGAAGCCGCAGGATTACCGAGAACCGGAACGCGCTGCGTGCCCGGCTGGCTCTTGGCAATATCGGCGATGTCGCCTAGCACGGCCGAGGCCGTCGCATTGCCGCCGGCACCGGGGCCCACCATCAGCAATTCGCCGAGAATGTCCGACTCGATCGCCACCGCATTGGTGACGCCATCGACTTGCGCGATGACGCTGTCATGCGGGACCATGGTCGGATGCACGCGTTGTTCGATGCCGCTATCGGTGCGAAGCGCCACGCCGAGCAGCTTGATGCGGTAACCGAGATCGGCCGCCGCCTGGATATCCTCGGTGGAAATGTTGGAAATGCCTTCGAGATAAATCTCGTCGGCGGCAATCTGCGTGCCGAACGCAAGCGTCGTCAAAATGGCCAGTTTGTGGGCGGTATCATTGCCCTCGATATCGAAGGTCGGATCGGCTTCGGCATAACCGAGACGCTGCGCTTCCTTGAGGCACGCCTCGAAGGACAGGCCTTCCTTCTCCATGCGCGTCAGGATGTAATTGCAGGTGCCGTTCATGATGCCGTAGACGCGCGACACGACGTTGCCCGTCAGCGATTCGCGTAGCGCCTTGATGACCGGGATGCCCCCGGCGACGGCGGCTTCGTAGTTCAAAAGCACGCCCTTGTCCTCGGCCATCACGGCAAGCTCGACGCCGCAGCGGGCCAGGAGCGCCTTGTTGGCGGTCACGACATGCAGGCCCCGCGCCAGGGCTGCACGTACCGACTGGTCAGCGGCGCCTTCGGCACCGCCCATCAACTCGACGAAAACGTCGATATCGGCAGAATTGGCCATGTCCACGGCCGAATCGAACCATTGGATCGCGGAGAGATCGACGCCGCGGTCGCGGCTTCTGTCGCGTGCGCTGACCGCCGTAATCGTAATCGGGCGTCCGCATGTCCGGGCGAGTTCGCTTGCGCGTTCGCCGAGAATGCGCACCAGGGACGAGCCCACGGTACCAAGACCCGCAATGCCGATTTTGAGGGCGTCAGCCATCTGTGATTTCCTGATTTTGGTGTCGAAGGCGGGCGTGACCGAAGCATCGTCCGGTCGCGCGGGAATGGTTCTGTCAGCGATGCGCGTTGAGCGAAATCACGTTGTGCATGGTCTCGTCGGCGCTAGACATGAACTTCTTGATGGATCGGGCCGCCTGGCGGATGCGATGCTCGTTTTCCACCAGCGCCAAACGCACGTAATCGTCACCCTGCTCGCCAAAACCGATGCCGGGAGCCACGGCCACATCGGCCTTTTCGACCAGCAGTTTCGAGAATTCGAGCGAACCGAGATGGCGGAACTTTTCGGGGATTTTTGCCCAGGCGAACATGGTCGCGGCCGGCGGCGGCACTTCGAAACCCGCCTTGCCAAACGTGTCGACCATCACATCGCGCCGGCGGCGATAGACGTTACGCACTTCGGCAATATCGGAACCATCACCGTTCAACGCATGCGTCGCCGCCACCTGGATCGGCGTGAATGCACCATAATCCAGATAGGATTTCACGCGAGTCAGTGCCGCGATCAGGCGTTCGTTGCCGACGGCAAATCCCATGCGCCAGCCGGGCATGGAAAACGTCTTCGACATCGAGGTGAATTCAACGCAGACGTCGAGCGCGCCAGGCACTTCCAGAACCGATGGCGGCGGCGCGCTTTCGTCGAAATAAATTTCAGAATAGGCGAGGTCGGACAGCACGATCAGGTCGTGCTTCTTCGCGAACGCGATGACATCCTTGTAGAAATCCAGCGAGGCGACATGCGCCGTCGGGTTGGACGGATAGTTGATGATCAGCGCCAGCGGCTTGGGGATCGAATGCTTGACCGCGCGTTCCAGCGGCGGGAAAAAGCTCTCGTCCGGCTCGACCGACATCGAACGGATCACGCCACCGGCCATCAGGAAGCCGAAAGCGTGGATCGGATAGGTCGGGTTCGGGCACAGGATGACATCGCCCGGCGCCGTGATGGCCTGCGCCATGTTAGCAAAGCCCTCCTTGGAACCGAGGGTCGCGACAACCTGCGTATCCGGGTTCAGCTTCACGCCGAAACGCCGGGCATAATAGGCAGCCTGGGCGCGACGCAGACCGGGGATACCCTTGGACGACGAATACCGGTGCGTGCGCGGGTCCTGAACCACTTCGCACAGCTTGTCGACGATCGCCTTTGGCGTCGGAAGATCGGGGTTGCCCATGCCGAGATCGATAATGTCCGCGCCACCCGCTCGCGCGCTGGCCTTCAAACGGTTGACCTGTTCGAAGACGTAGGGCGGAAGGCGCCGAACCTTATGAAACTCTTCCATGTCACTCCCCTTGGAAGGATATAAGCCTTGGGCCGCAACCGATGCGGCTCATCTGTGGCTGCTGCGTGCTTTGCGACCAATCGGGCACAAAGGCAAGCCTAGTTGCCGGAGATTTTAGCGTCCGCTTCGGTTACGTGACCGGTTGCGACGGCCTGCAATTCGGCAACGCGTTGCTGATATTCCGCCTCCGAAATCGAACCGTTGCTGCGCGCTTGCGCGAGCGCCGACATCTGGCTTTCCTGGCTGACATATTCGGCATCGTCGATTTGCGTATTGGCAGCCGTCAGCTTGCCGTCGAACGTCGGGTAGGTATTGGTCTGCTTGCGGGCAATCGGCCCAGCCGGCGGTACGGCGCGCGAAGACACGACAGTCGCCTGCGGCGCGGTGTTGGGAATACCGTCATCCAGCGCGAAGCAGCCGGACAGCGCGCCCGGAATGGCAATCAGGGCAGCCCACAAGGACAATCTGCCGTACGCGTGCCTCATTTTTTCCATTCCCTGCGTCCACCTTTCATTCAAACGTCCGTTGGCGAGCGCCAGTCGTCGGACTTGTATTCGCTTTCGATCGCCATATACAAACGAAAACGGACTTTAATTCAACAGAGACCGGACGGCCAGCGTGAGCGCGAAAAAAGACCAGACCGGCAATGCAAAAAGCCAGAGTTTTCCCGGCTTTGATCCTGCCGCGCTCGATCCCTATCTGGTCAAGGATCCCCAGAGTCTCGCCGTCAACCTTGCCCGCGCCGCCGAAAATTTCGGCAAGGCTGCGACCGAATGGCTCGGGCCGCGTGAACGCGGCGCCGTCGTCGATACGCTCGATCCGTTGAGTGACCTTATAAAGTCGCTGTCCAAGGTGGCCGAATACTGGATGGCTGAGCCACAGCGGACACTGGAAGCACAGACCCTGCTGCTATCGAGCTACATGGCCATCTGGGCCCGTTCGGTCGCGCGCTTCTCCGGCGAACAGGTACCGCCCGAACCCGAGCTGCCGAGGGACAAGCGATTTGCCGACGAGGACTGGACCAACAACCCGTTTTTTGCGGTCGTGCGGCAGGCCTATGTCGTGACGGCGGACTGGGCCGCCCAACTGGTGAACCGCGCCGAAGGTCTCGATGCCCATAGCCGCCATAAGGCGGAATTCTACCTGCGCCAGGTGACCGCGGCACTGTCACCCGCCAATTTCGCCCTGACCAACCCGGAGGTTTTTCGCGAAACGGTCGCATCAAGCGGCCTGAACCTCGTTGAGGGCATGGCCAAGCTCGCCGAGGATATCGCCAGGGGTGGCGGCGAATTGCGGCTTCGGCAGACCGATGAAAGCAGCTATATCGTTGGCCGCGACCTCGCGATCACCCCCGGCAAGGTGGTTGCTCGCAACGAAATCTGCGAAGTCATCCAATATGCGCCAACGACCGAAACCGTGTTCAGGCGGCCGTTGCTGATCGTGCCGCCTTGGATCAACAAGTACTATATTCTCGACCTGACCCCACAGAAAAGTTTTGTCCGCTGGTGCGTCGAACAAGGCCATACGGTGTTCATGATCTCCTGGGTCAACCCGGACGAGAGGCATGCAGAGATCGGCTGGGAAAATTACATCGAAGCAGGGATCGACTTTGCCCTGAAGACGGTTCGCACCGCGACCGGCGAAGACGATGTCAACGCCATCGGATATTGCGTGGGCGGCACGCTTCTCGCTACGGCTTTGGCCCGCAACAGCGACGAGCCGAAACCGCGACAGTCCCGAGTCGCATCTGCCACCTTTCTTGCCGCCCAGATGGATTTCACCCATGCCGGCGATCTGAAGGTCTTTGTCGACGACGAGCAGTTGGCGATCCTTGAAAAGCACATGGCCGATGTCGGTTATCTGGCAGGATCGAAAATGGCGACCGCCTTCAACATGCTGCGCGCCTCCGAACTGATTTGGCCCTATGTCGTCAGCAATTATCTGAGGGCGCGCGATCCCCTGCCCTTCGACCTGTTGTACTGGAATGCCGATTCGACCCGGCTCACCCCGGCCAGCCACGCCTATTACCTGCGCACCTGCTATCTCGACAACGCCCTGAGCGAGGGACGTATGGTCCTTGCTGGAAAGCCGATTGCGCTGTCCGACATCACCATACCGGTCTACAGTCTCGCAACCCGCGACGACCACATCGCGCCGGCAAAATCGGTCTTCAACGGCACGATGCTGTTCGGTGGCCCGACCGAATTCGTGCTTGCCAGTTCCGGTCATATCGCCGGCGTGGTCAATCCGCCCGAGCCGGAGAAATACCGCTACTGGTCAGGGGCACCGCTTTCAGGGTCGCTGGACGACTGGCTCTCGGCGGCCTATGCGCAGGGCGGTTCCTGGTGGCCGAACTGGCAGAACTGGATCGCGGCGCAGGACCAAACCCAGGTGCCGGCCCGCCAGCCGGGCGGCAACAGGCTGAAAACGCTCGGCGACGCGCCCGGCACCTATGTTCTCGTCCGCTCCTGAGTTTCACCGAGGCAATGCAGTTCTCCTCTCCCCTCGTGCCGGCGAGACTGGTCAGCCGCTACAAGCGTTTCCTGTTCGACGCCATCCTCGACGACGGCACGGCCATTACCGGCTCTTGCCCGAACACCGGCTCCATGCGCGGACTGACGACGCCCGGTTCGCGCATCTGGCTTTCCGAGCATGACAGCCCGACACGCAAATATCGCTACATGTTCGAAATGATCGAGGCCGACGATACTATCGTCGGTATCAATACCGGTCTGCCCAACAGGCTGGCGGAAGAAGCCATCCTCGCCGGCCTCCTGCCTGCGCTTGCCGGCTACGATCTGCTCAGGCGCGAACAGAAATACGGACTGAAATCGCGGATCGATTTCCTTTTGTCGTCCGAAGGGCGTCCGGACTGCTATGTCGAAGTCAAGAACGTGCATTTCATGCGGCAGGCCGGCCTTGCCGAGTTTCCCGACACAGCCACCCAACGCGGCACGCGTCATCTGGATGAACTCGCAGACATGGCCGAGGCCGGGCACCGCGCCGTGATGCTCTACATCGTCCAGCGCAACGACTGTGATGCCCTGCGCATCGGCGGTGACCTTGATCCGGCCTATGCCGGCGCATTCCGCCGCGCCGCCTCGCGCGGCGTCGAGGCCTATGCCCTGGCATGCGAGGTGACGCCGCATGAAATCAGGGCCGTAAGATCGATCGCCGTGCAACAGCTTCTCCAAGGCAGGGCTCCGCACAAATCTGCCTCCCTGAAATGAAGGCAATGGACGAACCCCGCTCCACTCCTTTATGAACGGAGGGTAACTTGATGAAGGCACGGCAATGGTAAGTTACATCGACGCGGTTTCCGCACCCTTGAAGAACACTGGCGCGATCCGGCTCTATACGGCCGAGGACTTCGCCGGCATGCGCAAGGCGTCGCAACTGACCGCCCGTTGCCTCGATGAACTGGCCGCGCTCGTCAAGCCGGGCGTCACCACCAATGCACTGGATCGTTTCGTCTTCGAATTCGGCATGGATAATGGCGCCCTGCCGGCAACGCTCGGATATCGCGGTTACAAATATTCTGTCTGCACCTCGCTCAACCACGTCGTCTGCCACGGCATGCCGGACGACAAGCCGCTGCGCGAGGGCGATATCGTCAATATCGACGTCACCTACATTCTCGACGGCTGGTATGGCGATTCAAGCCGCATGTATCCGGTCGGCCAGATCAAGCGCGCCGCCGAACGCCTGCTCGAAGTTACCCACGAATGTTTGATGCGCGGCATTGCCGCCGTCCGCCCCGGCGCCCGTATCGGCGCCATCGGCGAAGCGATCCAAACCTATGCGGAAGCGCAGCGCTGCTCCGTCGTGCGCGATTTCTGCGGCCATGGCGTCGGGCAGATTTTTCACGATACGCCCAATATCCTGCATTACGGCCGCGCCGACGAAGGTCCGGAAATGCGCGAAGGCATGATTTTCACGATCGAGCCGATGATCAATCTCGGCAAGCCGCATGTGAAAGTGCTGGCCGATGGCTGGACGGCCGTCACCCGCGACCGCTCGCTATCGGCGCAATACGAACACGCCGTCGGCGTCACCGCCACCGGCTGCGAAATTTTCACGCTGTCGCCGGGCGGCCTCGACCGCCCCGGCCTGCCACCATTACAGGGCTGACATGGCAAAACCTCCCGCCTTTCCCTTGCTTGACGGTGATGATCCCGCGGATGGGGCGGAGGCGGAAGATGGTTTAGTCGATGAGCGCGGTTTCTTCGCCGAACAGGCCGGCCGCCGCGACAATATCAGGAAGGCGATCGAGGCCAGCGGCGCAACGGAGCCTCCCGCGCATTATCACGGTCACAGGGAGCGCCTGCGTGACAAATATCGCGACCATGGCGATACCGCGCTTGCCGATTACGAAATCCTCGAGCTTCTTCTGTTCCGCTCCATCCCGCGCCGCGACACAAAACCGCTCGCCAAAACCCTGATCGCCCGTTTCGGCAATCTTGCCGGCGTGCTCGGCGCGCCGCTTGGGCTGCTGCGGGAAGTGAAGGGGGTCGGAGAAAACGTCGCGCTGGACCTGAAACTCGTCGCCACCGTCGGCCAGCGCATGCTGAAAAGCGAGTTGCGCGAAAAGCAGGTTCTGTCCTCATGGTCGTCGGTCATCAATTATTGCCATGCAGCCATGGCCCATGAAGAGCGCGAACAATTC
This sequence comes from Neorhizobium sp. NPDC001467, assembly GCF_050275975.1. Classification (NCBI taxonomy): domain Bacteria; kingdom Pseudomonadati; phylum Pseudomonadota; class Alphaproteobacteria; order Hyphomicrobiales; family Rhizobiaceae; genus Neorhizobium; species Neorhizobium sp. NPDC001467. Next base: position 156,158 of record NZ_JBNNPS010000003.1, on the reverse strand, counting down.
CGAATCCTCTTTCTCGACAAGCGCAATGCTCTGATCGCCGACGAGGTGCAAGGCAAAGGGACGGTCGATCACACCCCGGTTTATCCGCGCGAAGTGGTGCGCCGCGCGTTGGAGCTTTCGGCCACGGCCTTGGTTCTCGTCCACAATCATCCTAGCGGCGACCCGACCCCGTCACGCGCCGATATCGACATGACCAAGACGATTATCGACACCGCGAAACCGCTGGGGATCGCGGTGCATGATCACATCATCATCGGCAAGGACGGCCATGCCAGCCTCAAGGGACTGAGGCTGATCTGACCGTCGCCTGACAGGGCGTCAAACGGCGAAATAGGCATCCTGATCGAGATCGGCGAGGAGGTCCGGCTGGGTCGGCGTCCACCTGAGCAGATCCGCCGTTCGCGCGCTTGTTGCCGGCGAATCCATCCCGGCAAAATGCGCGAACCAGCCAAAATGTTCTGCCGCTTCGTCGCCTGTTTTCGACACGACCGGCACGTTCAGGCGTCGCCCGATGATCTCGGCAATCTTTCGGAAAGCAATGCTTTCCTCAGCCACGGCATGATAGCGCGGTTCGGCCGCACCGTGTTCCAGCGCCAGTCGGTAGACCCGCGCCGCATCCAGACGATGCACGGCCGGCCAGCGGTTCTCGCCATCGCCGATATAAGCTGCCACGCCTTTCTGCCGCGCGAGATTGATCAGCAGCGGCACAAAACCGTGGTCGCTGACGCCATGTACCGAGGGCGGAAGCCGCACGAGTGACGCCCGCACACCACGCTCCCTCGCCGCCGCCGTCGCCTCTTCCGAGGCAACACGCGGAATGACCGAGGAGCCGACATTCGACATGTCATGTTCCGTCGATGGCCGGCCAAGCTGCAAAAGCCCGGTTCCGGATGTCACCAGCAAAGGCCGGTCGGAACCGGCCAGTTCATCCGCCATCACCGCGATAACGTGACGATCCTCCTCGCAGCTCTCCTTGAACCTCGAAAATCGTGGTTGAAGCCGGTATGGATGACGCCATCGGCCTTGGCGGCGCCTGCCCGCAGACTGGCATGGTCATCCAGCGAACCGCGATGGACATCGGCACCGGCAGCCTCAAGCGACGCCGCACCGGCATCGGAGCGGGAAAGCCCCAGAACTTGATGGCCGGCATCGAGAAGGTCCCGCACCACAGCTGAACCCACGAAACCGGTTGCACCCGTTACAAAGACGCGCATATGAAATCCTCATGCTCTATGCTGATAGGTGTCAACTAAAGCCGGGGGGCCGCGCGTTAAAAGCCGTGACCTTATACCGGTACCCCGACTAACAGGCTGATGCGCATGTCAACGATCGAGACATCCGAGAACTACTTCGCCACTGAAAACCTCCTCGGCAATTATCTGCGCGACCGGCGGGCCAAACTAGACCCGAGCGATTTCGGCATTTCCACCACGCGGCGGCGCACGCCGGGCCTTCGCCGGGAAGAGATCGCCCTACGTGCCAATGTCAGCGCCACCTGGTACACATGGCTGGAACAGGGCCGCGGCGGCGCGCCCTCCGCCGATGTGCTTGATCGTCTGGCCAAAGCCATGGGCATGAATGCCGTCGAGCGCGAACATCTCTTCCTGCTCGCCCAGCACCGGCCGCCGGAAATGCGCAGGCTGCCGTTCGAGCCGGTGTCGGCACAATTGCAGCGCGTCCTCGATTCGATGGAATACAGCCCGGCGCTGGTGCGCACCGCGCTATGGGACGTGGTCGCCTGGAACGACGCGGCAGCGGCCGTGCTCTATGACTATGCGGCGCTTGCGCCGAACGAGCGCAATATCCTGAAACTGGTTTTTCGCAATGCCCGCAAGGTCATGCCGCATTGGGAAACCGATGCCCGCAACGCCGTCGCCGCCTTCCGGGCGGAAGCGGTGCGCACCTGCGATCCGCAGGCAGTACAGGCGCTGGTCGATGAACTCAGCGCGCAAAACCCGGAATTTGCGGCGATCTGGGGCGATTACGACCTTCAGAACTACGGCGAAGGTATCAAACGCATGCGCCACGCCACGGCTGGCGATCTGGCCTTCGAATATTCGTCCTTCGCCGTCGATGGCCGGCCGGATCTCGGCCTGATGATCTTTACCCCGGCGACCGCCGCTGACGCCGGGCGCGTCAGGGCGTTTCTCAACGATCGCCGGGCAAAGGCCTGATCGTTCCCGTCAGGCCACCTGCACCAGATGGCCTTCCGACACTTCACGATATTCGCGCACCGGTGGACGGTAATCCATGCCCCGAACCGGGCTTTTCAGCTCGTCGTTGGAAATGCCGCGACGGATGCCGCGACGGGCGGGGTCCGGCACCGGAACGGCCGACATCAGCTTTTTCGTATAGGGATGCTGCGGGTTTTCAAACACGGAGGCACGCGGCCCGATCTCGACGATCTCGCCTAGATACATCACCGCGACGCGGTGGCTGACGCGTTCGACAACTGCCATGTCGTGGGAGATGAACAGGAAGGCGATATCGAGGCTCTGTTGCAGGTCGAGCATCAGATTGCAGACCTGCGCCTTGATCGAGACGTCGAGCGCCGACACGCTTTCATCCGCCACGATCACCTTTGGATCAAGCGAAAGCGCCCGCGCGATAGCGATGCGCTGGCGCTGACCGCCGGAAAACTCGTGCGGAAAACGGTCTGCCATATCGGCTGACAGGCCGACCTTTTCCAAGAGATCGGCCGTCTTTTCCCTGGCCTGCTTGATAGTGCCAAGCCTGTGCTTGATGAAGGGTTCGGCAATTGCCGCACCGACACTCATGCGTGGATTGAGCGATGAGAACGGATCCTGGAAGATCATTTGGACGCTCTTGCGCAGTTGACGCAGACCGACCTGATCGAGACGCATGACATCATAACCATCGATCGAGACTTCGCCCGATGTCGGCTCGATCAGCCGCATGATCGAACGACCGGTCGTCGACTTGCCGCAACCACTCTCCCCCACGAGCGACAATGTCTCGCCCCTGAACAGGTCGAACGAGACATTTTCGACCGCATGCACCGCGCCGGTCTGGCGCGAAAACAGGCCGGAGCGCACCGGGAAGCGGGTAACCAGATTCTTGACCGCCAGAAGCGGCGTCTTGCCCTTGCCGACCGTATCGGTGAGTTCGATCGGTTCGGCCGCCTCGCCCGTCTTCACGTCGACGATCGGGAAGCGCGTCGGCCGCTTACGCCCTTCCATCGAGCCGAGTTTCGGCACGGCCGAAAGCAGCGCCCGCGTATAGGGATGCTGGCCGCGCAGGAAAATCTCCTCCGTCGCGCCCGCCTCCACCTGATCGCCACGGAACATCACGATCGTACGGTCGGCAATCTCGGCGACCACGCCCATGTCGTGGGTAATGAAGAGAACGGACATGCCCTCCTCTTCCTGCAGGATTTTTATGAGGTCCAGGATCTGGCCCTGAATGGTCACGTCGAGCGCGGTGGTCGGTTCGTCGGCGATCAAGAGTTTCGGCTTGGAGGCCAATGCCATGGCGATCATCACACGCTGACGCATGCCGCCGGAAAACTGATGCGGATATTCATCGAAACGCGACGAGGCATTCGGGATGCGTACCTTTTCGAGAAGCCGCACCGTTTCCGCGCGTGCTTCGGTCGGCGTCATGCCCTTGTGGCGAACGAGAACCTCGGAGATCTGCCGGCCAATGGTGAAGATCGGGTTCAGCGACGTCATCGGCTCCTGGAAGATCATGGCCATGTCGTTGCCGCGCACGCGGCGCATATCCTTTTCCGACAGCGTCAGAATGTTCTGGCCGTTCAGGAAAACCTCACCTTCGATCCGGCTCGATCCCGGCGCCAGAAGCCGCATGATCGACAGCGAGGTGACGGATTTGCCCGAACCGGATTCTCCGACGATGGCGACCGTTTCACCGGCATTCACATCGAAGGAGATGTTACGAACCACCGTCTTCCAGCCGTCATCGGTTCTGAACGCGGTAGAAAGATTGCGTACCGACAGAACGGGCGGATTTTGAACTGTGCTCTCCATGGATCAGCGCCCCACCGCATAGGCCTGCATCAGGCGCGGAGTCGCCGCCGCCTTCAGCAGACCGTCCGCCTCACGCTTGGCAGCCGTCAGGCGGCCAACGCTCCACACATCGGAAACGGTGACGTCGTGCCCGCGCTTGCGCAGCTCGCCAAGAGCCGCCTCGCCGACATTGGCTTCCACCATGATATTGCCCGGCTGGCTGGTGCGCGGATAGAACGAGCCCGGAAAATGCGTGGTGTGGAACAGCGGCATGTCGATGGTTGCCTGCAGGTTCTTGCCATGGTGCACGTAGCGTAGGAAGAACGGCAGCTGCCACTGGTCCTGCTGGTCACCGCCGGGCGTTCCGAACGCAAGGGTCGGGCGGCCCTGATGCAGCGCCAGCGACGGCGTCAGCGTCGTGCGCGGACGGCGGCCCGGTGCCAGCGACGTCGGCAGGCCTTCCTTCAGCCAGAACATCTGGGCACGTGAATTGAGCGCAAAACCGAGAGCCGGCACAATCGGCGAAGACTGCAGCCAGCCGCCTGACGGCGTGGTCGAGACCATGTTGCCCCAGCGGTCGATGACATCGATATGCACGGTGTCGCCGCGCTTTTCCGACAGATGCGCCATGGTCGGCTCATAGACCGCGCCCTTGCCGCTGAAACTGTCCAGCATGGACAGTGTAAGGTCGTGCTGGTTCTCAAAACCCGGCAGTTTGCCCGGACGCAACTCAAAAGAAGCTTCGGTGCCGATCAGCTTGCGGCGCTCGTCGTTATAGGCGTCCGAGAGCAGCGTCTGCATCGGCACCTGAGCGAATTCCGGATCGCCGTAATAGACTTCGCGGTCGGCATAGGCGAGCTTCATCGCCTCGACGACCGTGTGGACGAATTCCGGACCGTTCGGGTCCATGGATGCCAGATCGATCTTCGAGAGCAGCGCCAGAGACTGGAGCAGAACGGGCCCCTGCCCCCAGCTCGGGGTCTTGGCAACGGTCCAGTCGTGGTAGTCGTAGGTCTGCGGCGCTTCGATCGTGGCGCTCCAGCCGGCCATGTCGGCGGCAGTCAGCACGCCCTTGTGCTTGGATCCGCTGGCGTCCATCACCTCGGCGGTCTTCAGGAAATCGCCGATCGCCTCAGCAACGAAGCCGCGATAAAAGGCGTCACGTGCGGCATCGACCTGCGCCTCGCGCCCGGCGACCGCTTCGGATTCGTTGATGATACGCTTCCAGGTTCCGGCCAGGACCGGGTTCTTGAAATTGGCCCAGGGCTCAGGCGCAGAGCCACCGGGCAGCCAGGTTTCGTAAGATGTTGGCCATTCTTGTCTGAAGAACTCGGCCAATCCCTTGATGGTGGCCGAAACGCGCGGCAGGACCGGATGGCCGTGTTCGCAGTAATAGATCGCCGGCTCAAGCACCTCGCGCACCGTCATTGTGCCGTAGTCGCGCAGCATCAGCATCCAGCCGTCGAAGGCGCCCGGAATGACGGTGGAAAGAAGGCCGTCGCCGGGGATCAGCTTCAGGCCCTCGGACGTGTAGTGCTCGATGGTAGCGCCAGCCGGCGCCGGCCCCTGCGCGCAGATAACCTCGACCCTGTCCTTTCTGGTCGAATAGATGATCGCCGGCATATCGCCGCCGGGACCGCACAGATGCGGCTCGACAACCTGCAGCACGAAGCCGGTGGCGACGGCCGCATCGAAGGCGTTGCCGCCCTTTTCGAGGATGGCCATGCCGACCGCAGACGCGATCCAGTGGGTGGAGGTGACGACACCGAACGTGCCGAGGATTTCAGGCCTTGTCGTAAAGTCGCTCATGTCTGCATTCCTTGGAAAAAATTAGCTTTCGCGGGGGTCGAGCGCATCGCGCAGGCCGTCGCCGAGAAGATTGAAACCGATCACGACCAGGAAGATGGCGATACCGGGCCACATCGCCATCCAAGGCGCCTGGCTCAGAAAATTCTTGGCGACATTGAGCATCGAACCCCAGGAAGGTGCCGGTGCCTGCTGGCCGAGGCCGAGGAAGGAGAGAGATGCCTCGGCGATGATCGCGGTCGCGACCGTAAGCGTGGCCTGTACGATGATCGGTGCGAATACGTTGGGCAAGATGTAGCGCGTCATGATGTCGACATGGCCGAGGCCGACGGACCGCGCACCCTCGACATAATCTTCCGTCTTCACCGCCAGAACCTGTCCGCGCGTCAGCCGCACAAAAATCGGCATGGCGGACAACCCGATGGCGATCATCGCATTGGTGAGGCTGGGTCCGAGAAAGGCGGCAAGCGCAATCGCCGTGATCAGAAACGGCATGGCCAGCAGCGCATCGGTGATGCGCGAGATCACCATGTCGACCCAGCCGCCGAAATAACCGGCAAGAAGACCGAAGGGAACGCCGATACCGATTGCGATCAACACCGAAAAGAACCCGGCCATCAGGGACGCCTGTGCACCCCAGATCATGCGGGAGAGCACGTCGCGACCGAGATCATCGGTTCCGAGCCAATGGGCCGCCGACGGCGCCTTGCGGATGGCGCCCCAGCTTGTGGCGATCGGATCGGGGATGGGCAGAAGCGGCGCCAGAACGGCAAGGATCGCGAAAAACAGCACGATGCAGAGGCCCACGAGCGCGCTCCTGTTGCGCTTCATCTTGCGCCATGCACGGTTGGGCGCGCGTTTTGCCGAAACGGTTCCCACACTCTCGACGATGGTTGTCATGGCGATGCTCCTAAAGGGTCGCGCGCAGGCGCGGGTTGAGCAGCACATAGGCCACGTCGGCGATCAGGTTCATCACGATGAAGCCGATCGCGGTGCACAGGACGATGCCCTGGACCACCGCGTAATCGCGGGTGAAGACGGCGTCGACGGTCATCTTGCCGAAGCCGGGAATGGTGAAGATCTGTTCGGTCAGGACGGCACCGGCCAAAAGCTCGCCGAACAACAGCGCGAGAAGCGTGATGACCGGAAGCAGGGCATTTCGAAAACTGTGGGAAAGCACGATCTCGCGTGGCGACAGCCCCTTGGCGCGCGCGGTGCGGATGTAATCCGCGTTCATTACCGCCACCATGGCCGAGCGGGTGTGACGCATGAGGGTCGCAGCAAGCGCGCTGCCCAGCACGAAGGACGGCATGATCATCGTCTGGAGCGAACGCACCGGATCGACGAAAATCGATTCGTAACCGGAGGCCGGCAGCCAGCCGAGCTGCACTGAAACCAGCAGGATCAGCATGATACCCAGCCAGAAATTGGGGATGGAAAGACCCGATAGCGCCACGACGTTGGCGACATAATCGATCCACGTGTTCTTCTTGACCGCCGCCAGAATGCCCATCGGAATACCGAGCACCATCGCGAAAATCATCGCCATTGTGGCAAGCTGGATGGTCACCGGCAGTTTTTGGCCGATCAGTTCCAGCACCGGCTGGTTGGTGCGCAGCGAAATGCCGAAATCGCCCGTCAGCACGCCACCAAGCCAGCGGATATACTGCATGATGAAGGGGTCGTTGAGGTGATATTTCTCGCGCAGGAAATTCAGCGTTGCAACATCGCGTTCTTCGCCCGCCATGGCGAGAATGGGGTCGCCCGGCAGAAGTTTCTGCAGCGAGAACACGAAGATCGAAATGATCAGCAGCGTCGGGATCGCGACCATAAGCCGCTTGCCAATATAGACAGGCATGTCATCGCCCTTCCGGATCTTGAGAGACCGCGCGAACGACTTGTCCGCGCGGCTGTCGCTTTACCGTGTTACTTCTTGGAGACGCCGAGCAGGCGTATCATGCCGTCCGGCGACGGCTTGAAGCCCTCGACCTTCTTGGAAATCGCGTAGGCATAGGGCTGGTGGCCGAGATAGATGATCGGCATGTCGTCGGCGAGGATCAGGCCGGCGGCATCATACTTCTGCTTGCGCACGGCTTCGTCCTGCGAGGTACGGGCTTCGTCCAGCAGCTTGTCGACTTCCGGGTTGCAGTATTTCACGTCGTTGATGCCGCCCTTGCAGGTGACGAACTGGTGAAGGTTGCCATCCGGATCAATGCGGCCCGACCAGTCGGAACGCGAAAGCTGGTAATTGCCGGCGGTCTGTTCGGACAGCAGCGTCGCGAACTCCGTCGCCTTCAGCGAAACGTTGAAGCCGGCTTCGGCAACCATCGACTGGATGATCTGCATGGCCTGCGTCTGCGTCGTGTTGTTGGCGTGCTGAAGCTCGATATCGAGCGTCTCGTAGCCCGCCTCCTTCATAAGCTGCTTGGCTTTTTCCACGTCACGTGCCGGCACCGGCAGATCCTTGTTGAACCACGGGCTGGTGGACGGGAAAGGCTGGTTGCCGGCAAGCGACGTGCCCTCGAACACGATCTGGCCCAGCGCTTCGCGATCGATGGCGAGCGAGAAGGCCTGACGCAGGCGCTTGTCCTTGCCGAGCGGATTGTCGGCACGCGCACCATTGTTGATGTTCACATACATCGCCATGTAACCGGGACCGATGACGTCGGCATAGGTCAGGTTCGCATCGTCCTTGACCGACTGCGCGTCGGAGGCGGAGATGCGCTCGGCGATATCGAGGTCGCCGGAACGCAGGTTGGCGAGCTTGACTGTCGCATCCGGGATCGGCAGGAAAGTCAGCTTGTCGACCAGGATGCGGTCCTTGTCCCAGTAGTCCGCGAACTTTTCCAGCACGATCCGGTCCTGCTGAACACGCTGGACGAATTTGAACGGGCCGGCGCAGACCGGTTTCGAGCCGAAATTGGCGCCAAGTTCCTTGGCCGTCTTGGGGGCAACGATCATGCCGGCGCGGTCGGTCAGCTGGGCAAGCAGCGTCACGTCGGGCGCCTTCAACGTGAACTTCACTTCCAGCGGGCCGGTCGCCTCCACCTTTTCGACAGAAGACAACTCGCTCTTGCGGCGCGATTCCGGCAAGGTCATGTTGCGCTCGATGGTGGCGACGACCGCCGCAGCATCGAGCGTTTCGCCGTCATGGAATTTCACCCCGTCGCGGATCTTCATCGTCAGGGCCTTGCCGTCTTGCGACCACGCCCATTCGGTGGCGAGCTGCGGCACGATCTTCATGTCCTGATCGATATCGACGAGCTTGTCGCACATCGAGGTATAGACGATACGGCCGACGAATGTGCGCGACTGGGCCGGATCGAGGACATCAGCATCGTCGTTGAGGCCGATGCGCAATTCTGCCGACAGGGCCGGCGCGGCCAAAAAGGCGCTGGCGAGCAGCGCCGAAGTCAAGGTTGCAAATTTCTTCATGTTCGTTCCTCTGGTCTGATCTGACACGGTTTTAGACTTTTGTTATTGGCCGCCCGAAACGGTACGGCAGGCATTTCAACGGCTCAGCACGCGGCCAAGCAGATCTTCAGGGTCGCGCGGCGCGCGACCGGCATCGATGTTTTCCTCCGCCGTCATCAGCGCCTCCGTCAGATGCGCCTCGTCGAGCGATGTCGCGCGGATCAGCCGTTCCTGGTGCATCAGAAGATGCAGGCGCATCGCTTCGCTTGCCTTGCCCGGATCGCGCGCGGCAATGGCATCGACGATGGCGTGATGCTGCAGATAGGAGGCGCGGGCGTTCCGGCCGACGCGGCGGGCGCGTTCGCGGATCGTCTGCCAGGCGCTATCCTGACGGATGCGGTTGATGACGTCGAAAATCGATAGAAACAGCTGGTTGCCGGCGCTCTGCGCGATCTGCCGATGCAGGGCGCCGTCCCATAGCTCCTTGGCGTCGGCATCCGTGCTCTGGCCAATCTTTTCCGCAAGCGCACGCATGCGGTCGATCTCGTCCGGCTTCGCACGCATCGCAGCCAGCTGCGCCAGCTGCGGCTCGATGCGCAACCGCACCTCCATGATTTCCATGATGTCGGTGCCGGCCACCAATGCCTCGACATGGCTCGCCCAGCCGTCCGGCTTCTCGCCGACGAAGGTTCCAGCGCCCTGACGGCGCCAGATAAGCCCCTCCGATTCCAGCACCTCAAGCGCACGCCGCACGGACCGGCGCCCCACGCCCAGCACTTCGGAAAGCGCTCGTTCAGTCGGCAACTTGTCATCCGCCAGTTCGCCGCTGCCAATCAGGGTGCGCAGGCGCTCGAGCGCATATGCCGAATTGTCGTTAGGGACCTCTGTCACCGCTGCACCATTGCTGAACCAATTCCGAATTGGTTCCAGACAAAGGCATTTGATGACCGTGGTCAAGCCAAAATTTCACCATTCTTTTGCGTTGCACAAATTCTACGCAACTGCGCAAAATCCAGGATGCCGCGCGGCGGAAACCGTGAAAAATAAGGTAGAAATCGCGACGATTGGTCGCCATATTGCAGTCTCGACCGAGCATATGGAGCCGGAGCTTTTCAATGATTCATTACGATCTGATCGTCGTTGGTAGCGGACCTGCGGGCCGGCGTGCCGCCATCCAAGCCGCCAAGCTGGACAAGAAAGTCCTCGTTATCGAACAGGGCAAACGGGTTGGCGGTGTCTCCGTCCATACCGGCACCATCCCGTCCAAGACGCTGCGCGAAACGGCCCTCAATCTGTCAGGCTGGCGCGAGCGCGGCTTCTACGGCCTATCCTACCGGGTCAAGCAGGAAATCAGTGCCGAGGATCTACGTCGTCGGCTACTGATCACACTCGACCATGAGGTTGAGGTGCTCGAGCACCAGTTTTCCCGCAACCGCGTTCAGCTGATGCGCGGCAAGGCCACCTTCGTTGCGAAGGACACGCTGGCGATCGAAAAGGAGGACGGCGAAATCCTGCATGTCAACGGAAGCAGCATCCTTCTCGCCGTCGGCACGAAACCGTTTCGCCCGGACTACATCCCCTTCGACAACAAGACCGTGCTTGACAGCGACGAGTTGCTGGACATTGCCGAACTGCCGCGCTCGATGGTGGTGATTGGCGCAGGCGTCATTGGCATCGAATATGCCACGATCTTCTCCGCGCTCGACACCGCGGTGACAGTCATCGATCCGAAATCGACCATGCTCGATTTCATCGACAAGGAGATCGTCGAGGACTTCACCTACCAACTGCGCGACCGCAACATGAAGCTGCTGCTTGGGCAGAAGGCGGAAAAGGTCGAGCGTCTGCCGGACGGCAAGGTCAGCGTGACCGTCGATACCGGCCGCCGCATTGTCGTCGACATGGTTCTTTTCGCAGCCGGACGCATGGGCGCGACCGATGGCCTCAACCTGGAGGCCGCAGGGCTTGAAGCCGATAGCCGCGGCCGGCTCAAGGTCAATCCGGAAACGTTCGAAACATCCGTGCCCGGCATCTTTGCCGCCGGCGATGTCGTCGGCTTTCCGAGCCTTGCCTCGACCTCGATGGAACAGGGACGCATCGCCGCGCGTGTCGCGGTCGGCGCGATTGCCAAGGAACCGCAGAAATACTTCCCATACGGCATTTATGCCGTGCCGGAAATCTCCACCTGCGGCCTCACGGAAGAGGAAATGCGGGAACGCGGCATTCCCTATGAATGCGGCATTGCCCGTTTCCGGGAAACCTCACGCGGCCATATCATGGGCCTCGACAACGGCATGCTGAAGCTGATCTTCTCGCTGAAGACCCGCCGCCTGCTGGGCGTCCACATCATTGGCGAAACAGCAACCGAACTCGTCCACATTGGCCAGGCCGTTCTCAATCTCAAAGGCACGGTCGAATATTTCGTCGAAAACACCTTCAACTATCCGACACTGGCGGAAGCCTACAAAATCGCCGGCCTCGACGCCTGGAACCGCATGGGTCCGCCCGTGCCGAAGGAGGAGGTGGTTGCCGGCCAGTCTGCGGATGGGGTCAAGGCGGCCGAAGGCGTAAAGGCGGCAGGAACCGTCGAACCGGCAAAGAAAAAAGCCGCGATCCGGTGAGGCGACCGCTCGGCAGCGAACGCCCGCGTTTCGGTCAGCGCCATCCGGTGCTGGCCTATTTCGCGACGCTCGCAGCCATTCTCGCCTTTGCGCTGTTCCCCCTGATCTCCGCATGGGCAAGCCTTGCCATCGCCGATGCAAGCGGATGTAGGGTCGACGAGGCGGGCAGCTATCCCTGCATCCTGTTCGGTACCGATATCGGAGAGCCGCTGGCCTTCCTGTTCATCCTCGGCTGGCTTGGCATGGCGACCGTGCCGCTCGGCTTCCTGGGCGTCCTCGCCTGGACCGGCTTCGTCATCGTCCGCATCATCCGCAAGCGCCGCCGCCGGGCTCAGCAGTAAAAAGCCCCATCCGAAAGAAAATACCCTGGACTGGCGCAGAGCGCGAAAGTCCGTCGCCGTTATCCTCGGGTTTGTCCCGGGGATCCAAGCACGCCGATAATCGCTGGCGCGAGGATGACGAATTCACAATACGCCAGATACAAAAATGGCCCCTTCCGGGGCCATTCTCGCGAAATTGTCGTCGCGATTAACGCGAGTAGAATTCGACGACCAGCGACGGTTCCATGATCACCGGGTACGGTACATCCGAAAGCGACGGTACGCGGGCGTAGGTGGCAACCATCTTGTTGTGGTCGACTTCGATGTAATCCGGAACGTCGCGTTCAGCGAGCGAAACGGCTTCGAGAACCGTGACGAGCTGCTTCGACTTCTGCCGAACTTCGATGACGTCGCCGGCCTTGCAACGATAGGAACCGATGTTGACGCGAACGCCGTTGACCGTAACGTGGCCGTGGTTGACGAACTGACGGGCAGCAAAGACCGTCGGAACGAACTTGGCGCGGTAGACGATGGCGTCCAGACGCGACTCGAGCAGACCGATCAGGTTTTCACCGGTGTCGCCCTTGCGGCGGTTGGCTTCTTCGTAGATCGCGCGGAACTGCTTCTCGCGGATGTCGCCGTAGTAGCCCTTCAGCTTCTGCTTGGCGCGCAGCTGCACACCGAAGTCCGAAAGCTTGCCCTTGCGGCGCTGGCCGTGCTGGCCCGGGCCGTATTCGCGGCGGTTGACCGGGGACTTCGGACGGCCCCAGATGTTTTCGCCCATACGGCGGTCAATTTTGTACTTGGACGATTCGCGCTTGCTCATCGCATTTCCTTTCAGAGTGTTGCACCAGCCTGTTGCCAGACCGGATGAAGGAAACACGCCCTCCTCTGAACATCGTTCTGGACGTTCTGACAGGCTTCTCACGAAAGCGATCGGAGAGTGCCACGGGACATGTCATTGAAACACCGGGCTTTGAGACCCGGCGCTGGCGCGGTCTTTAGGGGGATGTCATAGAATTGTCAACTGCGCGATGCGTCGAGGCGGGCGCCATTTACCGCTATATTTGCCGCGACCGCTGGAGAGCAGCCATGCAGACAACAATTAACATCGCCGACGACGTTCTGGAAGCAGCCCAGGAATAGCCGACTAGCAGCAACGGCCGATCGATGAAGTGATTTCGGACCCGATGCGCCAGGCACCGACGCCGATCCGGGGGAGATGCGCAACGGTACTCCCCCTCATTCCCAAGCAGTTCGGCTCGAAGCCGGTCACGCTTGAAATGGTCAGTGCGCTTCGGGATTAGGAATATCGCCCATAGTCAGCTGGGCTTCTTCGCCACGTTTGATCACCGCATTCGTCATCAAGCCGTCATCAGGGGGCGCGATGCATTATACATCATCCCGACCTGACCCCTACTCCGCAGCGATCTTGAGATCGCCCTCATCCGGCGCTTCGGCGCTGCCGGGCGCGGTTTCGGCCTGCAGATCCGGGAACGCGACGATCCGCTTGCCGGCAAAGTCCGTATGCACGACGATAAGCCCCTGCTCCTCGAAATAACCGAGAAGACGACGGGCGCGTCGCGCCGAATGGGTGCCGTAAGCGCGGGCGATGCGGGCGTCCGAAGGGCACGGCTCGCTTCCCAGCGCCGCCTTCGCCATCATCAGGAACACGCCCTGAAGATCATCCGACACGCCGTTCGACAGAGACAGCACGGTTGCCCACGCATCGCTGGCTGCCATCGCGGCATCAACGCCTGAACGCGCAATCGCAGTACGGCGACGGAACTCGCTGAGCGAGATCGGCGCGCCTGGCAGCCGCCGCATGCGCGCCCGCACCAGAAAATCCTGATAGAGCACGGCATCGGTGCGATAGGCCGATTGCGGATCGTCGAGAATTTCCGACATCACCGCCATCAACCGCTCTTCGCGCTCCTCTGCCGACAGTTCCGGCACCGGTACTCGCGGCTCGGACGGCGCCGGCTGCAGAACGGCTGGCGTCGAGCGCGACAGTTCGGCGAGAATATCGGTAGTTGGGCGCGGCGCCGGCGTCGGGCGCCGCACCGCCGTCAACGGGCGCGCAAACTCTTCCGGGTCCGGCGTAAAGATCAGGTCTTCGACATCCTGAGGGGCATCCGGTAGCGGCATCAGTTTCGGGCTGGACGAGCGCGCCGAGGTTTCCACCGCGCCGATCACGATCGGCAGCGGACGGCGCGACAAAGCCGGGCCGAGCGCAACAAAGTTGCCGCGCTTCAGATCGCGGAACATCTCCGCCTGACGGCGATCCATGCCGAGAAGGTCGGCGGCACGCGCCATGTCGATATCGAGAAAGGTGCGGCCCATCAGAAAGTTCGAGGCTTCGGCCGCGACGTTCTTGGCAAGTTTTGCCAGACGCTGCGTGGCGATGACGCCGGCCAGACCGCGCTTACGGCCACGGCACATCAGGTTGGTCATCGCACCGAGCGACATTTTTCGGGCGTCCTCGGAGACATCGCCGCCGACAGAAGGCGCGAACATCTGTGCCTCATCGACCACCACCAGTACCGGATACCAGAAATCGCGATCGGCATCGAACAGGCCGTTCAAAAAGGCGGCGGCGGCGCGCATCTGCTCTTCGAGATCAAGGCCTTCGAGCGTCAGCACGCAGGAGACTCGGTTCCTGCGGATACGATTGGCAATGCCGGCAAGCTCCGCTTCCGTGCGCTCGCCATCCACGACCACATGGCCGAACCTGTCGGACAGCGTGACGAAATCGCCCTCAGGATCGATGACGACCTGCTGCACCCAAGGCGCGGATTGCTCTAGCAAGCGGCGCAGGAGATGCGATTTTCCCGACCCGGAATTGCCCTGGACAAGAAGGCGCGTCGCCAGCAGCTCCTCGATATCGAGCTTGGCGGCGTCCCCTCCAGCCAGGTTGCCCATATCGATGCCGACCTGCAATGCGCTGTCCTCGTCTGAAACGCTAATCAGTTGATATCATTCAAGCCGCACCCACTCGGCGCTCTTTAGCGCATGCGCGACTCCTGCCCTATAACAGACATCGGGATTCGTTTCGCGGTGCAAGAGACGAAATGCACAGTCTTTGCTTCTGATGCGGCCTCAGGCCGCCGCACGCTTGAAGCCAAGCGACAGAAGCCCTGCCCCGATCATCAGCGAACCACCGGTACGATTGACGATTTTCTGGACCTTTGGCTTGCGGATCGTATCGCGCGCCATGGATGCAAGCAGGCCATAGAGTGCAGCGTTGATGGTCGCCAAAACAAGGAATGTCACCTCGAATACGGCCATCTGGAAAAACAGCGGTTTTGTCAGCTCAAGAAACTGCGGCAGGAAGGCGACGAAAAACACGATGCTTTTCGGGTTCAGCGCAGTGACGGCGTAGGTATGCAGGAAGACGCGTAGCGGCCTGACGGCTGGGACATCGGCCGCACTCTCCTCGGCCACCTGTCCAGCCACCGGCTCGCGCCATAACTTGAGGCCGAGATAGACGAGGTAGGCAGCACCAACCCATTTCAACACGGTAAAGAGCAAGGCCGAAGTTGCAAGAAGCGCGCCAAGCCCCAGCATGGAGGCAGTCATCGCGGTAAAATCGCCTAACGCCACGCCCGCCACCGTCGCGCTTGCCACCTTGCGACCGTGGCTCAGCGAATAGGAAATGACCAGCAGGATCGTCGGGCCGGGAATGGCCAGAAGAATGGCGGATGCGGCAACGAAGGCGAGCCAGTGTTCGAGCGACATGCGTTTCTCTCCAAAGGTGACATGAGCAAGCCATGAGATTGACAGGCTGGCAAGCGTCGGAAATCAGCCAACGCGACGCCAGTAGTAAAGGATGTCGGGTTCGCGTTCTTCATTGTCGGCCCCGTCAGTTTCGCGGGCGGCACAAAACCCCCGGCTTTCGTAGAAGCGGCGAGCGCCATCATTCTTCTGGAACACCCAAAGCTCAAGCTGGCTATGGCGCGCTTTAGCCACGTCGAGCAGCCCAGATCCGGTCCCCTGTCCTTGTGCGTGCGGAAGGACGTAAAGCTGCTCGATCCAGTTCTCACGAAAGGCGATGACGCCTATAAGTTCGGCCTGCCGCGCGACGCCCCTGATGACGCAATTCGCAAACAGATAGCCCGACCAGAAATCCAGATCTTCTTCGGGACTGTGACCGCCTGCAAGCCAGGGAAGCCGCGCGTCGAATGCGTTGGGAAACACAATCGACGCGTCAGCCATATCCTTTAACGCGAGTTGACGACAGGTCAGCTCGTCGCTCACGGGCCCGCTCTCCATCGCAGAAACCGGGCCTGAAGGGCGCGGTCAACCTCAAGCACGATCTCGGGAGCGCCGATATCGCGACGCATGTAGTTGTTCAGATCGTCAATTTTGTTTGCACGCCACGGCGCCTTCCGCCGCATCGACGCACCGATCAGCCCCTTCACAATCGCCCAGGGACCGTGGCGCTGCCACAGAGCCTCCAACTGAGCCTGAAGAACATCATCAACCATTAATTGCATTTCACGCATAGCTTTTCCGTCCCGGCGCTGCCAAGCGGCCAGGTCCTTTCGAGGTCAGCGACGCGCGCGGAAAAGCGGACGGCAAAAGGCGCCGAACGGATAAGCCGGTTACGTCAGTTTTTGAGATAAATGGATGCCGGAAGGCGGATTTCGGGCGTTATCAGCCCGTAAATGCCACGCGACGCATGTGCCACGGGCGATTGCCGTGCATGGTTCGGGTGGATCCGCCATGGAGGCGATTAAGTGCAAAATGAGCAGTCATGTGGCGCCTCCTTCTTATCGAGTTGCGGATGCCTGGAACATGGCACGCGTTTTTTGATCGCGCAAGTCCCCGCAATCGAAAATTGCATTCGCCGCTCAATTTGTTGCGAGATCGCCACACTGTCCTTATGGCAGCAATGCTCAGCTGGTGCTGAGACCAAACCCCTGCATCAGTCGTCGCGTGGCAAAATTCGGGTTGCCGGAGGTGAAGACGGCGAAGTCGAAATCTTCCGGATGCTCGGCTCCGTCGATCAGCGGCACCTTGCGGCGTGCCTGCCTGGCGATCGCCTCGGCCGGATCGAGCCAGTCCACCGGCCATGGCGCCAACCGCCGGAAGAGATTGGCCATGAACGGGTAATGCGTGCAGGCAAGAACGACGATATCGGTCTTTTTCCCATCCGTCTCCACGAAGCATGGTGCGATCTCTGCTTGGACCTCGTCATCCGTCAGCGGCTCGCCTCGGATATAGGCTTCGGCCATGCGGGCAAGGTTTTGCGAACCAACGAGGCGGACGTCGCATTGTGTGGCAAAGGACTGGATGAGATCGCGCGTATAGGCACGCTTGACGGTGCCGGGCGTCGCCAGCACGGAGACCAGACCCGAACGGGTCCGCTCCGCCGCCGGTTTGATGGCCGGCACCGTGCCGACAAAGGTCATCTCGGGAAAGGTTTCACGCAGCGCCGCGCCTGCCAACGTGAACGCCGTATTGCATGCGATGATGCAGATCTCAGGGCGATAATCGGCCAGCAGCTTTTCGAAAAGCGAGAGAATGCGCGCGTTGAGCGCTTCCTCTTCCCATCCGCCATAGGGAAAACCGGCGTCATCGGCGACATAGATGAAGCCACGTTCCGGCATCAGCACGCGCGCCTCGCGCAAGACCGTCAGTCCGCCAATGCCCGAATCGAACACCAGCACGGGCCGGTTGGGATCATTCGCCGTCATTCCCCTCGATCCCTGCAATCTCGTCCGCCTGCGCCTTCTGCTGCCTTGGCGTTTGCTGTCGCGGCCATCGACGCGGGAAACGATCGAGCGAATTGATCACACCGCGAAACACGCTGACTTCCTGGCTCGAAAAGGCCCGCCGCGTCAGAACGGCACGCAGGTTGTCGACCATCTTCGGCTTCTTGGCGGGGGGATGGAAATAGTTGCGGGCGTCCAAAGCCTCTTCCAGGTGATCGAACAGGCCGAACACTTCTTCCTTGGTAGCAGGCGTCTGCTCGATCGCATCGAACAGCGTCTCTGCATGATCCTCCATGCCGCACTTCATCCATTCATAGGACATTAGAAGCACGGCCTGGGCGATGTTGAGCGAAGCGAAGGCGGGGTTTACCGGAAAGGTGACGATCTCGTCGGCCAGCGCCACTTCCTCATTGGTGAGGCCCCACCGCTCGCGCCCGAACAGCACGCCGGTCTTTTCGCCGGCCTTGAACTTCTGCTGCAGCGTCTGGCAGGCAACGACCGGGGAACGCACCGGCTTGAACCCATAGCGTTCGCGCGCCGTCGTCGCATAAACGAAGTTGAGGTCGACGATCGCCGCTTCCAGCGTCTCGTAGACCTTGGCCCCGTCGATGACGTGGTCGGCCTTGGAGGCGGCGGCGCTTGCCTTCTCATTCGGCCAGCCGTCGCGCGGATTGACGAGGCGCAGTTCGGCCAGCCCGAAATTGGCCATGGCGCGCGCTACCATGCCGATGTTTTCGCCGAGCTGCGGCTCGACGAGAATGATGGCGGGGCCTTCGGCGATCAGGACGCGTTCGCTATTGGTGCCAGACATGACTTCTTCCGGTCGTTTGCGTCCGGCGCTGATGTCCGGATGTTCTTATGAAATGTTTCGCCGGCAATAGCGCGCATGGCCACGGGCTTCAAGCATTGCCCTTTCAACCGAGCTGTTCTGCGACCGGAGGCTCCGTTTACGGTCCCTTGGCCAGTTCCTGCATTTCAGCATAAACGGAATCGCTCTCGTCATCGTCGTAACGGTGGATGTCGTCGATGACCGGATGACCGTCCTCGGTGATCACGTCGAAATGCACCGTCTCGACCGAATTCTTGATCTCGGCGTCATCCATGCAGGTCCAGAACTTGAAGCTGACGCCGACATCCGTCGCGCCGTTCTTGCCCGGCTTTTCGTCGACTTTCAGGTCCTGCAGCGGACAACCGTCCTGTGAATTGGTGATGACGTCATAACCGAAGGGATCGCCTGGCTGGCCGTTATCGGTATCGTAAGCCGGGTGTTTTGCTGCCTCGTGATAGGCCGCCTGAAAACGCTTGCTGAACAGCCTGGACAGCGGCTCGGCATCGAAGATGAACTTCCAGTCGCTTTCGGCGCTCTTCCAGTTGTCGGATGTGATTCGCATCACTTCATTGACCGGATCGCTAGGGCCGGCGGCGTGGCAAACCGTGGCGACAACAGAGAAAAGCAGCGCGAGGCGAAGGGTGCGCATCAAAATCAGTCCTTGCGGTAAAAGCGTCGCCAGACCTTAGCGGCGATCGAAATTTTGGCAATGACAATCATTCGGGAGATCGACACCCAAACTCTTTGCGCCACGCCGATGCGATGATATAGCGCATGCGCTAAGACCATTTTTCCATCAGGGTGTGACCGTTTTTCAACGGCCATCCCACCATCTCTCGAACGAGGCAGATACATGAAAAAGATCAAGGTCGCCAATCCCGTTGCAGATCTCGACGGCGATGAAATGACGCGCATCATCTGGCAGCTTATCAAGGACAAGCTGATCCATCCGTATCTCGACCTCGAAATCGACTATTACGACCTGTCGGTCGAGAACCGCGACGCCACCAATGATCAGGTGACGATCGATGCCGCCAACGCCATCAAGAAGCACGGCGTCGGCATCAAGTGCGCGACGATCACGCCCGACGAAGACCGCGTCAAGGAATTCAACCTCAAGCAGATGTGGAAGAGCCCGAACGGCACGATCCGCAATATCCTGGGCGGCGTCATCTTCCGCGAGCCGATCATCTGCCAGAACGTTCCGCGCCTCGTTCCAGGCTGGACCAAGCCGATCGTTGTCGGCCGTCACGCCTTCGGCGATCAGTACCGCGCCACCGACTTCAAATTCCCCGGCAAGGGCAAGCTCACCATCAAGTTCGTCGGCGAAGACGGTCAGGTGATCGAGAAGGAAGTGTTCGATGCGCCCGGCGCCGGCGTCGCCATGGCCATGTATAACCTCGACGAATCGATCCGCGAATTCGCGCGCGCCTCGATGATGTACGGCCTGATGCGCAAGTGGCCGGTCTACCTGTCGACCAAGAACACCATCCTGAAAGCCTATGACGGCCGCTTCAAGGACATTTTCGAGGAAGTCTACCAGGCCGAGTTCAAGGCGCAGTTCGACGAAATCGGCATCACCTACGAACACCGCCTGATCGACGACATGGTTGCCTCCGCCCTGAAATGGTCCGGCGGCTACGTCTGGGCCTGCAAGAACTATGACGGTGACGTCCAGTCCGACACGGTTGCTCAGGGTTTTGGCTCGCTCGGCCTGATGACCTCGGTTCTGCTGACCCCCGATGGCAAGACCGTCGAAGCCGAAGCGGCGCATGGCACGGTTACCCGCCATTACCGCCAGCATCAGAAAGGTCAGGAAACCTCGACCAACTCGATCGCCTCCATTTTTGCATGGACCCGTGGTCTCGCGCACCGCGCCAAGCTCGACGACAATGCCGAACTGGCAAAGTTCGCCGCAACGCTCGAGAAGGTCTGCGTCGATACCGTCGAAGCCGGTTTCATGACCAAGGATCTGGCGCTGCTTGTCGGCCCGGATCAGCCGTGGCTTTCCACCACCGCCTTCCTCGACAAGATCGACGAAAATCTTCAGAAGGCCATGGCGTAAGCCTTCAACTTCGGTCTAATTTGAACGGCGGGGTTCATCCCCGCCGTTTTCTTTTGCACCGGAGGCAAACATGGCCAATTCCCCGATCGAGATCCGTCCTCTGGCGCCATCCGACCGGGCCGGCTGGGAGCCGCTGTTCGAAGCCTATCTGCGCTTCTACGAATCCGAACTCCCGAAGGATCAGTACGACATCACGTGGAGCCGCTTTCACGACGAGGCCGAACCGATGTACGCGCTCGGCGCGTTCGATGACGGCAAGCTGGTCGGTATCGTGCACGCCGTCCTTCACCGCTCCACATGGCTGCCGGATACGACCTGCTATCTGCAGGATCTTTATGTCGATCAAAGCCAGCGCGGACGCGGTGTCGGCGAGGCGCTGATCGAGAAGGTGGCGCTGCTTGCCCGCGACAAGAATGCTGGCCGTCTCTACTGGCTGACGCAGGAAGACAATGGCCCCGCGCGCCGTCTCTATGACCGCGTCGCTGTCGCGCCTGGGTTCATCCAATATCGCAAACCACTCTAGGGTGAGCGTAGTTTCCAGTCCGCACGGTCGCCGTTCGGCGAATGAACATCCTGTCCGAGAGCCTGTAGAGGAGATGCGAATGGCCGAAGATCTGCTGTTATATACCCATCCCATGTCGCGCGGACGGATCGCGCGCTGGATGCTGGAGGAAACGGGCCTGCCCTACCGTGCCGAAACCCTGCCATTCGGCGCATCAATGAAGCATGCCGAATACCGGCTCCTCAACCCGATGGGCAAGGTGCCGACCCTCGTGCACGGGCAGACGGTGGTCACGGAATGCGCGGCCATTTGCGCCTATCTTGCAGACGCGTTTCCCGAAGCCAATCTGGCACCGCCGGTCAAGGAGCGCGGCGACTACTATCGCTGGCTTTTTTACGCAGCCGGCCCCCTGGAAGCAGCCACGACCAACAGGACCCTCGGCGTCGAGGTCAGCCCGGAACGCGAGCGCATGGTTGGCTACGGCACCTATGCCGACGTCATGGAAACGCTGGAGCGCGCCGTCGCCAGCCACACCTATATTGGTGGCCATCGCTTCTCCGCCGCCGACGTCTATGTCGGCTCTCAGATCGGCTGGGGCATGCAGTTCGGCTCGATCGAAAAACGCCCGGCCTTCGTCGATTATTTCGCGCGCCTTTCCGAACGACCGGCATACAAGCGCGCCTCGGAGATCGACAATGCGCTCGCAGGCGAGATGCAGGCCGCGAGCTGATTTCGGTTGGCTGGCGCTACTGGATCGACGGCTTTTTCAGGAAGCTGTTGCGATCGGCGGAACTGATGCGCAGCCATGCCTCGCGACCCTCGCGCAGAACCCGCATCGGGATCTGCGCGCCGGCCGGACCGCTGCTCCAGACCTTTCGGTAAAAATCAGCCAGACCGTCGACCTCGCCGTCGCGGATTTCGGAAATGACGTCGCCGCGTTTGAGTCCGGCCTTGGCCGCAGGGCTGCCCTCGGCCACACTCATGACCACAACTTCGCCCTCGCTTTCGGCGGAAAAAGCGCCCAGCCAGGGTCGGGGTTCGCGATCGATTTCGCCGCGATTCAGCAGATCATCCAGGATCGGGCGCAGAATGTCGATCGGCACCACCATGTTAATGTCGGTCACTTCGTTGCGCTGGCTCATCTGCAGGCGCAGCGAACCGATACCAAGGAGCGTGCCTTCCGCATCGAAAAGGCCGGCACCGCCCCAGGAAGGGTGCGCCGGCGCAATAAATATCGCCTCATCAAGCAGGTACTCCCAATAGCCGGCAAATTCCTGCTTGGCGACGATCGCTGACTGAACATAGTCACCCGTGCCATCGATGATGACCACCGGCTCGCCGACCTGCGCTCTGGCGGATTCGCCCAGCGGGGCGGCCGGCAAATCGAGAGGACCGAGCGCCTGCACGAGGCCAAAACCGCTCTCCTGATCATAAGCTAGCGCATGTGCGGGCACGACGCGGCCATCCTGTAGCGTCAGCCAGACATCTTCCGCCTCGGTGATCAGATAACCGATGGTGAGCACCAGCCCGTTTTCCCGGATGACAATGCCGCTGCCTTCACGGCGTGTGCCCAAAGCCCCTGCGGTGAAAGCATCCTCGGGAATGGTGGCGCGCACGGCCACGACGGACCGTGAAATTCTTTCAATATCCATGACAAGACCCCGAGCACTGGCGGGGGCATTCGCCGTCCGCCGGTCAATTGGAACTGAAAGTAAGAATTGCAGCTGCGCGGTGCAAGGGTGGATCCTGCCAGACTACGCCGCACAATGGCGAGCACGACGCTGCGTGTGGAAGCGGCCATTCATCGAATAATCTTTGATGGCGCGTTGAGACCGCGGTCGTGCCGCGGCCATGACTGTCCGTTGGGACGCGTTAGCTCTGCGCGCCCAGAATGCTCGTTTTATCCAGCATGGCCGTCACGGGATCCTGATCTTTACCGAGCGAAGCAGGCGGAAGATCAATGTTCCTGCCAGGAACGATATCCATTCAACACCGGAGCGGGTAGACCCATCGGCGAGCAGGCTCGGTGGCTTGCGGAACGATGTACCAGGCAGGACGGCCGCGAACCGAGCGGAAGCGTCGTGATCACGTTGCCGACGCTTGGGGCATTCCCGTCTGTCGCTGCGCAGGCTATATGCAATCCTCTTCCAGGCAATGAGGGGATTCCGACATGTCCGACACCGTTCTCGATCGCTTTCTCCGCTACGTCGTCATCGACACCCAATCCGACGCCTCCTCCCCAACCCAGCCATCGACCGCCAAGCAATTGACGCTCGGCCGTCTTCTGGTGGACGAGTTGCAGGCGATCGGCATTTCCGACGCGCATCTCGACGAACACGGCTACGTCTATGCGACCATCCCGGCTACCTCGGCTAAGAACAATGTGCCCGTCATCTGCTTTTGCTCGCATATGGACACGGCGCCCGATTTTTCCGGCACCGGCGTCAAGCCGCAGGTAATCGAAAACTATCAGGGTGGCGACATCGTTCTGCCGGGCGACACGAGCCGCATCATCAGGGCCGGCGACAATCCGGAACTTGCCAACAATATCGGCAACACGATCATCACCTCCGACGGCACGACCCTGCTCGGCGCCGATGACAAGGCGGGCCTGGCCGAAATCATGACGGCCGCCGAAATCCTGATGAACAACCCGGACATCAAGCACGGCGCCATACGCCTTCTGTTCACGCCGGACGAGGAGATCGCCCGCGGTGTCGAAAAGGTTGATCTCGCGAAACTCGGTGCGGATTTCGGGTATACGGTCGATGGCGAAACGCCCGGCCATATCGAGGACGAGACCTTTTCCGCCGATGGCGTCGATATCGAAATCAAGGGCGTCGCCATCCATCCGGGTTTCGCCTTCGGCAAGATGGAAAACGCCATCCGCATCGCTGGTGAGATCATCGCCAGATTGCCACGCGACTTGGCGCCGGAGAGCACCAGGGGCAAGCAGGGCTTTATCCATCCGACCGGCGTATCCGGCGCGATGGAAAGCGCCTCCATCCACTTCATCATCCGCGACTTCGTCGATGCGGGCCTGACGGAGAAGGAAGAACTCTTGGAAGGCATCGTCAAGGAAGTGATGGCGAGCTATCCGGGTTCGACCTACACGTTCAAGGTCACCGAACAGTATCGCAACATGAACAACGTGCTTTCCGAGCATCCGCAAATCATGGATTACGCGCTGGAAGCGGTCGAACGCGCCGGCATGAAGGCGGTGCGTGGAAGCATCCGCGGCGGTACGGATGGCTCGCGCCTCACCGCCATGGGCCTGCCCTGCCCCAACATCTTTGCCGGCGGCCATGCCTTCCATTCGCCGCTGGAATGGATCAGCCATCAGGACATGGACAAGGCCGTGGCGACGCTCGTTGAGCTGGCAAAGATCTGGGAAGAGCGCGCCTGACAGGCACCGTGTAGGAACGAAAAGGCGGCCCGGACGGCCGCCTTTTTTGCTTCTCCCATAAGCCCGATCAGATATGCAGGCCCGGCGCTTCGTAACCGGTGCGCTCGACATATTCCGTATAACCACCACCATACTGGTGAATACCCTCAGGCGTCAGCTCCAGAACACGGTTGGACAGTTCCGACAGGAAATGACGGTCGTGGCTGACGAACAGCATCGTGCCTTCATATTCCGACAGCGCCTTGATCAGCATTTCCTTGGTATCCAGATCAAGGTGGTTGGTCGGCTCGTCGAGAACGAGGAAATTTGGAGGATCGAACAGCATCGCCGCCATGACCAGACGCGCCTTTTCGCCGCCTGACAGCACGCGACATTTCTTCTCGATATCATCACCGGAAAAACCGAAGCAGCCGGCCAGCGCGCGAAGCGAGCCCTGTCCTGCCCGTGGAAACTCGCTTTCCAGCCATTCGAACACGGTCTGTTCGCCATCCAGAACATCCATGGCGTGCTGGGCAAAGTACCCCATCTTGACGCTGGCGCCGAGTGACACAGAGCCTTGATCGGCATTGGTTGTACCAGCAATCAGTTTTAGCAGCGTCGATTTTCCGGCACCGTTGATGCCCATGATGCACCAGCGCTCCTTGCGGCGGATCATGAAATCCAGACCTTCATAAATGGTGCGGCTGCCATAAGCCTTGTGCACGCCCTTGAGGTTGACGACATCCTCACCCGAACGCGGCGCCGGCTGGAACTCGAAAGCCACCGTCTGGCGGCGTTTAGGCGGCTCGACGCGCTCGATCTTGTCGAGTTTTTTCACACGGCTCTGCACCTGCGAGGCATGACTGGCACGCGCCTTGAAGCGCTCGATGAACTTGATTTCCTTGGCAAGCATGGCCTGCTGGCGTTCGAACTGCGACTGCTGATGTTTTTCGTTGAGAGCGCGCTGCTCCTCGTAGAAACCGTAATCGCCGGAATAGGAGTTGAGCGAGCCCCCGTCGATCTCGATGATCTTTCCGACGATGCGGTTCATGAACTCGCGGTCATGGGAGGTCATCAGCAAGGCGCCGTCATACCCCTTGAGGAAGGCTTCGAGCCAGATCAGGCTTTCGATATCCAGATGGTTGCTCGGTTCATCGAGCAGCATCACATCCGGCCGCATGAGCAGAATGCGGGCCAAAGCCACACGCATCTTCCAGCCGCCCGAAAGCTTGCCGACATCGCCATCCATCATTTCCTGGGAAAAGCTCAGGCCATCGAGAACCTCGCGAGCGCGACCTTCCAGCCCGTAGCCGTCCAGTTCCTCGTAACGCGCCTGCACGTCGCCATAGCGCTCGATGATCTGATCCATCTCGTCCATGCGGCCGGGATCGACCATCGCGGCTTCCAGCTCGCGCAGTTCTGCTGCGACAATGCTGACATGCCCGGCACCTTCCATGACTTCAGCCACGGCGCTACGGCCCGACATTTCGCCGACATCCTGATTAAAATAGCCGATGGTCACCCCCTTATCGATGGAGACCTGGCCCTCATCCGGCTCTTCACTGCCGGTGATCATGCGAAACAGTGTCGTTTTGCCGGCGCCGTTCGGGCCAACCAGACCGATCTTTTCGCCCCTGTTGAGGGCTGCGGTCGCTTCGATGAAAAGAATGCGATGGCTGTTCGACTTGCTGACGTTTTCGATGCGGATCATGGCTGCCGGTTCGGAAGAGAGAAATCGGCTGCCTTATGTCATGCGCGGCGAAGAAAGTCGCGGAATTTATGCCGCTTACAACGTCATTCGGCCGGATGTTGATTATGAGGCGGCTTGGAATCGTTGCGCGTAACATAGGCCGCGACGCCCCAGCCAAAAACAGAGATCAAAACAGGCAGGATGTACCAGAAGAAGAACGAAGCAGAAGTCATTCGCGTAAGCCTCCCAAAACCTGGCGACCGGCAAAATGTAGCACAAGAGCCGCAACGAACCAAATCCCACCTGCACCCAGCGATTTCCAGCCCATGGTCCACACATCGAGCGCCGTCAACTGACCGAAGACGCCGACGGCAAGCGAAGCAGTCGATGCACGATCAAAAGACGCAGCCAGGTATTTGCGGCGTTCATTATGAACCAGAGTCATGCCACACCCTCAAATGCAACCATTGGCAACATTAATGGTGTTGCTTCCATAACTTCAATCCACCATCCAAAACACGAAAAAGGCCGGGCTGTTTCCAACCCGGCCTTTCATATTGTCTATCCGAAAAGGATTATTCGGCGCTGTCTTCAGCGGCCTTCTTCTTCGGAGCAGCCTTCTTCTTCGGCGCGGCTTCTTCGCCTTCGGCGGCGTCGTCAGCCTTGGCGGCCTTCTTCTTCGGAGCAGCCTTCTTGGCCGGCTTTTCCGAAGCGTCGTCCTCGTCGTCGGCCATCAGCTCTTCCTTGCTGACGGTCTTGTCGGTGACGTCAACTTCCGACAGCAGCTTGTCGATGACCTTCTCTTCGAAGATCGGCGCGCGCAGCGAAGCGGACGCGCCCGGCGTGTTGCGGAAGAAATCGAGGATTTCCTTCTGCTGGCCCGGGAACTGCTGCAGCTGTGCGTAAAGCGCGCGCTGCATTTCTTCTTCGGTTACTTCGACGCCGGCCTTTTCGCCGATTTCGGAAAGAACGAGGCCGAGACGAACGCGGCGTTCAGCCAGCTTGGTGTATTCGGCGCGGGCTTCTTCCTCGGTCGTGTCCTCGTCGGCAAAGGTCTTGCCGGACTGTGCGAGGTCGGTGTTGATCTGGCGCCAGATGTTTTCGAACTCGGCGTCGACGAGGCCCTGCGGCGCGTCGAACTTGTAGAGTTCGTCGAGCTGGTCGAGGATCTGACGCTTGACCTTCTGGCGGGTGACGTTGCCGTACTGGCCTTCGATCTGGCTGCGAACGATTTCCTTCAGCTTGTCAGCCGATTCGAGACCGAGCTTGGTCGCGAGGTCGTCGTTGATTTCCAGTTCGGCAGCGGCCGCAACGTCCTTGACGGTGATGTCAAAGGTGGCTTCCTTGCCGGCCAGGTTGGCAGCCGGGTATTCGCTCGGGAAGGTGACGGTGATGACCTTTTCATCGCCAGCCTTGACGCCGACCAGCTGATCTTCGAAGCCCGGGATGAAGCGGTTGGAACCGATGACCAGTTCGGCATCTTCAGCAGCGCCGCCGTCAAAGGCTTCGCCGTCGACCTTGCCGAGATAGTTCATGGTGACGCGGTCGCCTTCTGCGGCCTTGCCCTTCTTGGTTTCGTAAGAACGGGCGCTTTCGGCGACCTTGAGGATCTGCTCGGTGACTTCGTCTTCCGAGACTTCAACGACTTCGCGCGTGACCTTGATGCCAGTGGTCGGCTGAAGTTCGATCGGCGGAATGACTTCGTAGGCAATGCTGAATTCGAAATCGGCCTGGGCGGCCAGGATCTTTTCGGCTTCCGCTTCGTCTTCGGTCATGGTGATCGAAGGCTGGGTGGCGGACTTTTCGCCGCGCTCGGAAAGAATGGCGGTCGGGCGTTCGCGCACGATCTCGTTGACGAGTTCGGCCATGATGGACTTGCCGTACATCTTCTTCAGATGCGCGACCGGCACCTTGCCCGGACGGAAGCCGTTGATGCGGACCTTATCCTTGGCGTCGGCGAGGCGCACGTTCATCTGCGCTTCCATGTCCTTGGCCGGGATGACGACCTTAAGTTCGCGCTTCAGGCCCTCGGAGAGGGTTTCGGTAACCTGCATTGTCTAACCTTCATATCAAACGGCTGTGTGCACACGGCCGTGGTTTCGATCGCACGGTCCCGGAACGCAGCCGGCCGTGGCTTCAGATACAATCTCGAACGCAACCGGGGAGCGACGGCAGTTCCACTGCCCTTAAACAAAAGGCTCCGACTGCCAACTCCGCGATCCTGGTGCGGGTAGAGAGACTTGAACTCCCACGCCTTGCGGCACCAGAACCTAAATCTGGCGTGTCTACCAATTTCACCATACCCGCGCACCGAACCGCGACGAAATCCTCGGACAAGAGGCCTTCCGGAGCGCGCGTCTCTATATCACCCGTTTTTCGACACGCAAAGGAAAAATGACAGTTGTCATGCACCCGAAAAGCCGGTTTCCAACGCTTTATTGATCCCAATTCCCGGTGGACGTTCGAAGACGCGATAGTGGGAATTCCCAGTAGTACGGTATTGGCAGGCAATAACGGCAGCCCGAGCTGAGCGATGCGCGCAGGGCATGGCTCTCTTTCCCAGTTTGCACTCCAATTGCCAGCGAGCTTAGCTATAAAGCGCCTTAGCAGACAATACAGCAGCTGCAACGGCTGGCGGCCGGACGTAATCGTCGAAACACCGTCAAGCTTTCACCTGCGAACAGAATTCGGGTCACGTATCCTCCTCCCAAACGTGACTTCGATAGACTGGCGATCTTCCTCCTCCCGATCGCTGGTCGCTTCCTCAGACGCCCACCGGATCTCCTCCCCCGGTGGGCGTTTTGGTGTCTAGGCCCACACGGTTCCGGCGCCGTCCGCCTCATTTCTGCGAATTTGGCTAACGACCTTTAACCAGACCTGCATATCGCGCATACGTCCCCTTCGTTAATAGCGCTGTTACGGGGATTAAATCGATTTATATTGAGCTCATGAAATTGAGGCCGGCCATGATGAGTGTCGGCAAGTTACTATAGAGGAATAGGCCATGAACATCGCTCGCTCGCTCACCAACTGGCGCAAATATCGTCAGACCGTCTCTGAACTTGGTCGCATGTCCGACCGTGAACTGCACGACCTCGGCATCGGCCGTGGCGACATCCGCCGTGTGGCTCGCACCGCCGTCGGCAACTGATTTCTGCTGCCCGGAAGGGTGTTGCAGGATGTCAAAAGAGCGCCCCTTACCGGGCGCTTTTTTTATGCTCGATTCTTGCCATAAATCTGCCTGGCGCTGCATCGCAAAGCAGCAAAGCGCGTTTTTTGTTCAACATCCTGCACATTTGCATGGCAGCGGCCGATTTTTTGCACTCCGTTCCGTTGCCCTTCGGTTGTATAAGCTCCTCAGTCGCCGCAGCAAGAACGCTCTCGGCATCAGATCACTCGAGGAAACCATGAACCCGATCCGCATCGCTAAGAACTGGATCAGCTACCGCCGCACGATGAACGAGCTCGGCAGCCTGTCGAACCAGGCCCTGAATGATATCGGCCTGACGCGTTACGACATTCGCAACGTCGCCGCCCGCAGCTACCGTTAAGTAAAAGTCCTCGCGGCATGAGGCCGCGTTCATGGGATATCGGCTGTTCGATATCTCTTCGACGGCGCCCACGCGGCGCCGTTTGCATGTCTGATCTATTTTTACTCGCTACCGCGAATGCGCCCGAATGCTTTCCGTTTGGATGGCGCAGGCACGCATGATAATGAGCGCGCCATGACAAACACGCTCCACTCCCCCATTCACGTTATCGGTGGCGGCCTTGCCGGCTCCGAAGCCGCCTGGCAGATCGCCAAGACCGGCGTTCCCGTCATCCTGCACGAGATGCGCGGCACACGCGGCACCGACGCCCACAAGACCGACGGCCTTGCCGAACTGGTCTGTTCAAACTCCTTCCGGTCCGATGATGCCACGGCCAATGCCGTCGGCGTCATCCATGCGGAAATGCGCCTTGCCGGCTCGCTGATCATGGCTTGCGCCGATCAGAACCAGGTTCCGGCCGGCGGTGCGTTGGCCGTCGATCGTGACGGCTTTTCCGATGCCGTCACTGCGGCCATTCACGGCAATCCACTGATTACGGTGCTGCGCGAAGAAGTGACCGGCCTACCGCCGCAGGTCTGGGATCTCGCCGTCATCGCCACCGGGCCGCTGACATCGCCGGATCTCGCCGGCGCCATCCAGGCACAGACCGGACAGGACGCGCTCGCTTTCTTCGATGCCATTGCGCCGATCGTCCACCGGGATTCCATCAACATGGATATCTGCTGGTACCAGTCACGCTACGACAAGGTCGGACCTGGCGGCACCGGCAAGGATTACATCAACTGCCCGCTCGACAAGGACCAGTACGATGCATTCATCGATGCGCTGATTGCCGGCGATACGGTCGGTTTCAAGGAATGGGAAGGCACACCCTATTTCGATGGCTGCCTGCCGATCGAGGTGATGGCAGAACGCGGACGCGAAACCCTTCGCCACGGCCCGATGAAACCAATGGGCCTGACCAACGCGCATAACCCGTCCGTGAAAGCCTATGCCGTCGTGCAGCTGCGTCAGGACAATGCGCTCGGCACGCTCTACAACATGGTCGGTTTCCAGACGAAACTGAAATACGGCGCCCAGGCGGAGATTTTTCGCCTGATCCCGGGGCTCGAAAATGCCGAATTCGCCCGGCTCGGCGGGCTGCATCGCAATACCTATATACAGTCGCCGGTTCTGCTCGACCCTTCGCTGACATTGAAGAGCCGCAAGGGGCTGCGCTTTGCCGGCCAGATCACCGGCTGCGAGGGCTACGTGGAAAGTGCCGCCGTCGGTCTGCTTGCCGGCCGGTTCGCCGCCGCCGAACGCAGGGGCGAGACACCGTCGCTGCCGCCGGCCACGACCGCGCTCGGCTCGCTGCTCAACCACATCACCGGCGGGCACATCATGTCCGACGATGAGCCAGGCAAGCGGTCGTTCCAGCCCATGAACATCAATTTCGGACTTTTCCCTGAACTGGAACCGGGCTCCATCGTCAAGCCGGAGGGTGTCAAGCGTTTTCGCGGCAAGGACAAGACGATCATGAAGCGGCAGTTGATCGCGGCGCGCGCGCTCAAGGACTGCAAGGAATGGCTTGGCTGAACGCAGGGCTTTCCCGAGCATCGCATTGAAAAGCAACGGCCCGCAGATGCGGGCCGTTGTCGTTTGATAATCAATTTGCGGTCTCGCACACGACGCTCTCCGCACCGAGCCCGGCTGGTCAGCGCGCCAACGGTCAGTCGGCATTGCGGTCTTCGGCCGTCTTGTCTTCGGGGCTTACATAATTTCCCAGCAGCCAGAGCCCGACTTCGGCAGCGACCTGCTGGCTTGGAAAGACGAATTCGCCATTCTGCGTCGGCGCATCGAGGAACTCGATAACAAAACCCCTGCCGTCGGCCGTGCTCGTGGCGCGCGCGCGGCCGGGCTGGATGACATGGCATGAATAATGCCGGCCGTAATTGCGCATCACGCCGGCCTTGCCGTCATGCAGCCGGATGAAGACGGCATTGCCGTCGGCCGTCTCATGCAGCGCGCGGATCGCTTCCGTCGGAAACGCCCGACCGAACTCCAGAATGGCGAGCCCCGGGTCGTGGCGTTCGCCATCCTCGCGGTCCTTGGCCATGCGCGTCACGTAATAGGCCAGCGCGATGACGATCACGGCAATAATCAACCAGCTGACAAGGCTCATCTTTCCTCCCGAAAACACCCCGCGTCCTTGCGGGCATATCCGACTAGCGCATCAGGCTTGCGTGGACATGGCCGTGCAACAGGTTACCAACGCACGGGTCCGAACAAAAGGTCCGGGAAGCGGAGCCAGACGGCCGGCCTAGTCAAATGGACCCGCGCGACAGTGCGATGACCATATGCACCTGACGGCGCCACTGAAGAGGAAGAAGATTTCGCGTGAAAACACCTGACCCCAGCGTCCGAGCCCGTTTCAGCACGACCGTGGTCGTTGCGGCCGGCAGGAAGGCCGGCATAACCGCGGCGGGCACCCTGCCCTGCGCCCGGGCTCGTGCCAGATGGTCGAGGCCCAGGCCGGCAAAGGCCTCGATGGCGGCGGAGATCCGGTCACCGTCATCGCCCGCTAGGAAGGTTTCTCGGTCAAGGCCGACGGCAGACAGAAGATCGAGCGGAATATAGAGCTGGCCACGGGCCGAATGGTTCGGCATCAGCAGGAGCGTACCCGATATCGCATGCGCGACGCCCGCATGCCCCGCAGCGGGCGCGGCACGCGCGGCATCCGCCGGCGACAGGATCAGGCCTGCAAGTTGGATAAGCGCCGAAGCCGTCTCGCCCGCATAGCCTTCCAGCGCGTTGCGATCCGGGAACGGGTCATCGTAAAGATCGAAGATCCGCGCATCGAGCATGTCGATAAAGGTCTGGCGTGGCAGCCGGTACCGGTCGACCGCCGCAAACAGCGCGGCGGCAACCGGGTTGGCATGTGCTTCTTCGTTCGGGCCGTTCTCGAACTGGCCGCGCCACCACTGCAGGCGGATTTCACCGGCCAGCGGCTGGCGGATCACGTCGCGGATCTTGGCGATCTCGGCATTGAAGGCATAAAGAGCTGCAAGAGCGGCGCGCTTGTCCTGCGGCGAAAGCAGACAGGCAAGATAACGGTCACGGTCCGTCTGCCTCAATGTTGAGAGGCAGATATCCGAATTGGTGTCGGCCGATGCGCTCACGAAGCCCGTTCCTTGTCACCTGTCAGTCGACCGCGATGAGGGCAGCCGCCACCGGTCGCGATTCCATCAGCATGATGTTGTAGGTGCGGACCGCGGCGCCTGTGTTCATCGGGTCGGATGCGATCCCGTGCTGGTTGAACACGGCGCGCAGCGCGGCCGGAATGGGGCGCAGATCCACGCCGGTGCCAAGAATGAGAAACTCGATCTCGCCGGCATCCGCCAGAACCTTTTCGAAGGCTGCAGCCTCGAGCGCGTCCCCTTCCGACATATCCCAACCGTAGATGCCGGACGGAAGGCAGAGGATCGAGCCGCGATGCGACATGTCGGCAAAGCGGAAACCGCCATTGCCATAAACGTCGATCTCGGCCCGGCCCGGAAAATGTGCGTCGCGGATCTGTACAGGTTTCATCGGAAAAGATGTTCTTGGCTCGGGCGGCGCACGGGATTTGACGATGTTACTTCGCGGCTTCGGTCTTGACCGGCTCGCCCTTGACGCGGACTTCCGCGATATAGGAGCGCAGAACGCGAACCCGGACGTTTTCGGCAATTTCGACTTCGACTTCGTTGTCGTCGATGACCTTGTTCACTTTGCCGGAAATACCACCGCCGAGCACGACCTGGTCACCGCGGCGGATTGCACTCAGGGTCTCCTGACGCTTCTTCAACTGAGCGCGCTGCGGCCGGATCAGGAAGAAATACCAGACGACCATCAATGGCGCGAAGAGGAAGAGCATTTCAAGACCGGAGCCGAATGCGCCACCGGCTGCGGGGGCTGCACCACTGGCTTGGGCAAATGCCTCGGAAACAAACATCGAAAACTCCCAGATTGACGCGATACGCGTAGATAGCCGTGAAGGCCGCCGAAATATAGTAACCGCCGCCCCGAATGCAACACAGACCGTTCGGCGTACCGTTTCAAAGCGTCCTACCCTTTCGAGGCCGGCAACACCATGCTACCGCCGGTCGAATACACAAAAAACCAGCGCCCGGAGGCCGAAATGACTGAACCGAACACCGCCCTGCTGCTGGCCGAGGTCCGTCGCCTTGCGGACGCCATCGAACGACTGGCGGGTCCGCCGCCCGCCGTCAATGACTGGGACGCTGCCGATTGCTTCGTCTGGGCGCCGGCAAATCAGTCGCTTCAGCCGGTTCCCCGTCCCAATCGGGTGGCGCTGACGCTGATCCGCGGCGTCGATCATGTCCGCGATATCCTGCATGAGAACACGCTGCGTTTCGCTGAAGGATATGCGGCCAACAACGTGCTGCTGTGGGGTGCGCGCGGCATGGGAAAGTCGTCGCTGGTGAAAGCCGTTCACGAAGAAGTGCGCCGCGCCACGGGCTCGCCCCTCAAGCTCGTCGAGGTGCATCGCGAGGATATCGCATCGCTTCCCGCTCTCCTCGACATCCTCAAGACCTCGTCGCACCGGGTCATCCTGTTTTGCGATGATCTCTCCTTCGATCACGACGATACCGCCTACAAGTCGCTCAAGGCGGCGCTGGATGGCGGGATCGAGGGCCGGCCTGACAACGTGTTGTTCTACGCCACCTCCAACCGTCGCCATCTCTTGCCCCGCAACATGATGGAAAACGAGCAGTCGACAGCGATTAATCCTTCCGAAGCCGTGGAGGAGAAAGTCTCCCTGTCCGACCGCTTCGGGCTCTGGCTGGGCTTCCACAAATGCAGTCAGGACGACTACCTGACAATGATCGACGGCTACGCCGACCATTTCGATCTCGGCATCGAGCGGTCCGCCCTGCACCACCAGGCGCTGGAATGGGCAACTACGCGCGGCGGCCGCTCCGGCCGCGTCGCCTGGCAATTCATTCAGGATCTGGCCGGTCGGCTGCGCAAACCGTTGACGGACAAGTAGGCAACCATCGGGCAGTCGCAAAAAAGCCCGGCGAAACCGGGCTTTTTCGAACATCCTTGAAACGCACTACATTATTCAAGGAAAGTGATGGGGTTGACCGGGGTCGCGTCCTTGCGAACCTCGAAATGCACCTGCGGGCGCTTGGCATCGCCGCTCATGCCGGAAGCCGCGAGTGTCTGGCCGCGCTGAACCTTCTGGCCACGGCTGACATTGATATTGCCGGCATGACCATAGACCGTGACCTTGCCGTCGTCATGGCGTACCAGAACCGTGTTGCCCAGTTGCTTCAGGCCGTTGCCCGCATAGATGACGACGCCGTTTTCGGCAGCCTTGATCGGCGTGCCTTCCGGAACGGAGATATCGATACCGTCATTGCGGCTGCCGTTGACGTTGGCGCCGTAGCCGGCAACAACCGCGCCGTTGACCGGCCAGCGATACTTGCTGATACCCGTTGAGCTCGGGGCAATCGAAGCCACATCCGACTTCTTTTCGACCTCGGAAACGCTGGCTGTGGCGGCAGGCGTTGCCTCGGCTGCCGGCTTTGCAGCCTGCTGCGGCGCTACGGAGGCGGTTTCCACCTGGGCCGGCTGGGCGGGCTTTGCCGATGCGGGTTGGGCCGGAATGGAGGCGGTTTTCGCCGTATCTGAACCCGCGTTCGGGAGCGTCAGCGTCTGGCCGATCCGGAGGTTTTCCGTCGACAGACCGTTTGCCGACTTCAACTGATCGATCGGCGTGCCCGTGGAGCGGGCAATCTTGGCCAGCGAATCGCCCGGCGCTACCGTATAGGTGCCACCCGCCGTCTTGCCGCCGCCGGCCGGGCCTAGTTTACCGCCTTCGCTCCGGGCTTTGTCGCGTGCCGTCGGCGCGCCTGGCAGAGCTGCCACCTTTTGCTCCGGCTGCTGCGGCATTGGCGCCTGGCTCTCGCCGGCAAGATCGCTGCCGTCCGAATGAGCCTTGGCCGCATTGCGCGGTGTGCCATAGGTCGGGATGACGGCAATCTGGCCGGCCTGAACCTTGCCGCCATTCGCCTTCAGAATTTCCTTTTCCGGGACGCCGTAACGCTTGGCGAGCGAAGCGGCACTTTCGCCGGCACGAACGGTCACCTTCGGGGCATTGGCCGTGGTCCAGCCGGATGCCGACTTTGCGGGGGCGGACGCTGCGCTGTCTGCCGAGGGCACCGAGAGTGAACGTGGGGCAAGCCCTTCATTGTTCTGGCTGGCCGGCATCGGCTGGGCCATGGCCTGCTGACGATATGTCGCCGGCGCGCCGCTCGTCGACGGGGCCGCCAGCTCGGAGCGTTGGACGCTGCCCGAAGCGGACGGAGCCGCATTTGCCGACATCGAGCCGCCATAGCCACCATTGTTCTGATAACCGGCATTGGCCTGATAGCCGCCGCTACCCTGGTACCCGCCGGCATTGGCCATCGGCGCGGACATGCCGCCACCATTGATATCGCCTTGCGGAACGGGCGCCTGACCGTAAGCGCCGCTACCCTGCCGCTGCGGGATCGATGCCGTGGTCAAGTTGTCCGTTTTGGAAAACAGGTTATCGAAACGGGTTGCATCGGAGCTGCAGCCCGTTGCGGCGCTTGCCAGCAAGGCCAAAGCCGCAAACCGCAGGCTCGATTTTCCGACTTTGTATGAACTCTGAAAACGCATGACCGACCTACTCGTGACGCAACCAAGTGAGGATGATTAAAGCGCGTTAGTCTTACCGTCGGGTTAAAGCTGGTGGAATCTCAGGTTATTTTTGGCAAATTGCTAACCATAGGATCGGGGCTGCGAAAGCGAGGGTCCGAGTGACCGGTTGGAGCGGCTAGAGCTGCGCTGCCATCTGCGGAACGAGCGGCAGATAGGGAACGGTGAAGAGGTCTTCCCGCTCGAAACGGCTGCCGGTCTTGGTGAGACGCACCATCATGCAGGTATCCTCGTCGATCATCAGCGGCGCCATCATCGAGCCGCCATGCGTCAGTTGATCGGCATAGAAACGCGGCATTGTGGGAAAGGCAGCTGTGACCAGAATACGGTCGAACGTGCCCTCGCCGGGCATGCCGTTGCCGCCATCTGCCTGACGGATGATGACTCCGCCGATACCCAACGCCTCGATGCGGGCCTGCGCCTGGGTTACCAGGGTCTTGTAGCGTTCGACGGACAGCACCCTTTCTGCCAGCCGACCGATGACCGCTGTCATGAAGCCGCTGCCCGTGCCGATCTCCAGCACGCGCTGGCCAGGTTTGACCTGAAGCCTGGCGAGAATGCGAACGGCAAGGTCGGCCCCTTCCATGAAGGAGCCGCAATCGATGGGAATGGTGCGGCTGGAATAGGCATTGTCGGAGAATTGCGCCGGCACGAATTGCGAGCGCGGCGTCTGCTCGACCGCCGTCAGGAGGTCGAGATCGGAAATACCCTCGGAGCGCAGACGCAGCACGAGCGCCGCAAAACCTTCCTTCTCGACCATTCCCGGCTTCAAGCAGCTACTCCGTCACGCATATCGAAAGGCTGTCAGCCCAGAACCGTCTTCAACCGATCCTGCACCGAATAATCCGTCAGGTCCAGCTTCAGCGGCGTCACCGAAATACGGTTTTCACGCACGGCGTTGAGATCCGTGCCGTCGCCCGGACGGCCGGCGCGCGATGCGAAATAGAGCCAGTAATAGGGGAAACCGCGTCCGTCCTTGCGCTCGTCCACGGCCAGATCGAAATCCGTCTTGCCCTGCGCCGTTACATCGATACCTGCAACCTCGTCCGGTGCGCAGGCCGGGAAGTTGATGTTAAGCAGGGTGCCGGCCGGCAATTCGGTCTCCAGCAGCTTGCGGATGAGGCCGACAGCATGGGCTTCCGCGGTCTCCCAGGGAATGATCCTGGCGCCCTCCTGTTTGATATAGGCCTGGCTCAGCGCGATTGAGCGCACGCCCTGCAGCGTGCCTTCCATCGCGCCGGCGACCGTCCCGGAATAGGTGACGTCGTCGGCAAGGTTGGCTCCGGCATTGACCCCTGAAAGGACCAGATCCGGCTTGCCGCCCATGACCTGGCGCATGCCCATGATGACGCAATCGGTTGGCGTGCCGCGCAGCGCATAATGCCTGTCGCTGATCTTGCGCAGGCGCAGCGGCTCCGACAGGGTTAGAGAATGGGCAAAACCGCTTTGATCGGTTTCCGGCGCCACGATCCAGACATCCTCGGAAAGCTGGCGGGCAATTCGTTCGAGAACTGCCAGCCCTTCCGCATGAATACCGTCGTCATTGGTCAGGAGAATGCGCATCCTTGGAGCCTAGGCTTTTTCGATTTTCGTCAGGCCGCCCATGTAGGGCACAAGCACGTCTGGAATTGTGACAGAGCCGTCTTCGTTCAGATAGTTTTCGAGCACCGCGATCAGGCAGCGACCGACGGCGGTGCCCGAGCCGTTCAGCGTGTGTACGAAGCGGGTCGCCTTGTCTTCCTTGCCGCGATAGCGCGCATTCATGCGCCGCCCCTGGAAATCGCCGCAAACCGAGCAGGACGAAATTTCACGATAGGCATTCTGGCCCGGCAGCCAGACTTCCAGATCGTAGGTTTTGCGTGCACCAAAACCCATGTCGCCGGTGCACAGCGTCAGGGTACGGAAATGCAGGCCAAGCCGCTTGAGCACTTCCTCGGCGCAGGCCGTCATCCGCTCATGCTCTTCCAGCGCGCTGTCCTGATCGGTGATCGAGACCAGTTCGCATTTCCAGAACTGGTGCTGACGCAGCATGCCGCGCGTATCGCGCCCGGCCGAACCGGCTTCCGAACGGAAGGATGGGGTAAGAGCGGTGAAGCGTAGCGGCAGCTTTTCCTGCTCCAGGATCTCGTTGGCGACCAGATTGGTCAGCGTCACTTCGGCGGTCGGGATCAGCCAGCGGCCATCAGTCGTCTTGAACAGGTCTTCGGCGAATTTCGGCAACTGGCCGGTGCCGAACATCGCCTCGTCGCGCACCATCAACGGCGAAGAAACTTCCGTATAGCCGTGCTCGCCGGTATGCAGATCGATCATGAACTGCCCGAGTGCCCGCTCCAGCCGTGCCAGCTGGCTGGTCAGCACCGTGAAGCGCGAGCCGGACAGCTTTGCCGCCCGATCGAAATCCATGTAGCCAAGTGCTTCGCCGATTTCGAAATGCTCTCTGGCGGCATGGGTCCAGAGCGGCTTTTCGCCGACGATGCGGGTGACGACGTTGTCGTTCTCGTCTCTGCCCACCGGAACGTCTTCAAGCGGAATGTTGGGAATGCGCGACAGCATGTCGTCAAGCGCGGCGCTGACTTCGCGTTCTTGCTGCTCGGCCGCCGGCATGGCGTCCTTAAGGGTCGCAACCTCCGCCTTCAGCTTGTCCGCCAGTTCCATGTTCTTCTGTGCCATCGCGGCGCCGATTTCCTTGGAAGCGGCATTGCGGCGGGACTGCATGTCCTGCAGGCTGGCGATGACGGCGCGGCGCTTTTCGTCCATCGCCACGAGCGCAGCGGACTGCGGCTCGGCACCGCGCTTGGCCAAGGCTGCATCGAGCGCCTGCGGGTTCTCACGGATCCACTTGATATCGAGCATCGTCGTTCCACGTCATCGGTCGGGATAGGGACTATGGCCGTGCCAGCCGGCTCGGCCGCGAGGTTTGCTCCGGCCTGAGCAAGACAGTGTTCCGGAGCGCGTTAGACTGGGTCCGCCGGTGAAGCGGAGACGCTATCGCCAGATTCAGCCAGATCCTGATCCTTGCGCTTACGCTCCACCAATCGTGCGGCATAGATGGAAATCTCGTAGAGAAGGATGGTCGGTAGCGCAAGACCGATCTGGGACAGGGGGTCAGGCGGCGTCAGCACGGCGGCGACGACGAATGCGATGACGATCGCGAACTTGCGCTTTTCCCGCAGCCAGTCGCTGGTGAGAAGGCCGACGCGGGCCAGCAGCGTCGTGACCACCGGCAACTGGAACACCAGACCGAAAGACACGACCAGTGTCATGATCAGGCTGAGATATTCCGATACCTTCGGCAGAAGCGAAATCGCCACGCCGCCATCCGTAGGCGCCTGCTGCATGGCCAGGAAAAACCACATGACCATGGGCGTGAAGAAGAAATAGACGAGAGCCGCGCCCATCAGGAACAGGATCGGGGAGGCAATCAGGAACGGCAGGAAGGCTGCGCGTTCGTTTTTGTAGAGGCCCGGCGCCACGAATTTGTAAAGCTGCGAGGCAATGATCGGGAAGGCAATGACCAGCGCACCGAACATCGCCACCTTGACCTGGGTGAAGAAGAACTCCTGCGGCGCCGTATAGATCAGTTCCGACTTCGAAACGTCCAGACCCGCCCAGATCACTGCCCAGCGATAAGGCTGGACAAGAATGTTGAACAGGCCCTTGGCAAAGAAGAAGCAGACGAGAAATGCAACGAAGAACGCGGCCAGCGACCAGATAAGGCGTGTGCGCAGTTCCAGCAGATGCTCCATCAGCGGCTGCGGCTTGTCATCGATATCGCCGGTCATGCTTCATCCTTCGGCGGGGTGACCTTTTTGGGCGCGCGCGGGCTTCTTGCGACAGCAACGGCCGTCTCCTGCTTTGCAGGCCGTTTGGCGGGCTTGCCGGCAGAAGTTACCGCTTGCGGGACGCCCGTCGCCGATCCATCCGCCGTAGTGCCGACCTTCCTGGCCCTTGGCTTGGACACGACCGGGGCGTCGGCCGTCAAGGGCGCATCGCCCCCCGCCTTGGCGCGAGGCGCACGCTGCTTGCGCACCGGAACGTCCGAAGCGGCGGTCAGGGTATCGGGCACGGCGGAAGGCACGGCCGGCCCAGGAGTTGTTGTGGCGGGAGCGGGAGCGGCGGCGGCGGGTGCAGCAGCGGCGGGCTGGACCGGCGCCGTTGCCGCCTGCGGGACCGTCGCATCAGCGAGGTCGTCGGCGTCCTGCGTCCCCTCGCCCGTCAGCATCGGATCGTCAGCCGACGTGCCATTTTCCGCCTGCTTGGGAAAAGTGGTCGCCTTTTGCAGGTCGTCACGGATCTCCTGGCCCATCTGGCGCAGGGGATTGATCGCATCGCGCAGCGCATTGGCGGGGTTCAGGCTCTTGGCGTCGGAGATGGTCTTGCGCACATCATCCATATCCGCTTCACGCAGCGCCTCGTCGAACTGGGTGCGGAAATCGCCGGCCATCTTGCGCAGATTGCTCGTCATTTTTCCGAACGCCCGCAGCATGGGGGGCAAATCCTTCGGCCCGACCACAACGATCATGACGACCGCTATGACCAAAAGCTCGGTCCAGCCGATATCCAACATTCACGCGGCTCCCGCCGAATCGCGTCTCTGCAGAGACGCCTTCTGTTATCTAGTCTTTGTCTCTTCGGCCTTGTGGTCGACGGTACGGCCGTCAACGGTCTTGGAATTGTCCGTCGGCGCGTCGTCGTCGGCCATGCCCTTCTTGAAGCTCTTGATGCCCTTGGCAACGTCGCCCATCAGATCCGGGATCTTGCCGCGGCCGAAGAAGATCAACACGATGACCAGAACGATCAACCAGTGCCATACACTGAAACTACCCATTTTCAAACTCCATGGATCGCGCGGCTAAAGCGCCTTTGGCCCGGTGTAAGCGTATTGCCGGAATTTTTCAAATACCAAATCGCGCCATGCATGCTCGAACGCGGCTCGGGGTGAGCAAGTCGATAACGTCTGCG
Source organism: Neorhizobium sp. NPDC001467 (assembly GCF_050275975.1). Lineage (NCBI taxonomy): Bacteria > Pseudomonadati > Pseudomonadota > Alphaproteobacteria > Hyphomicrobiales > Rhizobiaceae > Neorhizobium > Neorhizobium sp. NPDC001467. The sequence goes on along the minus strand of NZ_JBNNPS010000003.1, from coordinate 114,581 downwards.
TCATCAGAAGCGCGGACGACGGTTCTCGCAACTAGTCTGCGCCTTATTCGCCACCACCGCTCGGCGCCAGCAGGCCCAGTTCTTCCAGATCGAGCTGCGTGATCGGATCCTCATCCTCGGTCAGATCGTCCCCAAGCGAGGGGATTGGAATATTGAAATTCGGAGGGATACGCCCGGAAAGCATGCCGGCGCCCTTGAGTTCTTCGAGACCGGGGAGATCGCGCAGTTCTTCAAGACCGAAATGATCGAGAAAACCGATCGTCGTACCAAGCGTGACCGGACGCCCCGGCGAACGTCGCCGGCCCCGAAACCGTACGAAGCCTGCTTCCATCAGCACGTCGAGCGTGCCCTTGGACGTCTGGACGCCACGAATTTCCTCGATCTCGGCGCGCGTTACCGGCTGGTGATAGGCAATGATCGCCAGCACTTCCAGCGCGGCACGCGAAAGCTTCTTCACCTCGGTTTCATCGCGACGGATCATGAAGGACAGGTCGGCCGCTGTACGGAAAGCCCAGCGATCCTCGACCCGCAGGAGGTTGACGCCCCGCCCCGCATAGAAGGCCGCCAGCTGACGCATCGCAGCGGCGATATCCGTACCGCGCGGGAGGCGGTCGGCGAGATAGGCTTCTGAAACCGGTTCCGCCGAAGCGAAGACCAGTGCCTCGACTGTCCGCTGGATATCGAAGTCGGACAGGGTGAAACGCGGCGTCTCGCCCTGCCCGTTCTCGGCCTCCATCTCCGTTTCCGGAGGCAAGCTATCGTCTTCAGTCGTCTGCACGGTCACTCTCCTGTTCGGTCGAAACGACCGATAGCGGCGGTCTGCGCCCCTCGCGCAGATAGATCGGTTGGAAGGCGCCGTCCTGCCGCAGCTCGAGCTTGCCCTCCCGCACCAGTTCGAGCGAGGCGGCAAAGGCGCTTGCAGTCGCCGTCACCCGCTCTTCCGCCGGCATGTATCGCAACAGATAGTCCTGCAGCGCCGTCCAGTCTGCGATCTCGCCGATCATGTCGGTCAGCATCTGCCGCGCTTCGACCAGCGACCAGACTTTCCGGCGCTCGATCGTGACCTGCGTCACGGCCTGCCGTTGGCGAAGGTTGGCGTAGGCGGATAACAGGTCGTAGAGGCTCGCATCGAAGGCCGACTGGCTGCGTTGCGGAATATGCTCCGGCGCGCCGCGCACGAAGATATCGCGGCCGATGCGGTTGCGGTTGACCAGCATGGTCGCCTGTTCCCGCATGGATTCCAGCCGTTTCAAGCGAAACGCCAGAATGGCCGCCATTTCCTCACCGGTCGGGCCGTCATCGCCGCGGCTCTGCTGGGGGATCAACAGTTTGGATTTGAGAAATGCGAGCCATGCGGCCATGACCAGATAGTCGGCGGCAAGTTCGATGCGCACCTTGCGGGCACTTTCGATGAATTGGAGATACTGTTCGGCGAGAGCCAGAACTGAAATCCGCTGGAGGTCGACCTTCTGGGTGCGGGCCAGATGCAGAAGCAGATCAAGCGGCCCTTCGAAACCGGTGACGTCAATCACAAGCGCCGGGTCGGTGACCGCACGGTCCTCGGCATCCTGCCAGAGCTTTTCCATCGGCGTGGCGCTCTTCGATCGTTCGCTCGCCATGCGCCTCCCCTCCTGCAGCCTAGGACGTCGGCAGCAATGACCAGAATTCCGCCCGAACCGCCGCTTCATCGGCATCATCCGGCGTGCGGAAACCAGTCTCGACCGCCTGCGCGCGGCGCAGCGCCTCGCCGGCCAGCAGCGGAACCTTATCCACGACCTGCCTCATTTCGTCCATCAGGCCATTGCAATGCAAGACGATATCGCAGCCGCCGGCAACAATGTCGGCAGCGCGTTCGCCGAGTGTCCCCTTCAGGGCGTTCATGGAACTGTCGTCGGAAATCAACAAGCCGTCAAAACCGATCCGGCCGCGAATGACCTCTTCGATCACCTTGCGCGATGTCGTGGCCGGACGCTCCGGATCGAGTGCGGTAAAAACGATATGGGCGCTCATGGCCATCAATTCGTCCTTCATGGCCATGAACGGACGAAAATCATGCGCTTCAAGGTCTTCAAGCGGAGCATTCACCACTGGAAGCTCATGGTGCGAATCGGCCATGCCACGGCCGTGGCCGGGAATATGCTTCATGACAGGCAGCATGCCGCCAGCCTTGAGGCCCTCAGCCGCCGCCTGGCCCATTTCGGCCACCGTGACCGGATCGAAACCGTAAGCGCGGTCGCCGATGACATTGCTGGCACCTTCGACCGGCACGTCGAGGACCGGGAGGCAATCGACCGTAATGCCGAGCTTCATCAGATCGAAGGCGTGCAGGCGCGACATCAGCCATGCCGCGCGCAAACCCCTTGCCCTGTCCGCCCGGTAGAGTTCGCTGAGCAGCTGCGCCGGGGGATATTTCTCGATCATGGGCGGACGGATGCGCTGGACGCGTCCCCCTTCCTGGTCGATCAGGACCGGCGCATCGGGACGACCGACGGCGTCCCGCATGGCGGCGACCAGATCACGGATCTGCTCGGGCGCCTGCAGGTTGCGGGCAAACAGGATGAATCCCCAGGGGCGCTCGCCCTTGTAGAGGTCGATCTCATGGGGGGTAAGGGCGGTCCCGGCGCAGCCGAGAATCATTGCTTTTGATTCGCTCATGGCAGCAATCATAAAGCGGTCGGCTGCAATTGCGAGAGCGGCATTGCACCGTCTCTACGCCCATACGCAAAACGGGGCCATCGGCCCCGTCTGCTCTGTCAGATTGTTCAGTCGCTTAGCGCGTCACGAGGCAGCTGCCCCCGGCAGAGCGATACCGTTCGCAAAGCTGCACCGCTTCATCCTTGCCGCCAGCCGGGATGCGAACGCGGTAGAACGTCCCCTTGCCGGCAATCTCTGCAGCCTTGATATCGACGCCGCGACCACCGATGACCGTGCCGAACTTGTTCGACAGGTTCTGATAGGATTTCTGCGCATCGGCCTGCGACGGCAGCGAGGCAACCTGGATGAAATAGCCACCTGCCGCAATCGAGGCGACCTGCTGCGGTGCCGGGACCGCCTGCTGAACATTGCCGCGCTCCGAAACCGAAGCGACGACATTGACGGGCTGTTCGGCAGGACGTGCGGCAGGGACCGGTCGTGCCGGGGCGCTGGCGGTTACAAGCTCAGCCGGCTCCGACGGTTCTGCGGGAGCGCTCATCGGTGCCGGCGTGGCCGGAGCGATATGGGCTGTCTTCGGCGCTACCGTCGGCTCGGCCAGTGCCGGCTGCGCCGGAACCTTCTGCGAAGCCACCGGCTGTGCTGGCACAGCCGCCTGCTGGATAGCCGCCACGGGTGCGGAGACCTCCTGCTCGACCAGGGTGCCATCGGGCCGAACGACCATGGTACGAACCTTGCGCGGCATGACGCTGACCGGCTGCTCACCCTGCGGGAGGGCGTTTGCCTGCTGCGGCAGCAGACGCGGATCCTGCGTGTCCAGACCTTCGATCTGCGCTTCTTCCTCGCCCTGCAAAGGCAGGTTGTCGGATGTCAGCGTCCGCTGCACGACGTCCATAGGTTCTTCGTTGCTGGAAATCAGCGTTTCCTGGCGCGGCGCATCGCTGGACCCGCCGGCCACGCGTTCGTAGACCGCCTTATCCTGGTTGGGAACGGTCTTTCCGCCCGGATTTTCGGGCGCAATCTTGACCGGCTCCTTGTCCGCCGCAATGACCAGCGGCTGGCCGCTTTCGGCCTTGCCGGGAAGTCCGCTCGCATAATAGGCGTAAGCCGAAAGCCCTCCCATCAAAAGAACGCCGACAATCGCCGCAGGAGCACCCCAACGGACCTGCCGCGCCACGGCGGGCGCCGCATAGCCGTCGTCTCTGTCGTCGGTCGCACCCGCGCCCTGCGGCAGCGGGTTCGACAGACTGCGGCGGAAATCCTCTTCCAAGGCCCGCTCGAAGTCATCGAGATCGGCATCGTAGGATGGCTTTGCCACGGCTGCGGCCGGCTCTGCAACGGCGACCGGCACCGCGGTCGTCGGCGTTGCGCGCGACATCGTCGGCCGCGCCTGAGCGGAATTGTCCGTGGCGGCACTGCCTCTGGTGAGAGACGGGGCAGCTACCGGCGAAGCCTGCAGCAGATTGGCAAGTTCGGCATCGAGATCGATATCGAAATCGGCGTCGTGCTTCGGCAGGACGACGGGTTCTTCGACCGGCAATTCCGGCACGTCGACCTCGAACATGCTTTCGACATGCTCTTCGCCCTCGGCGATGAGCGTTGGATCGAACTGTTCGGCATCGACGGTCCCGCTGCTTGCAGCAAAGGGAGGGACATCGGCCGGCGCCGGTGCGTGTGCAGGAACATGGCTTGGAGGCGCACTATAGGCTGCGGCCTGCGATACGACCGGTCGCTCGTTCTGGTAAGCGGCCTGAACCGGGGCAACCGGGGCCGCCCCCGGGATAGACCGCGCAGGCGCGACGGGTTCCGGCTCGGAGAGTTCCGAAAAGTCGAGATCGAGATCGTCGAGCGCGAGCTCGAAATCGTCATCGATCAGATCGGCATCGGTCGGCGCCAGCTTGTCGGCCTGGTCGACGATGACCGGCTTCTGCGCCGAGATACGATCCGTATGACGGATCATTTCTTCCCGCTGCGAGAACACTGGCGTCTGCGCTACCGTAGCCGTCAATACCGCCTCGCGGCCCACGGATGCCGTGTCGACCGGCAGGGCCTGTTCCTGGATCGCAGCGGCGCTTACGGTCGGCTCCGGCATTGTCTGCGCAACTAACGAAACCGGCGTCTGCATGTCCTGTGACGGCTCGACCGCACGCGTTTCGACCGCAGGCATAGCGAGCGGCGCGAAACCCTCGCCTGTCAGTTCGCGCTCGAGGCTGCTCCAGATCGATTCGTTCGTTTCGACGGCAACTGGCTTGACGGCTTCAGTGGGCGCGACAGCGGCCGCCGCCACGGCGACTTGCGCAGGTTCGATTGGCGACGGCCGATAGGTTTCACGCGCAGGCGTGTCAGTGCGTTGGAAATTGGCGATCGGCATGCGGAAGCCGGGCTTATATCCCTTGTCAGCCGGACGCGCGGTCGGCGCCGCCTCGGACGGAGCCGCAACGTCGGCCGGGACCGTGACATCGGCCGACACCGCTTCATCCTGCATCGGCTGGCGCTGAACAGCAGGCGCAAGCGAGGACTCAAGTTCGGCCACCAGATCGGCATGCGAAAACGCCGCCCGTGGCTGGATGGGCATGGCCGGGGCACCGGCCGTCAGGTCGAATGGGAGATGCTGCAACGGCGGATTGCGGTCGACAGGTGCCGGCGTCTCGAATACCGGCATGGCGTGAGCGACGGCAACCGGCTGCGTCGTCTCGATAACGGGCGTCTCAACAGGCTGACGCGCGGAGCCGGCGACGACGGCCGGCCCGATATCGTTGGCAGGATCGAGGCGCGGCGCGTCGTAACGCTCGAATTCGCGCATCAATTCGTCTTCGAGATTAAACTCGGGTTCACGGCGCGGTGCCGCGGCCTGAGCAGATGGGCGTGCCGACCTGTCTTCGTAACCGACGATGCGGGCGAGTTCCGCCAGCGGATCGTCTTCCGCAAAGATGTCCGGACCATCGTGCCGGCCGAGTGCAAGGTTGTTGTCTGCCATTCCCTCGTCCACTTACCTACGCGTAACAATTGCATATGCCAGCGCAATATGGGGAAATGGTGGCAATGCTACCGCATTTCTACCGGAGCGTCAGTGCCCGCTATGGCGAGCCCTGACTTCAACACGGAAGCGACGGCATGCACCAACCCCAGTCTGGCTATACTCGATTCTCTGTTTTTGTCGTTAATAAATCGTAAGTCGACGTTTTGATTGCCCTTGGCCCAGTGCCCGTGGAAGGCGCTGGCGAGATCATAGAGATAGAAAACAACGCGATGCGGCTCTTGCGCCTGCGCCGCGGCCTCGATGACACGCGGGTATTCCGACAGCTTGGCGACGAGCTGCAACTCGTTCGGATCGGTAATACCGGCGACCGATTCGGCCAGATCGAGCGAATCAATATCAAGATCGGGGAATGCCTCGCGGGCCTGGCGGAAGACGGACATGCAGCGTGCATGCGCATACTGAACGTAGAAGACCGGGTTGTCCTTCGACTGTTCCGTCACTTTGGCAAAGTCGAAATCGAGCGGTTCGGAATTCTTGCGATAGAGCATCATGAAGCGCACGCTGTCGGACCCGACCTCGTCGACGACTTCCCGCAGCGTCACGAAATTGCCGGAACGCTTCGACATCTTGACCGGCTCGCCATCGCGGAAAAGCTTGACAAGCTGGCAGAGCAGAACGGTCAGTTTCGACTGCCCTTCCGATACAGCCCTTGCCACGGCTTCGAGCCGCTTCACGTAACCGCCATGGTCGGCACCCAGCACATAGATCATCTCTTCGAAGCCGCGATCGAACTTGTCCTTGAAGTAGGCGACGTCGGCGGCAAAGTAGGTGTAGGAGCCATCCGACTTGATCAACGGACGATCCATATCGTCGCCGACTTCGGTCGAGCGGAACAGGGTCTGCTCCCGATCTTCCCAGTCTTCCGTCACCTCGCCCTTCGGCGGCGGCAAGGCGCCGCGATAGACATGGCCCTTGAAGGTCAGATCGTTGATCGCCGTGCGGATCTTCTGCGCACCGTCGGCATGAAGCGCACGCTCGGAAAAGAAGATTTCGTGATGAACGTTGAGCGCGTGCAAATCCTCGCGGATCATCGCCATCATCGCGTCGATCGCCCGATCCTTCACGATCGGCATCCATTCGTCCTGCGGCATGTTGTGCAGACGCGTGCCGAATTCCCGCGCCAGTTCCTCGCCAACGGGCACGAGGTAGTCGCCGGGATAGAGACCTTCGGGGATGGCGCCGATGGTTTCCCCAAGCGCCTCCCGATATCGCAGGAACACCGATTTTGCCAGAACATCGATCTGACCGCCGGCATCATTGATGTAATATTCCTTGGTCACGTCGTAGCCGGCAAAGGCCATCAGATTGGCCAGGGCGTCACCGACGACCGCGCCGCGGCAATGACCGACATGCATCGGCCCGGTCGGATTGGCGGACACGAATTCGACGTTGACCTTGCGGTTGCCGCCGATCGCGGAACGTCCGTAATCGGTCCCGCCCGCGATCATGACGGCGAGAACGCGCTGCCAATAACCGGTGGACAGGCGAATATTGATGAAACCGGGACCCGCCACCGACACTTCGCTGACATCCGTGTCTGCGCGCATCGCCTGCGCGATGAGGTCTGCCAGCGCCCGCGGATTGGTGCCGAGCGGCTTGGCCAGCACCATGGCCGCATTTGTTGCGACATCGCCATGGCTCTGGTCTCGCGGAGGCTCGATGGTGATACGGCCGAAATCGAGCTCGGCGCGCTTTTCCTTCACGATATCCAGCGTTTCCAGGGCAGCTTTGATGCGCAGGTCGAAATCGGCAAAAAGGTTCATGGTCTATAATCCGCGCGGCAGGCCCAAACGCCCCCGCGATAGTGGTTCATGTGGCGGGGTGCCTAACGCAATTCGGGGGTCCGGTCAAACAGCCGCAGATGGGCCTTGACGGCATAGGTATCGGTCATGCCGGCCAGGTAGTCGCCAACATGGCGTGCTCGCGCGGCCTCGCTGAGTTCGGCCATCTGGCTGACCCAATAATGACTTTGCATCTCCTGCGGCGCTGCCATGTAGGCGCGGAAAAGATCGCAGACGATCTCGGCCGCCCCGGCTCGGATCCGCATGATATCCGGGTGGCGATAGATGCGGGTAAACAGCAGCTTCTTGATCTGTCGGTCGGTTTCCGCCATCTCCGCGGAAAAGGTCGCCATCGGCAGATCGGCGGCGCGAATATCGGCAGCGCTTTGCGGCTTGAGTATTGCCAGCCGCTGCTGCGCAACGCCGATGACGTCCTCCACCATATGGGTAATCTGCCGGCGCATGATCTCGTGCGCGAACCGGCTGGGTTCAAGGTTGGGATAGCGGTCCCGCACCCCGCGCATCATCGCTGCAAGAAACGGCACTTCCTCCAGCATGTCGAGCGTCAGGAAACCGGAGCGCAGGCCATCATCGATATCATGCGTGTTGTAGGCGATATCGTCGGCAATCGCCGCAACCTGCGCTTCGAGGCTGGCGAAACTGGCGATTTCCAGATCGTGGATTTCGCAATAGTCGAGGATTGGCTGCGGCACCGGCCCCTTGATGCCCTGGCCCGCTTTCGTCATCATCGGCCCGTTGTGCTTGACCAGGCCTTCAAGACTCTCCCAGGTCAGGTTCAAGCCGTCGAAATCCGCATAGCGACGCTCCAGCTTGGTAACGATGCGCAAGGACTGAGCATTGTGGTCGAAGCCGCCGTAAGGTTTCAGCATCTCGTCCAGCGCATCTTCGCCGGTATGGCCGAACGGCGTGTGGCCGAAATCGTGAACCAGCGCCACGCCTTCGGCAAGATCCTCATCGACCTTGAGCGCGCGCGCCAGCGCGCGGGCGATCTGCGCAACCTCGATCGTGTGGGTGAGCCGTGTGCGGTAATGGTCGCCATCGACCCCGATAAACACCTGCGTCTTGTGTTTCAGGCGGCGAAAGGCTGTGGTGTGGACGATGCGATCGCGGTCGCGCTGGAATTCGGATCGGGTCAGGCTGCCCGCTTCGGGAAACAGCCGGCCGCGCGAGGTCCAGGGATCGGCCGCGAAAATCGCCCTGTCGCCGCTTCCAAAACCCAGACTGCGTGTGTCGATCGTCATTCAAAAGCCTTCCAGAAACGCCGCGAAGCATTGACGCGTCATTTAACCCTTCATACCTATAGTGCAACAAGGCTATAAAGCCGATGACCATATCTCGCCGGACCTTCAATCCGGAAGGAGCCTCAAATGACCAATGATGTTACCGTCTCCGACGCTGCTGCCAAGCGGATCGCCGAAATCGTCAGCGCCGATGTTGGAAAGCAGGCACTGCGTGTCTCCGTAGAAGGCGGCGGCTGCTCGGGTTTTTCCTACAAATTCGATCTGGTGGAGGATCAGCAAGAGGACGATATCGTGATTGCCAAGGGTGGCGCGAAAGTGCTCGTTGACAGCCTATCCCTCGTCTACATGGCCGGTTCGGAAATCGATTTCGTCGACAATCTCCTGGGCCAGTCCTTTCAGATCCGGAATCCGAATGCCGTCGCAAGTTGCGGATGCGGCACGAGTTTTGCCATCTGACGAGCGCTGACCGTCTTTTTCCTTCCAATGCGCCGGCCTTGCGATAAAAAGGCCCGAACGGAAGGAAGTCTGGCTTATGAAAATCGCGACCTGGAACATCAACGGCGTCAAGGCACGGATCGACAACCTGCGCGCCTGGCTGACCGAATCGTCGCCGGATATTGCCTGCCTCCAGGAAATCAAATCCATCGATGAGGGATTTCCGCGTCTGGAGATCGAGGCGCTCGGCTATCATGTCGAAACCCATGGCCAGAAGGGTTTCAACGGCGTCGCGATCCTTTCCAAGACCAAGCCCGACGAGGTGATGCGCGGTCTGCCCGGCGACGACAGCGACGAACAGTCGCGCTATATCGAAGCTGTCTTTTCGCGGCCGGGCGGCGTCCTTCGCGTGGCGTCGATTTACCTGCCTAACGGCAATCCGTCCGACGATCCGGTCAAATACCCTTACAAGCTTGCCTGGATCGAGCGGCTGCGCCTGCATGCGGCAAAGCTACTGCTGCTTGAGGAACCGCTTATTCTGGCAGGGGACTACAATGTCATTCCCGAGCCGCATGATTGTTTCGATCCGGCCGCTTGGGCCACCGATGCACTTTTCCTGCCGCAGACACGTGCTGCCTTCCGCCGTCTGGAGGCACTCGGTCTCACCGACGCCGTGCGCGCCACGACCGATGCGACGAAACTCTATACGTTCTGGGATTATCAGGCCGGCGCCTGGCAGAAGAACAACGGCATCCGCATCGACCATCTGCTTCTGTCGCCGGAAGCCAGCGATCGTCTGAAATCGACCTCGATCGAGAAGACGACGCGTGCGTGGGAAAAGCCGTCAGACCATGTGCCGGTGTCAGCCGTGTTCGATTTCGCCTGAGCCTGAGACCCAGCCGGGAAACGCACCCGGCTTCAGTCACGCCAACCGACCCAGTTTTGAGCTTCGGACCGCGCACACCGCGCCTTGCTCAGTCGCCGCTCCGCTCCAGGCTCTGCGCCAGAGCGACCGCGTTGCGACGGTCGTTTTCGGTGGACAGCGAGAAGGCGTCCTCCTGCATCTGCTGCATCCAGGGGCAATCCTTCTTGCCGCAGCGATCGAGCGCCGCGGTCATGAAGGCGAGTCCGCGAAGCGTCTGGCCTTCATCGAACAGGATATTGCCGAACACGGCCATGGCCCCGGCATGGCCGCTCTTGCGCGCCTGATTAAGCCATTTCTTGGCCTGCTGCACATCGGTGCGGCCGCCCTCGCCAGCGAGCATCATACGAGCAAGCCGGAACTGCGCCTCGGCCACGCCGAAGGCGGAGGCCGCCTGGAAATAGAGCTGGCGTGCCTGATAAAGATCGGCCTTCACCGGCGTCCCGGGGATCCCCTCGCGATAATAGCCGGCAAGCGACAGCAAGGCGTTGATGAAGAAGCCGGTATCTTCCGAGCCGGGCTCGACGCCCTGGCTGGCGATATCGCTATAGATCTTGAAGGCTTCGAAATCGTTCTGCACGACGCCGTCGCCATAGGCATACATGTTGGCGAGAGCCCAGCGCGAGCCGGTATGACCCTTTTCGGCGGCGTAACGATAGGCTTCCACCGCATCCTTCTTCTGACCGTTCTTGTAGGCCTTGAAGCCGAACTTGAAGAGATCGAACGGACCGGATTCCTTGTTGACGCCCGCATTGATGTCGAAAGCCGAGGCAGGCGCGGCAGCTATCGATGCCAGCACGAATACGAGGAAAGCAGCTCTCAGGGAGCGTAGTTCAGTCTTCAGCATGGTTCAGACTTCTTCCGCCTCGCAGCATTCGGAACGCAGCGAAATGCCATGTATTTTCGCCAAACTGGCAGATGCACCCAAGGCGGGCCGCCGATCGCATCCCATGCTCATGCCGATACTCCAATACACACTCTGGCCCCTACGCTCAGGATGGACACGGTTCTGTCCGAACATCGTCTTCCAGGGGAGCTGCACCATCGTCCGATCGGAGAAACAGTAGTCCCGGTTTTCGGCAAGACTACGACCTTTAGCCGCAGCCATGGATACGAGAACGCCACCGCAAATCGCAGACTGCCGAGAGCCTTGATTCAATGACATTTCTTCCGAATAACCGCCCATATTTCCCCGACAACGAGCCCCGCCCCCGAGGTCCGTACATTTCGTTGCAACTATCGCTGCGCTCTGTTTGTGGCGGGAAATGGACAAATTCCACCACAAAAACGCTGGCGCTCATGGTCGCAGACAGATGTTGCCAAATCGTCACATTTTCAGCCGCCAATTTCGACCTCTGATCGCGCGGCCGGCCGGCAAAAAGCCCGGCGGCAAACCGGGCTTTCGTGATCTTCACAGCAGTTAGGGCTAGGCCTTAGAATCTGACTTTAACGGATGTCGAGACAGCTGCAACGAGATCATTGTCGAAGTCGTAATGCACGTCATTGCCGACGGTTGCCCCGTCGATGATGACCGTGCCGGAGGAACCGCTGGTCAGGATACCGAGCACACCGGCAAGCCGGAACTCGACATTCTTGGTCGGCGTATAGGAAACGCCGGTACCGACGGTCCAGGTATCGGTCTGCGTGCCATATCCCTGCGACGTACCGCGATCCCAAGTCAGCGATACCGCGCCGCTCCACTGCTCGTTGAACTTATGGCCGATGCCGCCGCTGATCGTCCAGCCGTCGCGATAGCCCAAGTCGAGCGAAGTGGCGACGATGCCCGGACCGCACAGGGTCGGTGCGCCGGGGACGTTGCAGCTGAACGTCACGCGCTGAAGCTGGCTCCAGTCGGTCCATTTAACGGAGCCGAATGCCAGCCAATCCGGCGCGATACCGGACTGCAGCTTGAGTTCGAGGGAATCAGGCATAGCCTGCGAACCATAGACCGGCAGAACGCCGCCATTGGGAAGCGGCAGCGGAACCTGGCTGAGGTTCAACGTGCCGGTGATGTCGTCAAGCTTCACCTCGCTGTTATAGACGAGGCTCGCCCGCAGTGCATATTCCGGGATCTCGTAGGCGACGCCAGCGCGCCAGCCCCAGCCGTCGCCTTCCAGATCGAGACGACCGATGCCGGTGCGACCGCCCGTCAGGATCGGCGGAAGGCCCGTCAGGTCCTGAACAAGGCGCTCCTTGAAACCGTAGACCTCCTGATAGAAGGCACCACCGATCAGGCGGAGCTGACCCGGTCCGGCATCGAATCGATAGGAGCAGGTCAGCGCGTAGTTGCGGCTGTTGACCTTGGTTTCGATATTCTGGTTGGCACCGGCCCAGTTGCGGCCAGGTTTCAGATGGGCGCCCCAGGGCTGCGAGTAGTCGAACATGCAGTCCGCATTTTCAACGCCGCCCTTGATGCCCAGACGCGTGGTCCAATAATTTTCGCTGTCGTTCGCGGTGTCCGAAAGGCCGTTGAGGTTGCCACCCGGACGCGGGCCCGGAGGTGCCGCAACCAGACCCGGATCGTCTACGACATTCTTCAGTTCGCGATCGGGAGCGACAAAGGTCGTCGCGGCTTCCGCCGCAACCGACGACGGATCGAAAAGCAGATCGATATTGTAACCGCCTCGTTCAAGGCCGCCAGCAAATGCAGGCGCCTGCACGGCCAGCAACCCGCCGGCAGCAAGAACAATCGAGGCAGTCTTAGTTTTGAACGTCATGTGAACCCGCTCCTCCCAGCAGTTGTGGGAATCAGTGTGATGCAGTTATCCGCAAATAACAACTTTCCGTGACGGGCGGAATATCGCTGCAAACCATTGAAAATTGACGTGGGCCGATGAAGAAGCTGCACTTGTGCGCTTCTTGGTAGAATTTCGTTTCACAGCCACGCGGAATGGGCGGTCTCATTAGAATGATTTCACGCAACCGGCAGTGGCCGTGGCACCGCCGCAACAGCGGCACCTTTTCACCCATCTTGGAACACAAAAGGCGCGCCGGTTACCCGGCGCGCCTTTTACCACTCAAATCCAAGGGGTTATCCCAGACTCAATCCGCCTCGTTCAGCCGCTGCAACGCCGTCAGCAAGCTGGCACGCTGGACCTCGAGTTCGGCAAGACGCTCCCGTTCCGCCGCGACCACCTCCGGATCGGCGTTGGCGACGAATTTCTCGTTCGACAACTTGCCCTTGGCGCGGCCGATATCGGCATCCACCTTGAAAAGGGTCTTCTCGATCCGCGCCCGTTCGGCCGCAAAATCGATCAGGCTGCCAAGCGGCAGGCAGGCCGTTGCCTCACCGACGATCACCTGGGCCGCGCCCTTCGGCGCCGTGTCTGCCAGCGAGATGGCGTCCACGCGCGCGAGACGACGGATGGCAGCATCATGTCGCTGCAGACGGCCATGCGTCAGTTCGCTGGCGCCGACGACGATCAACGGCGCCGTTGCCGATGGCGGTACGTTCATCTCCGAGCGCGCCGACCGCAAACCGGTGACGAGATCCACCAGCCAGTTGATTTCGGCGGCTGCCGTTGCATCCGCGAATTCCGGAACCGGCCAATCGGTATGGCACAAAAGATTGGCACGGCTGTCGGTATGAGCCCACAGCTCTTCGGTCATGAAGGGCATGAACGGATGCAACAGCTTGTAGATCTCTTCAAGAACGTAGGCGGCGCAGCCCTGCGCTTCCCTCTTGGCAACCTCGTCGTCACCCATGAAGATCGGCTTCAGGAGCTCCAGATACCAGTCGCAGAACTGGTTCCAGACGAAACGATAGAGCGAAGACGCTGCCTCGTTGAAGCGATGCGTCTCGATCGCCTCAGTGACGTCACGGATGGTGAGGCCGAGTTCCGTCAGGATCCAGCGGTTGATCGTCAGCGTCGTCGCATCCGGAATGAAATGCGGATCGCGCTTGACGCCGTTCATCTCCGCAAAACGCGTCGCATTCCACAGCTTGGTGCCAAAGTTGCGGTAGCCGGCGATACGGGCCGGGTCGAGTTTCACGTCACGTCCCTGCGCCGCCATGATGGCGAGCGTGAAGCGCAGCGCATCGGCACCATATTCGTCGATCAGTTCCAGCGGATCGATGACGTTGCCCTTCGACTTCGACATCTTCTGGCCGTTCTTGTCGCGAACCAGCGCGTGAACGTAAACCGTGTTGAACGGCTCGACGGCATTACCCTCCTCGTCCTTCATGAAGTGCAGGCCCATCATCATCATGCGGGCAACCCAGAAGAAGATGATGTCGAAACCGGTGACGAGCGTGTTGGTTGGGTAATAGCGCGCCAATTCCGGCGTGTTATCCGGCCAGCCGAGCGTCGAGAACGGCCACAGTGCGGACGAGAACCACGTATCGAGAACGTCCTCGTCGCGCGTGAGGATCGAGCCCGGCTCGTAGTTTTCGAGCCTTTCCTGAACCCAGGCCTTCCATGGACCTTCATGGGCCAGATAATGCTGAACGGCAGCGTCGAGCGCTTCTTCCTCGGATTTTTCGACGAAGCACTGGCCATCCGGGCCGTACCAGGCCGGAATCTGATGCCCCCACCAGAGCTGGCGCGAAATGCACCATGGCTCGATGTTTTCCATCCAGTCAAAGTAGGTCTTTTCCCAGTTCTTCGGGACAAAATTGGTGCGGCCTTCGCGAACGGAAGCGATCGCCGGCTCGGCCAGCGTCTTGGCGTCGGCGAACCACTGGTCGGTCAGCATCGGTTCGATGACGACCCCGGAGCGGTCGCCGAACGGCTGCATGATCTTCTTTTTCTCGACGTAAGGAATATCGTTGCCTTCGGCATCCTTGACCGTGACAGCCAGACCTTCGGCATTGATCGTCTCGACGATCTTGGCGCGAGCGACCATGCGGTCGAGGCCACGATATTCGTCGGGAACGAGGTTGATCTCGTCGACCTCGGCCTCGCTCGGCAGTTCGCCGGACTTGGTGATGGCGGCAGCCTTTGCCGCGCATTCGGCGTAGCTTTCGCCATCGGTGCGCATGGCGGCAACCGTATCCATAAGGCGGTAAAGCGGGATCCTGTTGCGCTTGGCGACCTGATAGTCGTTGAAGTCATGCGCACCGGTGATCTTGACCGCACCCGAACCGAAATCCGGCTCCGGATATTCGTCGGTGATGATCGGGATCAGGCGGCGATGCTCCTTCGGACCGACCGGAATTTCGCAGAGCTTGCCAATAATAGGCGCATAACGCTCGTCGGACGGATGGACGGCAACCGCGCCATCACCCAGCATGGTTTCGGGACGGGTGGTGGCGATCGAGATATAGTCGCGCTCTTCCGACAGCGTGACGTTACCGTCGGCATCCTTCTCGACATAGGTATAGGTTTCGCCGCCGGCCAGCGGGTACTTGAAGTGCCACATATGGCCGTCGACTTCCTTCGACTCGACTTCGAGATCGGAAATCGCCGTCTCGAATTTCGGGTCCCAGTTGACCAGCCGCTTGCCGCGGTAGATCAGGCCCTGCTTGTAGAGCGTGACGAAAACCTCGAGAACGGCCTTGGAAAGCCCCTCGTCCATGGTGAACCGCTCGCGCGACCAGTCACAGGAGGCGCCCAGGCGCTTCAACTGGTTGAAGATGAGCCCGCCGGACTCTTCCTTCCACTCCCAGACTTTTTCGATGAATGCCTCGCGACCAAGGTCGCGACGAGTAACATTGCTACCATTTTCGGCCAGCTTGCGCTCGACAACCATCTGCGTGGCAATACCGGCATGGTCCATGCCCGGCTGCCACAACACGTCCTTGCCGCGCATGCGCTCGAAGCGGACCATGATGTCCTGCAGCGTGTTGTTGAGCGCGTGGCCCATATGCAGCGAACCGGTGACGTTCGGCGGAGGGATCACGATGGTGAAGGTTTCCGCATCCGGCTTGGCATTGACGCCGGCACGAAACGCGTTTGCCTCGTCCCAGGCGGATGCGATTTTCGGTTCGACGGCGGCGGAATCGAAGGTCTTATCGAGCATTTCCTGACCCGTTTTTCTTTTCTGAATAGGATGGTGCGGTGTTACGTATGTGGGGCGGGTGAAGTCAATAAAAAAGCCGCCCCGTCGCCGGAGCGGCCTGACCCGTCGCCACAGCAGCAGGAGTTTATCGGCGGGGGCCGCGGGCCACGCGCTCGATCTCCTCGCGCACGAGACGTTCGACGAGTGTCGGCAGATTGTAGTCCAGCCATTCCTGCAGCATGGGCCGCAACATGTCCTGTGCCATTTCCTCGACGGACTGCTTATTGAAGCCATCCAGCATATCGGCTAGTTCGCCAAAGGAGCGGGCAACCTGCGCACCGGCTTCGGCCGACATCAGGTTGGCAGCAGCCTCGATCTTGGCCGGCAGACTTTCCGCGCGGGCCTCGTCCAAGGGCGCTTCCGCGGCAGCTTCCGCAGTCTGGTCAACAGCGCCCGGTTCGTCAAAAACGATCTTTGGAAGGGTCGGTTCGGCGGCAGATTCCACGATGCGGGGCATCCTTTCAGGTTCGGCAGGCGCGTCGTCGGGGGTAAAGCCCGCAACGCCGAGTTCCGGAATGGCCGGCAGAACGGGACGCGGCAAGGGTCGTGGCGACGCAGTGGCGACGGGCTGTGGCTGCGGCTGCGAGATCGAGGCGGGCTCGCCGGCAGCCTTCAAAGGTTCCCGTGCAACCTCGGAGGGCGCTTCAGGTGCGCGGCTGGAAGCGGCGCGCACACGGGCAGCCACGTCGGCGAGCGAAAGCGAGCGTTCCGGGACGGCTGCGGGACTAGCCTCGGTCTCGGTTCGTTGGCGGGTCTGCGCCTCGTGCTCGCTGCGCAATGGCGTCGGAAAATCACTACCTTGCAAACTCGACCGAGACACGGTTGCGTCGCGCGCGGGAATGCCGCGGTCATTCGCGGCCATGTCCGGCACGAAGGCAAGATCGCCGGCATCATCAGAAATGCCGTCATCATCGTTGTAATCGGAAAAGTCACGACGCGCGGAACCTTCAACGACCGGTTCATTGCTCTCGATGATCCGGCGTATCGAAGCCAGGATCTCTTCCATGGAGGGTTCACGCGCTACACTTGGCTGAGCCATACTCTTCCCCGATCTGACGGTTCGCGGATCCGCAGCCTCAAGTATGAGCCGGGACGAATCATCGGCATTTTAACGGGAAAGCCCGCCTCGAAACAATCGATGGCGGGCCAGTCATGCTGCGCGTGCACAGATTTGTTCGACGCGTCCCGCTATCCGGCGCGTCCTTGCCGATAGCCGATCAGAAGACGAACTCTCGCGCTTTCAGGAAGCCCGGGAGAGGACGGATCGACGAGTTGAACTGCGGCGTTGCGGAAATGCCACCGTTTTCCTTGGTAAACAGGGTCGCGAACGCTGAATTTCCGTGCCCGACGACGGCGATCAGGCGGCCACCATCGCGCAACTGGTCAAACAGGCCGGCCGGCACCTCTTCCACCGCACCGCTGATGAAAATGATATCATAGGGGCTTTCGTCACGATGGCCCGCTGCCATGTCTCCGGAGACGGCCTGAACATTGTCGTAGCCGGTAAGCAGGCTCTGCGCCTGCGCAACCAGGTCACCGTCGCTATCAAGCGTGACGACACCGCCAGCCAGATGCGACAAAAGCGCTGCAGTATAGCCGGTGCAACAGCCGATTTCGAGAACCAGATCCTCGCGGGTGACGGCCGCCAGTTGCAGCAGCTTTGCGAGCGGCGAAGCGGCCAACACGTAACGGCCCGGCGCCACCTCGATATCGTTGTCGATATAGGCAATCGGCTTGACGGCGTCCGGCACGAAGGCTTCGCGGGGGACGGTGAGAAATGCCTTGAGGACCGAATGCGACGTGACATCGGTCGTGCGAATCTGGTTATCCACCATGGTGATCCGGGCTTTTTCGTAATCGGTCATGCTTCTGCGCCTCATCAAAGCGGTCCAACTGTTTCCCGTCTTACTGACGGTGCCAGCGGCTTTCAAGTCGTGGCGTGGCAGGACCAGGAAAAACTCCAGTACTGGCAGGTGCGCGTGTTCAGCAGCGCGGAGAAGCATAATGCGCCGTACACGCATGGCACACCGCCCTGCGGCCCGTTAACGTAAAATTCACTATGCGCTGGACGCGGGTGGATCTTTATGGCGATAGAGTGTCACGTTTCGAGGAGATAGCAATGGCAGAGCAAGCCACCTTGCGCGACAGTCTAGAGAAAGTCGCGAGCTTCAACAATTTCTGGTCCGTGCGCGACGACGGCACGCCGGTGAAGTTTGTCGACATGATTACAGAATGTCGACACCACAACAATATTGTCTATTTGTCGCTAGGCTCTGCGATCATGGATGTAAACGGTTCTCCGACCGTCGAGGTCGCAAGCCGTTTGCGATTCGACATCGGTACCGCCAGGAATATTCACACGATGCTAGGTACGATGATCGCGGAAATGCTGCGCGCAGATGCGAAGGCTTAATTCGTGATTTGGCGACACGTACAGAAATACTCATGTCATTATTTTTACTCAACGAATGTGTCTCTTACATCATCGGAGAACCATTTGTTTTCCTGCGCGAGCTTTCATCGACCCATCGGCTGAGTTTAGCAGCAACGGCACCCTCCTTCCCTTACCCAGAAATGCCTTGAGATCTTCACCTGCGGCTGAACCGACATGCCAAAATAGAAGATACCATACCTTCAACCCATGTCTTCGAATGGCTGACATGAAAAAACGATAAACTTCACCACGGCCCTATTGCGTGGTTCATGGATTCGTTCTAAACGCCCGTCACCGCTCGATGAATACCCGGATGGCCTCGTGGCGGAGTGGTGACGCAGAGGACTGCAAATCCTTGCACCCGAGTTCGATTCTCGGCGAGGCCTCCATCAATTTCCCGAATAGTCAGTATCTTACGCTTGCGCGCTAAATTGGCCGCCTCGAGCCGTGGCGCGTGTCTCAACGCTGGACTTTACCGCCCTTCCCTGTCAAAAGCAGTGCCGAACGCGACCGCCGTTAGCTTTAGAACGGGGTCGGGTGACCGATTGACGTCACGTCGCTGCCACGAGATCACGTGGCCGTTCTCGATTATCCTGCATGACATCCAACAGCCGGTCGCAGCGCTCACGCCGGCCAGTAGCTATCCGACGTGAAATCTCTAGGGATCTTCACGAAACGGGCAATGGCCTGGGCGGCGTATTCGATCTGCATGCGCAGGTAGCGGATTTCGATCGGCATCGGCGCGCCCGTCGCCAACTCGCGAATGCGCCAGTCGTCATATCCGCTGGCGTGAATACGTCTTTCCGCTTCCTTTCGCACATCGTCTGCGGTGGGGCGGTGCCATTCAGCCGTTCCGCCACGTGCCCCTCCGCCCTTGCCCCCTTCGATCACCACCAGCTTCACCATGCCCGCCGCCTTCCCCGTCTGGCACATTAGACATGACGCAAGTATGGACCCGCTTTCTTGAGCGATGCTGACCAATCGCCCTATCGAAAACCATCTAGAAGAACTTGTAGAACGGGGAGCTGAAAAACACCTCTGGCCGCATGCAGTCGCATCTGCTAATATAAAACCCGTGCCAAGGCCTGAGGAGACCCGTGGCGCCGCATCGCGCCAGCGATGCGCAAAGACGAGCGGCACCCCCGGCACAGTGATGCCCGGCGCTGCTTCAAAATGGTCATGCGGCAGGAGGAGAAACCGTCATGCAATATCTTGATTTCGTCACCACCATCAATCCGTTCGTGCTCGCGGTTCTGGCGCTTGTCGTCTGCGTCGGTGTGTACGATCACTTCGTCGCGCATAAGTAAGCCGACAGCGCCGGCTTGGCCGATATTGTTGCACGTTTCGTTCGGCGCGGGCAGTGCGCCGGACGCGGCAAGGCCTGACGCTGGTCTCATCGCGCAAAACTGCTACATAGGTCACTCCCGCATCAACACGGAGGTGAATGTGCAGCAGTCCGTCCAATTTGAAGATTCATCGCGCTCCCTGACGGAGAGCCTGCAGACGCTTGTCGACGGCATTCGCGGTCAGTCGATCACATTACGCGAACTGATGGACGCCGTCGGCGAGCAGGGCCTGCTATTGCTGTGCGCCGTCGCCTGCCTGCCCTTTCTTATCCCGGTCTCCATTCCCGGTGTAAGCACCGTTTTCGGCGCCGCGATCATCCTCATCAGCATTGCCGTATGCCTCAACCGCCTGCCCTGGCTGCCGAAACGCATTCTCGACCGCAAGCTGGACACCGAAAAACTGGTCCCGGCCCTCAAGCGGGGCATCGGCATTGTCGGCAAGCTGGACCGTTTCGTAAAACCGCGCCTGACGCAGGTGACGGGCAGCGCGATCGCCAATCGCGTCAATGCGCTGGCCATTACCGTCGGCGGCGTCCTTCTGATGTTCCCGCTCGGTCTCATTCCCTTTTCCAACACGTTGCCGGCGGTGGCGATCCTGATGCTGGCGGTCGGCATGATCCAGCGCGACGGCCTTGTTGCGCTGGGCGGCTATGCCTTTCTGGTGGGAACGAAGATATATTTCGCAGCGCTCGCCTATGCCGCCTTCAGCGCCGGCCAGGGCCTGATGTCCGTCGTCAGCTGACAGGCTGCGCCAGCCTGCTCTCGACCATCCACAATTCATTGCCCGCAGGGCCTGACAGCGTTGCGGGCGGTAGCGCCTATCCGACATTGCGGGGCTGGCGGGCATTCCCAGACTGACGTCTTGCCCACCAGACGGCGATCCGCCGGCGCAGGCGCCGCACGAAGGCAATATCGGCGGAAAGCACGACAAGACCCAGCGGGACCATCCAGAAACCGAGAATGGGCAGAAATCCAAGACAGCCGCCGATCACCAGCAGAGTGCCGAGCGCCATTCGTCCCAGGCGCGAGCGCGGCATGGGAAGCCGGAACCGGCCAAGCATCAGCTTGCCGTCCTTGGGATCGATCCCGAATCCGGATTTTTTTGCCTTCTCCGCCGCCGCCATCTGGCCTCCGTTTATGATGCTCTCACAAGCGCGAGGTGGGAAGTCGCGGTGGATAAAACAAGTTCCTTCATTTTTTTTACAAAAACCGCTTGGCAAATCGTCCAAGCGTTTGTATTACCCCGCTCACCGCCGCGGCGACGCGGTTTTTCCCTGGTAGCTCAGCGGTAGAGCATTCGACTGTTAATCGACAGGTCGCCGGTTCGAATCCGGCCCGGGGAGCCAAATTCGAAGATAAACGCCTGCTTTCGTTGAGAGATCCGAAAGCAGGCGTTTTCATTTTTGGCATCTGTTACTGAGCTTGCAGGGCTGCTTCGGTCATCGTCCGCGCAGCATGGAATGGTTGCCGTATCTCCATCCGCAGGCGGCAGCTTTTCGCCCACGCGGCTCTACTGCCCCAGTGCTGGCAATCTGCCGTTCGGACCGCTTACGGCCACGATCACGTAATTTGCATGAGAAGCGATCTGATACGGTCCGATTCCGGCAATGCCGGCTCGTGTTCGAGCTTTGCGCGCGAGCGGTACTTGGTATCGGATGCGTACCACTCGATCAGGCTTGAAGCGACGTCCAGGGCCTTCGCGTCGGCCTTGTCGACACCGTTCTCCTCACACCAAGCTGTATGGAAGCGGTTGATCTCCTCCAGGTCCTCAGAGGAGAGAACGGTTGTCGAAACACTGCTGGAAAACATGGTTGGTCCCGGTGCGCTGATGCATTTCGTGCGAATGACCGCGCATAACGGCGCCGGAATCATTTTGTTCCTCATTTGACAAAGAGAATCGACCTGCTCGGGCGCTGTGCCTCGCTCCATCGCGTTACGAACGCTCATCCAGGATTGCGCTGAACGCCTTCATGTCTTCCAGGAAATTCTGGAAACGCTCCTTTCCAATCGTCGCATAAATCCGGCTTCTCGCCCTTAGCGCGGCATCATGCACGGTCTGCAGCACCTTTTCCCCCTCCGGCGTGATATAAAGCATCCGGGCACGGCGATCATTGCGATCTACATCGCGTCGGATCAGGCCATCCCTCTCCAGAATCTCCACACATTTGGTCACCGACGAGCGGTCAAGCGCGATCCGTTCGCCGAGCACGTTCTGCTGGATGCCGGGCTCGATATAGGTGAAGGCCAGCGCGCTATATTGAGTGGGAGAAAATCCATGTTCGGCCGCCTGCTCGCTAAACAGCGCCAGCGCCACCTGCTGGCAGCGCCGCAACAGGATCCCGTGGGTATTGAGCATATGCTCGGCGGTAACGATCACGAAAAACCTCTTCCTGCGACAGATTGACATACGCCAATTGGTGGCGTAACCGATCGTCAGCTATCCAACTAATTTGGCGCGGTGGAGGACTGCGCTGTCTCGCGACAGCGTCAGTGGGTCTGCTTGCGCCTTTTTTTCGTGACGTCCGCATGCCGATATCCTTCAGCAGTTTCCAGCCTCCAGATGCCCGGCGTCCCTCGCCACGGTGAAGAGCGCGACCTTGCCCGACATTGAATGCGGATGCAACGCGCCGGCTTGGCAACCCCTTCCATTCCCCGCAGGCAATTGCCCTGCCCTTCTCACGGACAGTAAAGTAATGAAAAGACATCCGAGTGATCCTAACGACAAGCTGCTCATGTCGCGCCGCGGCATGCTTCTCAGCGGCGCCACCCTTCTTGCAGGAAGTTTTGCCGCCTCGCTGTGTCCGGGCATTTCGCTGGCCGCGATCGATGCCGGCGCACAGAGCCGGTTCATGCAGCTGTCCAGTCTGTTGATCAACCACGGCCTCAATCCAGAGGTCGGGGCCCGCATCGCCGAAACCGCGAGCGGCCAGTACCCCAATTTTGCCGGCATGCTCGATGCGATCATCGCGATCGCGGACAAGAAGCATGCCGCGCAGGTCGAGGATTTTTTCAACGACATTCCGGAAGGCGAACTCAGGGACTTTGCCCATTGGGTCATCTTCGCCTGGTACAGCGGCTGCTCCTCGGACAAGCGTGATGCCAAAGTCTTCACTTATGAAGAAGCGCTGACCTTCAAGACGACCAGCGATGTCGTCACGATCCCTTCTTACGGCATTTCCGGCCCAAACCTGTGGACGCGTCCCAACGTTCCACTTTCGGCCCCCATGCCGCGCTTCTGACGCCTCATTCCTACAACGAGTTCTCCCATGGTTACCAAGAATAGTGCCGACGTCGTGATCGTCGGAACGGGCGTCGTCGGCGTCGTGATCGCCGAACAGCTGCTCGATGCAGGCCATTCCGTGCTGATGATCGAGGCCGGCCCGCGCGTGTCGCGCGCCGAAGTCGTCGAAAACTGGCGCAACGCGCCCCTCGGCGTGAAGGGTGATACATCCGTTGCCTACCCGCCCCGCCCCTGGGCGCCCCACCCGACCGGCGCGGAAAAGGGCGACGACGCCTATCTGCAATTCACCGGCCCGGATGCCTATGACCAGACCTTCATCCGCTATGCCGGCGGCTCGACCTGGCACTGGGCCGGCACCTCCTGGCGCCTGACGCCGGAAGACATGCGCCTCAACTCGCTCTACGGCGTCGGTCGCGACTGGGCCTTCGATTACGATACGCTGGAGCCCTACTACGTCCGCACCGAGCATAAGCTGGGCATCTGCGGCCCGTCCGATCGGGCACTGCAATGGCCACAGACAGGCGTCCGTTCGGCGGAGTACCCGATGCCGGCTCTGCCGTTCTCGCCGGGCGAAGTCAAATTTACGGAAGTCGTCAAGACGCTTGGTTACAACAACATCCCCGTTTCGCAGGCGCGCAACAGCGGCATGCCCTATGACGGCCGCCCGGCCTGCTGTGCCAACAACAATTGCGTGCCCGTCTGCCCCGTCGCCGCCAAGTACGATGCGGAAACCGCGCTGCGCCGGTTGGAGACGAAGGGCGCCAGGCTGCTGGTCGATTCGGTCGTCTACAATGTCGAAACGAACGCCCAGAACAAGATTGAGGCGGTCAGCTATTACGATCAGCACAGGGAAAGCCACCGTGTTACCGGCAAGCTTTTCGTGCTTGCCTGCAACGGCCTGGAAAACCCGAAACTGCTGCTAATGTCGAAGGACGACCGCAACCCGAACGGCGTTGCCAACTCATCCGATCAGGTCGGCCGCAACATGATGGACCATCCGGCCCGCTCGTTTACGGTCACCACCAAGGAGCCATACTGGTCCGGTATCGGCCCGGTCGTCAATTCCGGGATTATGGAAACCTCGCAAGGGTCGTTCCGCTCGCAACATGCCGGCGCCTATTTCCGCTACAACAATTTCGCTCGCAACCGCTTCGTCACCTTCGCGGCCCTGAAGAAGGGCCTGGTCGGCAAGGCGCTCGACGAGGAAATCCGTCGCATGACGGCCTGCACGGCCGATATCGTTGCCGCGCATGAAATCCTCGCAGACCCGAACAACCGCCTCACTCTTTCGGACAAGAAGGACTGGCTTGGCCTGCCGAAACCGTCGATCCACTATGATGTCGGCGATTACGTCCGCAAATCCTGGGAGGTCTATTCGCAGCCGATCGGCAAGCAGATCGCCGAGGCGATGGGCGCGGTCGACGTGAAGATCAGTCCGAAATTCAACAACAGCAAGCACATCATGGGCGGCACGATCATGGGCAAGGATGCCTCCAACTCGGTCGTCGACGTCGATTGCCGCGCCCATGACCACGAAAATCTGTTCATTCCAGGCGGTGGTGCCATGGCCGCCGGCGCCTGCGGCAACAGCACCATCACCATGACGGCGCTCGCGCTCAAGGCCGCAGACGCCATTGTCGACCAGATGCGGGGTGCATGATCATGACGACGTTAAAAACCTTCGTCCTCGCGGCTCCGCTGGCCTTTGCCGCGCTCGCACCTGTCACCGCGTCGGCTCAGGAATTTTCCAAGGATCTGATTGAGAAGGGCCGCTATCTGGCCACCGCGTCCGACTGTGTCGCCTGCCACACCAATCATGATGGCGGCAAGCCGATGGCGGGTGGTTTGCCGATGACGTCGCCGGTCGGCATCATCATGTCGACCAACATCACGCCATCAAAAGAATTCGGTATCGGCAACTATACCGAGGCGCAGTTCGCCGATGCGGTGCGCAAGGGCGTTCGCGGCGATGGCGCCAATCTCTATCCGGCCATGCCCTACGTGTCCTATTCCAACATGACGGATGAAGACATCCATGCGCTCTATGCCTATTTTATGCAGGGCGTTGCGCCGGTGGACGAAAAGGCGCCGGAAACGGACCTGCCATTCCCGATGAATATTCGTGCCTCGATGATGGGCTGGAACATGCTGTTCCGCCCCAACGAGACACATAAGGACGACCCCAGCCAGTCGGCCGAATGGAACCGCGGCAAGTACCTTGCCGAAGGGGCGGCGCATTGCAGCACGTGCCATACGCCGCGCGGCATGCTCATGCAGGAGCAGAAGGATCGCGACCTCACCGGCGCCCAGATCGGCCCATGGTTCGCGCCCAATATCACCAACGACAAGCTGAATGGCATCGGTTCGTGGACACAGCAGGATTTGGTGACCTATCTGAAAACCGGTCGCCTCGATCATCGCGCCCAAGCCGCCGGCAGCATGGCGGAAGCGATCAGCTATTCGTTCCAGCATCTGACCGATCCGGACCTCAACGCGATTGCCACCTATATTCGCAGCGTTCCCACGGCCAGTGCGTCATCGACATCCGGCCAGTCGCGTTTCGATCAGGGCCAGCCTGGCAACGCGCTGACCGGTTTCCGCGGAAAGGACTACGTGCAGGGCATCAAGGGCGACCACGCTGGGGCTGCGCTCTACACGGCCAACTGCGCCTCCTGCCACGGCTATGACGGCCAGGGCACGACGGACGGCTATTACCCCAGCCTGTTCCACAATGCGGCAACGGCCGGCGACAATGCGAATAATGTCATTGCCGCCATCCTCTATGGCGTCGACCGGCACACCGAGGACGGCCACGTGTTCATGCCGCCCTTCGGAGGCCAGCCAAACAGCGTCAATCCGCTGACCGACGTCGAAGTCGCCTCGCTCTCGAACTACCTGCTGAAGGATTACGGCAATGCCAAGCTGACGGTGACGCCCGCAGACGTGCAGGTGATCCGTAACGGCGGCCCCGGCTCGCGACTGGTACTGTTCGCACGTATCGGCATGGGCGTGGGGGCGGCGTTGGCGATGGTCGCGCTGGGCGCGGCCGTGTGGATCGTCCGCCGTAGGCGCGTGCAAACACAAACCGCCGCATAAGGCGGCGGCGAAACGTCCAGGAGAAAGCCTTCCATTCGTTGGGAGGCTTTTTTTTGCTATGGTGTCAGAAAAGTTCGGCCACGGCCGACGCATTGGCAGCCGCCATTGCCTCGGGAAGCGTCAGGGTCGAATAGACGCGGTTTCTGCCATTGCTCTTGGCGAGATAAAGCAACTGGTCGGCAGCGTTGAGATTGTTGTCAAAGCTTTCGCCGGTCTCGGTTTCCACCACGCCGATCGAGATGGTCACCGCGATCTCGCGTTCGTTCACCTCCATCACCAGTTCCTCGATCTGCTGGCGCACCTGCTCGCAGAACGAATGCGCCTGAAATGCATCCGTGTTGCGCAGGTAGAGCGCGAACTCCTCGCCGCCCAGACGGGCGGCAAAATGCTTGGCCGGCGCACAGGCCTCGCTCAGGGTATCGGCGACCATTTTAAGCACGCGGTCGCCGGCTTCGTGGCCGTATGTGTCATTGATGCGCTTGAAATGGTCGATGTCCAGAATGGCGACGCTGCTGAAATTGTCCAGCGAGCGCGCCTCCTCCATCTGTCGGGTCTTTTCGAAGAAGCAGCGACGGTTGGCAAGACCGGTGAGATAGTCCCGATCGGCAAGATAGCGCAGCCGTTGGATCTGTCGCAGCGTCTCGATATTGTTGTCGATCCGACACTGCAGTTCTTCCGGCACGAAGGGTCTGTACATGAAATCGCAAGCTCCCGCTTTGAGAAAGCTTGCAGACAGCCAGCGATCGGTGGAGGAGGAAACACCGACAATGCGCATTTCCTCGGAAGAGCGCGTCTCGCGGATCCGTCGCGTCAGCTCGTACCCGTCCATGTCCGGCATGTGATAGTCGGTCACGACCAGATCGATCTTTTCCTCGGCTTCGAGGATTTCGAGCGCCTGCTTGCCGGAATGCGCCTCCAGAACGCGAAAATTCTGACGCGTCAGGATCTCGACCAGACCGGAGCGAGCGGATCGCGCGTCGTCGACGACGAGAATGGTGAATGCGCTGTTGGAGAGAATGCGGGCAACGGTCTGCAGCACGGTTTCCACCGTCCGGGGACCATCTTTGACGATGTAATCGATGATCTTCTTTTGCGCATAGCGTTCACGGGCTTCCGGATCGAACATCGCGGTAAAGACGATGGTCGGCACCCCGAAATCGCCCAGCAAAGCGACAATTTCGCCGCGCGGCGAATCGGGCAGGTTGAGACCCGTCAGCGCCAGCGTGAACTCCTCGTTCTCGAGGCAGATGCGGGCTGCGGCATGGCTGTTGCAACAAATTACCTGTGCCCCGGTTTCCTCCTCCATCCGTTGCCGAAGCAACATCGTCATGGCTGGAGAATCCTCGATAAGCAGTATTCGGTTATGCTTGTCACTCGTCGCCACCGTGTTCCCACGACGTGTGTCTTTTCTGGCTGCCATCAACCCCACCGCAATAACAGTCGCCCCAATTGCGGACATTTGTAGGGGCAACCTGTTACCAACCGATTATATCGAAAGTAAGATTGCGGGCGTAAAGAAGATTTTGGAGCAAAAGCTCACGTTATTATGAGCACCAATTTGAAACAGTACCGCCTTTCGGTTGCGCTAAACCTTCGCGCACAAGCTGATCACCAATCGATTTACCGTTGCGCATTGCAACACGCAGCTTAGCACCTGCCTGTTCTCGGTCTCCATTGTCGGACAGAACGAGGTCGAACGGGCCGGCATCGAGCAGTTCCCGCAGCCGAACCTTGGCCCGGAAACCGCGCTGGCGTTCCGCTTCGCATCTGGCCGATTCGGCGCTCGGCACATCGACATCGGCCAGCCGTACGGCGGTGCGGTCATGCCAGAACACGCCGGACTCGGCGATGCAGTCGTTGAGGCCGGAACGACCACAATAATAGAACCGACCCTTGAAGCCTGCTCCCACCATTTTTGCCCCTCCATCAGCGGCAAGACTTTTTGCGCCAGGCGTGGGGGCAATGGTCGGCGGTGGCAGTGACGCAAGCATCGGCTTGGCCGCCTGTTGCGGCAGGGTTTGCGTCCCTGCGCGCGCCGGCACGGCATGTCCCTGCGCCAACGGCTCCGGCATGGACGGGCCGCGGCGCGACGAGTCAGTCAGTGTCGGCGACGGTATGGAGGCCGGTGGCACGGGGATCGCCCTGGCCGGCGCACTCGCCGTGTCGCGGCCTGTCGTCGGGCCGTTCGCAGCAGGGGGACGCTGCATCGGCTTTGCCGCCGCGGGCTGAGCGGCGGTTTTTGCCGGCCGTTTCTCGGGCGGGAGGTAGCGCGCAAGGTCGTCGCGGTGATCGTAGGCGACAATCCCCCCCATGACCAAAGCGGCCGTGGCGTACCAGACCGCCATGCCGCCCTTTGCTTTTGCGGCTGAACCGCGCCGGGTCTTGCGCCCCCTGCTCGTCGATGCCTTTGCCATCACCGTCTCCTTCGTGTCCGTGGAGCGGAGTATCGTTAACAAATCTTTCCGAATGGTTGGCGCGCGCGAACGCGACGCCGCGTTTCGATGCAGTTTTTTTGTCCCGTCCACAGACTTGTAAACAAAGGCCCTTCGTCGCCTTCGCCCGACAAAATGGGTGCACACGAGGTGGCGGCCTCTGGAAAAGCTAATTTCCCCTCTATATGCCGGGGTCTACTGCCATGTGTATCAAAACCAGTCACCTGTCGCCGACGCGAGTCTTGCCGGCATGGGCGAACCAGTTTTGCGCAAGCCATGTAATTTAGAAACTCCTCACCGGAATGAGTCCGGCCCCAACGAGGACAATGACATGTCGAATGAGACCGATCACGCCCGCCACGAACCCAGCGATTCGGCAATCGCGCTTTTCCTGCAGGAAAGCGATCCGGATCAGCTGACTGACATTCTGGTTGCGGCGCTCGATGAGGCCTTCCGCATCATGGAACAGGATATTCGCACCGAAACTTTCCATTGAGGTCCTCGCGTGGGTTGGAGCCATGTCCAGCTCACGCCGCCAGCACCGCCTTCAATCTCTCGAACCGCCGGCGCGCCCGCGCCAGCTGCTTTGCCGCCGCAATCGGCTTGTCTATGATTTCTTCCAACGATTCTGCCAGCAGATTGGCCGCATGGCGCGCGCCCGTCTCAGCGGGCACGCTGTCGGCGATTTCCCGCGCGAAATTGTACATTTGCCTATAGCTCACGATTTCGGCTGCAACCTTGCTCCAATCGCGCTTCTGTCTGCTCATATCCATTCGCCATGATCATCATCACATCGCGGCCAAAACGCGTCAGGAGGGGAAAACGTCCGCCCCTATCAAAATCGTTAGTCAAGCTCGGATTAACCTGTAACCGCCGCTTGCATTAGAAATCACGCAATACAAGCAAAGCCTTAGCGGTAGGTCGGAAGGTATACCCTGACTGCCAGCCCCTCGCCGCCCGGCGGCTCGGCCAGCTCGACGCTGCCGCCGTGGAGCACGGCGATCTCTTCCACGATCGGCAGGCCGAGACCACTGCCGGGCCGATCCTGCGGGACGCCACGTTCGAAACGCCTGAGCGCTCGGCTGCGGTTTTCCATGGGAATGCCGGGACCATTGTCCTCCACTTCGAGCACGACCTTGCCGCCGACCTCAGCCGTGCGCACCGTCACCACCGCGCCCTTCCCCGCATATAGAATGGCATTGGAGATCAGGTTCTTCATCATCTCGGTCAGCAGCAGCGGATCGGCCCTCGCCTTGAGTGGCGCGTCGCCTTCGAAGCCGAGGTCGATATCCGCGTCGGCGGCCGCGACGACATGATCGGCCGTCGTCGCCTGGGCCAGTGCGGTCAGATCGACGGGCTGAAAATCGTCGCGGCGCGCCCGGGCGGTCGCATCGATCCGCGCCATCAGCAGAAGCTGGGCCAGTGTTCGCTCGGCATTCGCAACCGCCTCATCGGCTCTCAACGCGGCCCGGCGGGCTTCGTCAAGATTTGCAGCGCGTGTCGCCAGCGCCAGCTGGGTGCGGATGACCGCCAGCGGCGTCCGCAGCTGATGGCTGGCATTGCCGGTGAAATGACGCAGCGCGTCGAGCGCCGATTGGAGCCGCACCATGAAGGAATTGACCGTATCCACAAGGTCCTGCACTTCCGTGGGGACGCGGTCGGCGATCGGCGCCAAGTCCTCGGGGTTACGGTGGGCGATGGCGCCGCCGAGGCGATTGAGCGGCCGCAGCGATACGGTGACCGCGATCCAGACGATCACGGCCGCCCCGACGATCAGGAAAAACAGCCGTAGGGCAGAATGCAGCAGGATCGAATTGGTCAATTGTCTGCGGGCGATCGTGGTTTCCGCGACGGTCACCATGAAGGGCATGGAGTTGATCCCGGTCGAAGCGGATCGCGCCAGCGTCGCCACGCGGATCGGCTCGCCGCGAAACGTCGAATCGAAAAACGCTGTTGGCTGGCCTTCATAGCGAGCTAGGAACGGCAGCTTCTCATAGCCGGTAATGAAGGTTCCAGGTGGCCCGTCGACGCGGTAGAATACGCGATCCTGCGCCGCCGATGTCAGCATTTCCAGCGCCACATAGGGAATGTCGACCTCGAGCCCGCCATTTTCGGAAACGACCACGCGCTCGGCAATGGCCAGCGCCGACCCGGCAAGGACTCTGTCGGAGACGTCATTGGCCGTTTCTCGGGCTTCCCGCCATGTATCGGACAGAGCAAGCGCTCCCAGAAACCCCGTAGACGCCAGAAGCCATGCCAGCAGACGCCGACGGATGGAAAACAGCGCCATTCTCATGCGATGAAGCCGGTCGGGCCAAGACAGGTTGCGACACTCACCGGCCTGCCGCCGCGCCTTCGAGGTAATAGCCTATGCCCCGCGCACTTTTCACCGTCAGGCCATGCGGCTGCAGACGACGGCGCAGGCGGCTGACATATTGTTCGATCGCATTGGCCGAAAGATCTTCGTCGAAACCGGTCATCGAGCCGATGATCGCTTCCTTGGACACGACCTTGCCGGCCCGCAGGAATAAAAGTTCGAGCAGACCCAGTTCCCGGGCAGGAATATCGAGCGGACGACCTTCGCTTGAAAAGCTGCGGGAGGTCAGATCGAAGGTGACGCCGCCATATCCGATCTGCGACGAACGCAGGCCCGCCTGGCGCCGCAGCAGCACGCGGATCCGCGCTTCCAGTTCGGACACATCGAAGGGTTTGGTAAGATAGTCGTCGGCACCGAGATCCAGTCCCTTCACGCGCTCCTCCGGCGCGCTGCGGGCCGTCAGGATGATGACGGCGGCACGGTTCTGACGCGACCGCATGGCGCGCAGAACGTCAAGACCATCCATTTCCGGCAGGTTCAGATCAAGGATGACGAGATCGAAGGTTTGAGCGGCGGCAACCGCCTCGGCGGATGCGCCATCATGAACGACGTCCACTACATAGCCGCTGCCCCGCAGGATCGCCGCCAGCCCTTCTGCCAACGCGCCATTGTCTTCCACCAGCAAGATACGCACCGGCGCTCCTCCCTCTCCGCAGGGCGGAGAATAGCGACGATGCGACGAATTGTCACCGGTGTTCGCGGCTTCAGGAACGCGGGCCGAGATAATCCATCTTGCCGAGCGGAACGCCTTTGTGGCGCAGGATGGCGTAGGCCGTCGTCACATGGAAATAGAAGTTCGGAACTGCGAAGCCGAGCACGTAATTGCGTGCCGTAAAGGTGGTTGAACCGCTGCTGGTCTTCAGCACGACTTCGGTCTCGTCCTTGCCATCCATCGCCGAGGGTTCAACCGCCTTGAGAAGATCGACCGTCTTGGCAATACGGGCATGCAGGTCGGCGAAGGTCACCTCGTCATCAGCCATCGGCACGTTTTCGATGCCGCCCACGCGCACGGCGACGAATTTGGCCGTATCGCTGGCCCGCTGGATCTGTGCGGTCAGCGGCCCCATGTCCTCGATCAGGCGAGCCTCCAGCAGCGTCCTGTGATCCAATCCCTTTTCGTCGGCGAACGCCTCGCCTTTCTTCAAAATGGCGGAGAGGTTCTCGAAAGCCCGAATGAAGGCAGGCAAAGTGATATCGTAGAGAGAAAGCGACATGGGACAGGTCCTGAAATGGGCCATTGGCGGAAAGCCTGGGCGCGTTAAGCTGAGCAAAGGTAGGCACCCGAACTTTCCCGCACAAGCAGTGCAAGATCTGTTTTTCCTCAACCCGTCTTGCCGCAGCCGCCTGGCCACGCTTGTCGTTTCCCGGACCGTGGGGCATGCTTCTGTGATGAAGGTTCTCCTGCTTCCCCTGTTCCTCACCCTCCTCTGCCCAACTGCCGGCTTTGCGGCGGAGGAGACGCTGTTTCCAGCGCTTTCCGGCGACGGGAATGCGCGTGAGCTCAAGGTCTATTCCTCGCTCGATCGCCCCTTGGCGACCCCTATGATCGCAGGCTTTCAAAAAGCCAATCCGGACATCGCCATCCGCTACGAGGAAATGCTGACGGGGGAAATCTACGACCGTATTGTTCGAGAAACCGACGCCGGGCAGAAGACTGCCGACTTCGCCTTTTCATCTGCGATGGACCTGCAGGTGAAGCTTGCAAACGATGGTTATGCGCAGGTCAGCCACACGCCGATGAAGGCACGCTGGCCTGAATGGGCCAGTTGGCGCGACACGGTCTATGCACTCACCTTCGAACCGGCCGTCTTCGTCTATCACAAGCCCAGTTTTGACAAGACGCCACCGCCCTCCACCCGCGCGGAACTGGTAAGGTATCTGCAGAGCCAGGGCGATGCCGTGTATGGCCGTATCGGCACCTATGACATCGAGCGGTCCGGCGTCGGCCTTCTGTTCATGTCGCGCGACCAGGAGCAGTTCGGGGACATCTGGTCCGTCGTCAGGGCCATGGGTGCGGCCGGCGTCAAGCTCTATTCCACCAGCGAGGCCATTCTGGAACGCGTGGCCGACGGGCGTTTCGTACTGGGGTACAACATAGTGGGCTCCTACGCCTCCAACTGGGCGATACGGCACCCCAATATCGGCATTCTCCTGCCGAAGGATTACACGGTAGTAATGTCGCGCATCGGTCTCGTGCCGCAGGCGGCCGCATCGCCGGATCTTGGCCGGAAATATTTGGAATTCTTCATGTCGACGGAAGGCCAGACAATCCTTGCGGTCGATGTGCAGATTCCGGCCGTCAGCCCGGATGTCGCCGGCGCCAATACCGGCACGGCGCTACAGAAGATTCTTGGCGGTCAATTGAAACCGGTTCCCGTCAGCCTTGGCCTGATGGTCTACCTTGACCAGGTCAAGCGCACGCGGCTGATCTCCCGCTGGAACGATGTCCTCAGGCGGCAATAAACACGATTTCCCCTTGCCAAATGTTTCCCATGGGCGAAGTGTCAGTCAGATGTCAGCTTCATATGTTGGCTTGACACCCGATCGGTGGACGCGTGGAGGCGGAAACCGGCGGATATGGGAGAGAGACTTGCAAGCTGGGAGAACCCGGCACCGCTTCCTCCCGTCTCCAGAAAAGACACCGCGCCCTCAGGCGCCAACGGAGGAACACACTTGAAACATTTCTTCATCGCCTCGATCCTGGCCGGTGCTATGGCCCTGCCGGCATACGCTGCCGATTATACGATCGTTGCTCCGGCCGCACCGGGCGGCGGCTGGGACCAGACGGCCCGCTCCCTGCAGGCCGACCTGCAGAAGGAAAAGATTTCCGGCAAGGTTCAGGTCGTCAACGTCCCCGGC
Source organism: Neorhizobium sp. NPDC001467 (assembly GCF_050275975.1). NCBI lineage: Bacteria > Pseudomonadati > Pseudomonadota > Alphaproteobacteria > Hyphomicrobiales > Rhizobiaceae > Neorhizobium > Neorhizobium sp. NPDC001467. The sequence continues at coordinate 80,704 of NZ_JBNNPS010000003.1, read as the reverse complement.
GCCGGCGGCACGATCGGCCTTGCCCAGTTCGCCAGCCAGCAGAAGGGCAACCCGAACTCGCTGCTCGTCGGCGGTTACGTCATGGTCGGCGCCATCCTTACCAACAAGGCTCCGGTGACGCTCGACGCCATCACCCCGATCGCGCGCCTGACCGGCGAATACGAAGCCGTCGTCGTTCCGGCCTCGTCGGAAATCCAGAACATCGGCCAGTTGATCGAGATGCTCAAGAAGGATCCGGGTTCGGTTTCCTGGGCTGGCGGTTCGGCCGGTGGTACCGATCATATCGGCGCAGGCCTGATCGCCAAGGCAGCCGGCGTTGATCCGACCAAGATCAACTACATCGCCTATTCGGGCGGTGGCGAAGCGCTTGCGGCCATTCTCGGCAACCAGGTTACCGCCGGCATTTCGTCCTACGGCGAGTTCGAGCCGCAGGTTAAGGCCGGCACGCTGCGTCTCCTCGCGGTCTCCAGCGCCGAGCGTATCGAAGGCGCCGACGCCCCGACCCTGAAGGAATCCGGCCTCGACGTCGTTCTGGAAAACTGGCGCATGGTTGCCGCAGCTCCCGGCATTTCCGAAGAGCAGAAGGCCGCCATCACCGCCGACGTCGAAAAGCTGGTCAAGTCCGCCACCTGGCAGGAAACGCTGAAGACCAAGAAGTGGCAGGACACGTTCCTCGCCGGCAAGCCGTTCGAGGAACAGCTGGCCAAGGACATTGCCGCAACCGAAACCATTCTCAAGGACATCGGACTGGTTAAATGACCACTGGTAACCATAACCATGAACACGCGCGCCGCCCCGATTGGGCGGCGCTTGCCGTGGCGGTCGTTCTCGCCGTCATCGCCGCCGTCATCTTCTTCGATGTCAACCGGTTGGAAAGCGGCGGCGGTTATTCCGGCATCGGCCCGGCCACCGTTCCTGAAGTCATCACCTTCTGTCTGATCGGACTGGCGATCTGGACAGTCGTTGCCGCTTTCCGTGGCGATTTCCCCGAGCGCGAGCATCAGGAATTGTCGCCCGTCATCTGGATCGTTGGTGGCCTCGCCGCCCAGATGCTGCTGCTGACCACCGCCGGCTTCTCCATCGCGACAGGCATTCTGTTCGCCATGACCGCCGCCGGTTTCGGCAAGCGCAAGCTCTGGTTCTCCATCCCTGCAGGCATTGCGCTTGCCTTCGTCGTCTGGATCGCCTTTGCGCAGCTTCTGCAGCTGTCGCTTCCGGCCGGTCCGTTGGAGCGACTGTTCTTCTAAGGCGTGATGCGTGCCGCATCACCAGTCTCGCCTTAGGCCTTCGTTTTCTCGCATGCCAATGTCCTGAACCGCGCAGCCGGTTTGTCTGGCATGCTCTAGGAAGTAAGCCCCGATGAATACCTTCGATTTCCTCCTCCAGGGCCTGTCGATCGCCGCGCAGCCGGTCAACCTGTTCTACGCGCTGATCGGCGTCACGCTCGGCACGCTGGTCGGCGTTCTGCCCGGCATCGGACCGGCGCTGACGGTCGCGCTCCTTCTCCCCGTCACCTACCAGCTCGATCCAGCCGGTTCGCTGATCATGTTCGCCGGCATCTATTACGGCGGCATGTATGGCGGCTCGACCACGTCGATCCTGTTGAACACGCCCGGCGAAAGCGCGTCGATCGTCACCGCGCTCGAGGGCAACAAGATGGCCCGTGCCGGCCGCGGCGGCCCCGCGCTGGCAACGGCCGCGATCGGTTCGTTCGTCGCTGGCCTCATCGCTACCGTCGCACTCGCCTTCATCGCCCCGTTCGTCGTCAAGTTCGCGCTCGCCTTCGGCCCCCGCGAGTATTTCGCGCTGATGGTGCTGGCTTTCGTCACGGTATCGGCCGCTTTCGGTGATTCGACCCTGCGAGGCCTCACCTCGCTGTTTATTGGCCTGGCGCTTGCCATCATCGGCATCGACCAGCTGACCGGCCAGACCCGCATGAGCTTTGGCGTTCCCGATCTGCTCGACGGTATCGAAGTGACGACGCTCGCCGTTGCCATGTTCGCCGTCGGCGAGACGCTTTACGTTGCAGCACAGGGCAGCCGCGCGCCTGAAAAGGTCGAGGCGGTCAAGGGTTCTCTCTGGATGAACAAGCAGGATTGGGCGCGTTCGTGGAAGCCCTGGCTGCGCGGCACGGCGATCGGCTTTCCGATCGGCGCCATGCCGGCCGGTGGTGCGGACGTCTCAAGCTTCCTGTCCTATTCGGCGGAAAGGCAGTTTTCCAAACATCCGGAAGAGTTCGGCAAGGGCGCAATCGAAGGCGTCGCCGGGCCGGAAGCGGCGAATAACGCATCCGCTGCCGGAACGCTCGTGCCGCTCCTGACGCTCGGCCTGCCGACCACGGCGACCGCCGCGATTATGCTTGCCGGTTTCCAGCAGTTCGGCCTGCAGCCGGGCCCGCTCCTGTTCGCCACCAATCCGCAGCTCGTCTGGGGCCTGATCGCCTCGCTGCTGATTGCCAACTTCATGCTGCTGGTGCTGAACCTGCCGCTGATCGGCCTTTGGGTGCGCCTGCTGACCATCCCGAAGCCATGGCTCTACGCCGGTATCCTGATGTTCGCGACGCTCGGCACGATCGGCGCCAATCCGTCGGTCTTCGAACTCGGCATGCTGCTCGCCTTCGGCCTCCTCGGTTACGTCATGCGCGTCATGGGTTACCCGATCGCGCCTGTCGTCGTTGGCCTGATCCTCGGCCCGATGGCGGAGCAACAATTGCGTCGCGCGCTGTCGATCAGCCAGGGCGATCCGACCGTGCTTGTGAGCTCGCCGATTGCAGCCACCCTGCTGGTGCTGGCCGTCGTCGCCCTGATCGTGCCACTCGTCATGCGCGCCCGCGGCCGTGGCGAGGTGCTGTCGCAGGTCGCCGGCGCCGAAGACTGATGTAGACCCCTCAGGACAACAACACCCCGCCCGGTCTCCCGGCGGGGTGTTTTCGTTTCGACCGCCGGTGACGATCAGATTCCCAGAATGTCTCCCAGCAGGCTCATCTTCGAACCGGACAGCACGATCGGCGCAAACAGCACGGACAGACAGAGGCAGGGCCCGGACATCCCGGCCACCGGGCGGTGATCGAGGCTTTCGTCCGCTACCGATACATCACCGCGGATGAACGTCCCGCGATGATCATGAAAATCGCCATCCAGGACCAGGGTCAGTTCCAGACCCTCATGGGTGTGGTTCGGAAGCGCCCTTCCGGGCCGGGCCAAGAGAAGGGAGGCCTCCGTGCCGTCCTTGTTATGCTCGATCACATGCTGTTTGAGACCAGGCAGCTTCCCCTTCCAGGGAATATCGGCAAGGTCGCGACCGATATAATCCCGGAGGGCTGACGGGAGGACGCTTGGACGGTTCTCGGACTGAACGACTTTTAGTACCGGCGGCGTGGAACGCAGGATCACATCGAGCAGGCCCTCGCCATTTGTCAGCAACCGCGTCTCTGTCCGTTCCAGCGTCTTTCCGGCAAGCACCTCGAAAGCGTGAGCCATCGAGGCCGACGAAGATCGCATCTCGATATGGGACGCCATGAGCACCCGCGCCGGCTCTGGCAGAGCACCGGCCACATAATCCGCAATCAGGCCATCGACCATGCCTGTACTCATCCTTTCGCCTATCCCTCCCGGACCAACGCCACGTCGTTACGACCACGCACGATCGCCGTCATTAAAAGACAATCATCCAGGCGGTTTGGCAACCGCCAGCTGTCCGTGGTCCGGTAGCGCACATTATCCCGCCCACGTTGGTCCTCGTCATGTCTCTTGGTTATGTGTGTGAACCGCGCCAGGATCGCCACTCCCGAAAAATAGGGGGCGTGGTCTCGGCCGGTCCCGCGATCAGCAGCGGGGGAACAGATTTTCTTGTTTCTCGGCCATTGTCCCTAGACAAGACAGTGACTAGGTCGTGTACTCCCGTCCAAGGGCGCGGGACGACGGTGCGCTCTTTAGGTGACAGAAAAGGCTTTTCCATGACCCCGCATTCCTCGGTCCTCAGTGTTATCGGCAATACGCCCCTCGTTCGCCTGAAAGGCGTATCCGAGGCGACCGGTTGCGACATCCTCGGCAAGGCCGAATTTCTCAACCCCGGGCAGTCGGTCAAGGATCGTGCGGCCCTCTATATCATTCGCGATGCGGAGAAACGCGGTTTGCTGCGTCCGGGCGGTGTCATCGTTGAAGGCACGGCCGGCAATACCGGCATCGGTCTGACGCTGGTCGCCAAGGCACTTGGGTATCGCACCGTCATCGTCATTCCCGAAACGCAGAGCCAGGAAAAGAAGGACGCCCTCAGACTGATGGGCGCCGAACTGGTGGAAGTTCCGGCCGTTCCCTACAAGAACCCCAATAATTACGTCAAGGTTTCTGGTCGCCTTGCCGAACAGCTGGCAAAGACCGAGCCGAACGGCGCTATTTGGGCCAACCAGTTCGACAACGTCGCCAACCGCCAGGCGCATGTGGAAACAACCGCCCAGGAAATCTGGCAGCAGACCGGTGGCAAGATCGACGGTTTCATCTGCTCTGTCGGCTCCGGCGGCACGCTGGCCGGCACCGCCGAAGGGCTTCGCGCCCACAACGCGTCGATCAAGATCGGCTTGGCCGACCCGGATGGCGCCGCGCTTCATGATTACTACGCTCACGGCGAGCTGAAATCCGAAGGCAGTTCGATCACCGAAGGCATCGGCCAGGGCCGCATCACCGCCAATCTGGAAGGCTTTACGCCGGATTTCAGCTACAAGATCAGCGATGCGGAAGCGCTTCCCTACGTCTTCGACATGGTCGAGAACGAGGGCCTGTGCCTCGGCGGTTCCTCGGCCATCAACATTGCCGGCGCTGTCCACCTCGCCCGCGATCTCGGCCCCGGGCACACGATCGTCACCATTCTTTGCGATTACGGCAATCGCTATCAGTCGAAGCTGTTCAACCCGGATTTCCTCAAATCCAAGGGCCTACCCGTGCCGCAATGGATGGCCAGGACCAGCAAGATCGCCGCACCCTTCGAAGCCGTTTGAGATACGCATGACCACGAAACTGCTTTTCCGTGACGATTTCTATCTCTCCACTGCCGAGGGCACGGTCACCGTGCTGCACGAGGATGGCGCGATCGAACTTGACCAGACTTGCTTTTACGCCACGTCCGGCGGCCAGCCGGGCGATATCGGCTTTTTCGAGCGTGCCGATGGCAGTCGCATCGAGATCGCCACCACCCGCAACGGCGCCAGCAAGGAAATCATCTTGCATGTGCCCGCCGCTGACCAGCAGCAACCGCTGGTCGGCGAGACGCTGACGCTGCATATCGACTGGCCGCGCCGTTACAAGCTGATGCGCATGCACACCGCCTGCCACCTGCTGTCGGTTGTCTGTCCCTACCCGGTCACAGGCGCGGCGGTCGGGGAAGACGAATCGCGCATCGATTTCGACATGAGCGACATCGCCGATCCGCTCGACAAGGCGACAGCTACCGAACGGATGATGGCTCTCGTGAACGAGAACCATCCGGTCTACCTGCAATGGATCACCGACGCGGAACTCGCCGCCAACCCGGATCTGGTCAAATCCAAGAACGTGCGCCCGCCGGTCGGGCTCGGTCGTGTCAGTCTCGTCTGCATCGGCGAAAATTCCGGCGTCGACAGCCAGCCTTGCGGCGGTACGCATGTGTCTGAAACGCAGGAAGTCGGCGCCGTCTACATTTCCAAGATCGAGAAGAAGGGCAAGGAAAACCGCCGTTTTCGCATTCGCTTCGGCACGCCCGAGGAGACCATTCCAGCAACCGGCTGACGGCTTTCTGATAACGTCCATACAGTATTGTGGCGCAAGGCCATGCAAGGGAGAGTGCCATGAGCGGAGCAAAGAGCCGTTTCGTCGTATCCGCCGACTGGGTTGAACAGCAGCTCGGCACAAACGGTTTTCGCGTCATCGATGCCGCCTGGTACCTGCCGGCGCATGGCCGCAACGGCGCTGCCGAATATGCCGAAGGCCATATTCCGGGCGCGGTTTTCTTTGATCAGGACGTGATCGCCGACCACACGACCGGCCTGCCCCACAGCCTGCCCTCGCCGGACTATTTTGCCGAGGAGATCGGCAAGCTCGGCATTGCCGAGAACGATACGATCGTCGTCTGTGACGGACCCGGTTTCTTCTCGGCGCCACGCGTCTGGTGGATGCTGCGCACCATGGGTGCCGAAAACGTCTATGTTCTCGATGGCGGAATTGACGGCTGGAAGGTGGAGGGCCGCCCGCTCGAAACGGATTTGCCGGAACCGGAGCCAACGACGTTTACACCGCGGTTTCGTGCAAACCGCGTCACCGGCTTTGCCGAAATGCGTGCCGTCGTCGAGACCGGCGTGCGCCAGGTGGTCGATGCCCGCGGCGCGGGTCGCTTTACCGGCGACGAAGCCGAACCGCGCGCCGGCATGCGGTCGGGCCACATGCCTGGCGCCCGCAACCTGCCTGCCACCAGCCTGTCGGCGAATGGCCGTTTCCACGATCTTGCGACGCTGAAGCGCATGATCGACGAGGCCGGCATCGATCTCTCGCAACCGGTCGTGACCAGCTGCGGCTCCGGCGTGACCGCCGCGGTCGTGACGCTGGCGCTGGAATCGCTCGGCCATAGCGATAATTCGCTCTATGACGGCTCGTGGTCGGAATGGGGAGCACGCAGCGATACCGCTGTCGTTACAGGTCCGGCGACGCCGGTCGAGCGCGAGGACAGGCAGCCCCTCAAGACCCGTATCACCCGGCTTGAAATGACGTCCGCGCCAAAGAACAGTCTGCCGGTCCCTGCCAATATCCAGACGGCGCTGATGAGCGTGCAGGACATTCCGCTCAGCTATTACCGTTATCTCTACCGTCAGGTGGGAAAACGCTGGCACTGGTACGAGCGGCTGCGCATGAGCGATGCGGAACTGTCGGACATCCTCAACAGCCCCAAAGTCAGCGTCACCGTGCTTTACGTCAACGGCGCGCCGGCAGGTTTCTTCGAGCTCAACAAGATCAATGACGATCTCGCCGAACTTTCTTATTTCGGCCTGTTCGAGCACGCACTCGGCATGGGCATCGGCAAGTGGTTCCTGCTGCAGGCGCTGTATGCCGCCTGGCAGGGCAATCCAAAAAAGGTCACCGTCACCACCAACACGCTCGACCATCCACGCGCGCTGCAACTTTACCAGATGATGGGATTTTCGCCGGTCGGCACCAGCGAAGCATGGGTGCCGCCGATGTCGGATGCCGAACTGCTGATGGCGCTCGATCGCTGATGAAGCAGATTTCCCCCAAGGCTACTCTCTGGGCCTTGGGGCTTTTGCCCGTCCTCGCGGTTCTGGCCTATGGCTCGTGGTGGGGCCTGCGGGCAGCGCTTTACGTGCCCCAGACGGTCACGGTCTCGAAAGTCGAGACACTGTGTTCGATCCGATCAAGACATCGTCTGTTCATATTCAACGAGCAAACGGCCTGGACAAGCGATTGCGAGGGGCAGAAACGATTGTTCAAGACCAAGTTCACCGGGCGTCGTCACTCTTTCAAAAGCGGCCTATTCCTGTCCTTTTCCTATATTTCCCCGGCGGACGGTCAGAGACATACCGGAACCTTGCGGCGCGGTCACAACGATCAGGGGCTCGAGGCAAAACCCGGCGACAGGATCGTGATAGAAGCCTCGCGACTGAGGCCGTTGGCCATCACGGATTGGTCAACCGGCAGCATCGCCGAAGATGATCGCGTATTCAGCCCCATCACGCATGATTCTTCTGGACGCTGAGGCAAGAAACGGGTGGCGGCAGGCTTTCATCCGCTTAATCTCTCGCTCAACCGAACGGGAGACAGACATGACCGTCACCTTCACAGCCCTGCCGACCGACCATGCCGACCATTTGCGCAACGGTGGCAAGGACGCCTATGGCAACCTGCCGGAAACCGCCATTTCTGACGGCCCCGGCCATCCCTGCCGACATTGCCTGAACAACATCGACGCCGGCGACGCGTTTCTGGTCCTCGCCTACCGCCCCTTCCCATCGCTGCAGCCCTATGCCGAGACCGGGCCGATCTTCCTGCATGCCAAAAGCTGCGAACGATATGGAGCGACGGAAGTATTGCCGCCGATGTTGCAAAGCCCGGACTATATCGTTCGCGGTTATGATGCGGATGATCGTATCGTTTATGGCAGTGGTGCTGTCACACCCACCACCGACATCGCTGACCGCGCGAAAATGCTTCTGGCGCGAGAAGATATCGCCTATCTGCATGTGCGTTCCGCCCGCAACAACTGCTACCAATGCCGTATAGACCGGAATTAATTGGTCTTTTCTCGGATTACATTCGAATTGCTATAATTTTACAGATGCGATGAAATGTAATTCAACAGCTTATCTCTATACCTCTCGTTACAAGATGGAGAGATACAGCATGGCTGTCATTGGTATGAAGACCCGCAGCGCCCAGCGCCGCAAAACCCGCATTTACGGGACTGTGAAATATTACAATCAGGCCGCCAAAGGCCGTATCGTCGATCTGTCAGACACCGGTCTGGCGCTCGATCTCGGCAGCCCGTTCCATGCCGCCGCCGGCAGCGCAGTCAAGATCGAGACTGATGAACTCGGCATTCTTGAAGGTACCGTGAAGTGGTCGCATCGCGGCCGCCTTGGCATCCATTTCCGCCCGAATTCAAATGCTTCCGCGCAGGTGCAGTCCTATTTCCGTTTCTTCCATCAGGAAATTCGTCCGGTCCTGACGCGCTGAACGGCGACATTCGAACTTATCCACCCCCTGTCATTTAGCTGATGCAACCCTATGCAATTGCGCTTAGGTTGCCTCGTTAAGCACCAAGGGAGATTTTCATGTCGCAATTGTCCGGTCTTCATCCCATCAGCCGCCGAGCCCTTATCGGCGGCTTTGCCGCTTCTTCGGCCCTGGTTGTCCTTCATCCATTCGCCGCCCGCGCCGCCAGCAATCAGGCCCATCTGCGCATCATGGAAACCACGGACATTCACGTCCACGTCTTCCCCTACGACTATTACGCCGACAAGCCGAACGACACGCTGGGTCTTGCCCGCACCGCCTCGCTGATCGACGGCATTCGCGCCGAAGCCGGCAATTCCATGCTGATCGACAATGGCGACTTTCTGCAGGGCAATCCGCTCGGCGATTACGTCGCCTATGAGCGCGGCATGAAGGAAGGCGACAAGCACCCGGTCATCTCCGCCATGAACGTGCTCGGCTACGATGTCGGTACGATGGGCAATCACGAATTCAACTACGGGCTCGATTTCCTGAACAAGGTTCTGGCCGGCGCTGGCTTCCCCTTCGTATGCGCGAATCTTACCAAGGGCATGCTGGCGTCCGATCCGAAAAAGGATGAACTGATGTTCAAGCCTTACGTGATCATCGAAAAGCAGATCCGCGACGGTTCGGGCGCCACTTCCCCGATCAAGGTTGGCTTTATCGGTTTCGTGCCGCCGCAGATCATGATCTGGGATGCGAAAAACCTCGAGGGCAAGGCACAGACCCGCGATATGGTCGATGCTGCTAAGGCGTGGGTGCCTGTGATGAAGGAGGAAGGCGCGGATATCGTCATCGCGCTTTCCCATTCCGGCATCGATGGCACCGGCCAGAGCGACCGCATGGAAAACGCCTCGCTTTATCTCGCAGGCGTCGAGGGCATCGACGCGATCTTTACCGGCCACCAGCATCTGGTCTTCCCCGGCCCCAAGGATTTTGAGGGCATCACCGGCGCCGATTCCAAGAAGGGCACGCTGATGGGCAAGCCCGCCGTCATGGCCGGTTTCTGGGGTTCGCATATGGGCCTGATCGACCTGCTTCTGGAAAAGGACGGCAACAGCTGGAAGATCATCTCCTCCACCTCCGAGGCGCGACCGATCTACCACCGCGACGACAACCGCAAGATCGTCGCCGATGTGAAGGACAAGCCGGAAGTTCTGGCTGCCGCCAAGGCCGACCATGATGCGACGCTTGCTTATGTCCGCCGCGCAGTCGGCAAAACGTCGGCGCCGCTTTATTCGTATTTCGCGCTGGTGGCAGACGATCCGTCCGTGCAGATCGTGTCCAATGCTCAGACCTGGTACATCAAAGAGATGTTGAAGGATGGCCAGTACAAGGATCTGCCGGTTCTTTCGGCGGCGGCACCCTTCAAGGCGGGGGGCCGCGGCGGGCCGGACTATTTCACCGATGTCGCTGCCGGCGATATCGCCATCAAGAACGTCGCCGACCTCTATCTTTATCCGAACACCGTGCAGGCGGTTCTCATCACCGGCGCGCAGGTGAAGAACTGGCTGGAAATGTCGGCCGGCATGTTCAATCAGGTCAAGGCCGGCTCGAAAGATGCCGTCCTGCTCAATGACGGTTTCCCGTCCTACAATTACGACGTCATCGATGGTGTCACCTATCAGATCGACCTCAGCCAGCCGGTCCGTTTCGACAAGGATGGCAAGCTGATCAATCAGGATTCCAACCGCATTGTCGATCTGCAATTCGACGGCAAGCCGATCGATCCGGCCCAGAAATTCGTGGTCGTCACCAACAATTATCGCGCCGGCGGTGGTGGCAAATTCCCGGAAATCGCCGGTGACAAGGTGATCTTCGTCGCGCCCGACACCAACCGCGACGTCATCGTTCGCTATATCGTCGATCAGGGCACGATCAACCCGTCGGCCGATGCCAACTGGTCGTTCAAGCCGCTGGCGGATACGACCGCCGTATTCGAAAGCGGTCCAAAGGGCCGCCAGTATGCGGCAGCGGTCAAGGGCGCCAAGATCGAAGAGGCCGGCGACGGCCAAAGCGGATTTGCAAAGTTCCGTCTGGTGCTTTGATCCACTCGGGCATCATCCACCCGGACGTCATCCTCGGGCTTGTCCCGAGGATCCAATCACGTCAATAATCGCAGGCAGTTGCAGATCCTCGGGACAAGCCCGAGGATGACGGCCGCACCGATTATTAGAAACAACTTCCGTGCCCCCCATGCCGACATTTTCCTTCCAGCAGGTCGACGTCTTTTCCACCAAGGCCATGCGTGGCAATCCTCTTGCCGTCGTCATCGGTGCCGATGACCTTTCCGACGCCGACATGCAGGCCTTTGCGAACTGGACCAACCTGTCCGAAACCACCTTTCTGCTCGAACCCACCAAACCTGATGCGCATTACCGCGTCCGCATTTTTACGCCGACACAGGAACTGCCCTTTGCAGGCCATCCGACGCTCGGCAGCGCCCATGTCTGGCTCAGCCAGGCAGCAAGCGCGCCCGATGGCGAGGTCGTGCAGGAATGCGGAGCCGGCCCCGTCCGTATCCGTCGTGATGGCAAACGACTTGCCTTCGCGGCGGCGCCGCTCGTTCGCTCCGGGCCGGTCGATCCGGCCATCGTCGAGCGGATCGCCCGTGGCCTCAATCTGCCGGACGCGATGATAAGGGACAGCAACTGGGTGGAAAACGGCCCGGACTGGATCGGCGTCCTCCTGCCATCGCGCACCGATGTTCTGGCGGCCAAGGCAGACTATTCCATTCTCGCTGGCACCCGCGTCGGGCTGGTCGCCCCGTTCGATCCCGATCTTGATGGCACCGATGCCCAGTTCGAAGTGCGCGCATTCACCCGCAACGGTTATGAAGACCCGGTCACCGGCAGCCTCAATGCCGGGCTTGCCCAGTGGCTGATCGGCTCGGGTGTCGCCCCCGAACATTATGTCGCCGCGCAGGGCACCGCGCTTGGCCGAGCCGGTCGCGTGCATGTCGACAAGGTCGGCGACGATATCTGGGTGGGCGGTAACGTGACCACCTGCATATCCGGCACGCTGACGCTATAGTCTCCTGACGAATGGCAAGCGTGGGGAACTCGGATGAACGCGCAGCGATACTTTGTCGCCCAGGCCTATAACAATGCCTGGGCCAATCATCGGCTTTTGAAGGCCTGCGGGCAATTGTCTGCGGAAGAACTGAGCATGGCGCGCCAGAATTTCTTCCCGTCGATCATCCACACGCTCAATCATATCCTCACCGTCGACTGGCTCTATATCAGCGCGCTCGAAGGCGCTTGCATCGGAGCCGCCGCCTTTGCCCCGGAAATCCCCTGTCCCGACTTTGCGGACCTCGAGCGGGAACAACGCGCTGCCGACCGTCGCCTGATCGACCACTGTCGGCATCTTGACCAAGCGGGCCTCGCCGCCGAGATTCGCATCCCCCGCGCCACGCATATTCAGGTGGAAACAGCCGATCGCACCCTGCTGCATCTCTTCCAGCACCAGATCCACCATCGCGGTCAGGTGCATGCCATGTTATCGGGAACGCGGATTCGTCCGCCGCAGCTGGATGAGTTTTTTACCGCCGACCCGGCAGAACAGGCGCTGAGGCGTCAGGATTTTGCCGAACTCGCCTTTACCGAAGCCCTAATCTGGGGAACCGCCCATGCCTGATCTCTATCTCTGTCTCAAGGCCCTGCACCTGATCTCAAACTTTGTGCTGGTCGCCGGCCTGCTGGTCAATGCCTTTGCCATCGGCATGGTGCCGCCGGCCATCCGCACCGGCGTGATCGAGGTGCTGCGCAAATACGACCGTATCGTCAACACGACCGCGCTCGCCGGCGCGTGGATCTTTGGCCTGTGGCTGGCCTTCGGTTACATCGGCTTTGCCGGCAATGGCTGGCTGCACGCGAAACTGCTGTTCGTGGTGCTTCTGTCGGCATTGCACGGCATGCAGCAGGGCTGGATGCGCCGCATGGCCAAGGATCCGAAACTGGACCCGCCCGCGTTCGTGCGTGCCGGCATGCCGATCATTCTCGTCTCGACGGTCATCATCGTGGCGCTGGCGGTTCTGAAACCGTTCTGACGAACGGGTCCGGCTATCCTCAGCTTTCGCCGAGGATAGCCGCCAGAAGCTGGCCCTCCAGCAGCGCCAGTTCCGGATCGCCATGGTGACGCGGATGCGCCTGCGGCACCGCAAGGTCGAGCTTCACTTCGCCCTCGTCCAGCACGATGACCCGGTCGGCCAGATGCACGGCTTCCGTAACGTCATGCGTGACGAGCACTGCGGTAAAACCCAGTTCCCGCCAAACCCTTGTGAGCAATTGTTGCATGCTGATGCGGGTCAGGGCATCGAGCGCGCCAAGCGGCTCGTCCAGCGCCAGCAGCCCCGGCCGGCTGACCAGCGCGCGTGCCAGCGCCACACGTTGCCTCTGTCCGCCCGATAGCTTTGCCGGCCATTCTCTCGCCTTCTCGGAAAGTTGGACCTCATCCAGCACCAGTTCGGCCTCGCGTCGTGCAAACGCTTTTGGGACGCCATCGCCCAGACCAACGGCAACATTGTCAGCCACCGAAAACCACGGCAGCAAGCGCGGCTCCTGAAACACGATGCGGGCATCCGGCGCAACGCGGTCACCGCCATCGTCGATGAAATCGATCTCGCCACCGGTCGGCTCATCCAGTCCGACCAACAGCCGCAAAAGCGTGCTTTTGCCGCAACCGCTCTTTCCGACGATGGCGACGAACTGCCCGGCCGGCACATCGAGGTCGATACCGCGCAGAACACGGTTATCGCCAAATGCCTTTTCAACGCCGCGCAGGCGAAGTCCGGCAGGAGCCTTGGGCAAAACCGGAGGCGCGGCGATCGGCAGCACCTCGCTTGCATTGGAGAAATGGGCTCTTTCGTGAAGCTCGAACGCATCCCAAACCATAGCGGTCGGGTAAAGATAGGAACTGACTGGCATGATCGTCTCCTCAGGCCCGATAGGCCACGTTCCAGGACAAGGCCCAACGCTCAAGTGAGCGAGCGATGACATCGGCGAGCTTGCCGAGCGTCGCATAGATGACCAGTGCCAGCACAACGACATCGGTCATCATGAACTCGCGGGCGGTATTGGCCATGTAGCCGATGCCCGAATTGGCGGCGATCGACTCGGAGACGATCAGCGTCAGCCACATGATGCCGAGCGCATAACGAAGCCCGACAAAGATCGACGGCAGTGCGCCCGGAAAGATCACCTTGCGGAACAGCGACCAGTTGCTCATGCCGTAGACTTTTCCCATCTCGACCAGATCACGATCAACATTCTTCACGCCGTGATAGGTGTTGAGATAGATCGGGAAGAGAACGCCGAGCGAGGTGAGAAACAGCTTTGCCTCCTCGCCGATGCCAAACCACAGGATGACCAGCGGGATCATCGCCAGATGGGGGATGGTGCGCAGCATCTGCAAGGTCGTATCGGTCAACTGTTCAGACAGTTTTGAAACGCCATTAGCAATGCCCAGCAGAAAACCGATCGACCCCCCGATCACCAGTCCGCCGAGCGCCCGTGCGCCACTGACTGCGACATCCCGAGCCAGTTCGCCGGACAGCAGCCGTTCCCAGAATGCCGCCACCACCGCCACCGGCGACGGCATGATGCGATCGGAAATCACACCGAGTGACGACAGGGCCTGCCACACGGCCACCAATGCCACCGGCACGAGATAAGGCAGCCATGCCGCGCGCGAGATGGTGCGCAGGCCAGACGGTTTCCCGCCCTTTGCCTGCACACCGTCCGCCGCGCCCTTGGGAGGGTTGTTTTGCTGGCGGCTTGACCTCTCGTCGGTCAGCGCGCCCGTGGTCAAAGTTTGGGGCGTGCCACTGGTCGCCCGCTGCAGCGTTCGCCCTTCGGAAAACGTATCGATCGTCGTCATCGGCCAAGCCTCCACGGGTTATCAGGATGCCGCAACGGCACGCACGGTCGCGTGCCCGCCGCCACCAAAGATCGGCTTTGCCGCAGCAAACTCGTTGCTGAACCCGGCCCGCTGTTCTTCACGCGTAATGCCCAGCTCCGGAAACAGCAGTTCCGCAACGCGATAAGCCTCTTCCAGATGCGGATAACCGGAACCGATGACCGTCTCGATGCCAAGCTCCTGGTATTCACGAAGCCTTGCCGCCACCGTTTTCGGCGAACCGACCAGCGCCGTGCCAGCGCCTGAGCGCACCAGCCCGATACCGGCCCACAGGTTCGGTGAAACTTCCAGCTTATCGCGACGCCCGTTGTGAAGCGCCGCCATGCGCCGTTGCCCGACCGAGTCGGACTCGGTCGCAAAATGCGCCTGCGCCTTGGCGATCGTCTCGTCTGACAGTTTGGAGATCAGCTTGTCTGCCGCCTCCCACGCTTCTTCATCGGTCTCGCGCACGATGAAATGCAGGCGGATACCGAAGGAGACATCCCTACCCTGTTTTTCGGCCGCCGCCCGCACCGTCCTGATCTTCTGCTCCACCTGCTCCGGCGGTTCGCCCCAGGTCAGGTATTTGTCGGCGCGTCCGGCGAAAAACTCGATGCCGGCATCCGATGAACCGCCAAAATAAAGCGGCGGTCGCGGCTGCTGGATGGTCGGGAAACCAAGCTTGGCGCCTTTCGCCCTGATATGCTTGCCGTCGAGATCTGCATGCCCAGTGGTGACGAGATCCTCGAAAACCTGAAAGAACTCTTCCGCATGGGAATAACGCTCGTCATGCTCGAGAAAAATTCCGTCACCGGCCAGCTCCGACGGATTGCCGCCGACAACGATATTGAGCAGAAGCCTGCCGTTCGAAACACGGTCGAGCGCTGCCGCCAGCCGCGCGTAGTAGGCCGGAGATGCCGTGCCCGGACGGATCGCCACCAGAAACTTCAGCCTTTCCGTGAACGGCGCCAGCGATGCGGCAGTCACGAAGGATTCCTCGCAGGAAACGCCAGTTGGCAGAAGCACGCCAGAATAACCCAGCCGGTCCACCGTCTGTGCCAGTTCGCGCAGATAGCGGTTTTCCGGTGGACGGTTCAATTCGGACCCGCCTAGATAGGCACCGTCGCCAGCTGTTGGGATGAACCACAGGAAATCAATGGGGTTGGATATATCGCTCATGTCGGTGCTCCTCTCTGTCCGGCTCAGCTGGCTTTCGGACGCCAGACGATGTCGCTGATGTCGAGTTTGCGGGGAATGATCTTGAGATCGTAAAACTCGTCGGCCAGCGCCTGCTGGTATTGAACGGCAGCCTCCGGCAGCGTCGAGACGGCGCCGAGGTCAGCCCCGCGACGCGACAGCACGACCTTGGTGACGTTTTCCGGCACGCCGGTGATCGAGGTGATCGCCTTCACCGTGTCATCGAAATTGCTCTGCGCAGCCGTTCCGACCTTCTTCAGTTCATCAATGATCTCAACGATCAGATCGCCGTTTACACCGACGAAATCACCGTTGCCGAGGAAATAGCTCCAGCTGTCAACGACACCTTCCGCCGTCGTCAGCACCCGGGTGTTCGGGTCGGCCTCGGCAATCGCGGTGTAAGGATCCCAGATCGACCATGCGTCGATCGAGCCGTTCTTGAAGGCGGCGGCCGCATCCGGCGGTGCGAGGTCGAGCTGCGTCACGTCGGTTGGAGCAAGCCCACCGTTGCGCAGCACCTTGACGGTCACGTTATGGGCGCTGGAGCCACGCTTGAAGGCCAACTTCTTGCCCTTCAGGTCGGCGACTGACTGAATTGGGCTATCCTTGCGCACGAGAATGGCAGACCCCTGTCCGCTGCCGCGATAGGTGCCGACATAAAGCAGGTTTCCGCGCGCGGCCTGCGCAAACAGCGGCGGCACGTCGCCGGTCGGGCCGAAATCCAGCGCACCTGCGCCGAGCGCCTCCAGCAGCGGCGGGCCGGAAGTGAATTCCGACCACGTCACCTTGATGCCGCGATCGGCAAAGCGTCTTTCCAGCGCGCCCTGGCTTTTGGCGAGCGCCAGCACGCCGTTCTTCTGCCAGCCGATGCGCAATTCCTTCGCCGCCGCCAGCGCGCTTCCCGCAATCGGAAGAACCGTCGAAACCGCTGCGGCACCGATCAGCCCGAGTGTCTGCCTGCGTGTAACCATCGAACCCATCCCCTTTTCGACCCCGCGGTGCCATCACCGTCGGCGGCTCATCGATGGATCACAGGCTCCCATACTCTATTGCCTTGGTCGACATTGGCGCGTTTCAAAAAAACCCATGTTTTCGAGTTTTGATTTCTGGCTTTCGGCCATATCGGAATGTGAAACTCCTAAACCTGCCGAACCGGCCGCATAACGAAAAATGATTTTTCGCATCTGCGTGCTTTCCGCTGCTCCCGGTTTGTTCTAAGCCTGAACAAGCACATCATTGGAGGTTGGCATGGCGAAAGTGGCATTCATCGGTCTTGGGGTCATGGGGTTCCCGATGGCGGGGCATCTTGCAGAAAAGGGCGGCCACGAGGTCACCGTCTATAACCGTACCGCTGCCAAGGCCGACGACTGGGCGAAAAAGTTCGGCGGCAGGACCGGCGCCACGCCAGCTGAAGCTGCCGACGGCGCCGATTTCGTTTTCACCTGCGTCGGTAATGACGACGACCTGCGCTCGGTCACGCTTGGTGAAACCGGCGTTCTGGCCGGCATGAAACCCGGCGCTATCCTGATCGACAACACCACCGCCAGTGCCGATGTGGCGCGCGAACTCGCTGCCGCTGCTGCCGAAAGGAATATCGGTTTCATCGACGCCCCAGTTTCCGGCGGTCAGGCCGGTGCCGAAAACGGCGTTCTGACGGTGATGTGCGGTGGTGATCAGGCAAGCTTCGACAAGGCAAAACCGGTCATCGACGCCTTTTCCCGCATGGTCGGCCTGATGGGTCCGGTCGGTTCGGGGCAGCTGACCAAGATGATGAACCAGATCTGCATCGCCGGCATTGTTCAGGGTCTGGCCGAGTCCATCCATTTTGGCAAACAGGCCGGCCTCGACATCGAAAAGGTGGTGGAGGTGATTTCCAAGGGTGCCGCCGGATCCTGGCAGATGGAAGCCCGTCACAGGACGATGAACGAAGGCAAGTATGATTTCGGCTTCGCGGTGGACTGGATGCGCAAGGATCTTGGCATCGTGCTGGAGGAAGCCCGCAACAACGGCGCCAAACTGCCGCTGGCGGCCCTTGTCGATCAGTTCTATGGCGACGTGCAGGCCATGGGCGGCAATCGCTGGGACACGTCCTCGCTGCTTGCCCGGCTGGAACGGAAATAAGGAAACAGAAAGGGCCGCAAATGCCGCCCTTTCCTTATCTGCTTCCTCAGCTTTCCTTCAGCCCTTCCAGCAGCGCCTCGTGGAAACGCTCCGGCGCCTGGATCTGCGGCGAGTGGCCAAGGTCCTCGAACTCGACCAGCTTTGCGCCCGGAATGTCTTTGGCTGCATCCTTGCCAAGCTGCGTATAGTCGCCAAGCGTAGAGGCAATCTCTTCTGGCGCGCGGTTGGCTCCCGGCGCCGTCTTGTCGGTCATGCCAATCATCAGCAGCGTCGGCACTTTCACCTGCGCAAATTCATGCACGACCGGCTGGGTAAACACCATGTCCGAGGTCAGCGCCTGGTTCCAGGCCACCTGATCGCCGCCCTCGCCTAGGTACATGCCGGCGCCCATCTCCACCCATTTGTCGTAATCCGGCTTCCATTCGCCCGAATAATAGAATTTCTGCTGATAGGTCTTGATACTATCAAAGCTGGTCTTCTTTTCACCTTCGAACGCCGCCTCGATCGTCTGGTAAGGCACGCCCTTCGCCTTCCAGTCCTCCAGCCCGATCGGGTTGACCAGCACCATCTTTTCGGTCGTTTCGGGGTACATCAGCGCAAACCGCGTCGCCAGCATGCCGCCCATCGAGTGGCCGATCACTGTCGCCTTGTCGATGCCGCGGCTTTCGAGAAGCGCCTTGGTGTTTTCCGCCAATTGGTGGAAACTGAACTGATATCCGGTCGGCTTGCTGGACTTGCAGAACCCGACCTGATCGGGCGCTATCACCCGATAACCGGCATTGCTCAACTGGCCGATCGTGCCTTCCCAGGTCGCGCCACAGAAATTCTTGCCGTGCAGCAGCACGACAGTGCGGCCGTTCGGGTTTTCAGCCGCGATATCCATGAACACCATTTCCAGCTTCTGGCGCTGGCTGTCGAGGTTGAACACTTCGGTCTTGAAAGGATAATCGAAACCCTCAAGGCGCGGGCCATAAGTCGGGCGCTCCTGTGCTGCACTCACAGCAGGCAAGGCAGTGCAGGCCAGTGCAGCAAGCATCGCGGCTGATGTCAGGGATCGAATGGACATGAAAAACTCCTCTGATAGCGGGACGCAGTTCGCGCGCACCGTCCACCGGCAGAGCTAGACAAAAGTCATCTCACGACAACGCGCAATGACGTGGCCGTGAAAGTTGTTTATCGATCGGATTTGATTAGGAGAAGTGCTGAAGCATACGCATTTGGCAAATGGCGTCGGCCCTGAGCCGACGCCGAAGACAGAACCTTATTCCTCGACCTGCGACTTCTGGTTATCCAGCGTCATGTAGTCGAGCGGCAGTTCGGTCGTGTACTTAATCTGCTCCATCGCAAAGACGGAGGAGACGTCCCGGATCTCGATCTTGGCGATCAGGCGTTTGTAGAAGGCGTCATAGGCGGCGATATCCGGCACGACGACACGCAGCAGATAATCCACGTCGCCGCTCATGCGGTAGAATTCGACAACTTCGGGAAATTCAACGACCACTTCGGAAAAACGCTTCAGCCATTCGATCGAATGGCTGGCGGTGCGGATCGACACAAAGACCGTGACCTTGGTGTTGACCTTGACCGGATCGAGCAGAGCCACACGGCGGCGGATGACGCCATCCTCTTCCATTTTCTGGATACGCCGCCAGCAGGGCGTCGTCGACAGTCCGACCTTCTTGGCGAGGTCGGCCACGGCCAGAGTGGAATCCTCCTGCAGGATGCGCAGGATCTTACGATCGAGACGGTCCATATATTCTCCCCTTCGAAATTATTTTTCGTCATACCGCGATTTTTGGCACATGTAACCGAATAATCTTTCAACGCGAAAGTCTTTCCACATCCTGGCGCAATGTCGGCAGAACGTCCGTGCTGAACCATGGGTTGCGTTTCAGCCATCCGCTGTTTCGCCAGCTCGGATGCGGCAATGGAAGGATGCGCGGACCATCGTTGACGAAATAGCTCGCGCGCCACTGCTGGACGGTTGCCGTCATCGTCGCTGCCCTGTTGGTGCCAAGATGCCAGGCCTGCGCATATTGTCCGATCGCCAGGATCAGCTCGATCTGCGGCATGGCGTCGATCACGCTCCTGCGCCACAGCGGTGCACATTCGCGGCGCGGTGGCAGATCGCTGCCGTTAACGTCATAGCCGGGGAAACAGAAGCCCATGGGCACGATCGCAAACCGTGCGGGATCGTAAAACTCCTCCCGGCTGACAGCCATCCATTCGCGCAATCTGTCGCCGGACGCATCATTGAACGGCAGACCACTGTCATGAACTCTGAGACCCGGCGCCTGCCCGGCGATCAGGATCCTGGCGCTGGACGACAGGACGGCGACCGGCCGCGGCTCGTGCGGCAGCCGGTCGTCCGGTCCGCGCACAGGCACATCGCGGCAGAGCCGGCAGTTCGCGATCGAACGACGCAATAGGTCGAGGCGATCCGCCCCATCAACATCGGCCTGCATCGTGGCGGCATCTTGCACGACCTCGGTTGCCCGATCGGGCATGGTGTCAGACATGATGCGTACCTCACAACCATTGCAGCGAGAGGAGAGCTCGTAGCCGCGCGAACAAGCCGTCAGCGTCCTTTTTCAGCATGCGCTGCCGCCGCCATTCGGCCGGCATAACGAACGCGCCGCCCCAAATCCCCTTGCGTTCCGCCTTGGCGCCCGACTGTTCCTTTTGGTAGGTGATCATGCCCGTCGCAACCGCCATGCCGGCGCCGACCATTGCGCCGGCCACCGGGCGGCCATCGACGAAACAGTCGACAAGAAGTCGCCCGTATCGATCCCGTTCGCTGCCGTGACACGTGGCCTTCCCCCGCGCCATCACTTGCCGCAAGGCCGTTTTCGCCTCCTGCCCGCAATCCCAGGCCTGTCCGTCGCGTGCACAAGTCTGGTCGATTTCCGGGGCATCCATGCCAGCAATCCTCAGTCTCTCGCCCTCTGCCGCCAAAGTATCCCCATCCACCACAAAAAACGGACCGGCGATGGATTGCTGCACGCCCTCCTGCAGTCGCGCGGCAATCAGCACCAGTAGAAACAGAAAACTCAGGGTCAGCACGGCATCGCGCAACCGGCCGATGCGCATGCGCTTCCGTTGTGTGCCCCAAGGAGTCCTGATCATGTTTCCGCCGCAAATCCCAACAGAAGCTTCAGGAAAATGGAAAACAAATTCTTTCGCATCAGGACCTTCTTAATAATTTCCTACTAGGCTCGCATCATCCGGGTCAGCAGTCCATGGGCAATGAGTAACGGCGTCAGCACATCGACGGACAAAATCATCGTGGATCGCACCCGCGCCCACCGGCGCAAGCCCGTGTCCAAAGCCGTGCGCGCTACGCGCGAAAGACTGCAGTATAGCGCCCAGGGGAGCAATGTCTTTGATCGGGAAATGCTGTTCCAGCATGTCCGAACCGTCCTGCAAAGCGCGCTGATCACCCCCGTTGTCATCATCCTCGTGACCATGGTCGGCTATGCCATCAACCACGACAGCGGTCTCTTATCCTGGGGCCTGCTGACGCTCGCCATGCATGCTTTGAACCTGGTTCTGGCAAGACGGGTCGCTCGCGCCGATTTCAACGCCCAGCAGGCGCTGCGCTGGCGCAAATGGCTGCTTGCCGGGCAAATTGGGCTCGGCTTCTGCTGGGCGCTGTTTGCCTTCCAGCGCTGCGATGCCTGCGGCAGCACCGACGGCTTCTATTTCTACAAGGTGGCGGTGCTGCTGGTCGCGATCTCGATCACCGCGATGACCAGTTTCATGCTGCGTCAGGCCGCCCTGTTCGCCTTTATCCCCACCGTGCTGACGCTGCTGATGATCGCCATCATCACCAAGAGCACGCTGGATTTTGCGCTGACGGCCATGGTCGCTACCGCGCTCGTGCTGTTCTACTACATTTCCAACCGCCTCTATCAGTCCAACCTGTCGCTGATGTCCTATCAGTCGGAAAAGGACGACCTGATCGCTGAACTGGAAGTGGCCAATTCGATGTCGGACGAAGCCCGCAGACGCGCCGAGGAAGCCAACCTCGCCAAATCGCGCTTTCTGGCCTCGATGTCGCATGAGTTGCGCACGCCACTCAACGCCATTCTTGGCTTTTCCGAGGTCATGAATTCGGAAGTGCTCGGGCCGCTCGCCAATCCGACCTACAAGGAATATGCCGGCGACATTCACCGTTCGGGCGAGCATCTTCTCAATCTGATCAACGAAATTCTCGACCTATCCCGTATCGAGGCCGGACGCTACGATCTCAACGAGGAGGCGTTGTCGCTTCTCGAAATCGCCGAGGATTGCATCGGCATGGTACAGCTGCGCGCCCGCGGCAAGAACATCACCATCCAGCAGCAGTTCGAGCCGGACATGCCGCAGGTCTGGGTGGACGAGAAATCGATGCGCCAGGTTTTGCTCAACCTCCTGTCGAACGCCGTCAAGTTCACCAGCCAGGGCGGCGACGTTATGGTCAAGGTCGGCTGGACGGCCGGCGGCGGTCAGTATGTCTCGATCAAGGACAATGGACCCGGCATTCCGGAAGAGGAAATTCCCGTCGTTCTGTCCGCCTTCGGCCAGGGCTCGATCGCCATCAAGAGCGCCGAACAGGGCACAGGCCTCGGCCTGCCGATCGTGCAGGCGATCCTTGCCAAGCATGACGGGCAGTTCATTCTGAAGTCGAAGCTGCGCGAGGGAACCGAGGTGATCGCGATCCTGCCCGCAACGCGGGTGCTACAGAGCCTGCCTGCGGTCGAGGACGCGCCGCCGATCGAACGTCGCCGCAAGAGCTTCGCCTGATCAGCGGGCCGCAAACGCATATCCGGTCGTCGTCACTCGTTTCCTGCCGGCCGGTGGTAGCGAAACATCTAACCGCCGATCCGAACAACGACCACGTAGACGGCAAACACGCCGTTGGCGCAGAGCAGGCAGAACACCGCCAGCGATCCGAGATCTTTTGCATGCCGGCCGACGGTGGAGATTTCCGGCGAAATGCGGTCGACGAGTTCCTCGATCGCGGTATTCAGCGCCTCTACCGCAAACAGTATCAGCATCAGCACGAGATAGATGAGGTAATCGCCAAGCCGCGCGTCGACCGCGGCGAAAACGGCCAGGCCCATCGCAAAGGCGATCACTTCATGGCGGAACGCTTCCTCCTGCCACAGCCGGACCAGCCCTTGTAGGGAGTAGCGTGTGGCCGCGACCAAACGGCGCAGACCGCTCGCCTTTTCGATATTGCTGTCGAGCGGCGTCATTTCCATGCCCGGGCCCTCGGTTTGCCGGTCACATTCTCAACAAGGCTGGCACGCGTCGCGACGACTCCTCCGCCGCGATCCGCCCATCCCGCAATCGATCAGTTCTGACCACCGTTCGTCACGCCAGCCTGTGCAAAGGTCGCCATGCCGGAATGACAGGCCGCGGCGGACTTGACGATGCCGGCCGCGAGTGCGGCGCCGGTGCCCTCGCCCAGACGCATGCCGAGCGCCAGAAGAGGCGTCTTGCCCAGTCTTTCGATCGCCGCAAGATGTCCCGGTTCGCCTGACACATGGCCGATCAGGCAATGGTCGAGCGCGGACGGGTTGATCGCCCTCAGGATCGCTGCCGCCGATGTCGCAACATAGCCATCGATCAGGACAGGGATCTTTTCCATGCGCGCGGCAAGGATCGCACCGGCCATGGCCGCGACTTCACGCCCGCCCAGGCGACGCAAAATTTCCAGAGGATCGGAGAGATGGTCCTTGTGGAATTCGACAGCAGCCTTCACGGCCGCGACCTTGCGCGCCAGCACATCGCCCTGCGAGCCGGTACCGGGCCCAACCCAGTCTTCGGCCGTGCCCCCATAGAGAGCCAGGTTGATGGCGGCGGCGATCGTGGTGTTGCCGATGCCCATTTCACCGATCACCAGAAGATCAGTGCCACCGGCAATCGCCTCCATGCCGAAGGCCATGGTCGCCGCGCAGTCGCGCTCCGACAGCGCCGGTTCGACGGTGATGTCGCCGGTCGGATAATCCAGTGCCAGATCGAAGATCTTCAGGCCAAGATCATGCGTCACGCAGATCTGGTTGATGGCAGCGCCGCCGGCGGCGAAATTCTCCACCATCTGCTGCGTGACCGAGGATGGGAACGGCGTCACGCCATGCCGGGTTACGCCGTGATTGCCGGCAAAGATCGCCACCAGCGGGCGATTGACGGCCGGCGAACGGCCCGACCAAGCGGCCAGCCAGAAGGCGATCTCCTCCAGACGCCCGAGCGAGCCCGGCGGTTTGGTCAGTTGAGCATCGCGCTCGCGCGCTGCCACCAAGGCTCGCTGGTCCGGCCCCGGCAGCTCGCGCAAAAGAACGCGAAAATCGTCGAAAGGCATGCCGCTCACGCTCATATCATCCATCCTTGTCATGTCTGTCCTGCGGGAGACTTGTGTTTGCGCCCAGAATCCCGCTTTGTGGCCCTCTGTTTATCAGGCGCGGCCGGAGGAACAACTGCCAAACGCACATCATCTTCTCGGCGAACTCATTGCGGACATCGCCCGCTCGGTCGGCTTTCTCAGCCGGCTACCGGTTCACGCGCGCTTTTTCGAAGGCCATGACGGCAGCATTTCGAGGGCCGTGCGGGCGTTTCCCCTGGCCGGCCTCGTCATCGGGCTGCCGGCGATCTGCGTGTTCTGGGCCGCGCTCGCGGTCGGAGCACAACCGTTTCTTGCCGCGATCCTGGGGCTTGGCGCGTTGGCGCTCACCACCGGCTGCCTGCACGAGGATGGGCTTGCCGATGCGGCCGACGGGCTCGGCGGCGGTCGCGACAGGGACCATGCGCTTGCCATCATGAAGGACAGCCGCAGCGGCTCCTATGGCGTTGTCGCGCTGATCCTGTCATTCGGCATCCGCGGTGCGGGTCTGGCGCAGCTTGGCACCGACCTTTCCCCATTCGGAGCCGCCCTCGCCTTCCTGTCGGCATGCGCCGCCAGCCGGGCCTTGATGGTCTGGCACTGGTCCATGCTGAAGCCGGCGCGCACAAACGGCGTCGCCGTCGCCGTTGGCAGTCCCGAAACCGGAGCCCGTACAACCGCGCTGGCGTTTGCCACGCTTCTCGCGTTTCTGCTTCTGCTACCAAGCTACCATCTGGGCTCGGTGCTTTTCGCCCTTGCCTGTGCCGTCACCGCCGCCTTCGCCTTCACCCGCCTGGTCGACAGGAAACTCGGTGGCCATACCGGTGATACGATCGGCGCCACCCAACAGGTCACGGCAATGGCGATGCTGACCGCCCTTGCTCTGGCCACGTGAACGCCCGATATGACGAAGATGATTGCATCTCCCGCCCTTTCACCCTGCACCGGCATCTGCACAATTGCGGCGCACGACGACCGGCTGGCCGGCCATTGCATCGGCTGCGGCCGCTCGCTCGACGAGATCGGCCTCTGGCGTGACCTGTCCGACGATTCCAGACGGCGCATCATGGCCGCCCTGCCCGGCCGCCTGAGCAGCGCCAGCATGCCTGTTACGGACAAGTCCGCGAGGAGAGCCGTACCGTGAATGGCCTGACCGTCGTCCTCCTCGTTCTCGGCGCCGGCCTGGCGCTTCTGATCTTCAACGATGCAGGCGGCCGCACGTTCGGCATGGCCAATGACGATTTCGCCAGCCTCGTCTACCTGGCTCCGATCGCCGCCATGCTGTCCGCTGGCGTACTGGCCGGGCGACACGGCAGGTTCGGCGAAACCGCCCGCATGATCGCCATCTGGCTTGTCATCATCATGGGATTGATGGTCGGCTATCTTTATCGCAATGATTTTGCCGCGGTCGGCAATCGCCTTCTGGCTGGCCTCCTCCCCGGCAGCGCCGTCGTTACAACTGCGGCCGACGGCAGTCCCGAGGTGATCCTGCACCGGTCGATGGGCGGTCATTTTCAGGCTCGCATCGAAGTCAACGGCCGCACCGTCCCGATGCTGGTCGATACCGGCGCAAGCGCCGTCGTGCTGTCCTGGGACGACGCGCAGACGCTCGGGCTCGATCCGGAAAACCTCTCCTTTACCGTCAGCGTCTCCACCGCCAACGGCCGCGCGATGGCCGCCCCGGTACGGCTCGATCAAATGGCGATCGGTCCGATCGTGCGGCGTGACGTGCGCGCCATGGTCGCATCGAAAGGACGTCTGGACGAAAGCCTTCTCGGCATGACGTTTCTGTCGACGCTCGGTTCGCTGCAGATCCAGACG
Source organism: Neorhizobium sp. NPDC001467 (assembly GCF_050275975.1). Lineage (NCBI taxonomy): Bacteria > Pseudomonadati > Pseudomonadota > Alphaproteobacteria > Hyphomicrobiales > Rhizobiaceae > Neorhizobium > Neorhizobium sp. NPDC001467. The sequence goes on along the minus strand of NZ_JBNNPS010000003.1, from coordinate 54,553 downwards.
GACGAATTGCGGCTGCGCGACTAACACCGGGTCAGGCGCAATGCTGCAGCCTATTCCGCCGCCATCAGCGGCGCCGCCGCGGGTACGACCTCATCAGCCCGGCTGCGAAAATGGCTCGGCGGGGCACCGATGACACGCTTGAAGGCGCGGCTGAACGAGGCTTCGGCGTCATAGCCCAGCCGATCGGCAACGACCGAAACCCGCATGCCCTCTTTCAGCCACAGCCGCGCCTGATGCATACGCACCCGCGCCACGTAGCGCGCTGGCGTTTCGCCCACCACCTTGGCGAACCGCTCGGCAAAGCCCGAACGCGAGGCCCCCATGTGCCGCGCAAGTTCGACCACCGACCAATCGCGTTCAGGCTCCAGATGAATGGCTGCCAGCACGCGCCCGACATCGGGGCTGCGCACCGCTGCGACCCAGCCATTGGTCTTGCCGCAGCCATGCTCCACCCATGTGCGGATCATCGTTGCCATCAGCACATCCGCCAGCCGCGCCAGAATGCCGCCGGCGCCGACGCGATCGAGATCGACCTCGCGCGCCATCGCGTCAAGCAGATGGGGGATCGTCGGCTCGCTGCGGGCAAGATCGATCGTCGTCATCACATCCGGCATCATCTGCAATAGCGGATGCAGCCGGTCGAGATTGAAGCGCATCGAGCCGTTGAACATCTGGGTTTCGCCCGGCTCCTTCTGACAGGCGACATCGAAGACGCCGGAGCAGATTTTCGTGCGTCCGTAGCGCTCGAACGGCACCGGCTGCACAGATGGGGCGCCGGCAAGCACATGCGCGTTGCCACGCGGCACGAGAACGGCATCGCCGGCTTTCAGTTCAAGCCAGTCGTCATGTCCGTCGAGCCGAAGCACAGCGGACCCGCACTGGATGAAATGAAACCGTGCGGCCTCCTGGGCGGGGAAGGCCGTCGCCCAGGGTGACGCCGGACGGCACCGGCCATATTCGACGCCATCGAGCCTCAGGCCGCGCAACATTTCGCTGAGCGGATCAGACGGAAGATCGGGCAGAGAATTGGACGAATGATCAAGCATGACGGAGTTTCTAGCATGGAAACGCCAGCTCGTCACGTCTATCCCTTGATCAACAGCAAATCAGGAGATCCCCATGCTGGACCATATCCCATCCCCGGGCCGCGACGCCCGGACGATCGAACACGCCCGCTGGGGCGCCGTCGTTTCCATGACATTGGGCGTCTTCGGGCTCGTCACCGCAGAATTCCTGCCCGTCAGCCTGCTGACGCCGATTTCCGGTGACCTTGCCGTCACCTCCGGCGTTGCCGGCCAGTCGATCACCATGACCGCCATCGTCGCCGCCATCGCTGGTCCCGGCGTCATCATCGGCACCCGCAAGTTCGATCGACGCTGGACCGTTCTCGCACTGACCATGACACTGATCATCTCCAGCCTCATCGCTGCTGCCGCCACCAGCATCCATATGCTTCTTGCCGCCCGCTTCCTGCTCGGCATCGGGCTCGGCGGTTTCTGGGCGATGTCGGCTGCCCTTGCCATGCGTCTCGTGCCGCCGCATCTGATGCCGCGCGCCATGGCCATCATCATGGCCGGCGTTTCGCTTGCCACCGTCTGTGCCGCGCCGCTTGGGGCCTGGATCGGCGCAACGCTGGGATGGCGGGCCGCCTTCGGCCTGTCGGCGGGAATCGGCGCCGTTGCCCTTCTGGTTCAGGCCTCGACACTGCCGGCGATGCCGCCGAGCGGCCATGCCGGCCTTGCGACGATGGCAGCGCTGTTGCGCCGTCCGGCCATGCGGCTCGGCCTCATCACCATCCTTCTGGTCATCACCGGCCATTTTGCCGGCTTCACCTATATCCGCCCGTTCCTTGAGCGCGTGCCGCATCTCGGCGTCGAGACGATCTCGCTGATCCTGCTCGCCTATGGCGTTGCCGGCTTCTTCGGCAACCTGCTTGGCGGCTTCGTATCGGAACGCAGCCCGCGCCTGTCGATCACGATCTTTGCAAGCCTGGTCGCCGCAGCAGCGGTCAGCATGGCAGTGGCCGGAAGCTCGGAAATCGTTGCAGCCACCGCCGTCGCCATCTGGGGTCTCGCCTTTGGCGCCTTGCCGGTCAGCCTGCAGAGCTTTGTGGTGCGTGCCGGTTCTGATGAGGCGGAAAGCGCTGGAGCATTGATGCTCACCACGTTCCAGATCGCCATTTCCAGCGGTGCGGTTCTCGGTGGCATCTTGATCGAAACGCAAGGCCCAATCGCGGTCGTCACCTTCCTGGCCGCCGGTGCGCTTCTCGGCGCTTCGGTCATGGCCAGCCGCGGCGAACGACGTCGCCTGTCGATGGGCTAGGCACACTCTTGCCCTCACGCACGGTCGGCCGATCCTTTCGGCCGGCCTTTTTTGGAATTTTCAACCTTGGCAATCGACTGTTTTGGGAGCAAGGACCGCATATCATCATCCTGTCAGTGTCCCATGCCCCCTCGCAAAATCGCCTCCCTCATCTTCAGCCCCATCCTTGCCGGTGCCAGCCTGCGCGAACGCCTGATCGCCGGCCTCGGCGCGCTCATAGGCATATCGCTGACTGGCATGCTTGCCGGCCTCATGACCCGACACGGCCTGTCGCCGCTTCTGGTGGCGCCGATGGGCGCATCCGCCGTACTGGTTTTTGCCGTGCCCGCCAGTCCGCTGGCACAGCCCTGGCCCGTGATTGGCGGCAACACGCTCTCGGCCGCCGTCGGCCTGTTGGTCGCCTATGTCGTGCCCGACCCGGTTCTGGCCACGGGCATCGCAGTCTCGCTGGCCATTCTGGTAATGTCGGCGGCGCGATGCCTGCATCCACCCGGCGGCGCTGCCGCCTTGATGGCGGTTCTCGGCGGCAGCGCGATCGATGCCTGGGGCGCCCTTTTTCCAATCCTGCCGGTCATGCTCAACGCGGTTCTGCTGACGATTTTCGGAATCGTCTTCCACCGCCTGTGCGGACGCTCCTATCCCCACCGCCCGGCACCCGTCGTCACCGCGCCGAACGTTCCCGTACCGCCCGATATCCCGAATTTTGAGGAGGAGGATGTCGATGCCGCGCTTGCCCATCTCGACGAGACCTTCGACATCGACCGGGAAGACCTGATCCGCGTGATGCGGCAGGTGGAGGCCGAGCACATAGCCAGGCGCACCGCGATGAAATGACAAACGGCGCCTCGCAAGGCGCCGTTTCTGTTTCCCGGTCAGCGGAGACGCGATCAGATCTTCAGCTCGTTCTTGTCGGCCTTGACGGATGCCATGATCTTTTCCAGCCATCCCAGCATGACGGCAGATACGACGAAGGCCAGGTGAATGATCGTGTACCACAGAAGCTTGCCGTCGGTGTACTGGTTGGCATTGAGAAAGATCTGCAGGAGGTGGATGGATGAGATCGCAACGATCGAGGAGGCTACCTTGATCTTCAGGCTGCCGGCATCCAGCTTGCCGAGAAAGGAGACGTCGGCCTCGGTCTCGTCGAAGCGGCTTACGAAATTCTCGTAGCCGGAAATCATCACCATGACGATCAGGCTGGCGACCAGCGCCGCATCGATGAGGCCCAGCATGGCGAGGATCATCCCATTCTCATCCAGCGTGAAGACATTCGCCGCCACCTTCCAGAATTTTGCAGCAAAGGACACCGCATAGACTGCCAGAGCCGCGACAAGGCCGAGGTAAAAGGCGACGAGGATCCAGCGGCTCGACAGGATGATTTTCTCGACGAGCAGTTCCAGCGATTTCATGGGGGTGCAACTCCGACTGTCTTGGGGTGCGGATCAGATAGTCGCTGACCACCACACCCGCAAGACGCCGACAGGCCACCGCGACGCGAAGTCGCGGTTTTCCCAGCGCAAACCGGCTTTGGCATCAGCTCCGGAGCCGGTAACCGGTGCGGAAAATCCAGGCCAGGATGGACAGGCAGATGACCAGGAACAGGCCGATCATCCCCAGGCTGACGACCGGATTGACATCTGCGATCTCGTAAAAACTCCAGCGGAAACCGCTGACGAGATAAAGAACCGGGTTGAAATGGCTGACGGCTTGCCAGAAGGGCGGCAGCATGTCGATCGAGTAGAAACTGCCGCCGAGAAAGGTGAGCGGCGGCACGATCAGCATCGGCACGATGTTCAACTGCTCGAAATTCTTTGCCCAGATGCCGATGATGAAACCGAAGAGGCTGAACGTCACCGCCGTCAGCACCAGGAAAACCACCATCATAACGGGATGGGCGATGCGGATATCGACGAAGAACGAGGCCGTGGCGAGAATGATCAGGCCAATGATCAGTCCCTTGCTCGCGGCGGCACCGACATACCCTACCAGCACTTCCGACATCGCCACCGGCGCGGACAGAAGCTCGTAGATCGTCCCGGTGAATTTCGGGAAATAGATGCCGATCGAGCCGTTGGCGATACATTGGGTCAGCAATGTCAGCATGATCAGGCCCGGCGTGATGAACGAGCCATAGGAAACGCCGCCAACTTCCTGAATGCGTGAACCGATCGCGGTGCCGAACACGATGAAATAGAGCGACGTGGTGATGACCGGCGAGATGACGCTCTGCAGAAGCGTGCGGCGCATGCGCGCCATCTCAAAGAAGTAGATCGCCTTCACCGCTTCGAAATTGAATCTTGCCGCGCTCATGCCCGCTCTCCGATCAGCTTGACGAAAATATCCTCGAGCGAACTCTGATGGGTGGAAATGTCGGAAAGGGGCACATCCGCGGCGGCGAGCGCCTTCATCAGCGCTGCGATCCGGCTGTCATGACCATTGCCGAGCGTCTCGTCGGCAGCATAATCATGTATCAGCGCATGGCCGTCATCGATGAGCTTGAGCTCGAAGCTTTCCAGTCCCGGCGGCACGGCTGCAATCGGCCTGGTCAATTCCAGCCGCAGCTGCTTGCTGCCCAGCTTCTTCATCAGCGTGCGCTTGTTCTCGATCAGCAGCAATTCTCCGGCATTGATGACACCGACGCGGTCGGCGATCTCCTCGGCTTCCTCGATATAATGCGTCGTCAGAATGATGGTGACGCCGGTTTGACGTAGCTTGTTCACCACCTGCCACATGTCGCGCCGCAGCGTCACGTCGACACCGGCGGTCGGCTCGTCGAGGAAGAGAATGCGCGGTTCATGCGCCAACGCCTTGGCGATCAGCACGCGTCGCTTCATGCCGCCGGACAGTTCGCGCAGCATGTTGTTGCGCTTGTCCCAGAGCGAAAGGTCTTTCAGGATCCGCTCGATCAGGGCCGTATCCTTGCCCTTGCCGTGCAGGCCACGCGAAAAACTCACCGTGTTGATGACCGTTTCGAACTGGTCGGTCGTCAGTTCCTGCGGAACCAGGCCGATCATCGAGCGGGTTTCGCGGAAATCGCGCACCACGTCATGGCCGCCGACCGTCACCTGCCCGTCGGTCGGGTTGACGAGCCCGCAGATGATCGAGATCATCGTCGTTTTTCCGGCACCGTTCGGCCCCAGAAGCGCGAGGATCTCGCCTTCGCGGATATCGAGATCGACGCTCTTCAGCGCCTTGAACCCGTTCCCGTAGACCTTGGTCAGGCCACGGATGGAAACGACGGGCGGTTTGCTGGAATTCGGCGGGACTGCAAGCATGGAGAGACTTCTGGCTGGAACGGTGTGGCGCCGGATATAAGTGACCTGCCACCGAAAAACATCCCCTGTCGGCTGTTCCCCGTTTTCGTGAACAATCACCGCGTTCCATGCGGTGTCCAGGATGTCATCGAGAGCCACTCCACACCGTGGCAGGCCGTCCGACAGCCATCCGAAAACGAGAACTTGGAAATTCCGCCACAACCGTCATCGAACCGTAATCATGTCGCGCCATGTTGCGGTGGTCGGGATTGGCTGTACCGCCGCACACGCCGCCGGTCCCACAGCATGGCCATCAGCCGTCCTCCCCGCCCTTCCTCGTCGGGCTGTCGGGGTTCGTTCCGGCCGCTGGCTCCATTGCGCGGGAAACATGGCCGCCCATGCGGTTCCTGCGTCGATACATGCAGTCGTGATGACAGAAAGCCGGCTTCCATCCCTTGCCCGCTTTCCTTCCCTGGCCGGCCTCAAGCGCCGGCCTCTTTTTTTTCTAGCTCATGAATGTCGCTCCCACCCTTGAGCGCCGGCGCCTCAGCGGCTATCTGGAGCGGCACCGAACCCCATCCTTCCAGACAAGGCATTTCCCGGCATGATCCCAGACTTTCTCGTCACCCATTCCGGGGGCTTCCATGCCGATGAACTGATGTCGAGCGTCATCCTCACGCGGCTGTTTCCAAATGCGAAACTGGTGCGTAGCCGCGCTACGGAATGGATCACGCCCGGCTGCGACCGCATCATCTACGACGTCGGCGGCGCCTACGATGCCGAAGCCGGCATTTTCGACCATCACCAGCGCGGCGCGCCGTTGCGGCAGGACGGCTCGCCCTACAGTTCCTTCGGCTTGATCTGGAAGCATTTCGGCCGCGCCTATCTGCTGGCGCTCGATGTCCCGGACGTGCATGCCGATGACGTCCACGCCGCCTTCGACCAGAAATTCGTGCTGCCGATAGATCTGATGGACAATGGCGCGCTCGACCCTTCTTCCGCCGGCCCACTGGCAGGCCTCACGCTTTCGGCCCTGCTCGAAACCCTGAAACCTGTGTTTGACATGCGGGACGAAGGCGCCGACGACCGTGCCTTCGACGTTGCTCTTGGCGTTGCCCGCACCTTTGTCGAGGCAGCAATCGCTCAGCGGGCGGCCAAGCTGCGTGCCGAAAGCTTGGTGCTGGGGGCTATTGCGGAAACGGGCGACCATCCCGTGCTGGAACTGCCGATGGGCATGCCGTTTCGCCCCGCCATCGTGAAGGCGGGAGCCGAACATCTCCTTTTCGTCGTGCATCCGCGCGAAAAGGACTGGTGCGTCACGGGCATTCGCCGCAGCGACGAAGGGTTCGAACTGCGCGCCGACCTGCCGGCCGCCTGGGCGGGGCTCAACAACGGCGAACTGGAACAGGTGTCGGGCGTTGTCGGCGCGAGCTTCTGCCATAACGCCCGTTTTATCGCCGCCGCGAAAACGCGGGAAGCCGCACTTGCCATGGCAAAGATCGCCGTCAGGGAAGCGCTGGCGGATTAAATCGCATCCCGAGTTGCCGAAGTCGACGACTCCACCACCGTCATCCTCGGGCTTGTCCCGAGGATCTGCAACGACCTGTGGCCACTGGCCTAGTTAGATCCTAGGGACAGGCCCTAGGATGACGACGCGGTGAAAGTCTCCGGTACCCGCCGGACACACTCAATCGCAGTAACGACTGTTCGACTTGCGCTGCCTCAGATCGAAATGGAAATGGTTCCAGTGCTCCTTATTGGAACCGGGCCCGAGCACAGTGTTGAAATATTTGCAGCTGTCGGTGCGCACCGCTTTCAAAAGCGCGCCTTCGCGGAAGGAGAACAGACCCTTCTTGCGCACGTCGATATCCTTGCCGTTCTTCAGAACGAACTTGCCGACATCGATGGCATTGCCGCGCGCATGTTCCGACATCGGATTGTATTTCTGGCGGCTGTTGTTCATGCGGCGGCAGGAATACCCGCCCATCGGCACGATGCGCTTGACGCCACTCCAGTAGCGGTAGCGCGAGGACGGAGCCAGTTCGTATTTCACCCAGCGCGCAAAGGCGAGCGTCGTCTGGCAGTTCAGCTTCACCGACGGCTTCACGTCGATATCGCCCGACAGGCCGGTCAGTTCGACGGGATAGTCGATACCGCAGCTCGGTCCGTCGCTGATCGTCGGCACATTGCGGAATTCGACGCCGAGACGGCGCAATTCCACGCGGCAGGCGGCTTCGGATGCCGGCATGGCTTCAGGTCCGCGCGGCGGCGCGATCGGGGCGCGCTCTTCCAATGGATTGGGCGTGCGCAGCATTGCGACTTCCTGCGCGCGTGCCGCACCACCGACCTGGCGCGTACCAAACGGGGTCGACTGGCGCTGCCACGGCTGCTCGTTATCGGTTTGGCCAGCATCCAGATTGGCGCGCTGGCCGCTGCCGGCGCGTTTGGGCGGTACGATCACAGGCGCCTCTCCGAGGTCCGGAGCCACCGCCTTGCCCTGTCGCGCCAGCGCACGCGGGCTGTCGGTACCGATGCCGTCCACCACAGGCTGGCTTCCGATACCTTCGGCAATATCCGTCTGCTGTTCCTGCGCCAGCCCGACCACCTCGGCCTGACCGGCCACACCCAGTCCATCATCCATGTTGACGCCGGCATCGGACCCTCGTGCTGACATGCCACTGGCTACTGCGGCCACGCCCTCGTCGCTATCGATGCTGGGAAGACGCCCTTCACGCTGGCGCGCAGGCCGCGAAGCATCGCGGGCGGCATACGGATCCGATTGTTGCGGTGGCATCGGGCCGCCCCATTGTTCGCTTCCCGTTGCCGGCGGCATCGGCTGGCGTGCAATCCCGCCATTCTGGCCATCATAACCGGCATAGGACGAACCGGGATTTCCGGTCTCGCCCGGCGCGCGCAGGTAACCGTATGAAGATTGTCCCTGATCGACGGAAGCCGGTGGCATGGGGCTGGAAAGACCTGCCGTCGAAGTTCCGCCATAGGTCTGGTTGGCCGGCATGCTTGCCGGCGGCATCGGACGGATGGCGCCGACGCGCGTGCCGTTGTCGACACCGACCGACGGCACCAGCCCTTCTGCCGAACAGGCCGTCAGCATGGTCGAGATCATCAGCGAGGCCGTCACCCGGCGCCAGAAAAGAGCATACGCCATACCAGAATGCCTTACCTGTCCTAGAGGTCTTCCGTCCTTCGTGACAGATTCGCCACATCTGAATTTTAGGCGCGCTTGGTAAACGAAACCTTGAACGATCAAGGCGGTTTCAAGGTCATCTTGGGACGAGTAGCGCAAAACGGCGCGTTCGAAGATGGGACAGGCGACTACAGTTGCCGCCTTGCCGAAACCTTGGCACATGCCTATGGTCGCGCCGCATCGCCCAATCCGGCCCCTTGGCCATCATCTCTTTCAGACGAGCCCCGCATGACCACACCGACCGGAGAACTCACGCTGCGCACGCTTGCCATGCCTGCCGACGCCAATCCGGCCGGCGACATTTTTGGCGGATGGGTGATGGCGCAGATGGATCTGGCAAGCGGCATACGCGCGGCCGAGCTTGCCCATGGCCGAGTGGTCACGGCAGCGGTGAAGGAAATGGCATTCGAACTGCCGGTCAAGATCGGCGACACGCTGAACATCTATACGCAGATCACCCGCGTCGGCCGCACCTCGATCACGCTGTCGGTCGAGGCCTGGGCCCAACGCGCTCGTCACCGCGCCCTGGAAAAGGTCACCGCCGGCACGTTTATCATGGTGGCGCTGGACGACGACGGCAAACCGAAGCCTGTACCGGCGGCGTAATCCCCGGCATTGCTTTCAGCCAGGCATCCCATTGCCGGCGCTGTGCCTGCTCGATCCTCGACGCATCGAACCATCGATGCACCCTGACTGTGCGTTACTCCGCCGCCTGAGGGAGGGGGCGCGGTGCATCCAGCCCGAGAATATCTGAAAAATCCTTGTGATTCGGGCAGTCCGAAAGCCGCGTCTTGAAAGCCTCCACCAGCCAGGACGTGGCCGGCCCCAGCGGATGGGAAGCCTTATGCATGGCATAAAGCGGATATTCGCCCTGCTGATAGGCGTCGAGTTTCAGGGCAACCAGCCGGCCCTCCAGCAGATCGAGACGGACCAGGGAGGCCGGCAGGCCGCCCCAGCCGAGCCCGCCCTTGATCAGCTGATGCTTGGTGGCGATATCGCTCACCCGCCAGGTCTTGAACGACAGAACGTTGAAATCGCGCCCCTTGGTGAGGCCGGAAGCGTCCGTCACCACCATCTGCACTTCCTCGCGCACATCCGCCAGCGTCAGAGGCCTATCTATCCGCGCGAGCGGATGGTCGCTTGCCGCGACCGGCACCATGAACGAATGGCCGATCTTTTCGGCCACCAGCGTATCGTCCTTGCTCAACATCGCACCGCCGAGACCGACATCGGCACGGGCCGAAGAGACCATGTCCATCACCATGCCGAGTTCGCCGACATGCAGGTTAAGCGCCACTGACGGAAAGCGGGCGCGAAATTCCCGCAATGTCACCACGACGGCATCGGCCGGCACCATGACCGAGATCGCCATGGTCAGTTCCGCCTCGAGCCCCTGCTTGATGCTTTTTGCCCGCGCCCGCATGACCTGAAGATCGGCGACGATACGGCGCGCATCGGCGAGCATCGCTCCCCCCTCCTCCGTCAGCTTCGGCTGGCGGCCGGCGCGGTCAAACAGCACCATTTCCAGCTGCGCTTCCAGATTGGCGATCGTGTAGCTGACCACCGACTGGGCACGGTTGAGCCGGCGCGCAGCGGCGGAAAAGCTGCCGGTTTCGGCAACGGCCAGGAAAACCTGCAATTGATCGAGCGTGGGATTGGCGTCCATGCGACCTATCCATTTCCTAGATAACAAGCTTCGACATTATCCCGGTTCTTTCGGTCGGTGTCCATGCCTATCTGTCTTCACAACAAGGGCGGAACTTCGTCTCAACCCGCTCAGAACAAATCGCAATCCGTTCAAGGAATTCAGCCATGTCGTCCATTCTCCTCGTCACCTCCAGCCCGCGCGCCGAATCGCTGTCGACAAAGGTCGCTACCGAATTCGTCGATAAGCTGAAAGCCAAGAATCCGGGCGTAACCGTTGCGCATCGCGACCTCGGCAAGTCGCCGATCGCTCACCTCGACCCGGTGACCACCTTGGCCATCAAGAAGCAGCCTGCCGACCGCACCGCTGAAGAGGCTGCTGCCGTCGTCGAGTCCGACACGCTGACGAACGAACTGCTGGCTGCCGATACCGTCGTCATCGCGACCGGCCTCATCAACTTCAACATCTATTCCTCGCTGAAGTCCTGGATCGACATGGTGGCGCGCGCCGGCATGACTTTCCGTTATACGGCCGAAGGTCCTGAAGGTCTGGCCAAAAACAAGAAGGTCTATATCGTCCTTTCGGCCGCCGGCGTTTATTCCGATGGCCCGGCCGTGGCGATGAACCACGCTGTCCCGTACCTGAAGACCGTTCTCGCCTTCATGGGCATGACCGATGTCGAAGTCATCTATGTCGAGGGCACCGCTTTCGGCCCGGAAGCGTTTGAAAAAGCGATCGCTTCGGCGGCTGCGCGGACGGACGAACTGGCGCAGGCAGCCTGATTTTTCACTGATCAAATGCTGACACCAGGATGGCGGCCGATGCCAATCGGCCGCCATCCTGTTGAGAAGGAGCAGCCGTACCGCTCAAGGTACGGCGTGCCGTAATGCTAGACCGCCTGACGCGCCAAGATTGCCGCGGACGCGTCGATGGTATTGCCGCCTCTACGGCGGCGTATCATTTCGGCCATTCCTGTAATCTGCACGGCGATCGCCGGCCGCAGCGTCTCCAGCCGATCCTCAAGAGCGGTCGGCCGACCGATGAGGTCTCCCTGCAACGCATCGCATCCGGCCTGTATCAGGAACAGTGCCTGCTCGATCGTTTCCACCCCTTCGGCAGCGACGCTCATACCCTTCAAGGCGCTCCCGGGCAGCGTCTGCGACTGCAAGATCGACGACCAGACTGCGATCGATCCTGATGGTATCGACAGGATATTGGTCAAGGCAGGCGAGCGACGCATTGTCGGCCGCCGTCACGCGTAGCGCCAGACCGAATCCCAGCCGCCTTATCCCTTCAGCGACCCCGCGTGCCACGCGCACGTCATCGATCAGGATATCTTGCGCAATTTCCAGCTCGATCCGCGACGCCGTACCGTCTCTGTGCCGCAGAATGCCCTCAAGTTCGGAAAGCCATTCCAGGTCATGCAAGGACAGCGTGCCGAGCTGGACGATGAAGCGCTTGTCCGGCAGCAAGCGGCTGAGACGGCACGCCTCGGCGATCATGCGCATTCGCGCCCCGGTCGGCTTTGCGAACGTGCGCGCATCTTCCTCGGTTTCACACGGCAGGACGGGACTACCCTGCGTATGGTCGGAGGCAGGCAAAATCTCGTAAGCCATGATGGTTGCGGTGGTGACATCGACGCGCGGCTGCAGCCATATCATGCCATTCCCCTGCCCGGTGACGCCGGCAGGTCCGGTCTGGCAGTCTTTGGCGCCAAGGATCGCCGACAGACGCTTTCGCGCACCACTCGTGCTCCCATGTCCGTCATCCGGTCGCTCTGCATGCTGCTCTCCGGAATGGAGCGAGTCCCTCCGGTGTCGGCCATGCCGGGCCAGTGCGGCACCGGCGATCCTGCCGTGAACGCCGGCGAGCGACCACGCCTTGCGACCCGGCATCAGCCAGACGATCAGGACGAAGGCAATTGTGCTGACGGCCAGCCCCCAGCACAGGTCGGTCACGATGGCATCGATCGAGCCAGGACGGGTGGCGGACACCGCCGCGGCAGCGGCCTGCGGCATCGAGCCGGCAGCAAGGCTGAAAGCTAGGCAGAAGATCTGTATGCACCGGACCCGCATCAGCAACTCGACATAAAACTTGGCAAGATGCAGCGAAACTACCGGCAAGATTTTAAGATTGAGTGTCGCCTCGGGCTGCGGGCTGGTTTCCGTGCCGGCTTGGGGTCATGCTCGGAATCGCGGCCTTGCGCCGCGTCAATTGCTTCCGTGCCTATTCCGGCCTGTAGCACGCAGCAAACGGCATGCAAAAAATATCAGGTCGCGCGTTCGGGCGCCCCATCCGCAAACAGCGAGGCGCCGTTCTGATCGATGATCTGGCGCGCCTTGCGAAACGTGCTTTCCACGACATCATCCATCGACGTGAACATGTCGGCGCGAATGAACGTGCGCACCAGCACGGTCTCGCCGACCTGCTTTTCAATGCGTCCCGCCAGGCGATACTGGCTGCCTTCCTTGATCGGATCAGGATAGATCAGACAGCCGGCATGTTCCTGCGGCGCAATCTCAGGCCCGGTTTTTGCGGCAGGGGCATTGCCGGAGGAAAACATCGACAGGAGATTGGAAAGAAAGGAAGCCATGCGATTGCCTTATCACAGCATTGATGAGGGCGGAAGCTGCCGCGTTCTGCAACTTCCGCCTCCCGTGTCGATCAGATGATCAGATTGGCGAGGATTTCGTTTTCGGTGATGTCCTCATAACCGAGGCCGGCCGCTTCGAAACGTTGGTAGAGGCCGGCAAAATTTTCCGGCGCCGTGGTTTCGATGCCGATCAGGATCGAACCGAAATTGCGCGCCGATTTCTTCAGATACTCGAAACGGGCGATATCGTCGTCCGGTCCCAGCAGGCTGAGGAAATCGCGCAATGCGCCGGGGCGCTGGGGGAGCCGCAGGATGAAGTATTTCTTCACGCCGGAAAACCGCATGGCGCGCTCCTTCACATCGGGAAGGCGCTCGAAATCAAAATTGCCACCGGAGACCACGGCCACGACCGTCTTGCCCGCCAGCCGCTGCGGCCCCAGTTCCTCTAGGGCCCGGATGGACAGGGCGCCGGCCGGCTCGAGAACCACACCTTCGAGATTGAGCATTTCGCCGATCGTCACACAGATGGCGTTTTCCTCGATCAGCTTCACCTGGTCGGGCGGAAAGCCGCGCAGCCGCTCGAAATTGAGGCTGCCGATGCGCGCAACGGCTGCGCCATCGACGAAATTATCGACTTTCTGCAGCGTGACCGGCTCGCCGGCCAGCAGCGATTGCTGCAGACTGGGCGCGCCCTGCGGCTCGACAAAAAGAAAGTTGTTCGGATCGACGATATCCTTGAGAAAGCCGGTCACGCCCGATGCCAGACCGCCACCGCCGACCGGCAGCACGACCAGATCCGGCACGCTGCCACTTGGCAGCTGGTCCATGACCTCGGCAGCCACGGTCGCCTGCCCCTCGATGATATCGGCATCGTCGAAGGGCGGCACCATCATGGCGCCGGTCGTCTCTACATGATCGCGGGCTGCCTGATAGCATTGATCGAAAATATCGCCGACCAGACGGATCTGGATGAAGGCACCCCCGAACATGCGGGTCTTGTCGATCTTCTGCTGCGGCGTCGTCACCGGCATGAAGACAACGCCCTGGACCTCGAAATGCCGGCAGACGAAGGCAAAACCCTGGGCATGGTTGCCGGCCGAGGCGCAGACGAACACGCGCTCGCGGCCATGGGCTTCCACGGCCTTGCGCAGAAAGTTGAAAGCGCCGCGGATCTTGTAGGAACGAACCGGCGACAGGTCCTCGCGCTTCAGCCAGATTTCCGCGCCGTAACGGCGGCTGAGATGTTCGTTGAGCTGCAGCGGCGTCTCGGGAAAAATCTCCCGCATCGCCCCCTGCGCCTGTCCGACCGCGATCTTGTCCAAGTTCTGCACTCCGTAACCTGTTCCTTGCCTCAAGCGGCTATGCCACACTGGCGCACAAGACGGAAGGATGATTGCGAACCGATCGGTACGGTTAGGTTGCGACGGCGCCGAAAAATGTGGTGCGGACGGCGGGGATCGAACCCGCAAGACCGAAGTCGAGGGATTTTAAGTCCCTTGCGTCTACCAGTTTCGCCACGTCCGCATGAAGCGTCTTTTCAGATACAAGCACCGTGCAGTCAACAGGCGGCTTGGCGATCACGCCTATTTCAACCGCGAATGCGACACAATGCAACTTATGTGAGCAACCTTGTCGGCCCAAGCCCGTTCCTGCCCATCTCTGGCGTTCTGGAACGGAAGATCATGCCCACGTTCTATCTGCATATTTCCGACAGCAAGGAAGCCGAAGTCGAGATCAATGCCGAAAACGCGCATACGGCCATGAATGACGGCCTCAATGCGTTGAGCACATTTGCCTGCCGCAGCTTTCCGCCGCCGGACAATGTTTCCATCACGGTGCTTGACCAGCAACGCCGCATGGTCGGCCGCATGCGCTTCTCATTCGATATCGAATATGCGGCTGCTGTCGTGATCTGAATGCCGACATGGCATGAGAGCAAAGGGCGCCCGCCAGAGGGCGCCCTTCTCGCTTGATCAGACCAGCTTCGCAGCGATGTTCGCGACATGCGCGCCCTGGTATTTCGCGGCTTCCAGTTCGACCTCAGAGGGCTGGCGCGAGCCGTCACCGTCCGTGATCGTCGAGGCGCCGTAGGGAGAACCGCCCTTGATGGCGTCCACGCCCATCTGACCCTGGAAAGCATAGGGCAGGCCGACGACGACCAGACCATGATGCAGCAGCGTCGGGATGAAGCCGAGGATCGTGCTTTCCTGGCCTCCATGCTGGGTCGCCGAAGAGGTGAATACCGAGCCGACCTTACCCACAAGCTTGCCGGTGGACCACAGGCCGCCGGTCTGGTCCCAGAAGTTGCGCATCTGGGATGCCACCGTGCCGAAACGGGTGCCGGCACCCACGATGATCGCGTCATACTCGGCCAGTTCGTCGGGGGTGGCGACCGGGGCCGGTTGGTCGAGCTTGAAATGCGACGATTTCGCCACCTCTTCCGGTACCAGTTCCGGCACCCGCTTCACCGTCACGTCCGCGCCAGCCGATTTGGCGCCTTCCGCCACGGCATAGGCCATCGTCTCGATATGGCCGTAGGAGGAATAATAGAGGACCAGAACTTTTGCCATTGTCTTCGTTTCCTTGATCAGGTTGGGAGGCGAGATATCGATCCGTCGTCTTGCCAAGCGTCCGCCGTGTTGCGGCGAGCGCTGCCGGCGGACGGCGGCCTGTGTCGATCTGCAGGTTAGCGAGATAGGCGTATGCGGCGAGCCACCGATTTCAGCGCACAGTGTCCACCTTCACGAACGACAGGGCGCAATCTTGGTCATCCTTGCCGAAAGACAAGTGGCATTCTCGCGGCGCGGCTTGCATTCGCCGGGTGCCGCGTTAACGTCCGCACCGTCTTTCACAGCGAGCAGTTCCATGACCCTTTCCGCATCGCCTTCGATCACGGCCGCCATTCTCGCCATCGGCGACGAGCTTCTGTCCGGGCGCACCAAGGACAAGAATATCGGCCATCTCGCCGACCTGCTGACGCTGTCTGGCATCGACCTCAGGGAAGTGCGCATCGTCGCCGACGAGGAAGAAGCTATCGTCGAAGCCGTCAACGCGCTGCGTGGCCGCTACACCTATGTGTTTACCTCAGGAGGCATCGGCCCCACCCATGACGACATTACGGCCGATTCGATCGCCAAGGCGTTTGGCCTGCCTTGCATCCATGATCCAGAAGCGATGACCCTGCTTGCAGAGATGTACCGGCGCCGCGACATGGAGTTTACCGAGGCACGCCAGCGCATGGCCCGCATGCCGCAGGGCGCGAGGCATATAGCAAATCCGGTTTCGACCGCTCCGGGTTTCATCGTCGAGAACGTCTATGTCATGGCGGGCGTGCCGCAGGTCTTCCAGGCCATGGTCGACGCGGTCCTGCCGCAGCTTCAAACCGGCGCGAAAATGCTGTCACGCGCCATCCCCTGCCCCTATGGCGAAGGCGATATCGGCACGGCGCTTGCCGCCATCCAGAAAGCGCATCCGCATACCAGCATCGGCTCCTACCCGAAATATGACGGGCAGCGCTTTTCGACGGAACTGATCGTTCGCGCCCGAGAAATGGACACCCTCGATGCCGCCGCGCAGGCCGTCGAGGCGATGATCGCGCAGCTTGCCATGGCAAAGACAGTCCCTAACCCCTCGCCGGACGCCTGAACGGCGGTGGTGCGGTTGCGGCCGGTCGCCCAGCGTGACGACGCGGCTTGACCAAGCGGTTGTAAGCACCACGTTGTGAGGATACCCGGGTTGCTGATCCGGCAAGATTGGAGGCACCGCAATGAGTTACAAGACGATCCTCGCCGTTCTCGACGATCCCGCAAGCGCGCGTCAGATCAGTGATTTTGCAGCTCTCCTGTCCGAGCGCTTCTCGGCGCATATCGTCGGCGTGCATGCCGAAACGCTTGCTGCCGTGCCGTTGATCGCACCAATGGAAATCCCCGATCCTGCCGCCGTTCAGGTTCTACAGGAAGCGGCACAGCGCGAGACTGCTGAAGTCGAGCGCATCTTTCGCGAGCGCATCGAAGCGCAGGGCCTGCCATCGGAATGGCGTAGTTTCGTTTCGGCGAACGGCTATGCCTCCGGTAATGTCATCGAAAGCGCGCGGGCGGTCGATCTGATCGTCGCCAGCCAGGGCACGCCGCCCGAGGGTGGAGCGGACAACCGCGCCGATCTCGAAGCATTTCTGTTCGAAAGCGGCCGTCCGTTATTGCTGGTGCCGCGCAGCATCGCTCGACCGCAGCCGATCCGCCGCGTGCTGATTGCCTGGAACGGCTCGCGCGAGGCGACCCGTGCCACGTTCGATGCCCTGCCCTTCCTCAAGGGCGCGGAAAGCGTCGAGATCTTCTGCGTCGATCCGCCGGAAACCTCAGGCCAGATGCCCGACATGGCCGGGGTCGAACTGGCGGCCACACTGGCGCGCCATGGCGTTAACGTAACGCTCCGGACCGAAAATACCGGCGGCATCAAGGCGTCGACGGCGATCGAGAACCGGCTGTCCGGTTCCAGCGTCGATCTTCTGGTCATGGGTGGTTATGGCCATGCCCGCTGGTGGGAAGTCCTTTTCGGCGGCGTCACCCGCGCGATGATCGAGAAGATGACCGCGCTGACGCTTTTGTCGCGATAGGGCCACGTCTCGCGTAGAACGGCGACGCACAGCGCTTGCGGACACGTCATCCGCCTCACCCAGCCAGGCTATCAATCCTGCTCGTAGACCACCCAGGCCCTATCGAAATTGCGGGCCGCGAGATCCTCTTCGCGCATCAGCACGTAAAGCGCGCCGGGAAAGGGGTAGCTGGTCGCGGTGTCGGTACCGATCTGCAGGACCAGATGCCACTGCCCGGCGCCGCTCAACAATCGCTTTCCCGCTTCTGTCTGAAAAGTCTCGCCACTGCCGGCGTCGAGACCGTTTGCGGCAAGCTGGCTCGTTGCCTGCATGCCGGCCTGGATGGCGCGAGGCCAGCCGCCGAGCTGGTGGTTGCCGCCGCCATCGGCCGTCGGCCAGCCGAGCGAAAATAGCCATTGCGAATAAAGCGCGGTGTCGTTGCCGTCGATCTCACCGACCGCGTCCCAGCCGGCATCGCCGACCGGCACGGTCGTCACAACCGGACGCGGAGCGACGGCTGCAGCCTTCAGGCTGGCGGCGCCGGGAAAATCGGCCAGCGCCTTCGGCAGCGGCTTGCGCTCAAGCTCCGTCACCGGCCGATCGTCATGGATCAGTTTCCACCCCGCGTTTGCGCGTGGTTCGTGACTCGCCGGCAGAACCGGCATGTCGTAGAAGAACAGCAATCGCCCCGTCGCGGGCAGAGCCTTGTCGAAGCCGGGCTGATTGGAAAGCGAGGACAGATCCACCTGCGCGATGAACGGCAGGGGAAAGGGTCTCGCCACGTTTTCGGCGAGAAGCCGCTGTTCGGCCGCGGCCTTGGCGGCCGCCTCGGGCGGCAAGCCCGTTATACCCGCCACGTCCTTCTCATCCACCTCGGCACCGCTTTCGCGCATGATCTTCAACGTCGCGGCCATCGCCTCGTCATTGGCGCGCTTGCGCGTGGCCAGAAATGCCTCGCCCTCGGTCTGCGGCATCCAGGGCGGCGCCATGCCAGCATCGGCGTAAAGATTTGCGGCATCGGCATTGAACTGGGCCGTCAGCGTCTCGGCGCCATCATAGGCCGGCCGCATCGGCCATGCGGTGCCGCGCGGCAAATCCGGCAGGCCGCCGATCTTGGTGGCGCCAAGCGGCAATTGGGCCTCGTCCGCCACCTTGGTATCGAGCACGATACCGTCCCGCGCCACCGCCACGATCGCGTTCACACCCGCAGCCGACAGGCCGGCTTCCGTCAATCGGTCAGCCAATTCTTCCCGCGATGCCGGCAGCGGCATGACCGCCTCGTTCTCTTGCGCGCTTACCGCCTCAAAACCCGACAGCGTCAGGCAGGCCAGCAGGCCGGCAGCAAGAGCAGGATGGAAACGGCGGGTCATGGTCGGGTCCTCGGCTGGTCGCGGGCGAAAATCTGTGCCGTGACTCGGGCGCCAAGATCAAGCCGGGCAACGACAGGCGCGACTATACCCGTCGACGAATGATTGCGATCCGAGGTTGATGTCTCGATCCGAAGCCCCGCTGCAGAGCACCGCAGCCACCAGACCTGTGCGGTCTCTACAGTGATCGGGCTTTCCAGCCCGGTCAAATTCGCTACACTTGCCTCGTGGTGCATTGTGGGTAAAGGAAGCTGGCGATGTCGATGATCCTGCGTAAATGGAGCGCCAATATTCGCACGGCGCAGGTCGAGGAATATCTCCGTTACGTGGAAGAGACAGGGGCCGGCGATTACCGCACTGCGACCGGCTATCTCGCGCACCAAATCCTCGTGCGCGATCTCGGCGAAGGCATCAGCGAATTCTCGACGCTCAGCTGGTGGACGGATATGGACGCCATCAAGGCCTTTGCCGGAGACCTGCCCGAGCGTGCGCGCTATTATCCCGAAGACGACAGATACCTGCTGACCCGTCCCGAAGAGGTCGAACATCACCATGTCGTGTCGGGCACACACCCGCCAAACGGCCAGTCCTGACGGAACTGCGGACCCCGTGGTGCCTTGTCTATCCACAAGTGCCACGCCTGCGGCTTGCCATCGATCCGGGCTCTCCGCTATGACAACCGGCCAAGGGCCGGAAAGCCGGCCTTTCGGCGTCGCGTCCGGCTCTCCGGCGACACGCCCGTTTCTTCATTCAACACATGCGGAGCCCGTCGGATGTCTCTTCCCGATAAAGCCTTTCCCGTTTCCTGGGACCAGTTCCATCGCGATACCCGCGCCCTGTCCTGGCGCCTTTCCGGGCTTGGCCGGGAATTCAAGGCCATCGTCTGTATCACGCGCGGCGGCCTGGTACCGGCGGCGATCATTTCTCGCGAACTCAATATTCGCCTCATCGACACCGTCTGCATCGCCACCCGCCACGATTACGTGAACCAGGGCGATACGGTCCTGCTGAAGGGCATTTCACCGGAACTGATGGAAGATGGCGGCGAAGGCGTGCTCGTCGTGGACGATCTGACCGATACCGGCAAGACCGCCCTCGAGGTGCGCCAGATGATGCCAAAGGCCCATTTCGCCTGCGTCTACGCCAAGCCCTCCGGCGTGCCCACGATCGATACATTCGTCACCGAGGTTTCTCAGGACACCTGGATCTACTTCCCATGGGATATGGGCTTTACCTATCAGGAACCGATCGCCAAGGGCCATCGCGGCTGATCCTTCATTGCGACGCTTGCCTGTCGCACAATGCTGGCCAGCCCCATTCGTGCAGGGCTGGTCGGCTCATTAAGCGAAGCAGCCCTCAAAGCAGCGCAGGGCGGCCGTATCCGGCAACGTTTCATCGCTTTCGATCTTTGCAGGAGCCGTGTGTAGAGGGTCGGCCAAGACCAGACCCTGCCACCGCAATCCACCGAAAAATGTGGCGATTTATCGTCCGTTTTATGGTCCGATAACCCGTGAATTCCCTCGCTTTTGACCGACGATTTCCAGCATGCGATCGCAACCCTCTGAGATTCAACGGCAATTTTTACTCCCCGTTATCCACAGCACAAAACCACAATATCTTGTGGTTAAAAAAGTGTGGCAGACCAGTACTTGACCCCGGCAACGCGACTCGGCATGAATGATCCTCATGTTGCGGCGGCGACTGGACCGGACATAACGAGGCCGGCCCTTCTTCGATTTGTTGGATATGCCAAGGCTCAGGCCGACCATGATGGTTCACCTGACAACGGCTCTCCGTGCGCGTTCGAAATCTCCGCTAAAACGCCGTCCAAGGCTGGAAAAATAATCTGTTAATGCTATATTTAGTGTTTGCAGCCAGCATCGGACACAAGATACAGGTAGGCATCACTGCTGATTCCCCTGGATCAATCGAATCCGACCGGCTGCCCATGATGGCGAGCGGCCGGCGCTGAAGATTTGCGCCCGGAGCGGCGCCACGAACTAAGGACGAGACCATGCGTATCGAACGTCGTTTCACCAAGCCCGAGACCGGGGCTTATGGAGAGATCGCTTTCCGCAAGGCGGTGAGTGAGATCCGCAACCCGGACGGCTCCATCGTTTTCCGTCTCGCCGACATCGAAGTGCCGACCCAGTTCTCCCAGGTCGCCACCGATGTTCTGGCCCAGAAATATTTCCGCAAGGCCGGCGTTCCGAAGTTCCTCAAGAAGGTCGAGGAAAACGACGTTCCTTCCTTCCT
This sequence comes from Neorhizobium sp. NPDC001467, assembly GCF_050275975.1. NCBI lineage: Bacteria > Pseudomonadati > Pseudomonadota > Alphaproteobacteria > Hyphomicrobiales > Rhizobiaceae > Neorhizobium > Neorhizobium sp. NPDC001467. The sequence goes on along the minus strand of NZ_JBNNPS010000003.1, from coordinate 33,320 downwards.
GTGGCGTTCGGTTGCCGATGAAAAGGCACTGAAGGAGCTGCCGGAAAACGAGCGTTACGGTTCGGAAACCGACGCCCGTCAGGTGTTCGACCGTCTCGCCGGCACCTGGACCTACTGGGGCTGGAAGGGCAAGTATTTCACCACGGAAGAAGACGCCGCAGCGTTCAAGGACGAGCTTGCCTATATGCTCGCCACGCAGCGCGTCGCTCCGAACAGCCCGCAGTGGTTCAACACCGGCCTGCACTGGGCCTATGGCATCGACGGTCCCGGTCAGGGCCACTTCTATGTCGACCCCTTCACCGGCAAGCTGACGAAGTCGAAATCGTCCTACGAACATCCGCAGCCGCATGCCTGCTTCATCCAGTCCGTCGAGGACGACCTCGTCAACGAGGGCGGCATCATGGACCTGTGGGTGCGCGAAGCGCGCCTGTTCAAATACGGTTCCGGCACCGGCTCCAACTTCTCCTATCTGCGCGGCGAAGGCGAAAAGCTGTCCGGCGGCGGCCGTTCCTCGGGCCTGATGTCCTTCCTGAAGATCGGTGACCGCGCTGCCGGCGCCATCAAGTCGGGCGGCACGACGCGCCGCGCCGCCAAGATGGTCGTGGTCGACATCGACCATCCGGATATCGAAGCCTATATCGACTGGAAGGTGAAGGAAGAGCAGAAGGTTGCCGCTCTTGTCACCGGCTCCAAGATCGTTGCGCGTCACCTCAAGTCGATCATGAAGGCCTGCGTCAATTGCGAGGCAGATGGCGACGATTGCTTCGACCCGGCCAAGAACCCGGCCCTGAAGCGCGAAATCCGCGCTGCCAAGAAGGACCAGGTTCCGGAAAACTACGTCAAGCGCGTCATCCAGTTCGCCAAGCAGGGTTACAAGGACCTCGACTTCAAGACCTATGACACCGACTGGGATTCGGAAGCCTACCTGACGGTTTCGGGCCAGAACTCCAACAACTCCGTCTCGCTCAAGGACGACTTCCTGCGCGCCGTCGAAAACGACGGTGACTGGAACCTGACCGCCCGCAAGGACGGCAAGGTCATGAAGACGCTGAAGGCACGCGACCTGTGGGAAAAGATCTCCTACGCCGCATGGGCGTCGGCTGACCCGGGCCTGCACTACAACACGACCATGAACGACTGGCACACCTCGCCGGCCGCGGGCCCGATCCGCGCCTCGAACCCGTGCTCGGAATACATGTTCCTCGACGACACCGCCTGCAACCTGGCATCTCTGAACCTGTTGCAGTTCAAGTCGGCCGCCACCAAGCGCATCGACATCGCCGATTACGAACATGCCGTTCGCCTGTGGACCGTCGTTCTCGAAATCTCGGTGATGATGGCGCAGTTCCCGTCGAAGGAAATCGCCGAACGCTCCTACGAATACCGCACGCTCGGCCTCGGTTACGCAAACATCGGCGGTCTGCTGATGTCCTCGGGCATTCCGTACGACTCGAAGGAAGGCCGCGCCATCGCCGGCTCGCTGACCGCCATCATGACCGGCGTTTCCTACGCAACGTCCGCCGAAATGGCATCGGAACACGGCCCGTTCCCGGGCTTTGCACCGAACCGCGACAACATGCTGCGCGTCATCCGCAACCACCGCCGTGCCGCCCATGGCGAAACCGCCGGCTATGAGGCCCTGTCGGTCGATCCGGTCGCTCTCATTCACGAAGAGAACCCGGATCAGGATCTGGCAGTGCATGCCATGGCCGCATGGGACAAGGCGCTGGAACTCGGCGAGAAGCACGGCTACCGCAACGCCCAGGTCTCCGTCATCGCGCCAACCGGCACGATCGGTCTCGTCATGGATTGCGACACGACCGGCATCGAGCCCGACTTCGCGCTGGTGAAATTCAAGAAGCTCGCCGGTGGCGGTTACTTCAAGATCATCAACGGTGCCGTTCCGGAAGCGCTGCGCACGCTCGGTTATTCGGAAAGCCAGATCGCCGAAATCGAAGCCTACGCTGTCGGCCACGGCAACCTGAACCAGGCCCCGGCCATCAACCCGTCGAGCCTCGCGGCAAAGGGTTTCCCGGCTGACAAGATCGAAGCCGTCAACGGCGCGCTGAAGGCCGCCTTCGACATCAAGTTCGTGTTCAACCAGTGGACGCTCGGCGCCGACTTCCTCAAGGAGACCCTCAAGGTCACCGACGAGCAGCTGTCGGACATGAGCTTCAACCTGCTCGAACATGTCGGCTTCTCTAAGAAGGACATCGACGCCGCCAACATCCACGTCTGCGGTGCGATGACGCTCGAAGGTGCGCCTTTCCTGAAGGAAGAACACCTCGCCGTCTTCGATTGCGCCAACCCCTGCGGCAAGATCGGCAAGCGTTATCTTTCGGTAGAATCCCACATCCGCATGATGGCAGCGGCCCAGCCGTTCATCTCGGGTGCGATCTCCAAGACGATCAACATGCCGAACGAGGCGACCGTCGAAGAGTGCGGCGAAGCCTACATGCTGTCCTGGAAGCTGGCTCTCAAGGCCAACGCCCTGTACCGCGACGGCTCCAAGCTTTCGCAGCCGCTCAACGCCTCGCTGATCGACGAAGACGATGCCGAAGACGCTCTCGAAGAGCTGATCCAGGCACCGGCCGCCGCCCAGGCTGTCACCGTCACCGAAAAGATCGTCGAGCGCATCATCGAACGCGTCACCCGCGAGCGGGAAAAGCTGCCGAATCGTCGTCAGGGTTACACCCAGAAGGCCAATGTCGGCGGTCACAAGGTCTATCTGCGCACCGGCGAATTCGGTGATGGCCGCATCGGCGAAATCTTTATCGACATGCACAAGGAAGGTGCTGCCTTCCGTGCGATGATGAACAATTTTGCCATCGCCATCTCGCTGGGTCTCCAGTACGGCGTGCCGCTCGAGGAATACGTGGAGGCCTTCACCTTCACCAAGTTCGAGCCGGCCGGCATCGTGACGGGCAATGACGCGATCAAGAACGCCACGTCGATCCTCGACTACGTGTTCCGCGAACTAGCCGTCTCCTATCTCGGCCGCCACGATCTGGCCCATGTCGACACGTCGGACTTCTCCAACACGGCACTCGGCAAGGGCATCCAGGAAGGCAAGACGCAGCTCGTCTCGACCGGCTGGACCCGCGGCTACAAGCCGACGCTGGTTTCCGGCACCGGTTCGGACCGCGCCAACGACGCCAAGGGTGCAGCCACGGCCGCCCCTGCCCGCGCCTCGGCAACGGTCACCTCGTTTGCGGGCTCCGCCGCCCGCAAGCTGGAACCGACGGTCGCCGTCTCCACCTCCGAAATCGTCGCCTTCAAGCGCGATTACGAGGAACGCGCGAAGGAGTTTGCCGAAGAGATCGCCGAGGACGCACCGCTTGCGACCGAAAGCGAACAGGCCGCCACCGCCCTCTTCTCCGACAAGGCCGCAGCGGATGCCGCATCCGCCAAGGCCGAAGCCAAGAAGCTGGAAGCTGACCGCCGCATGAAGTCGATCATGCAGGGCTATACGGGCAACATGTGCTCCGAGTGCCAGAACTTTACGATGGTGCGGAATGGTACGTGCGAGAAGTGCGACACGTGTGGGGCTACGAGCGGCTGCAGCTGATCACCGACGCAGCTCAATCGTTCTGATTAAAAACAATGCCCTCCGGATTTCCGGGGGGCATTCTGCGTTTATACTGATCAGGATGTAGATATTTCCCTGAGACGCATGCACATTCCTAATTCTAGATAAAAAATAGCCATACAATCTTTTTGCAATACCATTATAACTTGTATAAAATATGCATTGCAATCATTTTTAGAGGCCTGATGCAATTGACCTTGCCCAGCCGGCTTCAGCTTATGATATCGTTTAGCGGTGCGAGTTGCGCGCGTTGCGGAACCATATGAGGGTATGATGGCAGAAAGCGTATCCTGGGAAATGGCGACATTTATATCTGGCTGCCTTGGCGGCATTTTTGGTCTCTGGCAGTATTATAAAAGCAACAAAGAGGCACGCGCCCGGGCAGCAGCGGATGAACTCGAACTATTTTATTCAGACGACAGCGTCAAAGCGGCATTACGTATCTTAGACTGGACCTCGGGATATATTCCCTACGTCGACGATGCAGGTGTGCGTGATAAAAAATATTTCGGAAAACTAGATTTTCATCTTGCACTTAGACCTCACCGGAAGCGCCGCAATGAGGTGAGATCATATGTGGAGGCAGAAGACCACTACCTCCTCGAATGTCTTAAGCAAGGTGCAAACTGTGACCAGAAGTTTTCTCCCGTGGAGCTTTATGTTCGCGATGTTTTCGACAGGTTTCTTGGTCGCCTCGAGAGAATTGAGTCGCTGATTTCTAGTGGCGTTGTCGACCACAAAAATTTTGAAGAGAACTTTTCTTACTGGCTGCGATTGATTGGAGATTTCAAGCAACCGGGCGACAAACTTGATCATTTCTCGAACAAGAAAAGAGCAGCACTGATCGATTATATTGTGCACTATGAATTTTTCGGCGTTCAACGGTTGTTCGCTCGCTACGGCAAAAACATCAGCGATACATCACGACAGGCATCCCGACCGGAACTTCCCACCGACGGGTTCCACTTCGGCGACAACCCCAAGAAGGAAGCCTAACAAATCCCTTGGCCGATCCTGAAACTCTGCGAATCGAGGAGGAACAGCTCGGCGCCACCCTATGTTTTGATATGCAAACGTTAATCGCAGTGTTCTGGACCTGGAACACGAAGCGTTACCGGCCACTGCGACATCCGTCACGACGCTCACAAGACCGAAAACATGGACATAGCGAACCGACCGACCGCGGCCCGCGCCTGTCTCAGGGTAATCCTATCAGATCCCGGAAGCACTTCAATGGCGTCCGTCAAAGGCATGCTTAACAGACGCCCCCGTCCTTCACCCGCCCCGCCCCAGCATGTTACGCTCCTCCCCACGGCACACCCACGCGGAGATCGACATGACGGTTCGCCCGCCGCAGAATTTTCGGCAATCCGACCTTGGCGCCAACGGCTTCAATGTGCTCGAATACGAGCTGATGTCCGAGCAGGCGAGTGCGCTAGGCCGCACCGGGCTTGCCGCAGAAGCCGCCCTCAAGCGCCTGAAACAATCCGAAGCGCCCGACAGGATCACCCATGAACGGCTGGTCGATGATGCCGCGCAAACCGTCTGGGCGCTGTTCATCCAGCGCGAGATCTGCGGCCTGCGCAACAATCGGGAAGTGATCGATCGTTCCGGCATTCCCGGCGAGGTTCTTGCCCGTCTCGGTGCCCGCCCCCGCCATCCGGTTGACTAGAGCCACAAACGCCAACAGCGCCGCGCACCCTTCCGGGCACACGGCGCTGCCGCATTCATTCAAACCACCAATCTTAGAAGTGGTAGTTCACGCCGGCCTTGATCGTGTGATCCTTGACGTTGCTTTCGGCGACCGTGTTGTTGATCGTGTCGAAGCTGCGCACGTCGCCTGTGCGGGTGTAGTTATATTCCAGCTTGCCGGAAATCTGCTGGTTGAACTTGTGCTCGACGCCGCCACCGAGCTGCCAGCCGGGCTTCCAGCCGTCCGGACCTTCGACGCCGGCGCTGTCGCGGATGCTGGTCATGGTCACACCTGCCGTGCCGTAGATCAGCGTGTTGCCGAGCGGCATGCCCACCTTGCCCTTGCCGGCCAGGCGATAGCGTTCCTGCAGGTTGCCGTTCGGAACGTTCACTTCGACATCGCCCAGATGCGACAGCTCGACTTCGCCACCGACGACAACGCCGTTGGTTTCCATGTTGTAGCCGCCCTGGATGCCGCCGGTGAATTCCTTGTCACCCGAAAACGGGTTGCTGCGCTCCGAAGAGGTGCCGGCATGCAGACCGACATAACCACCGGTCCAGCCCGAATCCTGCGAAACAGGCTCGTTATAGGACGGGGCTTCGTAGGCATTGGTGAGGTCGGCGGCGAAAACCGGGCCGGAAACGAAAGTGGCGGCAAGCGCCAGGGCAAGCGACTTCTTGATCATGACTATACTCCATACACAGCCCGCAGATGGTGGATGCGCAGGCGATACATCGGCTTTCGCCACGGAAGTGCTTCACCGGTCCAGCCCGGTCCCCTGACCAAATGGGCACTTCCGCACCGGTATGGCTTTCATTTTTCACGAAAATATAAACAGTCCATTAACCGCGTCGACGAGCCTGGTCCCGATTGCCGCCTTCGCTTGGCCGCGCGCGCCAACCCGACAGTGTGATGTGTTTGGTCACGCGAAATCCCCCATAACGGAATCAAGCGGTTGTCTCGACAGGGGCGGCCATTCCTGCCTTGCCCCTCACGCCAAAAAAAATTTCGCTGCCGTTAGACAACGATGGCACCGGGCGCCGAGCTTGTCGGCGGTCGACAAGAACTCTTTCCTCTGCAGTTGAGTGTAACGACAACGCAGAAGGCGGCACCTACGCGGCCGTCGAGCCGATCGGTCACGGTACGGCTGCTTCCAACGGATGCCATCCGCCCTGCAGACATAACCCTCCCGGCCCGCTGAACGACGGAAAAGCGAGCCGTACAGCGTCAAGGCGCGCATCCCTGCCAAGAACAGATCTCTTCCCTTAAAGCGCCCTACACCTGCATTTCCCTCGCCTCGTTCGTCACCCGCCGTAGCGCTTTCGGCATCGTTGCGGCATTGCATGGTCGCTCCGCACACCCTTGATTGCGCGTGCAAAAAGACCGGTCCGGCGCAGCGGAACCAAAACCGGCATGGCGTGTTGAAGCGACATCAAAACACTGTCAATCAGGAGGTTCATCATGGGACGCGGTATTCTTCTCTGGCTTCTCGGTATTCCGCTGCCAATCGTCATCCTTCTCGTCCTGTTCCTGCGCTGAGGAGGTCGTCATGCCTCTTCACGCATCCGGCACGACCGTGACACCGGTGGAATCGTCGAAATCGGCCATCGCCTGGGGGCCGATCCTCGGCGGCGCGGTTGCCGCCACCGGGGCCAGCCTCATTCTCATCATGCTCGGCTCCGGCTTCGGCCTTACCATGGTCTCGCCCTGGTCGGGCGAGAGCAGTTCGGCGGCGACCGTCGGTATCACCGCGGCGATCTGGCTTGTCGTCGTGCAGTGGTTGTCTGCCGCGCTCGGCGGTTACCTGACGGGCCGGCTGCGCACCAAATGGGCGGCCGTTCACACCGATGAAGTGTTCTTCCGCGATACGGCACACGGCCTGATCTCCTGGGCAGTCGGAACGCTCTTCGTTGCCGGTGTCCTCACCTCGGCACTGACGTCGCTTGCCGGTGCCGGCGCACAGGCCGTCGGCGGTGCGGCATCGACGGCAACCGTTGCCGCCGCCTCCAACGCGGACGGGCAGACAGACACGTCCGCCGCCACGGGCTATTTTACCGACGCGCTTCTGCGTCCCGAGCGGGTATCCGCGACGGCACAGGGTGATGATACGGCAGCGACGGCAGAAGTCTCGCGCATCCTTGCCAACGGCGCTCTCGAAGGCGGCGTACCGGAAGACGACAAGGCCTATCTTGCCGCGATCGTTTCGGCCCGCACCGGCCTTGACGCCGAACAGGCCCGCACCCGTGTGGATACCGTTCTTGCCCGTGTCGATGCCGCGAAGGTGGCTGCCCAGCAGGCTGCGGACGAAGCCCGCAAGGCAGCAGCGACGACGGCTCTGGTCGGCGCGGTCTCCCTTCTCGTCGGTGCCTTCATTTCCTGCGCTGCCGCAGCCCTCGGCGGGCGTCAGCGTGACGACGAGGAAGACCTGATCGCGGCGCGTCTGTAAGCCGCATCCGCTACCGCGACGAAAGCTCCGCAACACTTGCGGAGCTTTTTTTATTGGACCGCTTCGGCCCGGCCCGCTTCAATATGGCGTGTGTCGACCAGAGTTGCAGGCTGCGATTTTTGCTCGCCAAATCGCCTTCATTCTCTAATCTGCCGGCGGCAAAGCAGAGGAGCGATGAAGCATGACCCCGGGTTTGAAGAATATCTGCATCTATGGCGCCGGTGCGCTTGGCGGCACGCTGGCCGCGCGTCTCGCGGAAGGGCTGGGTGAGCAGGTCTGCGTATCCGTCATCGCGCGCGGAGCGCATCTTGAGAAAATCCGCGAGAACGGGTTGCAGCTTCATGTCGCGGGCGAAGACAAGCCAAGCGTAGTTGCCGTCACCGCCACGGACAATCCGGCCGATCTTCCCAAGCAGGACCTGATCATTACCGGCATGAAGGGCCACCAACTGCCGGCCGCAGCCGAAGGCATTGCAACGCTTCTGTCGACGCACAGCCGGGTCGTTATGGTCTTGAACGGTATTCCATGGTGGTATTTTCACGGCGACGAGAAAAGCGAACGTGCGGACCACCGACTGCCGGAACTCGATCCCGGCAATCGCCTCTGGGATGCGGTCGGACCGGAGCGCGTCATTGGCTGCGTCGCCTATCAGGGGGCCGAAGTGGTCGAGCCCAGTGTTATCCGGCTGCCGGTGCGGGGCCGGTTCATTCTGGGCGAACCGTCGGGAGATATTTCTGCCGACCTGACCGCCATTTCGGACCTTCTGACGAGGGCCGGCGTCAACATCATCCAGACCGCAGATATTCGCGGCGAGATCTGGAGCAAGCTGATGGGGAACGCGTCCTTTAATCCGATCAGCGCTTTGACACGCGCGCTCAGCGACCGCATCGTCGCCGAGCCCGCCCTTTTGGGCCTGATGTCCCGCGTGATGACCGAAGTGCATGGTATCGCAACGGCGCTCGGGCATCCGCCCGCCCAAACGGTCGCCGAAAGGCTGAAGGAAGCGATGACCATCGGTCCGCACCCGACATCCATGCTGCAGGATCTGCTGGCGCGCAAACCGCTGGAATATGTGCCTCTGGTCGATACCGTGGTGCGGCTTGCGCACATGACCGGTACCCCGGTGCCGGCGCTCGAAACCATTCTGGCTCTGATCGGCGAACTCGACCGGCAGAACCGGGCGGATGCCGGCTGATGCCGTCACCCCGTTCGCGGTGAGATCAAGCCGTAGGCGCGGAGCACGAGACTAGAGATGGCATGGACAAGAAAAACCCTCCGCGGCAGGGGAACGGCGGAGGGTCAAGCGACTTGGAGGTCAAAAATATTCTTGTTATTCTGCGGCACCGAGGGGAGGACTGCCGCCTGTTATTCGAATGTGTTCTTGTGTAGATAACCCGCAGGCGGCCGGTTTGTTCCAATTTTGGCGACAAGCGGGTGCCGGACCTTTCCAGCACGATCGACCGTGATATTCTGCAACCCAGCATGCAGCCGAGGCTTTAATGTCGTCTCCGAACTTTCGCTTCACCCACTACGATCTGCGTGAGCAGCGTGCCGGAACGATCGTCGACGTGACACTCAACGCGGTCAACAACGTCCGGCTGATGACGGCCACGAACTTCCAGCGCTTCAAGGAAAAGCTCGATTACAAATATGTCGGCGGCGTCGCCAAGAAGTCGCCCGTGCGGATCGTCATTCCCGAAGGCGGCCACTGGCACGTCATCGTCGACGAGGAAGGGCATGGCGGGTTGGCCGGGTCTTCCGTCAAGGTGATCGCAGCGCCGGGGCGCCCTGCCCCCAAGGCGCTCTGAAGCCTCACACCTCGTTGCGCTCGCGCCGCAGTTTCTGCCACCATTCGAGCCGCTTGCGGATATCGCGTTCGAAGCCTCGCTCCGGGGGATCGTAAAAGGTCTGGCGTCCCATTTTTTCCGGGAAATAGTCCTGACCGGAAAACGCGTCCGGCTCATCGTGATCATAGCGGTAGCCGTCGCCGTAGCCTTCCGCCTTCATCAGCTTGGTCGGTGCGTTGAGAATATGCCGGGGCGGAAGCAGCGAGCCGTTTTCCTTGGCCGCACGCGTCGCAGCCTTGAAGGCTGTGTAGACGGCATTCGATTTGGGTGCGGTGGCAAGATAGACGCAGGCCTGAGCCAGCGCCAGTTCGCCCTCGGGCGACCCCAGATAGTCGTAGGCATCCTTGGCAGCATTGCAGACGACGAGTGCCTGCGGATCGGCAAGCCCGATATCCTCGACCGCCATGCGTACCAGCCGGCGACCGAGATAAAGCGGGTCCTCGCCGGCATCGAACATGCGCGCAAGATAGTACAGCGCCGCATCCGGGTCTGAACCGCGCACTGATTTATGCAGTGCGGAAATGAGGTTGTAGTGCCCGTCCTGTGCCTTGTCATAGACCGGAGCGCGGCGCTGCACGATCCGGGTCAAGCTTTCCGTGTCGAAAATTTCCCCTTCCCGTGCAGCCCGCCAGACCTCTTCGGCAAGCGTCAGCACTGCCCGGCCATCGCCATCGGCCATGCGCACCAGTGCGGCCCGCGCGCTCTCATCAAGTGGCAGGGGCTTACCCTCCGCCTTTTCGGCGCGCGACAGAAGCTCGGTCAAGCTGTCCTCGTCGTGACTGCGGAATGTCAGCACGCGGGCGCGCGACAGAAGAGCGGCATTGAGTTCGAAGGAAGGGTTTTCCGTGGTCGCACCGACCAGGACGATCGTACCGTCCTCCATGACCGGCAGAAAACTGTCCTGCTGCGCGCGGTTGAAGCGATGGATCTCATCGACGAAAAGCAGCGTCTGACGGCCGTCCATGCGGCGAAGGCGCGCAGATTCGAACACTTTCTTGAGGTCCGCAACGCCGGAGAAAATTGCCGAAATCTGCTCGAAGGCCAGGCCCGCCTCACCGGACAGAAGCCGGGCAACGGTCGTCTTGCCGGTGCCCGGTGGCCCCCAGAAGATCATCGATCCGAGCGAACCGCTATCGATCATCCGTCGCAGCACGCCATCTTCACCGGTCAGGTGCAACTGGCCGGTCACATCAGCAAGCGTCCTTGGCCGCAGCCGATCGGCGAGAGGCCGCCGGTTGGCGACCTCCTCCGGTATCTTCGGTGCGAAAAGATCGTTGCCCATCGTCGATCAGCGGAAAAACTGGCGAATGCGTTGGCCATCCCGCTCGATTTCCAGACGCCAGAAGCCTGGATCGGCATCTTTCAGGACATCCTCGAGCATCCTGCTGGATGTGACGGGCTCGCCGTTAAGCGAAATGATAATGTCCTTCTCCCTGAAGCCGACACGGGCAGCGGGTGAATTGCGGGCAATATCGGTCACCACAACACCGCTCTTGTCGGCGGTCAACTGCAGCTCGACGGCAAGTTTCGGCGACAGGTTGGCGACGCGCAGGCCGGCAAACGGATTGCGGCCTTCGATGAGCCGCTCGTCCCGCGGGGTCGATTCCGGCGCCGTGTTGAGCGCGATCGTCAGCTTGCGTTCACCGCTTGCCTGCGCCACCGTGAGTTCGGCGGAACGGCCGAGACCGGCAGTCGTCAGACGATAGCCCAACGCATCGGGATGCTCGACGGCGATGCCGTTGACAGCAGTGATGACCTCGCCCGGCTTCAACCCGCCCTTGTCCGCAGGCCCGCCATCGACGACGGCCGTCACGAGCGCGCCGCGCGCCGTCTTCAGACCGAGCGCTTCAGCGACTTCCGAGGTGACGGGCATGAAGGTCGCACCCACATAGGGCCGTTCGAAGCTCGACTTTCCTTCTTCGGCGGCCCTGAGGAACACTTTGACGAGATTGCCGGGAATGGCGAACCCGACACCGTTGGAGCCGCCACCGCGCGAAAAGATGGCGGTATTGATGCCGATCAACTCGCCGTTGGTATTCATCAGCGCGCCGCCGGAATTGCCGGGATTGATCGAGGCGTCGGTTTGGATGAAGAAGCCGAAATCGCCGTTTGTAACCTGATTGCGGGCAAGGCCCGACACGATGCCGCTGGTGACGGTTTGGCCAACGCCGAACGGGTTGCCGATCGCCAGAACGAGATCACCGACTTCCACCGCATCGGAATTGGCGATGGCGAGAACCGGAAAATTCTCCTTTGCCTTGATGCGCAACACGGCAAGGTCCATGCTCTCATCCTTGAGGATCACCTCACAGGGAAATTCCCGACCATCGGCGAGCGCGATCTTGATGTCGTTTGCACCCTGGATGACATGGTTGTTGGTAACAACGAGACCATTTGCGGAGAGGATGACTCCGGAGCCGAGAGAGGACTGCTTTTCCGAACGGTTCGGCATGCGCTGCCCGAAAAACTGCTCGAAAAGGGGATCGCCCGCAAACGGATTGTTACGCTGGACGAGACGCTCGGCGTAAACGTTGACGACGGCGCCCGATGTCCGCTTGACCAGCGGCGCGAAGGACAGCTGCATCTGCTCGCGGTTCTGCGGCAGGGTTTTCTGCTCCTGCGCCTGGGCGCCGGCCGGCAGGAGAATCGAAAGGGCCAAAAGGCCCGTCGACACGCACTTTTGCATGTTCAGCATAAATTCCTCATTTCAGAATGATCCGGCGCGACATCGCATTCGACGTCCGCCTTCGAATGGTACAGGCGACGGTCGAAAACAAAGATGGCCGAATCACGGACGTAACCGCGAAATCCAGTGGTTTCGGATAGCATATAGGATAGGTGGGACGGGAGGCCATGGCCATATCCGCCAGAGCGCAAAACCCGATGCTGAGAAGGACCATATCCTACCCGGTGGCAAACGGCTGCATCCTCGGTAAAGGACGCGACGCTGAAACCGGCTCGCTACGGCAGCGCACGATCGACACAGGAAATTCGTCATCGCCGCCGCCCTTGTCGTCTGGGTTTTGCGCCTCATCTAGCGGGTCTGGACCTATGGCGCTTCGGCCGGGTCTATCAACCGCCAGGAAACACCGTGATGAAAACGACGATAGCCTCCATCCTTGCCGCCTTGGCTCTCTGCTTTACGGTGCAGGCCAAGCCGGCTTCCGCCGCCAGTTTCGACTGCAAGGGAGCGACGCTCGCCGCGGACGAAAAGGCGATTTGCGAAGATCGTGACCTGAACGATGCCGACGTCAAGATGGTGACGACGTTCGAGATCCTCACCGGGCTCCTGGCCATGGGCACGCGCGGGGAAATGCAGGACGACCAAAGTGCGTGGCTGAAACGCCGACAGGCCTGCGGCAGCGACGCCGAATGCATTCGCGCCGCCTATGCCGAACGGCTGAAGCAGCTCAGCGAGACGTTTGAGAAGATCAACCGGCCGCTATGATGGTAGAGGCTATCAGGACAGTGGCTTTGATTTCGCCTCGATGAGCGTCTTGCCGTTGTCGAGCGCAGCGACAATCTGCGGCATCGCCTTTTCGAACCAATCCAGCAAGTCCTTGCGGCGTGCATTGGGCAGCCTAATCCATACGACAATTGGTCCGCTTTGCGCTAAAGCGCGCCGTGGCGCGAAATCTTCGCCCTTGGTGATGATTACCGCATTATGCTGCGCGGCATAATCCCAGATTTGCCGATCCGAGGCAGATTGCAGGCTGCAATCGGCGACATGGTCGGCCTCGTGCCCGTGCTCCGATACCCACCGAGCCAGTGCTGGCGGAAGCTGGGCGTCGACAAGAAAGCGCATCAGGCGACATGCAGGACGATATGGTCACTCTGCCGTGCAGCATATTCCAGCACTGCGCGGATGTCGGCGTCCTCAAGAAGCGGAAAGTCTTCCAAAATCTCGTCGGGGCTGGCGCCGGCCGCCAGCAGGTCGAGTACATCCTTTACACGGATGCGCAGCCCGCGAATGGTGGGACGTCCTGAGCAGAGCTGAGGGTCAAACGTGATGCGGTTGAGTTCGGACATGTGTCACCTTTCCGGATTCCGCCAGAATAGCACAATGCTCCATGGCAAAACCTCACGGGGCCCTGAAGTTCCACACGGCTGCCGGACGAACCTTACTCCGGCAGGATCCGAACCGCTCCCTTGTCGGCCGAAGCCGCAAATGCTGCATAGGCTTTCAGCGCCGTCGTCACATTGCGCTTGCGCGGGCCGGCCGGTTTCCAGCCGAGCGTCTCCTGCTCATGGCGACGGGCAGCCAGATCGGCATCGGAAACCTTCAGGTTGATCGTGCGGTTGGGAATATCGATTTCGATCAAGTCACCCGGCTGCACGAGGCCGATGGCGCCGCCCTGGGCCGCTTCCGGCGAGGCATGGCCGATCGACAGGCCAGACGTGCCGCCGGAGAAACGGCCGTCGGTGATGAGCGCACAGGCCTTTCCCAGCCCCTTCGACTTCAGGTAACTGGTCGGATAAAGCATTTCCTGCATGCCCGGACCGCCCTTGGGACCTTCATAGCGGATGACGACGACATCGCCTGCCTTCACTTCATTGCCCAGGATGCCCTTCACGGCGGCGTCCTGGCTTTCAAAGACGACCGCCGGACCGGTAAATTTCAGGATCGATTCATCAACGCCGGCGGTTTTGACGATGCAGCCGTCGAGCGCGATATTCCCGTAGAGGACGGCCAGACCACCGTCCTTGGAGAACGGATGTTCGACCGAGCGGATGACACCCTTTTCGCCATCGGCATCGAGATCATCCCAGCGCGAGGACTGCGAGAACGCAACCTGCGTCGGCACGCCACCTGGGGCTGCCTTGAAGAAGGTGCGCACGGTTTCCGAATTGGTACGGGTGATGTCCCAGCGGTCGATGGCGTCACCGAGCGTCGCTTCGTGCACCGTGTAGCAGTCGCGATTGATCAGACCACCGCGGTCGAGTTCGCCGAGAATACGCATGATGCCGCCGGCGCGGTGCACATCCTCCATGTGAACGTCCTGTTTGGCGGGCGCCACCTTGGAGAGGCACGGCACCTTGCGCGACAGCTTGTCGATATCTTCCATGCCGAATTCGATCCCGCCTTCATAGGCGGCTGCCAGAATGTGGAGGACCGTATTGGTGGAGCCCCCCATGGCGATGTCGAGCGACATGGCGTTTTCGAATGCCTGCTTGGTGGCGATGTTACGCGGCAGGACGGTTTCGTCCTCCTGCTCGTAATAACGGCGCGCGAGGTCGACGATCAGATGGCCGGCCTCGACGAACAGGCGCTTGCGATCCGAATGAGTGGCCAGTGTCGAGCCGTTTCCAGGCAATGACAGGCCGAGCGCTTCGGTCAGACAGTTCATCGAATTGGCGGTGAACATGCCCGAGCAGGAACCGCAGGTCGGGCAAGCCGAGCGCTCGATCGTGGCGACATCTTCGTCGGAAATCTTGTCGTCGGCCGCCGCGACCATGGCGTCGACCAGATCAAGCGCGACGGTCTTGCCGTGCAGGACGACCTTGCCAGCCTCCATCGGTCCACCGGAGACGAAGACGGCCGGGATGTTAAGGCGCATGGCCGCGTTCAGCATGCCGGGCGTGATCTTGTCGCAATTGGAAATGCAGACCATGGCATCAGCGCAGTGGGCATTGACCATGTATTCGACCGAGTCGGCGATGATTTCGCGCGAGGGCAGCGAATAGAGCATGCCGTCATGCCCCATGGCGATTCCGTCATCGACCGCGATCGTGTTGAATTCCTTGGCAACACCGCCGGCAGCCTCGATCTCGCGGGCAACCAGCTGGCCAAGATCCTTTAGGTGGACATGGCCCGGCACGAATTGCGTGAACGAGTTGACGACAGCGATGATCGGCTTGCCGAAATCCGAATCCTTCATGCCGGTGGCGCGCCAAAGGCCGCGGGCGCCGGCCATGTTGCGGCCGTGGGTGGTGGTTCTGGAACGATAGGCTGGCATTGGGATTTCCTTGCTCGGTCGGCCGGCATCCATCCGCTCCCGGCGGAGACGCAAAGGCCCGTTTTCTCTCGTTTCCTACTCCAACCGGCCGCATGTGTCACTGCCAGTTACCGGCAAAGCGGTACGGTACGGTACGGTTCGGCGCGTCATGAGGATCGAAACGATTTGCTTTGGGCCGCAGAGATCCGAGCTTACCGCTCAAGATGTCCGCCGTTGGCTAACCGGAGACCGGACTACGTTCACGTACCCGCCACACGTAATCCTTTACCGATCCGGCCGTTCATCGGCGGGTGTTAAGATCCTCCGGCATCACGCCGAAATGCTCCATGATCATCGCGACATTGCGGCGGTGCGACTTGAAGTAAACGTCGAAAAGGTCGCCGACGACCGGAACGCTGCCGACCAGCGAGTCCAGCGCAAGATTGCCAATCATCTGTGCCAGTTTTTCGGCCGGCACGCCCATCCGGCGTGCCTCATTGACGATGTAAAGCCCGATCAACGCACCGCTGGCATCGCCCACCACCGGAACGAGGCCGAGCACCGAATCGGCGCCGAAGCGGATCTTCGTGCCAGGAATGCCGACGGCGGTATCCATCAGGCGGGCGACGCCGGCAAGGCGACGCAGGCGGCGGAGCCGATCGGCGGTTTCGGTAAAATCTCCGCCCGCTTTCCGGCCGGCGGCATTCCAGGTTTGGGCGGGCATTGCAGCCTCCATCTTCGAGAAGGGCTAACCGTGTCATCATAATGAATGGGGATGAGAGCGGTTCCCGACAAGGGCTGCGTATGCAGGCACGATACCTGTGCCCGTGTTCCTTAAGCCATGTGGCCTTCACGCAAACGTGGCTCCGTCGGCAATCAGCCGTCTGTGAAACTCGAAGCGGACGTATTACGTTTGACATCGAGGAACAGTCTTCGCGCCGAGGATCATCATGGTCGCCTATCGCCCGCCCCATATTCCCGCATCCGCCATCACACCGCGGGACATCTACTTGTCCCGTCGCAGCTTTCTCGGCACCGCCGCCGCTGGTGTTGCCCTCGCAGGTGCCGGCTCAGCCCTCGCCGCGCCCCTGCAGGCCAAGCCCGGCGCCTATACACTGGACGAGAAACTGACGCCGAAAGAGGCGATCACCTCCTATAACAATTTCTACGAATTCGGCACCGACAAGGGCGATCCGGCCAGCAATTCCGGCGATTTCAAGCCGACACCCTGGGCGGTGAAGGTGGATGGGCTGGTGGGCAAGCCGAAGGAATTCGGGCTCGAAGACCTGCTGAAAATGCCGATCGAAGAGCGCACCTATCGTATGCGTTGCGTCGAGGGCTGGTCGATGGTCATCCCGTGGATCGGCTTTCCGCTGGCCGCCCTTCTCGATCAGGTGGAGCCGCAGGGCAGCGCCAAATACGTGTCGTTCGAGACAGTGGTCCGGCCTTCGGAAATGCCCGGCCAGAAGGGTCTGTTTCAGCCCCTGCCCTGGCCCTATGTCGAGGGTCTGCGTCTGGACGAGGCGCGTCATCCGCTGACGATCCTTGCCGTCGGGCTTTACGGCGAGACACTGCCCAACCAGAACGGCGCGCCGATCAGGCTGGTCGTGCCGTGGAAATACGGCTTCAAGAGCATCAAGTCCATCGTCAGGATCTCGCTCACGGAACAGCAGCCGGAGACGACCTGGAAAAACAGCAATGCCCGCGAATACGGGTTCTATTCCAACGTCAATCCGGCAGTCGATCATCCGCGCTGGAGCCAGGCGACCGAGCAGCGTATCGGCGAAGGTGGCTTCTTCAGCACCGCGCGGCGGCCAACCCTGCCCTTCAACGGTTATGGTGAGGAAGTAGCGGGCCTCTATGCCGGCATGGACCTGAAGGCGAATTACTGATGCCGTTTGTTCCGGCCCTGCCCCGAAGGTTTCATGGTGCGAGCATCTGGGCGCTCTATGTCATCGGCCTCTGTCCGGCGGCGTGGTCCTTCTATCTTGGCGCGACAGGTGGGCTCGGCGCCAACCCGGTCAAGGAATTCGAGCATCTGCTGGGGCTCTGGGCCTTGCGGTTCATCATCGCAACGCTTGCTGTGACGCCGCTGCGCGACCTCATTGGGATCAACTGGATCCGCTATCGCCGCGCACTGGGCCTGCTCGCCTTCTACTACGTGCTGATGCATTTTTCGGTATGGATGCTGCTCGATCTGGGCATGGATGTAAACGCCGTTTTCGCGGATATCCTGAAACGGCCCTATATCAGCATCGGCATGGTCTGCCTCGCGGCGCTCCTGCCGCTGGCGGCAACCTCCAACAACTATTCGATCCGCCGTCTCGGCAAGCTGTGGGTCGACATGCACCACCTGATCTACCCGATCGCGCTGGGTGGCGCATTGCACTATTTCCTCGCCGTCAAATCGATCACAGCGGGGCCGTTCATTCACATCGCGGCAATCGCCCTGCTTCTCGCCTATCGGCCCCTGCGCAAACCGGTCCTGCGCTGGAAAAGATCACGCAAGACGGTGGATACACCGCAGCCGGCGCACCGCTGACGGACTCATGCTTCGGCATTCACCGCATAACCGTCGGCAACAGGTGCAGCCCCGGTCAACATCTTACCGACTTACCGAGCAAGATAAGAAAAAGGCCGGGCGTTTCCGCCCGGCCTTTTCAATTGGTCTATCGAAAACCGATTAAGCGGCTTCGGCAGCTTCGGCTTCGGCCGCAACGCGTGCCTTGTCGGCTGCGCCCTTGGCGTCGACGTCGCGTTCAACGAACTCGATGACGGCCATGGCAGCGTTGTCGCCCTGGCGGTAGCCAGCCTTCATGATACGCAGGTAACCGCCGTTGCGGGTTGCGTAGCGCGAAGCGATGGCGTCGAACAGCTTGCGAACAGCGTCCTGGTCCTGGATCTGCGAGATGGCCTGACGACGGGCGTGCAGGTCACCGCGCTTGCCGAGCGTAACCAGCTTCTCCACGATCGGGCGAATTTCCTTCGCCTTCGGCAGGGTGGTGACGATCTGCTCATGGGTGATGAGCGAAGCCGCCATGTTGGCGAACATCGCCTTACGGTGGCTGGCGGTACGGTTAAGCTTGCGACCGGCTTTTGCGTGACGCATGATGTGTCTCCTTCACTTGCAGGCATTCGCCTGCAGTCTGATCTGGCGCTTATGCATCCCCACTCTTTAGAGGACATCGAGGCACAGGCGCGGGTTTCAGTTGCCGAGGCCAGCTGGACGCGCCCCGAAGGGCGCGCGCGGCCTCAGTATTGGTCTTCGTATCGCTTTGCGAGGTCTTCGATGTTCTCCGGCGGCCAGGCGGGAACTTCCATGCCGAGATGGAGGCCCATGGACGCGAGAACTTCCTTGATCTCGTTGAGCGACTTGCGACCAAAGTTCGGAGTGCGGAGCATCTCTGCTTCGGTCTTCTGGATCAGGTCGCCGATATAAACGATGTTGTCGTTCTTCAGGCAGTTCGCCGAACGGACGGAAAGTTCCAGTTCATCGACCTTCTTGAGGAGCGCCGGGTTGAATGCCAGCTCGGTAACGGCTTCCTCTTCGGCTTCCTTCTGCGGCTCGTCGAAGTTGACGAAGACCGACAGCTGGTCCTGAAGGATGCGAGCAGCGAATGCGACGGCATCTTCACCGGTGACCGAACCATCGGTTTCGATGGTCATGGTCAGCTTGTCGTAATCGAGAACCTGACCTTCGCGGGTGTTCTCGACCTTGTACGATACTTTCTTTACCGGCGAGTAGAGGCTGTCGACCGGAATGAGACCGATCGGCGCATCTTCCGCGCGGTTGCGCTCGGCCGGGACGTAGCCCTTGCCGTTGTTGACCGTGAACTCCATGCGGATCTCGGCGCCCTCGTCGAGCGTGCAG
Source organism: Neorhizobium sp. NPDC001467 (assembly GCF_050275975.1). Lineage (NCBI taxonomy): Bacteria > Pseudomonadati > Pseudomonadota > Alphaproteobacteria > Hyphomicrobiales > Rhizobiaceae > Neorhizobium > Neorhizobium sp. NPDC001467. The sequence continues at coordinate 13,938 of NZ_JBNNPS010000003.1, read as the reverse complement.
ATCACGTGGTCAGGGTTCAGGATCTCGATATCGCCGACCGTCTGGATGTCGCCGGCAGTGACCGAACCCGGACCCTGCTTGCGAACGACCATGCGCTTGGCATCGTCGCCGTCCATCTTGATGGCGATTTCCTTGATGTTGAGCACGATATCCGTCACATCTTCCCGAACGCCGGGGATGGAGGAGAATTCGTGCAGGACGCCGTCGATCTGCACGGCGGTGACAGCAGCACCGCGCAGAGACGACAGGAGTACGCGACGAAGGGCGTTGCCGAGCGTCAGACCGAAACCGCGCTCAAGCGGTTCGGCGACGAGCGTCACCTTCGTGCGACCGGACGAGGTGAAATCGACCTTGTTCGGCTTGATCAATTCCTGCCAGTTCTTCTGGATCATAGTTTTCCCTTCCGTACGCTGCCACCATCCAATCGTGGCAACCGATCACGAGAACACCGGGGACGCAAGATGCTTGCCGGCGATACAGGCAAAGCCGCCAGACCTCGAACACGAGACCGGGCGGCAATACCGGAGTTCTTCCAACGAAGCCGCGTCACCCGCAGCCTCGAAATGCGATCAGACGCGACGCTTCTTGCGCGGGCGGCAACCGTTGTGCGGGATCGGCGTGACGTCGCGAATGGAAGTGATCATGAACCCGGCAGCCTGAAGGGCGCGCAGAGCCGATTCACGGCCGGAGCCCGGACCGGTCACTTCGACTTCCAGCGACTTCATGCCGTGTTCCTGGGCCTTCTTGGCGCAGTCTTCAGCAGCGATCTGGGCAGCAAACGGGGTCGACTTGCGCGAACCCTTGAAGCCCTTGGCACCAGCGGACGACCAGGCAATCGCGTTGCCCTGTGCGTCGGTGATGGTGATCATCGTGTTGTTGAAGGTCGAGTTGACGTGGGCGACGCCCGACGTGATGTTCTTACGTTCGCGACGGCGAACGCGTGTGGCTTCCTTGGCCATGATCTTCCTTTCGTCGATCTCTGCACCGCCGTAGTTCCAGCGGCTCCACCGGTCCACACCACAAAGGCGCGAACCAAACTACAAAGAGGCCGGCGACAGCCAGCCTCCCCTTCCGGCTTCCCGGAAATTACTTCTTCTTGCCAGCAATCGCCTTGGCCGGACCCTTGCGGGTACGCGCGTTGGTGTGCGTGCGCTGACCGCGGACCGGAAGGCCACGACGGTGACGCAGACCGCGGTAGCAGCCGAGGTCCATGAGGCGCTTGATGTTCATCGCGGTTTCGCGACGCAGATCGCCTTCGACCTGGTAATCGCGGTCGATGGTTTCGCGGATCTGTAGGATTTCAGAATCCGTCAGCTGATGGACGCGCTTGTCAGCCGGAAGACCGACCTTTTCCATGATTTCCTGCGCGAACTTCGGACCAATCCCGTGAATGTAGGTCAGCGCGATAACAACGCGCTTCGCAGTCGGGATATTGACGCCAGCGATACGTGCCACGTCTGCTCTCCTTTTCCAGTTGCCATCCGGCAAGTGGTGCTTGTTCATGATAGCGACCAGATCGGCCACCAGTTCAATTTCGATCCGGAACATGTCAAAACGATCGGACCCGGCCTCCCTTACGGGAATACCGCGCCGATCGCAGAAATGTCGCGAGTTGGCGCGGTGTTTAGCGGAATCACTGCCCGAAAGCAACCGGCCCCGCCAAGATTCTTTAACAGCCCCCTACAGGTTCAAAGCGCCTGGAGGATCTTTTCGATTTCGGCCGTCACAGCGCCGACATCGGCCATGCCGTCGATCGTGCGCAACTGACCGGTCGAGGCATAATGGGCAGACAGCGGCGCGGTCTTCTCGCGGTATTCGACAAGACGCTTCTTGAAAGCTTCCGGCATGTCGTCGGCCCGGACCTGCCCCCCGGCGGCGATCGTTTCGGCAACCCGGTTTTCGATTCGGCCGATCAGGGCATCCTCATCCACCTTCAGCTCGATCACGGCATCCAGCGGGCAGCCCTTGCCCTCGAGCATCTGCTCGAGCGCCACGGCCTGCGGCACGGTGCGCGGATAGCCATCGAGGATGAAACCCTTGAGGCAGTCCTCGGCTTCGATCCGTTCGGCGACGATCGCATTGACGATCTCGTCAGAGACCAGCTGGCCAGCATCCATCACAGCCTTGGCCCTGAGGCCGATTTCCGTGCCGGCGGCCTTGGCGGCGCGCAACATGTCGCCGGTAGAGAGTTGCGGAATGCCGTATCTCTCCGTCAGAAGCTTTGCCTGGGTGCCCTTGCCGGCACCCGGTGGTCCCAAAAAGATCAGTCTCATCGTCCCCTCTTTCCCCCGCGCAGTTTCGATTTCTTGATCAGGCCCTCATACTGCTGCGCAATGAGGTGTCCCTGGATCTGTGCGACCGTATCAAGGGTTACACTGACGACAATCAAAAGCGAAGTACCACCAAGGGCTAACGGCACGCCGGTGCGGGCGATCAGAAGCTCGGGCAGAATGCAGACGAAGACGAGATAGACAGCGCCGATAACCGTGATGCGGGTCAGTACGTAGTCAATATACTCGGCGGTACGCTCACCCGGACGGATGCCCGGAATGAAGCCGCCATGTTTCTTCAGGTTGTCCGCCGTTTCCTTGGGATTGAAAACGATGGCCGTATAGAAGAATGCGAAGAAGGCGATCAGCAGGCCATACAGAAGCATGAACAGCGGCTGGCCGTGACCGAGCGCCGAGATAACCATGGTCGCCCATTCAGGCAACTGGTTGTTGCTGGCGAAGCCAGCGGCCGTTGCCGGCAGAAGCAGCAACGAGGAAGCGAAGATCGCCGGGATGACACCCGAAGTGTTGAGCTTCAGCGGTAGATGCGATGTGTCGCCCTGGAACATGCGGTTGCCGACCTGGCGCTTCGGATACTGGATCAGCAGGCGGCGCTGCGCACGTTCGATGAAAACGATGAGCGCGATGACGCCGATGGCGACCAGAATGACGAGCAAAATGAGGCCCGTGTTCAGCGCTCCGGTGCGGCCGAGTTCAAGCGTATTGGCAAGCGCGCTCGGCAGACCGGCTGCGATACCGGCGAAGATGATCAGCGAGATACCGTTGCCGAGGCCGCGAGAGGTAATCTGCTCACCCAGCCACATCAGGAACATGGTGCCGCCGAGCAGCGTCACGACGGTGGCGATGCGGAAGAACCAGCCCGGATCGATAACCAGTCCCTGCCCGCTTTCAAGACCCACAGCAATGCCGTAGGCCTGCAGCGTGCCGAGCAGCACCGTGCCGTAACGCGTGTACTGGTTGATGATCTTGCGGCCCTGTTCGCCTTCCTTCTTCAGGTTTTCAAGCGAAGGCACGACCGACGTCATCAACTGCACGATAATCGATGCGGAAATATAGGGCATGATGCCGAGCGCAAAGATCGCCATGCGCTCGACGGCGCCGCCCGAAAACATGTTGAAAAGCCCGAGAATGCCACCCGACTGCCCCTGGAAGGCCGCCGCATAGGCTTCGGGGTTAAGGCCCGGAAGCGGAATATGCGTGCCCAGACGGTACACGAGAAGAGCGGCCAGCGTAAACCACAGGCGCTTCTTGAGATCCTCTGCCTTGGCAAAGGTGGAAAAATTCAGATTTGAGGCCAGTTGTTCAGCTGCTGAAGCCATGGAATTCTCCGCCCGACCCAGTCCCCGGCGGCGAGAGCCGAACCGGACCATAGTCTTGATTCTGTTTTTTTCAGAAAGTCGGGGGCGCGAATAGCTGTCGGCAATCGCCTGCCTCACCCGCATTTCCGTTTGATCCCGGTAAGCTGACCGGCCGGACTGCTCTCAAGGATCGTGAGGCTCACATATGGACATAAAATCGCCCGGTGTGAAGCTCACTCCGGGCGATTTCAAAGGTTTTACTCTGCGGCAGATTCGACAGCCGGTAGCTTGATCGAGCCACCAGCCTTTTCGATCTTTTCGACGGCTGCCTTGGAGGCGCCGGCGGCTTCGATCGAAACCTTTGCCGTCAGTTCGCCGTCCGACAGGATGCGGACGCCGTCCTTCAGACGACGGATGACGCCGGCAGCCTTGAGGGCAGCAGCATCGATCGTTGCAGAGGCATCGAGCTTCTTGGCATCGATCGCGGTCTGAATGCGGCCAACCGAAACGGTGACGAAGTCAGATGCGAAGATGTTGTTGAAGCCGCGCTTCGGCAGACGACGGTAGATGGGCATCTGACCGCCTTCGAAGCCGTTGATGGCAACGCCGGAACGGGCCTTCTGACCCTTGACGCCGCGACCACCGGTCTTGCCCTTGCCGGAGCCGATACCGCGACCTACGCGGATACGGTCCTTGGTGGCGCCTTCGTTGTCCTTGATCTCATTCAGTTTCATGATCAAACCCTCACTTCTCGTCGACGACGCGGACGAGATGCTGGACGGCCCGGATCATGCCACGAACGGAAGGCGTATCTTCCAGCGTGCGAACCCGGTGCATCTTGTTGAGGCCCAGACCAACCAGCGTCGCGCGCTGAACGGCCGGACGGCGAATAGGCGAACCGATCTGCTCGATCGTGATCGTCTTTGCTTCAGTCTTCTTCGTAGCCTTAGCCATGTGTCAGACTCCTCTTATTCTTCCGACGCATTGCCGGAAGCGGCGCGGCGAGCCTGCAGGGTAGCATATTTCATGCCACGCTGAGCAGCCACATCCTTCGGATGCACCTGGTGCTTGAGGGCATCGAACGTCGCACGGATCATGTTGTACGGGTTCGACGAACCGGTCGACTTTGCAACGACGTCGTGCATGCCGAGGGTTTCGAAAACGGCGCGCATCGGGCCACCGGCGATGATACCGGTACCGGCCTTGGCGGAGCGCAGCAGAACCTTGCCGGCGCCATGGCGGCCATGCACGTCGTGATGCAGCGTACGGCCGTCACGCAGCGGTACGAAGATCAGGTCGCGCTTGGCGGATTCGGTAGCCTTGCGGATCGCTTCCGGCACTTCACGTGCCTTGCCGTGACCGAAGCCAACGCGGCCCTTCTGGTCGCCGACGACGACGAGAGCAGCAAAACCGAAGCGACGGCCGCCCTTGACGACCTTGGCGACGCGGTTGATCGCGACCAGCTTGTCGACGAATTCGCTATCGCGCTCTTCACGGGCCTGACGATCGTCGCGGCCCTTTCTTTCCTGTGCCATTGTCCTTGTCCTTTTTCTTTTGCGGGTAGAACGGCAGGTTGAAGATAACCCAGATGAAACTGGGCGGTGCGGAGAAACCGCATTTCGCCCGGCCTCCCCTATTCAGGAAAACCGGGCGAAAATTCTTAGAAGCTCAGGCCGCCTTCGCGGGCAGCTTCAGCCAGGGCCTTGATGCGGCCGTGGTAGATGAAGGCGCCGCGGTCGAACACGACTTCCGTCACGCCGGCCTTGGTGGCGCGCTCAGCAACCAGCTTGCCGACGGCAGCAGCTGCTGCGATGTCGGCGCCGGTCTTCAGCGAGCCGCGCAGGCCTGCGTCGAGCGTGGAGGCGGCTGCAAGCGTGCGGCCGGCCACATCGTCGATGACCTGTACGTAGATGTTCTTGGACGAGCGGTGAACCGACAGACGCGGACGGCCGTTTGCGACCTTCTTGATCTGGCGGCGAACACGGCTCGCACGCTTTGTGAGTGCTTCTTTTCTGGTAGCCATGATCGCTCGTCCTTACTTCTTCTTGCCTTCCTTGCGGACGATCCGTTCCTCGGCGTACTTGACGCCTTTGCCCTTGTAGGGCTCGGGACCACGGTATTCGCGGATTTCCGCGGCAACCTGACCGACCTGCTGCTTGTTGATGCCGGAGACGATGATTTCCGTCGGCTTCGGCACGGCAATGGTGATGCCCTCAGGGGCTTCGTAGACGACGTCGTGCGAGAAACCGAGTGCCAGCTGCAGGTTCTTGCCCTGCATGGCCGCGCGGTAACCGACGCCGTTGATTTCGAGCTTGCGCTCGTAACCGTCCTTAACGCCCTTGAAGATGTTCTCGATCATCGTGCGGGACATGCCCCACTTCGAACGAGCATCCTTGGAATCGTTGACCGGGGTCACCGAAACAGCGTTGTCGTTGAACTCGACCTTAACTTCGTCGTTAGCAACGAAGAAAAGTTCGCCCTTCGGGCCCTTCGCGGTGATCTTCTGGCCGTCGACCGAAGCCGTTACGCCTGCAGGAACCGGAACGGGCTTTTTACCGATACGAGACATTTTGTTATCCTGTCTGTCCGTTATGGAGATCCTTGCTCGGGTCTTAGAAGACCGAGCAAAGAACCTCGCCGCCTACGTTCTGTTCGCGAGCCTGGTGATCGGCCATCACGCCCTTCGGGGTCGAAAGGATGGTGATGCCGAGGCCGTTCGCGACCTGCGGAATGGACTTGACCGAGACATAAACTCGGCGGCCCGGCTTGGAAACGCGGCCGATCTCACGGATCACGGATGCGCCTTCATAGTACTTCAGTTCGATTTCGATCTCGGCCTTGCCGTTACCGAAGTCGGTTTCGGTGTAACCGCGAATGTAGCCTTCAGCCTGAAGAACATCGAGAACGCGAGCGCGCAGCTTGGAAGCCGGCGTCGTGACGGAGTTCTTGCGACGGGCTGCGCCGTTGCGGATACGGGTGAGCATATCGCCCAAGGGATCAGTCATGGTCATCTAACGATCTCCTTACCAGCTCGACTTAACAATGCCCGGCACCTTGCCGGAGTTACCAAGCTCACGAAGCGCGATACGCGACATTCCGAGCTTACGGTAGAAAGCGCGCGGACGACCGGTGACTTCGCAACGGTTGCGGATGCGCGTCTTCGAGCCGTCACGCGGCAGGGAAGCGAGCTTGACAGAAGCCTTGAACCGCTCTTCGATCGGAAGAGACTGGTTCATGATGGTCGCCTTCAAAGCAGCACGCTTTTCAGCGTGTGCGGCAACCGTCTTGCGGCGGCGCTTGTTCTTTTCAACTGCGCTGGTTTTCGCCATATCGTAGTTCCTTTTAAACGCTTGTCGTTACGGTTACGTGCGGAACGGGAAGTTGAACTCTTTCAGGAGAGCTCGTGCTTCGTCGTCGCTGGTAGCCGTCGTGCAAACGATGATGTCCATGCCCCACATCTGATCAACCTTGTCGTAGTTGATCTCCGGGAACACAATGTGTTCCTTCAAGCCCATGGCGAAGTTGCCACGGCCGTCGAAGGACTTCGGGTTCAGGCCGCGGAAGTCGCGAACGCGCGGGAGCGCGATGTTGACCAGGCGATCTACGAACTCGTACATGCGGGCGCCGCGCAGGGTAACCTTCGCGCCGATCGGCATCTGCTCGCGGACCTTGAAGCCGGCGATGGAGTTGCGAGCCTTGGTGATGACCGGCTTCTGGCCGGCGATAGCGGCCAGATCGGCAGCAGCCACGGAGGGCTTCTTGCTGTCGGCGGTTGCTTCACCAACGCCCATGTTGATGACGATCTTGTCCAGCTTGGGGATCATCATTTCATTGGCGAACGAGAATTGTTCCTGCAGCGCTGCGCGGATGCGGGTCACGTATTCGGTCTTGAGCCGCGGCTCGTACTTGGACTCAGCCATCGATCACATCTCCCGTACGCTTGGCCACACGAACCTTCTTGCCGTCGACGACGGAGAAGCCAACGCGGGTCGGCTTGCCGTCTTTCGCGACGATCGCGATGTTCGACAGGTGGATCGATGCTTCTTTGTTGATGATGCCGGCTTCCTGCGTCTGCGTCTGACGCTGGTGGCGCTTCACCATGTTGATGCCGCCGACGACCGCACGGTCTTCCTTCGGCAGAACCTGGAGGACTTCACCGGTACGGCCCTTGTCCTTGCCGGTGAGTACGACGACGTTGTCGCCCTTCTTGATCTTCTGCATGGTTCTCGCTCCTTACAGTACTTCGGGAGCCAGCGAGATGATCTTCATGTGGTTCTTCGCACGAAGTTCGCGCGGAACCGGTCCGAAGATACGGGTGCCGATCGGCTCTTTTTTGTTGTCGATGAGGACCGCTGCGTTGTTATCGAAGCGGATGACGCTGCCGTCTGCGCGACGGATGTCCTTGGCGGTCCGAACGACCACCGCCTTCATCACATCGCCCTTCTTGACGCGGCCGCGCGGGATGGCTTCCTTGATCGAAACGACGATAATGTCGCCGACCGAAGCGTACTTGCGCTTGGAGCCGCCCAGCACCTTGATGCACATGACACGACGTGCGCCGGAATTATCCGCCACGTCGAGGTTTGTTTGCATCTGAATCATGTCAGGTCGCCTTCTCGTAAGGACCGGAACGGTTGGGCATGGAGCCCCCTATTCCGGCCATGGACATATCTTATTTTTCGCGCGGGTTGGGTCTTGCCAAGGTGGTTTCCCCAAGCGGGACCTTCCCTGCGCTGCAAAGCAAAAAGAACGCCCGTAAACCGGGCGTTCCGAAGCCGATGGCCTGCTTCATACAGATTTCTGCGGCAGACGCAAGGGCCTGCCGCAATTCTGTTGTCTTCAAGCCTGGGCGGAAATCACTTTCCAGGTCTTGTCCTTGGAGATCGGTGCGCATTCCTCGATGGAAACGACATCGCCGATCTTGTACTGGTTGGTTTCGTCATGCGCCTTGTACTTCTTCGAACGGCGAACCGTCTTCTGAAGCAGCGGGTGAGCGAATCGGCGCTCGACGCGGACAACAACGGTCTTCTCGTTCTTGTCGGAAACGACTACGCCCTGCAGAATGCGTTTTGGCATATTATTCTTCCTTTAAGCCTTTGCTTCTGCCGCCTTCTGGCGGGCAATGGTCTTCACGCGAGCGATGTCCTTGCGGACTTCGTTGATGCGGGAGCTCTTCTCAAGCTGGTTCGTCGCCTTCTGGAAGCGCAGGTTGAACTGCTCTTTCTTCAGGTCAGCAAGCTTGTCCTTGAGCTGATCGGCCGTCAGGCCGCGTACTTCTTCGGCTTTCATCGTGCCTTCTCCTTACTCTGCGATGCGCTGAACAAAGCGCGTCGTGACCGAGAGCTTGGCAGAACCGAGGCGAAGTGCCTCGCGCGCGATTTCTTCCGAAACGCCGTCGATCTCGAACATGATACGACCAGGCTTGACCTTGCAAGCCCAGTATTCAACAGAACCCTTACCCTTACCCATACGAACTTCGGTGGGCTTGGCAGTAACCGGGACGTCAGGGAAGACGCGGATCCATACACGACCCGCGCGCTTCATGTAACGGGTGATCGCGCGGCGAGCCGCTTCGATCTCGCGAGCGTTCACGCGGTTCGGTTCCTGAGCCTTCAGGCCGAATTCACCGAATGCCAGGTCAAAGCCGCCCTTTGCGACGCCCTTGATGCGGCCCTTGAACTGCTTGCGATACTTGGTACGCTTTGGCTGCAACATTTTCTTACTTCTCCGAGCTTATCTTTCGCCAGCGATAATCAAGCGTTTTCGCGTTCGCGGCGACGGTCGCCACGATCGTTACGTTCGCGGCTTGCCGGACCCTGTGCGTCGCCTTCGAGGCCACGACGTTCGGAAGCCATCGGATCGTGCTCAAGGATTTCGCCCTTGAAGATCCAGACCTTGATGCCGCAGATACCGAATGCGGTGGAGGCTTCAGCCGTACCGTAGTCGATGTCGGCGCGCAGGGTGTGAAGCGGCACGCGGCCTTCGCGGTACCATTCGGTACGCGCGATTTCAGCACCACCGAGACGGCCGGCGCAGGTGATCTTGATGCCTTCGGCGCCGAGACGCATGGCCGACTGAACGGCACGCTTCATCGCACGGCGGAAAGCCACGCGACGCTCGAGCTGCTGGGCGATCGACTGACCGACCAGCGTGGCATCGACTTCCGGCTTGCGCACTTCAACGATGTTGAGGTGCGTTTCCGAAGAGGTCATTTCCGAGATCTTCTTGCGAAGCTTCTCGATGTCTGCACCCTTCTTGCCGATGATCAGACCCGGGCGGGCCGAGTGGATCGTGACGCGGCACTTCTTGTGCGGACGCTCGATGACCACCTTGGCGATGCCGGCCTGCTTCAGCTCGGACATCAGGTAAGCGCGGATCTTCAGGTCTTCGTGGAGCAGCTGGCCGTATTCGGCGTTGTCGGCGAACCAACGGCTGTCCCAGGTACGGTTAATGCCGAGGCGGAAACCGATAGGATTGATTTTCTGACCCATTATGCGGCCTCCCCTTTTTCCTCGACTTCGCGAACGACGATCGTCAGATGCGCGAACGGCTTTTCAATGCGCGATGCGCGGCCGCGGCCACGAGCGTGGAAACGCTTCATGGTGATCGACTTGCCGACGTAAGCTTCCGCTACGACGAGGCTGTCGACGTCGAGGTCGTGGTTGTTTTCGGCGTTGGCGATAGCGGACTCGAGAGTCTTCTTCACCTGGCCGGAAATGCGCTTGCGCGAAAATTCCAGCTCTGCCAGGGCGCGGTCAACCTTCTTGCCACGGATCATGGCAGCGACGAGGTTGAGCTTCTGCGGGCTGACGCGAAGCGTGCGGGCGACTGCCTGTGCTTCGTTGTCCTTCAGCCGGCGTTCGGTCTTAGCCTTCGCCATGGTTACTTCCTCTTCGCCTTCTTGTCCGCACCGTGACCGTAATAGGTACGGGTCGGGGAGAACTCACCGAACTTGTGACCGACCATGTCTTCATTGACACTGACCGGTACATGCTTCGAGCCGTTGTAGACGCCGAACGTCAGACCAACGAACTGGGGCAGGATCGTGGAGCGACGGCTCCAGATCTTGATTACTTCTGCACGTCCGCCTTCACGCACCTTCTCAGCCTTCTTGAGAAGATAGCCGTCAACAAACGGACCTTTCCATACTGAACGAGCCATTTCCTGACTTCCCTCTTACTTCTTACGAGCGTGACGCGAGCGCATGATGAACTTGTCCGTGGACTTGTTCGAGCGCGTGCGCTTGCCCTTGGTGGGCTTGCCCCACGGCGAGACCGGGTGACGGCCACCGGAGGTGCGACCTTCACCACCACCGTGCGGGTGGTCGACCGGGTTCATGACGACGCCGCGGTTATGCGGACGCTTGCCACGCCAAACGGTACGACCGGCCTTGCCGTCGTTGATGTTGCCGTGGTCCGGGTTGGATACGGCACCGACGGTACCGAGGCACGAACCCGGGACGAGACGCTGCTCACCAGAGTTCAGACGAAGGATAGCCATGCCGGCGTCGCGGCCGACCAGCTGTACGTAGGTGCCAGCCGAACGGGCGATCTGGCCACCCTTGCCCGGCTTCATTTCGACGTTGTGAACGATCGAACCAACCGGGATGTACTGCAGGGGCATGGTGTTGCCCGGCTTCACGTCGACAGCCTTGTTGGAAGCGATGACCTTGTCGCCGGCAGCGAGGCGCTGCGGAGCGAGGATGTAGGCCTGTTCGCCGTCCGTGTAGGTGACGAGCGCGATGAACGCGGTGCGGTTCGGGTCGTATTCCAGACGCTCGACCGTGCCTTCGACGTCGAACTTGCGACGCTTGAAGTCGACCAGGCGGTAGGTACGCTTGTGACCGCCGCCGATGAAGCGGGCGGTGATGCGACCGTTGTTGTTACGGCCGCCGCTCTTGGAGAGACCTTCCGTCAGCGCCTTGACCGGCTTGCCCTTCCAGAGGCCCGAGCGGTCGACGATGACCAGCTGGCGCTGGCTCGGAGTCGTCGGATTGTAGCTTTTCAATGCCATGATCTAATTCCCTCAGAGGCCCGTGGACACGTCGATGGACTGGCCTTCGGCGAGCGTCACGATGGCCTTCTTGACGTCCTTCTGCTTGCCGGCAAAGCCCTTGAAGCGCTTTACCTTGCCCTTGCGGACCAGCGTGTTGACGGCAGTGACCTTGACGCCGAAGAGTGCTTCGATGGCAGCCTTGATTTCCGGCTTGGAAGCGGTCTTGGCGACGTTGAAGACGACCTGGTTCTGTTCAGATACCAGCGTCGACTTTTCGGTGATCGACGGAGAGACGATCACGTCGTAGTGGCGAATATCGATCACTTGAAACGCTCCTCGAGGGCTTCAACCGCAGCCTTGGAAAGCACGAGCTTGCCGCGACGCAGGATGTCGTAAACATTGATGCCCTGTACCGGCAGAACGTCCACGTTCGGGATGTTCTGGGCTGCGAGCTTGAAGTTGCCGTCCAGTTCGGCGCCGCCGATGAACAGAGCGTTGGTCAGGCCGAGCGAAGCGAACGTGCCGACGAGGCCCTTGGTCTTTGCTTCAGCAGCAACCAGGTTGTCGATGACGATCAAGTCTTCGGACTTCAGCTTGGCCGACAGGGCGTGACGCAGAGCAAGCGCGCGAACCTTCTTGGGAAGGTCGTGTGCATGGCTGCGGGAGACCGGGCCATGAGCCTTGCCACCGCCGCGGAACTGCGGAGCGCGAGCCGAATGGTGACGAGCGCGGCCCGTACCCTTCTGCTTGTACATTTTCGAACCCGTGCGCGATACTTCGCCGCGGGTCAGCGTCTGGTGCGAACCCTGCTGCTTCTTGGCGAGCTGGTAGCGAACCATACGGGCGAGGATGTCCTCGCGCGGATCGAGGCCGAAGATCGCGTCGGACAGGGAAACCTTGCCGGCGTCTTTACCCTCGAGGGTCTTGACGTTGAATTCCATTTGCTTGGCTCCCTTACTTCGCGGCCGACTTGACGGCGTCGCGGACGATGATCCAAGCGCCCTTCGAACCGGGGACTGCACCCTTGACGAGGATCAGACCGCGATCTTCGTCGGTGGATACGACTTCCAGGTTCTGCGTGGTAACGCGGGTAGAACCCATGTGACCAGCCATGCGCTTGCCCTTCCAGACCTTGCCCGGATCCTGGTTGTTACCAGTCGAACCGTGCGAACGGTGCGAAACGGACACACCGTGCGTGGCACGAAGACCGCCGAAGTTATGGCGCTTCATGGCACCGGCAAAACCCTTACCGATCGAGGTACCCGTCACGTCGACCAGCTGGCCGGCGGAGAAGTGGCTCGCGGTCAGCGTGGAGCCAACATCGATGAGGTTGTCGCTGGATACGCGAAACTCGACGAGCTTCGCCTTGGGCTCGACTTCAGCAACGGCGAAATGACCGCGCAGAGCCTTTGTCGTGTTCTTGACCTTGGCAGTGCCAGCGCCAAGCTGGACAGCCGTATAGCCGTTCTTTTCATCGGTACGCTGGGCCACCACCTGGCAGTTTTCCATGCGCAGTACCGTTACCGGGATATGCTCGCCGGCGTCGTTGTAGACGCGGGTCATCCCAACTTTCTGTGCAATTACACCTGAACGCATCGGTTCAATCCTTCTCACTCACCCGAGACCAGGTCTCAGAGCTTGATTTCCACGTCGACACCAGCGGCGAGGTCGAGCTTCATCAAAGCATCGACTGTCTGGGGCGTCGGATCGACGATGTCGAGCAGGCGCTTATGCGTGCGCATTTCGAACTGCTCGCGGCTTTTCTTATCGACGTGGGGAGACCGGTTGACCGTAAACTTCTCGATGCGAGTCGGAAGCGGAACGGGGCCCCGGACGCTAGCTCCGGTGCGCTTCGCCGTCGACACGATCTCGCGCGTGGAAGCGTCGAGAATACGATGATCGAATGCCTTAAGGCGAATGCGGATATTTTGGCCGTTCATTCGACGTTATCCTTGTTGTCTTGTTATCCGTGCACTGCAAAGAACAGGGCACAGGCTCTTCTTACCTAAAGGCGGACCACCGGTGTCAAAGATCGAGAGAGACCCCGGCGAACCGCGGCTCTTTCCAGTCTTCGGGTCCCGAGGGGACCCACCTTTATATTGATTTGCGGCAGACGATTCGAAGGCCGAAGCCACATCTCACTGCGCTCACGCGCCATCTGCTACATTTTTATGTCATACGCAAGGGCCTACGCCGCCCGCCTATGAAAAAAGGCCTGAATAAAAGGAAAAGGGCGCCGCGAGCGGCGCCCTCACCTGTCTTACTCGATGATCGAGGCAACGATGCCGGCGCCGACGGTACGGCCGCCTTCGCGGATCGCGAAGCGCAGCTTTTCTTCCATCGCGATCGGAACG